>JALHNT010000032.1 GCA_022843385.1 Anaerolineae bacterium | reverse complement strand
GCAAGCATTTTCTCAGTGGCTATGTCGCGATCCATGAGTTTCGCGTCAATCTCAAGCGCGTCTCCGTTGCTTTCATCTCATCCCTGGTCCGTTTGCACTCTTTCTACCCATGAGCCAAACTTTTTGTTTTACTGTTGATTCGGTGCACCCTATCCGAGTGGGTGGTCTGGCGTTGATCAGTGTAAAGGGTCCCGTGATGGACGAAGCGTTATCACTCGAATAACGAAAGAACCGGGCAAACACCTGATGCTTCTGGTGTATGATGCAGGTGTATCGAAAAATAGTGAGGGAACAAAATGATGTTTAATGGTTTGAATCTGTCACTGGGTACGCTGTCGCGGCTGTCGAATGCGGAGACGCGCTCGATCAGCCCCGAGAATTTTACCGGCGAGCCGGGCAAAGGTGGCATGGCAACCACTGGCACAGGCGCACACCCGGCACGGGAACTGGGGCAGGGATGGAAACTCTCGCCCAGCATTCATATCCCGGCTAACCGGGAACACACCCTGGCGGATATTCAGGGCAGCGGCGCTATTCAGCATATCTGGCTGACCATTCACCCCGATTGGTGGCGGCGGATTGTGCTGCGGATGTATTGGGATGGCGAGGCCACGCCTTCGGTGGAGGTGCCGCTGGGGGATTTCTTCTGCAATGGCTGGTGTGTGCGCAGCAATGTGTCCTCGCTGGCGGTGGCGGTCAATCCGGCGGGCGGATTCAACTGTTACTGGGAGATGCCGTTCCACAGCCGCGCCCGCATCACGGTTGAGAATCTGATGGATCGGGAGAGCGATCCGCTGTACTACCAGATCACCTATACCCTGACCGATGTGCCGGAAGATGCCGCCTGCTTTCATGCCCAATGGCGGCGCAGCAACCCGCTGCCCTATGCCCAGCCGCATACCCTGCTGGATGGGGTGCGTGGACAGGGGCATTTTGTCGGAACCTATCTGGCCTGGGGCGTCAACAACAACCGCTGGTGGGGCGAGGGCGAGATCAAATTCTATTTCAATGATGACGCTGATTTCCCGACCATCTGTGGCACCGGCACCGAGGACTACATCGGCGGCGCATGGAATTTTGAACATCCGCCGGGACAGTATGGTGTATTCAGTTCGCCCTATTCCGGCCTGTCACAGGTCATCAAGCCGGATGGGTTGTACCAGACCCAGCAGCGCTTCGGCCTTTACCGCTGGCACATCATGGACCCGATCCGCTTTCGGACGGCGCTGCGCGTGACTATCCAGGCGTTGGGCTGGCGCTCGGAGGGGCGTTATCTGCCGTTGCAGGATGACATCGCCTCGACCAGCTTTTGGTATCAGCGTGAACCCCATGCGCCGTACCCCGCCCTGCCGGATCGCAACGGGCTGGAAGTGAACTGAGGGTGCGTTGTCGCTGATGAACGCAGCCAGTTGGTATTATCATGGACTTAAACCAGCGCTAAATCCTGATTAGCGGACATGAAGCAGGAGGTTATTCAGCGATGGATTCCCTGGCCGATATTGTGAGGCAGGTGGTTTTTGCCTATGCTGGCGGCAGCCCGCTGCACCGCACTTTTAAGCTGGCTGATGATGACCAGCAGGCCTACGCTGTCAATATCATTGATTATCCGGTGTGACATCAGCCAGCAGGCGTGATGGTGATGGCGCGGGTCGAGGGGGATAAAGTCATCATCGAGGAAGACCTGACAGATCGCCCGCTGGTGGATGCGTTGTTGCAGGCTGGCATCGCGCGTGAACAGATTGTCCTGGCCTATGCTGGCGACCCGATACCAGCGACGCGGACTTAAACGCTAAGCCCTGTTTAGAAGATCACCAGCAAATGAAGACGGCTGTGTCATGAGCGAGTCGCTTTTAAGCCCGGAAAGTATCGGCTCACAGACCGAAGCCTGGCTGCAAGAAATCGGCATTCATGTGCTGCATGAGCTGTATTGGAATGCCCTGCCGTCCAAGCCGAACTGGATCGGAAAGCTGAAAGGGGCTTGAGAAAACAGGGTTATATGGGTCAAACTGAAGGTCACAAAGTCGCTCCCGGCATCCTTGAACGATCCGGTTCAGGCAGAACGATATTCGATTGTGCGTGAAATTACGTTTTACTTGCCTAGCATCAGTGTCGTGAATCAGCAACAAGGAGAAACCAGCAAATGGAACAAACGGTTGTCATTTCCTTTCAGCCGGTGCAAGTCATCACCTGGATCATTATCGGGTTAATCGCCGGGTTCTTCGCCAGCATCCTGGTGCGCGGGCGGGGCATGAGCGCCGAGGGCAGCATCCTGATCGGACTGATCGGGGCGCTGCTGGGCGGGTTCATCTTCAGCCTGCTCAACATTTCGGTGGCGCAATCGCTGACCGAAGGGGTCACGCTGCGCTATATCGACATCATCGTGTCCTTCTTTGGCGCGGTGGTGATCCTGCTGCTGGTCAGCGTCATCTACCGGCGACGCGGGTGAACCATGTCTCAGATCAACGACATCAGCCAACAGATTAAGCAGGGCGGCATCATCGCCATTGTACGCGGGTCATTCACGCTGGAGCAGATTCACGGGATCGGCGAGGCGCTGAACCAGGGCGGAGTGCTGTCGATGGAAGTGACACTCAACACACCGGATGCGCTGACGGCCATCCAGCAGTTGCGGGCGCGACATGGCGGCCAAATGCTGGTCGGTGCCGGGACAGTGCGAACAGTGGAGCAGGTGCGGCGGGTGATCGAAGCCGGCGCACAGTTCATTGTCTCGCCCAATTATGACCCGGCCTCGGTGGCCTATGCGCTGGGGCATGACACGCTGCACCTGCCGGGCGTGACGACGGCCACTGAAGCCCAGAATGCCTTCGTCGCCGGATGCGCCATGGTCAAGCTCTTCCCGGCAGATGTGCTGGGTGGAGTGGCCTATCTGAAAGCGCTGCGCGCCCCGCTGGATGACATCGACTTCGTGCCGACGGGTGGCATCGGGTCGGATAACATCGCCGCCTATCGCCGGGCCGGTGCCGCAGCGGTGGGGGTGGGCAGCACACTGGTTTCCGACAAGGTCAGTTTGAGCGATCTACAGGCGCGGGCAGCAGCGCTGCGAATGGCCTGGGATGGTGCGCATGTTTGATTTCACTACGGTGGGCGAAATCATGCTGCGTTTCAGCGTTCCGGCTGGCGAACGGCTGGAAGCTGCCGGTCAGATGGATGTCTATCCCGCTGGAGCCGAGGGCAATGTGGCAACGGCGCTGGCGCGTTTGGGGCGGCATTGCGGGCTGGTGGCCGGGCTGCCGGATAATCCGCTGGGACGGCTGGCAGCAGGACATTTGCGCGGCGCGGGCGTCGACCTGAGCGGCGTGGTCTGGAGTCCGACGGGGCGGATGGGGACATATTTCGTTGAGTTCGCCCATCCACCGCGTTCGATCCAGGTGGTCTACGACCGGGCGGATTCAGTGGCAGCGCATCTGAGCGCCGACCAGATCAACTGGGATGTTCTGCTCAACAGCCGGGTGGTGCATCTGACCGGGATCACAGCCGCGCTCTCAGAGTCGTGCCTGAAGCTGGTGCAGACCATTGTCGAACGCGCCCGCCGTGCCGGGGTCGCCCTCAGTTTCGATGTCAATTATCGCTCGAAGCTCTGGACGGCCGAGGCGGCTGCCACGGTGCTGCGCCCGCTGATCCAGGAAGTGGACATCCTGTTCTGCAAGCAGGGTGATGCCGAGAAGCTGTTCGGCTGCACCGGTGAAGCGGCGGTCATCATCCAGCAGTTGGTCGATCTGAGCCGCGCCCAGCGAGTGGTGATGACGCGCGGCGATCAGGGCGTGATGGCCTGGGATGGTGGGCAGATCTTGAGCGAGGCGGCTGCGCCGACGGTGATGGTCGATCGGTTGGGGGCAGGCGATGCACTGGCGGCGGGTGTGCTGCACGGCTGGCTGGGCGGGGATTTCCGCCGAGGACTACGTTACGGCGTGGTGCTGGCCGCGCTGGCGTTGAGCCAGTACGGCGACATGCTCATCACGACAACTGCCGAAGTCGAGTCGCTGGTGAATAATCTCCATCGGGGTGAGGGGATTGTCCGCTAAAAAATTGTATTCGGGATATAATGAATGGCGTATCAATCTCGACCAACCTTGTGAAAGGATGCACGATGACCCCGTCCATCAGCCGTCCTGTCCTCAGTTTCAGTTTCAGCGAACTGCTGGATCGCACCTTCCGCATTTACCGGGAAAATTTTGTCACGATGGCCGGGTGGGTGGCGCTCGTCACTATCCCCATCACCATCATCACGCTGCTGCTTTCGCCGAGTACAGTAGCGCTGCTCGGTAATCAGCCGCTACGGGCGACCGGTCAGGCGGATTTTTCCCAGTTCATCGCCAACATCCTTAGCTTCATCCAGACCATTTTGATTGTCGGGCCGTTGACCTATATGACCTCGGAGAGCCTGTTCGGGCGCAAGGTCAGCATTGGTGAAGCCTTCAGCGCCACCCAGAAACGGTTCGGCAGCATCGGCTGCGGCCTATTCCTGTTCGGTTTTGTGATCGGCGTCTTCGCGGTTGTGGTCATCATTGCCGGCGCGCTATTCCCGCCGCTGTTCGCCGGGCTGGGATTTGTCATTTATCTCGGTATTGCGATTGGAGCGATGCTGACCCAGGTGCTGACGCTCGAAGCGATCAGCGCTTCGCAGGGCATCACCCGTGCATGGGTGATGGGCAAGAGCCGCTTCTGGACGCTGATCGGTCTGGCATTGGTGATTGGCCTCATCACTGGAATCGTCGCCGCTGTGCTGGGCGGGGCGCTGGGCGCACTGGTCACGGCGGTTATGCCGCGTGGCAGTGGCAGCATGGTGCCGGCCCTGATTGTGAGCTTTTTCAGCATCGTCGTGGTCAGCATCCTGTCTACCCCAATCCAGCCGATTGCCTTCACCCTGCTCTATTACGATATTCGCGTCAAAAGCGAGGGGTTGGATATCGCGCTCGAATCGGCGGCGAATCCTGATATGCGCCCGGTGGATGTGCCAGCACCGCCTGCTAAGTTCAGCCTTGATGGCAAGGACTGGCGTAATATCGCCATCCTGGTGGTAATCTCGCTGGTGATGGGGCTGCTGCTGGCTCAGGCATTCGCCCAGTTCATGGATAACTTCACGCGCGGATTGCGGTGATGCTGGTCGAAATCCGACAGATGCGAATAGCTACTGCTGTTATTCCAGTCCCCCTCGCGGGTCAGGCGCGGGGGATAAATCTGTTTCGGCTTGTCGCCAGCCTGTTATTCGTCCTGTTCGCCCCGCTGCTGGCGCGGGCGCAGGACGGGACGATCAGCGAGACCGAATTCTGGACGCGGCTGCGGCAGAGCGAAGGATTGGTCGAAGCCAGTTCAGCCGAGGCGGTGCGAGCGCTTTGGGATGGAGTCGCTGAGGTTCGGCTGGCGGATGGGACGACCCAGCCAGTGGATGTGACCTGGCTGACGGCGGGGTTGGATGACCCGGCGCAGCGGGCGACAGCCCTGGAACGGACGCGGGCGCTGCTGGCCTATCACGACCGGCAGCAGGCCGGCGACAGCGCCAACGCTTCAGATGACGCCTTGAATGATGTGCTGAATGACCCGCGCTTCCAATATGCTGATGCCCCGATCCCTGAGCCACCGAGCGATTCTCCCGCGTGGCCCGACCTGGGTGGGCTGCTTCAGGCGTTGTTCCTGATCGGCGGCATCGGGCTGCTGGTGCTGGCGTTGATCGCGGCGATGCGGCATCTGCGGGTGCAGGAGCAGCCGGTGGTGCTGGCCGATGAACGCGATGATCCAACCACCTTCAGCGGAGCGGTTGATCGTGCCAGTGAGAAAGCTACTGCTCAGGATTATCGCAGCGCCATCCGCTACCTGTATCTCTCGGCGCTGCTGCTGCTCGATGAAAAAGGGCTGCTGCGTTACGACGCCACCCTGACCAACCGCGAGCATCTGCGCCAGTTGACCGACCGCCCCCAGCTTCGCGATCACTTGCAGTGGATCATCACCGTGTTCGAGGATGTCTGGTATGGCTATCTGCCCATCGATGAGCAGCATTACCAGCAGTTCCAGCAGCGCATCCAGCAATTGACCGAAGGGGTGTGAGGGGCTGGAAATGGCCGCGACCCAGGACACCCCCACCTTTCCTCTGAGTTTTTTCAGCACCCTCCATCTGACCTTTCTGGTGTATCGCGCCTGCTGGTGGAAGTGTCTGGTGCTGGCGGCGCTGCCCGTGATACCGTTGCTAACCTGGGGCATTATCGCTGGATTGCTCCCGCTGACACGGCCCGTTGCCCTGAATAACAACATCACTCTTGATATGCCTAGCCCACTTCTGCTGGTGCTGCCCTTTATCCTGGTGCCGATGCAGCTTGCTCTGGCGGCCTGGTCAACTGCGGCGCTGACCTATCTGGGGTCAGAAGCCTTGTTTGGCACTGGCAGTACTCTGCGGCACGCGCTGGCGGTCGGCTGGTGGCGGATGAGCGCGATGATCGGCGGGCATCTGCTCCTGCTGGTGATGAATTTCGTGGCGTTGGGACTCGTTGTGGGATTGGCCGTGACGACCCGTTTCCTTCCGCTGCTCGTCCTGTTCGTACCGATGGTCTACCTGTCAGTCGCAACACAACCATTATTGGTACCAATCCTGACCCTGGAACGGGTGCGCGCACCGCAAGCGGTGCAGCGATCATGGCAGTTGGGGAAAGCGCGATTCTGGTTCTTCCTGGGGCTGCGTACCGTCATCACCTTCGGCATCGGAGCAGCCTATAACTTCATCGTCGCGCCGATCAGCCTGGTCTTGCAGGGTCTGGCGCTATTTGGCGACTCGGCGGTAGCGCTGCTGCTGGCAGCGGCTGTCATCCTGCTGTTCACCCTTTTAACCTTCCCCATCGTGCCACTGCTGGTGATGGTGTATTACTACGACATCCGGGTGCGGCTGGAGGATTTCAACAGCGCACTGGAAGCCGCCGGTGGCTTGACAGCGCGTCCCCACGACATTGAGTCGCCCTCAGCCAACTTTTCCTTCAACCTGCACGATGGCTTCAACATCTTCCTCATCATGGCCGTCAGCAGCGGCGTCATCTGGCTCATCAGCCGGGTGGTTGCCAATCTGCCCAACCTGCTCAACACGCTGCCATCCACAGGGCGATAGCAGAGCTATCATTGATGACACCACCTTCGTCGTCCTTCGATGCCAGCCTGACGGACTACAGTCCACACAGCAGGCGAAGTCCGAATATGAGGGTACTACCCACTTTGCCAGCTTCACTCCCCGGGTCGAAGTCGTCTATAATCTAGACCAATTGAAACGGGAGATGATATGGATTTTTTGCGCGAGCTGACATTATTTGAGGGGCTGACCGACAATGAGTACGCCTGGATCGCTGCGAACAGCTATGAGATAACACTGCAAAGTGGCGATTACTTCACCCGCGAAGGCGAACCCAACAACCGCTTCTATGTGGTGCTGGAGGGCGAACTGCAAATCCAGCGCCTGTTGAATGACGTCAGCACCGTGGTCGGGACGACGCCGCGCGGCATCATCGGCGGCGAGATCAACCTGTTGTTCCAGACTCCATCCCAGATGACGGCGCAGGCCATCCTGCCGACGCGCCTGCTGATCTTTGATGAGCCAGCATTCCGCGCCCTGATCGCCACCGTGCCGAAGGTCGGCGCCCGCATTCTACAAATCGTCACCGAGCGCACCAGCGGCTTTGCCTCGCGCATGGTGCAGCAGGAGAAGATGGCCGCGCTGGGCAAGCTCTCGGCTGGGCTGGCGCATGAGTTGAACAATCCGGCTGCGGCTGCCCGCCGTTCCGCCAACACTCTGCGCGAGATGCTGCCTAATCTACAAAAACTAAGCATCGACCTGTGCGCATCTGGGCTGAACCAGCATCAGCTCACCATGCTGCTGGTGTTTCAGCAGGATGTCATCAGCAACCGGCCTACCCTCAAGGCGCTTTCGCCATTGGAACAGAGTGACCGTGAGGACGCGATTGCCGACTGGCTGGATGAGGTCGGATGCAGCGGCGGTTATGACATGGCTCCAGCCTTCGTCGAAGCCGGCATCACCCATACTGATCTCATCGCGCTGATCGAGCATTTCCCGTCAGAAAGCGCCGTCAGCGTCCTGACGTGGCTGAAGAGTGCGCTGGATGTGGCCGATCTGCTGTTCGAAATTGACGATGGCACCCGCCGCATTTCCGATCTGGTGGCTTCGGTCAAAGAATACACCTACATGGATCAGGCTCCGCTGCAAGAGGTCGATATTCATCGCGGGCTGGATAACACCCTGCGCATCCTGAACCACAAGCTGAAGAAGGTCGAGGTCAGTCGTGAATATGCGCCCGATCTGCCAAGCGTGATGGCGCGCGGCGGCGAACTCAACCAGGTGTGGACCAACCTGGTCGACAACGCCATCGACGCGATGCGGGGGCAGGGACGGTTGCGGCTCATCACTCGTCATGAGAACGATCACATCATGGTGGAGATCAACGACAACGGTCCAGGTATCCCGGATGAGGTGATGCCGCGCCTGTTCGAGCCATTCTTCACCACCAAAGGCGTGGGCAAAGGCACTGGCTTAGGGCTGGATGTGACGTATCGGATTGTTAAGCAGCACAACGGCAGCATTGATGTTCAATCCAAACCAGGCGAAACGCGCTTCATCATCCGTATTCCGCTGCAGAGGGTGGCCGAACATGGCAAAGCTTAAGCTGGACCTCCACGACATCTATAACCGGGGCGATCAGATCGACGCTGAACTGAACCGGATTGTGCGCGAGGCGGTAGAGAAAAAGATCGAACTGGTCGAGATCATTCCCGGTAAAGGCAGTGGTCAACTGAAGAAGAAGGTGCTGCGCTTCCTCGATCAGAAGCACATCCGGGCGCTCTATCACCGTGTCGAAAAGGATGACAAGAACTTCGGGCGCATCTTCATCCACTTTCGCCATTAGCCTGCTGTAGGCGTCGCCGATCATCACGATAAGAAGCAGGCAAAACAAAGATTGCTGCTCTCATCCGATTCGCCATGTTTCTGTGGAATCACATGATCAACATGGAAAGGCACGATGGCACTGCCCATCGACAATCGCATGAGCCATCCTCCCTTAGCCAATCATCCAGATTGGATCATGGACACCTGGTCTGGCTGATCATCCCCCGCGATTGCCGACCACCGCGTTCTTAAGCTGGCTCAGTTCCTTGCCGAACTGGGCAGCGAAGTTGCGCCGCTTGAGCAGTTCCGCCGCCCGCACCCGCAGCGCCACCAGCACCAGCGCCGTCAGCGTGGCGATCTGGGGAATCGCCAGCAGCAGATCGGGCGGGACGGTGACGCCCGGTTGGCTTTGCAGGAAGAGCGCCAGCGCTTCGGAGAAGCCGAAGAAGATCGCGGTGAAGAAGGCCGCTACCGGACGCTCGAAAGCGAACAGCGAAACGGTGATGGCGATCCAGCCGCGCCCAGCGGTCATGTTCTCGACGAACTGGCTGAGGAAACCAATTGAGAGGAAGGCCCCGGCCATGCCCGCCAGCATCCCGCTGAGGGTCAGGGCGAAGATCTGCACCAGCGTCACATTGATGCCGACGCTTTCCGCCGCGCCCTTGTTCTCGCCGACGGCGCGGATATGGCGACCAAAGCGGGTGCGGAACAGGATGACCCACACCACTGCCACCATCACCCAGCTCAGATAGACGATCAGGTTGTAACCACTCAGTCGCTCACCCAGGATCGGGATGCTGCTGATGAGGGGCAGCGAGAGGGATGGCAGGCTGTTGATGCTGGGGTCGGCCAGTGTGCCGAAGGCGCCGAAGGTGACGCGCATGAAGAAGACGGTGGCATTGGCGACGAACAGGTTGACTGCCAGCGCCAGGATCACTAGATTGATCTTGATGCGTAAGTAGAGGATGGCGAAGACGAAGCCCAGCACCCCGCCGGCTGCGACTGCCGCCAGCACACCAACGATGGGGTCGTAGCCGGTCTTGAACAGCACCGCCACCGCCACAAATGCCCCCAGCAGCATCTTGCCATCGATCGCCAGATTCAGCACCCCGGCGCGGCTCGCCAGTAGCGCCGCCAGCGAACCGAGGATGAAGGGCGTCGCCAGCCGGATGCTGCTCTGCACCAGGTTGACCGGCAGGGTGAAGAACAGGTATAGGCCGATGACCACCCCGGCCACGATCAGCCCGCGCTGAAGCAGATTGCCATAACGGTTGAGCCAATCAATCATGATGATGCCCCGTCTGTCGCGCTGGCCGGACCGAGGCGGCGCGGCAGCAATCGCTCGCGCACCTGGGTGATGCTCCGACGCAGGAAGTCTTCCATCGAATTGAACAGGATGATGAAGGCGATGATGATGCCGCCCAGTTGGCGCGGCAGGTTGCCGAATTGCAGGTTGACCGCGCCCTGCTCCAGCCCGGCGAAGAAGATGCCGACCAGGATGATGCCGAAGATCGACTCGCGCGCCAGGATCGCCACCAGCACACCATCAAACCCCAGCCCGCTGGCGGCGAAGCCATCCACCACCCGCCGCTCGACGCCGAGAATCTGGATCGCCCCGGCCAGCCCACTGAGCGCCCCGCTGATGAGCATGGCGCGCAGGGCTGCCTGATCGCCAGGGATGCCGCCGAAACGGGCGAACAGGCGCGAACCGCGTGTCATGCGCTGCTCATAACCGCCGATGGTGCGCCACAGATAGAAGCCGACCAGCAACGCCGCGATCAGCGCCAGGATGATGCCGATGCCGGTGCGCGACCCGGAGAACCACTCGACGTCCGGCAGCAGCCCGCGCGTGAACGGCACCAACCAGGCCGTGTCGTCGATGCGGCGGGTGCGGGCGACGTTGTTGAAGTCCGAGCGCAGCGGGAAGTTAATCAGCCAGGTGACTAACTGCACCGCGATGGCGTTCAGGATGATGGTGCTGATGAGTTCATTGACGTTCAGCTTGACCTTGAGATAGCCGGCGATCCACGAGTAGAAGGCACCGATCAGCATGGCGGCGATGATGCATAGCGCTGGCACCAGCAGCCGCATGATGAACAACAATCCTTGCGGCGCGGCCTCCGGGTCAACAACCCCGGCCAGCGCGTAGAACTGGTCGGGTATCCAGTACCCCAGAAAAGCCGCCACTACCGCCCCCAGCACCAACTGACCATCCATGCCGATGCTGAACATACCGGCCTGAAATGCCACCATGGCCGAGAGCGCCGTCAGGATCAGCACCGTGCCGCGCTCCAGGTTGATCGACAGCGGATGCCCGCCCGCGCCATAAGTTGGGGCGAACTGGGTGGTGGTCGTCCCGGCCTCATCAGTAACCGGGAAGAATAGCAGATGACCGAAGGTCTCGCAGCCGCGCGGCCCGAAGCCTTCGCAGAACATGCGCTGATAGGCCTGGATCGGATCGCTGCCGGCCAGCACCACGAAGAGTGAACTGACCAGCAGCCCCAGCAGGACGGCGATCAGCGGGATGCTGGCGCTCTCAAACAGGTTTCGCAGCCGTTTTGCCATCGTGTTATACCCCTAGCGTACTGCCGGCCATCAACAGGCCGACCGACTCCTCGGTCGCTTCGGCGCGGCTCAGGATGCCCATGATGCGCCCCTCGAACATGACGGCGATGCGGTCGGCCAGCGAGAAAATCTCATCCAGTTCCACCGACACCAGCAGGATGGCCGCGCCGGCGTCGCGCTGCTCGATCAGCGTCTTGTGAACAAATTCAATGCTGCCCACATCCAGCCCGCGCGTCGGCTGATTGGCGATGATGAAACGCGGACGACCTTCCAGTTCGCGCCCCAGCACCACCTTTTGCAGGTTGCCGCCGGAGAGGGTACGGATGCCTTCACCGACCCGCGCCGACTTGACCTGAAAGGCATCGACGATCTGCTGCGCCAGCTTACGCACCGGCTCGAATTGCAGCACGCCGCGCTGCGAAAACGGCGCTTCGTGATAATGAGTGACGACCACATTCTCATCCAGGTTGGTGGTCAGGTTCAGCCCCATCACCAGCCGGTCTTCCGGGATGTGCGCCAGCCCGCGTGTGCGCCGCTCACGAACGGTCTGGTGGCTGATGTCGCTCCCCAATAGCGAGATCACCCCGCCATCCAGCGGACGCAGCCCGGCCACGGCTTCGATCAGCTCGGTCTGGCCGTTGCCGCTGACGCCGGCGATGCCCAGGATTTCCCCGGCCTTCACCTCCAACGACACGCCGAACACCGCCGGCACACCACCCGCCCCGGCCACCAGCGCATTCTCGATGCGGAGGATGGTCTCGCCGGGTTGAGCCGGTTTCTTCTCGACTTGCAGGATTACCTCGCGCCCGACCATCATGTTCGCCATGTCACGGATGCTCACGTCAGCCACCTGATGGGTGCCGATCATGCGCCCGCGCCGCATGGTGCTGACGCGATCCGCCACTTCTTTCACTTCCAGCAGCTTGTGGGTGATAAGGATGACGGTGCGCCCATTCTGCGCCAGGTTGCGGATGACGGTGTAGAGTTCGTGGACTTCCTGCGGCGTCAGCACTGCCGTCGGCTCATCCAGGATCAGCACCTGGGCGTTGCGCTGAAGCGCCTTCAGAATTTCGACGCGCTGCTGAATCCCCACCGAAATCTCAGCCACCGTCGCATTTGGGTCAACCGGCAGCCCAAACGACTCGGAGAGCGCCCGCACCGCCTCGGCTTCATCCTTGCCGTTGATGAAGCCCAACTGGTTCGGCTCGATGCCGAGCATGATGTTCTGGGCGATGGTGAAGGATGGCACCAGCTTAAAATGCTGATGCACCATGCCGATGCCCAACCGGATGGCGTCGTTGGGGTGGTGGATGGCGACAGTCTGCTCGTGAAGGCGAATCTCGCCCTGGTCGGGTGCGACCAGCCCGTAGAGGATGCTCATCAGCGTGGTCTTGCCCGCGCCATTCTCGCCCACCAGCGCATGAACCTCGCCTTTGGCGACGGTGAAGCTGACATCATCGCAGGCCAGCGTGGCCGATGACTCGAAGTATTTGCGAATGTGGAGCATTTCAACCGCGTTGGGCATAGAGGCATCCTGTGGTGTGAGGGGAACTTCAGTTCTTCGGATACCCATGACCACCATCATGGGTGCAGGGGCGGTTCGTGAACCACCCCGGACAGCTTCCAGAAACCTCACCCCCGCCTCGCTTCGCTCGACTCCCCCTCTCCGTCAACGGAGAGGGGGTTGGGGGGTGAGGTTTCTGGATAGATACAGGTCTAGCCGCTTTGTTCCAGCGCGTTGGTGACGACGATCTCGCCCGCCAGAATCTGGGCGCGAGCTTCAGCAATCGCCATGCGGACGGCCGGCAGCTTCTCGACCATATCTTCCGGCCCGTTCTCATCGAAGGTGCGTGAGCAGATGCCCAGGTCCCAGCTCAGACCGGCGAAGCCCTCAGCCAGGCCGACGGTGGTTTCACCGGCTTCATAGGTGCCATCGACCATGCTCTGGACAAAGGCGTACACGGCGTTATCGACGCGCTTCATCGCCGAGACGATGATGGTGCCGGGATACAGATCATCCTGGTTGCTATCGACGCCGATGGCGAAGTTGCCGGTGTCGCTGGCCGCTTCCAGCACACCTTCACCGCTGCGTCCGGCCACCTGATACAGGATGTCCGCGCCCTGCGAATACAGACCGAGCGCCAGTTCCTTCGCCCGCACCGGGTCGGCGAACGGGTTCGAGCCGCCGACATAGGCCTTCAGCACTTCGCAATCCGGGCAGACCGACTTGACGCCTTCTTCGTAGCCGACGATGAACAGGTTGATGCCGGGGAAGTCACCGCCACCGACCGCGCCAACGGTCTTGGTGCGGGTCAGCATACCGGCAGCGATGCCCGCCAGATAGCTGTTTTCGTGGGTGAGGATGTTATAGACCGCCAGATTGGGATAGTCGGGCGGGGCGGGGAAGAAGGTTTCCTGCGCGGCGAAGTTCTGTTCCGGGAATTCATCGACAATCTCATCAATCGTGGTCGAGTCAACGGCGATGGTAATCACGATGTCAGGGCTGTTCTGTACGGCGCGGCGCACCGCAGCATCATGTTCCTGAACGCCAGCCGTTTCGATGATCGTGCCGGTCACGCCCAGTTCCGCGATGGCGCGTTCGGCCCCGGCAGCCGCCGAGTCGATGAATGAACGATCCCCGCGCGCATTCGGCAGGATGATCTCAAAACTGACTTCGCTGTTATCCGGGACTTCCATAGCAGTTTCGGGTGTAGCATCGGGCGAAGCCGCCACGCACTCATCGACATATTCGCTGTCCTGCGCCAGCGCCGCGCTGCCAACAACCAGAAGCAGCAGCATGGCTGCGACACTCAAACGAGTCAACCAACGAACGAACATCTTGCATTCCTCCAGAGAGTAAAACCCTATTCGAATTAAAGCAGTCGCGGCGGGTTTTGAGCCTGAGCAAAACACCTAAAAAAGCATAGCGCGTTTTGGAGCATCTTGCTAATGCCGCTGACCGCACTTATACTGACCTCCATGTTGATCTACGATGTTCATCAACTGACCAAGATTTATCCTCATCAGACCCATCCCGCCAATGACCACATCTCGCTGACGGTTGAAGCCGGTGATTTCCTGGGATTGCTCGGCGATAATGGCGCGGGCAAGACCACCCTGGTCAAACAGATGGCGCAGCTCTTACAGCCAACCAGCGGCGAGATTTTATTCATGGGACAGCCGTTGGGTCGATCCCATGCCTTTGCGGCCAGTCGCATCGCCTATATGCCGCAGAGTGGTATGGCGCTCAACAACCTGACCGTCGGCGAAGCGTTGTATTTCACAGCTCACCTGCGCGGCCTGAGCCATCCCGAAGCCCGGCGCGAGCGTGATGCAGTGTTAGAACGGCTGCATCTGGGTCATCTGCATGACCAGCCCATCCCACGTTTAAGCGGGGGACAGAAGCGGCTGGCGCTGCTGGGCATCACGTTGGCTGCCGCGCCGCCGGTGATGATCCTCGATGAGCCGACCAATGACCTTGACCCGCAGAACCGTTCGCTGGTCTGGGACATGCTGCGCCAGGCCAACCGCGATCAGGGCGCGACCATCATCCTGGTCACCCATAATGTGCTGGAAGCAGAGAAGGTGGTGCAGCGAGTCGGCATTCTGCGTGGCGGAAAGCTCATCGCGCTGGGACGGCCAGGGCAATTGAAGGCTGAACTGAATCAGCGCTGGCGCATCGAAGTGATCTTCGACCCGGCGCAGCCGCCAACGCTGCCCCTTTCAACCCTGCATCATGAGATCAGCCCTGGACGCTGGCAGATCTTCCTTGAACCCCGGCGCGCCGCCGAGTATCTGGATTGGTTGCAACAGGCACCAGGGGTCGAAGATTTCCGCCTCAGCACGGCTTCGCTGGAAGACCTGTATTTCGCGGCGGTGGATCAATCATGAAGGTTCATCAGCCCTATCTCGTCCAGGTGTGGGATCTGCTGCTGATCCAGTTGACCAATTGGCGCTGGTCGTGGCGCAGCAGCATCATCATCGGCATCCTGGCACCGACGTTCCTGATCGCCACCTTCAGCGCTTTCTCGATCAACGATGTGCGCTCCGCCGGTTACATCCTGACAGGCAATCTGGTGCTGTCGCTGCTGCTCGATGGGCTGGGGCGCGTCAGCAGCAACTTCGCGTATATGCGGCTGGCCGGGACGCTCGATTATTTCGCCACCCTGCCCATTCACCGTTCCAGCCTGATTATTGCGACGGTGCTGGCGTTCCTGCTGCTGTCGCTGCCCTCAGCGCTGACAACCTTGCTGCTGGGCTGGCTCATCCTGCGCCTCCCGCTGGCGATTGATCCGCTGGTTCTGCTGGTCATCCCACTCATCAGCCTCTCGCTCTCCGGCCTTGGGGCGTTCATCGGCCTGCTGGGGCGGAACCCGGAAGAAGTGAACAGCATCAGCACTCTGACCAGTTTCGTACTCTTCGGCTTCGGCCCGGTGTTGATCCCGCTGGAACGGCTGCCGGAATTCATGAACATCCTCAGCCTGTTCTCGCCAGCAACTTATGCCGCCTCAGCGCTGAGGCACGTCCTGCTGGGGCAAGCCGACCGACTGCCGCTACTGCTCGACCTGCTGGCGCTGATCGGATTCATGCTGCTGTTTTTGTGGCTGGTCATCCGCCGACTCGACTGGCGTACCCGGTGAAGACGCAAGTCAGGGCAGCATTGTGCCGGGGCGCACACGCGGCCAGGCCAGCACCGGCTTGAAGCTCTACCCCTTTATGGAACAGCCAATTCGTGATAGGCTGGCCCCCATGACGCGCATCGCCCTGCTCTCACATATCCTGCCGCCGGCTTCGTCCGGTCAGGCGGTCATGCTCTACCGCCTGCTGGAGAATGCCGCACCTGACGATTATGTTCTCATCGCCAGCCAACCGCTTCCACCGACCAGCTTCGCATCCCCGCCGCTGGCTGGACGGCTGCACATCCTCCCCGAACCACGCTTTCACATCAACCCGGATGATCCGGTGGCTACGCTACGTGATATTGCTGAGCGTGCCCTCTCACGATTGAGTCAGCGCTGGCGCATCGACCACTATATCTGGCAGCGAGCCGATCAGCTCATCCGTCTGCTGCGTCACGACCGACCCGATGCTCTGGTAGCCTGCACCGGCACCGTGTTTGATCTGCCGGCTGCCGCGCTGACCTGTGAGCAGTTGAAGCTGCCGCTGATCCCCTACATCTTTGATGACTACGCCTATCACCTGACTGGCTGGATGCGCGCTGTGACAACCGGCTGGGCGGCGCGGGTGATGCATCAGGCTGCGCAGGTGATCGTCACCAATGAATTGACGGCAGCCGAGTACCAGCGGCGCTACAATTGTCCGACGGTAGTCGTTCATAATCCGGCTGCGCTCAGGGTGTCAGAAACCCCTGTGCTGTCCCTCCCTGATGACAGACTGAATATCGTCTATGCTGGCGCAATCTATCACGCTCACTGGGATGCCTTCCGCCGCCTGCTCCAGGGGATGGCATACACCCCACCAGCCCGCTGGCATCTTCATCTGTTCACAGACCAACCGGCTGAGGTACTGGCTGAGGCCGGGCTGACCGGCGCTTCGATCACTGTGCATCGGCACATTCCACAGGAACAGGTGGGTGCGGCGCTGCGGGCGGCTGATCTGTTGTTTCTGCCGCTGGCATTCGACTCAGAAATTGCCGAAGTGCTGCGGCTGGCCTCACCGGGGAAGTTGGGCGATTATCTACAATCCGGGCGGTTAGTGCTGGTTCACGCCCCAGCAGGCTCCTTTGTGTGCGATTACATTACTCGACATGGGTGTGGCCTGGTGGTCGATCAGCCGGATGTAGCAGCACTCGTGCGAACACTGGAGGCCGTCGCGGGCGGGCAAGTGGATCGCAAAGCCATCGAACAGCGCGCCGTCCAGCAGGCGGAGATCGACTTCGCTATCGCGCCGGTGCGAGCCGCCTTCTGGGGGGCGGTTACAGCGGCCTGTTCGAGATGAAACCACAGCCTTCCGGTGTTAATCACCTGACGAATGCTCCGCCGGGCTGCTTCCCGGCAGAGAGTAGATCAAGCGCATTCAGATGCTCGGCTGCACTGTTGGCGTCGGCTCATCCTCCGGTGCAGAACCATTGGCCTGACGTTCCTGTGCTGCGAACTGATACAGGCCGGGGATGTTGGTGTCCGCATTAATGCCGGAGACCGTCAGGATCAGGAGGTCATTGGGCTGAAGAGTGAAGTCCCAGCCGCCCAGTGGCTCTTCGGCCTGGTCATCCAGCAGCCGTCCAATCTGGCTCTGACCCTCCTGCCGCAGCAGGGCGAACTGCACCAGAAATTGCTGCTCGGTTTCGTTACGCATCTGCTGCCAGCCGCTCAGCGTCCATCCCTGCACCCCCGACTCGGCGTCATCCAGATAGTCGATCTCCGGGATGGCGATGTTGTCGATGGCGATTCCAAGATCAGGGTTTTCGGCGGCGCTGATATAGTCGAAGCGGATCAGGATGGTCTTGCCAGCGAAACCCGACAGATCTGCCGATTGTGTCACCCAGATCGGATCAGGATTGATGACGCGCACCGGATGTGTCCCCAGCACCACCTCGACACTGTAGAATTCATCCTCGCGCTGCATATACAGGCTGATCGTGTCGCCGGGGCGGAACTGCGCCAGGAAGCTGAAGATGTCTTCGCCCTCGGCCCAGACTGCGCCATCATGTCCAGCCAACACATCGCCGGGTCGCACTTCAGTGCCAGCCAGTGGGCTGTTCTCCATGATGTTGGTAATCGCCATCCCATCCAGGTTGACGCCCAGGAAGGGGAAGGGACGCGGCTGCTCAGGGCTGCTGAAGCCAGTCAGTCCCGCTCCATAGCCCAGGCCGTAGGGATTGCTGCTGGTACTGAGTGAAGTGGGGATGATCTGCCAACTCTCACCATCATCCTCGGATATGCTGACATAGCCGTAGTTCCACCCATTGGACATCACATACCAGGCATCGAATGACAGGCTGGCCTGGTTCACCGCCGTCAGATCGAAGCTCCGTACCATCGAAGTGTTAGCGTTGATGGTGTTGCCCGACCAATAAAAATGATTGTCGACTTCTCCCGGAATGGGCAACCGCGGCGTCTGTGACAGCCCCTGAAAGACCAGCGTGAAATCCACTGGATCGGGCGCAGTACTGGTCAGCAGCAGATAGGTGCTGCCGAATTGATTGACAGCGATTTGGGGTGTCTGGAAATTGAACTCATCCTGAATTACCAGCGGCTCGGCTCGCAGATCGGCGAAAGCCGGGTCGCTGTAACCAAAACGGCCATCGCCAATCGCGCCGTTGAATACATTAGCCATGACAAAATCGCCGAAGACATCCAGCGCTGTGATCGGCTCGCCAGACACCGTATCGGTGGCCTGCCGAATTTCCAGCGCCCGATCCAGTGCCCGCAAACCAGTTCCACTCTGCTGGCTGATCTCGCTGAAAATGCCGGGACCAAAGCGCTGCTGCAAATAGCTCAGAAAAGCCTGACCCGCGCCGAAGTCACCGCTGGTCAGCGAGGTGTTGGGAGCAGCGAAGAACGGCCCGATGTCGTCTATCGTTAGCTCCCGTTGATCAAGCTGGAACAACAGTCGCCACGAGAGCGCCTCGCGCAGCCACACCGGTTGACGTGCCTGATTGTTGAAGGCCAGCATAGTATAGAATTGGCGCGTGATGCGGCTGATATAGGCTTCATCGGTCAGGTCGAGGTTGGGCGTCAGCGTCGTATTGACCAGCAGCATCTCGTGCTCATTGCTCCAGCCGTTGCTCACCCAGCGCTCCGGCAGCGGATTGACTGGGTTATAGAGCGTGGTGTTGACGGTGTTCAGATCACGGGTGTAGAGAACATAGAAGTGGGGATCATTATCGATATCGCTGAATGGCACCTGCTCCAGCGCATCGAAGTCCGCCCGGCTTTCTGGCACTACCGTGATGCCACCTTGGTTGGCGCTCAGCCGCAGCAAGGCGAAGCGACTATCCAGGAGCTGCGCCAACTGTGCCATGCGCTGCGGATCAAAGGTCAATCCCTCTTCAACAAAGATGTACAGGCTGGGCGTGACGGCTGCCGCGATGGTGGTGATCTGGCTCGGCGCGTCCTGCTTGGTCTTGCTCACCCAGAAGGTCGCCTCATCGCCGACACCATAAGCCGGCGAGGGCAGCGGAATCGCCGGAATCATTGGGTTGTAGCCCAACCAGCGCTGCGCCAGCTCTTCCGGATTGCGAATAGTGGTATCCTGGGCGCTGGCCGGGAGCGCCGCCAGCAGGGCGATAATCAACACAAGCCAGATGCGTCGCTTCAACATGGTCTGCTTCCTGTTCGATCTGTTTGTCATCAGTTTAATCGGGCTTGGGCGTTTGGGAAAGTCGAAACCCAGCCTTGTTGTAGCCGTCAGGAAGCCAGGGTTGCCCCTTCGATTGGAGCAGGATGAACGATGGTTGCTATCTGGCGCGCATTTCGAGTAGAGTTATGGTTGGATGGATTGGGTGGATGTGGGAATACGCTTATGTGGAAACGCTTGGTTTTCGTGGTTTTGCTAGTCAGCCTGATAGCTCTTCTACCGGTGGCTGCGCAGCAGCCCAACACCCGCGATGCGGCGGATTACATCCCGGCGGATTTTGCCGGCTTCATCCGCCTACGCCTGACCGAGCCGGGCGTAACAGTACAGAACATCAACGCGGTGGCCTTTGCCGCCCAGATGTTACAGCCCAACCGGGTCGCGCTGGGTGATGAAGCGCTGCAATTCGATACCGTGATTCCCTTCATCCAGTGGTTTAATGTCGATGGCACCAGCTTCGTCGATAATGTGCTGCCCTGGGTCGAAGGTGAGATGGCGCTGGCATACCGCCAGTTTGATGGCGCTTTCGAGACTGCAACCGACGACATCCTGCTGGTGCTGCCCGTCACCAATTATCTGAATGCCACTAGCGCCCTCAGCCCGATCCTGAATGGTCAGGATTTGGGCAGCGAGACCGAGCATCGTTCGGTCAAAATCTATATCGGAGATCGTGTCAGCTACGCCATCACCTCGACGGTCGTATTCATCGGCCCGCTGGAACGGGTCAAGGCCGGGTTGGATGTTCAGGCAGGAGCTGCCGAGCCAATCAGCGCCCAGCCCGCCTATCGCGCCATCACCGAGGCCAGCCCGGCTGATGCCCCGATCTCGGCCTATATCGGCGGCGACTACCTGCTACCAGCCATCAACGGGCTGCTGAACGGGCAGGCGACTTCCGAGGCGCTGCTGCAAGCGCTAGGCGGGGCGCTGACCAGCCAGGGCTTCGTGCAGCAGGTGTTGGATGGCAGTTTTGATGGAGCGGGTGTGAGCCTGCGCTTCGACACCGAGACCTTCACTGTCCGCGCCAGCGCCTATTTCCACAGCTCCGGCGCGCTGCCCACCGCAACCGAGATCGCCAACCCGGCGCTACTGGAATTTGTGCCGCGCAATGCCCTGCTGGTGCACAGCGGCAGCAACTTCACCCACTTCCTCAGCGACGCTATAACTTCGCTGCCCATGACCAACTTCGCCCGTGAATTAATCGGTGGGTTGGGCATTCAGACGGTTGGCACCGCCAGCGGGCTAGCCAATGCCCCCAGCGCCGATGATCTGCGTCAGGTGGTCAGCGCTTTCAGCGAGGTGATGAAGACCGTCAACCGCTACGATCTGCAAGCCGATCTGTTCAGCCATGTCTCTGGCAGTTATACGCTGGCGATTTTACCGCGCCCGAATAATCCGCTCCCGCTGCTCAACACCCCCTTCGATGTCCTGATCGTCACCGAAGTTGATGACCCGGATGCGGCGCAAAGCGGCGTGACCCGCCTGCTGCAAACGCTGTACGGATTGGAGAGTCAGCCAGCTGACCCGATCAATGGCTGGTCAATTACGACACTTGGCGCGGATGTCTCTGGTCGCCCAATCTTCACCATCGCCACGCAGAATGATAAGCTGATTCTGACCACCGGCAACGCCATTCGACCGGTGCTGGCGGCGGAACAAGGCGATGACCGGCTGGTCAATCTGCCCGGCTATCAGGACATCATCAGCCAGACGCCGCGCCCTGATCTCTATGTCGATCTGTTGGCGCTCTATAATACCTTCTTCCAGATACCGGGCGGAGTCAGTTCCAATGCCACCAACCAGCGGCGCATGGCGCTGGGCATCGCTGCCGAAGGCGATCAATTGCTGCGCCTGGACATGAGTGTCCTGCTGCCGAGGGGATGAGGCTGTGAAGACCAACCTGTATTATCTGTGGATCAAGACCGGAGAACAACCGCTGGGCGGAACCGACTCGAACGTCTTCCTCCAGCTCACCGGCACGCAGGGACATACCGAATCGATCTATCTGCCGCCACAAGACATCTTCGCCTTTGAAGAGGGCAGCATCGACAAGTTCGTGCTGGAAGTCCCAGATCTGGGAAACCTGACCCGCTGCTGTATTGGACAGGACGCGACGGCTGACTCCGGTTGGTATGTTGAGTATGTCCGCGTCAAGGACGACGAGACCAGCCGCGAATGGCAGTTCACCTTCAACCGCTGGCTGGGCGTCGAAGAAGGCGGCAGCTTGACCGCCTGCGTCGATTTGTGAGGGGCGGATGCGCCAATCTTCCACATTCCTCCTCATCCTGTGCGCGGCGTTGCTCGCTGGATGCAACCTGCGGGCGGGCAATGTCACTGACACGCCGGTGCCGACGCTGGATGCACCCCAGGTACGTTTCGCCTATCCGGAAAATAACAGCAGCGTCTTCGAAGGCACCGACCTGACGCTGGAAGTGGCAGCACAGGACAGCGGCGTGGGCATCAGCCGGGTTGAATTGCTGATCGATGATGTCCCGCATGACCAGGCCGCACCAGAGAACAACACCCCCGTCCCAGCCTTCGTCGTCCGTTTCAACTGGCTGGCCGAGGGGCTGGGCAAGCACGCCATCACCGCGATCGCCTACCGCGCCGATGACCGCCCCAGCCCGCCCGTCACTATCGTCGTTGATGTCATCCCGCGACCAGAAGCCACCGAATCGCCCTGACCTAACTCACCGACGTTCCTTTAAACAACTTCGTTGAATTTCCCCTGACAGGCTGAAGGGTGTACAATGCACACCAGTGATCAGTTGTTGTGTGATGAGTGTCGTGTGAAAGTCTATTTTCTTATCGGGTTATGCTGTCTATCTTGCCTGACAGCCTGTAACAGCCAGCGCGGTCAGACCATTGCCGATCTGCCAACGCCAGCCGTCATGGAAAGCCTGGCGACAGCGCAGTTCCTCACGTCGGTTGCCCCGCCAGAAGGCTTCCGCGAGTCAGTCTCTTTTCCCGAAGTCGATGAGAATCTCAACCTGCTGGCCGGCGGTCGCTATCGCGTGGAACTGCTGTTTGATGGTGTGTTCGCCAATACGCCACGCCAGACCAGCGCCAATGCCCTGGCCGATGTCTGGTTCAACCAGATCGGCTCCTCACGGCGAGTGATCGTGGCGACGCGCGGCGAGATGCTGGGACGTGAAGACAATGCGTTCGAGGCGGTGCGCTTGGGACCGGACTCATTTCTGCTTCAGTCCGGTATCTGTGTTACGGATGTAGAAGATGCGGTGACGGCTGCCGGGCTACGCGCCGGGACATTGGTGGGCGGAGTCGGACGAGCGGTGCCTGCCGGACAGGTCGCGACGATCAACGGTCAGGAAGTCTGGCGCTACAGCTTCGAACAGGCTGCTGTCAGCCTGCCTTCAATCCGCGTCCTGGATGGCGGTCGCATTGAGCTGGTCGACGGCGAATTATGGGTGAACCCGGCACAGAATGTCGTGGCACGCTTTTATGTCAGCCTCAATGTTGCCAATGCCATCATCTTTGATCGGGCGCTGCCCGTTGATGGCCTGGTGACTCTTCGCTATGATCTTTATGATGTCAACATCACAACCAACCTGAGCATCCCGAACGGGTGCTGAACGCGAATTAACGAGTCCGGTCAGTCCAGGCTGCGCTGGACTTGGCGGGCAGCGCGGTAGCCCGTTTCCAGCGCGCCATGCACCAGTGCCGGACGCCCCACATTGCTGGCTTCACCGGCGAAAAACAACTGATCGCCCACTGGCTCGGCCAGAATCTGCCGCAGCCCGGCTGAACCCACTGGCACATAGCTGTAGCCCATCCGGCTGAAGGGGTCGCCCCACCAGTCGACAAACTGCCCACTGCGTAGCCGGCTGAGCGAGCGGGTGCCAAAGATCGCTTTCAGATCATCCAGCGCGGTAGCAATTGCCTCCTTTTCGCCCATCTCAGACAGCGCTTCGCCACCCCTTCCGCCGATGAAGCCGGTCAGGATCGGCTGCTCGTCACGTCGCCCCCAGCCGGGACGCCAGTAATTCTGGGTCAGGCGCTCGGTGTAAAGCATCTCCATCGTCTCCGGCCAGAAAGCATCTTCAAAATGCAGAATGAGCTTGTTGACAGCACCCGATCCCAACCCGGCGATGGCGCGTTGTTTAGCGGCGGGCAGCGCTGGATCGAACGTCACCACTTCGGCTTGCAGCACCCCCAGCGGCAGCGTGATGATGACTCGATCCGCTTCCAGCGCAGAACCATCGGCCAGCGTCACGCGGACACGGTTGCCACCCCATTCGATGCGTCGCACTTCAGCGCCATAGCGGATCGACAGACCCTCAGCAAATCCTTCGAAGAGGCGGCTGTAGCCCTGTGCCACGCGATAGTTTCCGCCAGGATCATCCTCAAATTCGAGCAAGCTGTAGGTGCTGAATTGATCCAGGGGTGCCGCCAGGAAACCCTGCATTGCGCCATCGATCAGACTGTATAGACTGTCGCCCAGAAGGATGTCATTCTCATCCAGCAGATCGGCCAGCGAAATATCATCCTCACCGGACTCGACCCACTGCTGCGCCATCTGGTAGTAGCGTTCTTCGCCCAGCAGATCCACGTTTGGCATCAGGCCCCACTGCTCCACTGTCAGCCGTTCATCACCCAGGTGCAGGATGGTGTTGACCGCATCTTCAAAGGCAGGTCGGGCCCGCATCCCCGCTTGACGCAGCAGCGACCAGGTTGCCACCCGATCACCATGGATGTATTCCGCGCCCAGTTCAATCGGATAGCGGGCGAAGTCGTAGCTGCTGTGCATTCGTCCGCCCAGCCGATCTCGTGCCTCCAGGGTGGTCACTTTCAGTCCGGCATCATGCAGCCGTCGCGCCGCACCCAGTCCGGCTGCCCCCGCGCCAATGACAATTACAGAGGGTGTACTCATCCCAGCCCATCGACCTGGAATACCCAACAGCGCCAGGCTGCCCAGCCACGCCAGCCAGCGACGCCGCGACCACTGCCCACCCATCACCAATCTACCTGACACGGATTTCCGGTGAACTGTGAACTGGCTGCGGTGTACTGCATCACTTCTACTGCCACACCGCTGGGGTCGGTCAGCCAGGCCTGCCACGACTCATCGCCGCCCTTCTTCTTATCGGTGACTGCCCACCCCTTCGCCCGCACGTCAGCAATGAAACCATCCAGGTCATCCACTTCCAGGCAGAGATGGCGGATGATCGGGTTTGTGCTGCTGGGTGATTCAGCCTGGTGGAAGATTTCGATGAACGTATTGGCTCCCGTCTTGACATAGAAACCGATGATCTCACCCTGCTTTACGAAGTCGAATCCTTTTTCCAGACCCAGGATGTCGCAGTAAAAGTGCCGGCTTTGGTCCAGATCGAGTGCGCCGATGCAGATGTGCGCCACTTGTTTAATCATGCTGATCTCGCTTTCAAGTCGATAAAGATAGTGGGTCAGATATGACAGTGTTGCATCATGTCTCTTTCGCAACACGACGTGCAATGTCAGTATGGATGTACTCCAACGCATCTTCCAGGTGCAGGTAAAGCGGCACCCGGATGCCCCCATGCGCCTCGTTCGCCAGAGCAGTGACGAACGTCCGGGTGCTGGCATTGCTGCCAACGACCACGAACTGAATGGGCAGTTGGTCGGCGCGGGTTTCCATGACCTGTGTCCGCAGGATGTTGAGCGTTTCCATGAAGGTGGTGTTGATCTGCCGGTTGTCGATGATGATATAGACCACCGCGGACGGGTCTTCTGTCAGGATCGCCATTGAGAGGGGCAGGGAGGCCTCACGCGAGGCGACCACATCGGCTGCGGTGGTCTCGCCGATGAACTGAATGTGGATGATGGGTTCGCCGCGCAGACGGGTGACGGTATAGCTCATGTGTGTCCTTATGAACGGTTCGGTTCGGTATCGGCCTGCAAGCCGCCTGAGAGATGGGTGATGGCGACCCACAGGGCGCGGGCATGGCGGTAGAAGAAGATGATGAACAGAACGTTGAAGCTGACCCAGAAGGTCAGTTGAAAGGCCAGCGGTGGGCTGAAGGCCACCTGGGATACGATCAGCCCGCCCATCGACAGGACTTCCGCCACCACCAGATTAATCAGCGTCCCGCCGATGGATTCGCCCTCGCGCCGTTCATAGCGCACCCCGCAGGCGGAGCAGGTGGGGATGGGCTGAAACAGGCCGTGAAACATCGCGCCGCGCCCGCAATTCGGACAGCGCAGTGTGAAGCCACGCCACAGGGTTTGAAGTACGTTTCGAGTATTCATGCGCTTATTTTAGCGGATTTGTGCATTTTGTAGAATTTGTGGACACTGTGTTGAATGGAATTGACCCTTTTTGACCCTTTAAAAACCCAAACTGGTATTTTATACTGACCCGGTGCACTGAAACGGTGGTCAATCAGCGGTTGACGAAATTGTGATGGGCGGATGGGCGGTGCTACAATATGAGATAGTCGTAAGCGCAACAGAACCCCATCCTCGCGACGGTGTTATCACCGATGAGGATGTTGCAAGGTGGACAGGGTTATCCTGTGACCACGATCAACAACAAAGCGAGGATACATGCGTGATACCGCTGAAACCCGTGCTGTGACACTGGTGGATATCCCACTGGTCAAACGCTTGAGCGAAAGCGGCATTGTGCTGGATAGTGAAATGTGCTTCACACAGGATGCCACTGGCTCACAAAGTGCCGGTCTGTTCACCCTGCTGTTGCCCATTCGTGGGGTTCACACCATGGTGACACGGGCGGAAAGTGGTCAGGTTGTCGGTCAGTTCCGCCTGAGTGCCGATGAGGATTTCGCCCGCGTGGCGTATGTCGCGCCTGATCTGGAAGAAGGCGAAGACGATACGGCCTGGCTGCACCTGCTCGATACAATGGCGATGGAAGCCGGCAAACATGGTGCACACATCCTGACGGCGGAAGTCGATGAGAATGCCCCGCTGTTCAAGACCATGCGTATCGCTCACTACGCAGTATATGCCCGCCAGGAAATCTGGTGCCGCGCGCCGGAAGATCGGGCGCATCATCCGCTGCGCCATCCGATCGAACTGACCGAAGCGACGCAGGATGACCTGACCGGGATTCATGTCCTGTATGGCAACATCATCCCACGTCTGGTACAAACGGTCACCGAACTACCGGGCGTCGGTGAAGGGCTGGTGTATCGCAAGCATGACCGGGTGGAAGGCTATATCGGCGTAGTCGAAGGCCGCAGCGGCGTCTACCTGATGCCGCATCTGCACCCGGATGTCTTCAGTGAAGCCGCCGACATCATCCAGGCCGCCGTCAACCAGATCGAGCGCTGTGCCAAAGTGCCAGTCTATGTGCGGGTGCGCCGTTATCAGGATTGGCTGGATGACGCGCTGGAGGCGCTGGGGTTCACGATTTGCTCGCGGCAGGCGGTGATGGTCAAGCACATCGCAGCCGGCGTGCGCGCGGCAGCCTATACCCCGCTGGAGCATCAGTTCCAGGTGGTGCCGCACACGATCAAGCCACCCACCAGTGGCGCGACCGAACTCGAAGCGTGTATGAGCGAAAGGATGCAATAAGCCTGGTTAACGCTCCGCTACACTAGATCAAGGAGAGATGTACCCACTCTATGGAACGACGGATTACCGACAACATCCACGAACTGCGACGAGTTTTGCCCCCTCATTTGAATGCTGCGCTCGATCACATTGGGAATATCGATGAGCTGCTCGAGATTGTCCTCGATCTGGGGCGTGTGCCAACAGCGCGTTATGTCGAGGGCGAAATGATCCTGTTGGAGGATGAAGTCACACGCGAAGACATTGATACCATCGTTGCCAATATCGGCTCGTTTGACAGCGACAACCGCGCTGGCCTGGAACGTACGCTGCATCGCATCTCGGCCATCCGCAACCGGCGGCAGGATGTAGTGGGTCTGACCTGCCGCGTCGGGCGCGCGGTGTATGGCACTATCGAAATCATCACCGACCTGATCGAGTCTGGTCAGAGCATCCTGATGATGGGGCCGCCCGGTGTGGGTAAGACCACCATGCTGCGCGAAGCCGCCCGTGTGCTGGCCGAACGCAAGCGTGTCGTGATCGTCGATACCTCCAACGAAATCGGCGGCGATGGCGATGTGCCGCACCCGGCCATCGGACGCGCCCGCCGGATGCAGGTGTCGCATCCGGAACGCCAGCATGAGGTGATGATCGAAGCGGTGGAAAACCACAACCCGGAAGTGATCGTCATCGACGAGATCGGTCGTTCCAGCGAAGCCGACGCGGCCCGCACCATCGCGGAACGCGGTGTCCAGCTCATCGGCACGGCACATGGCAACGCGCTGGAGAACCTGATGCTCAACCCGACGCTCTCCGACCTGGTGGGTGGCATCGAGTCGGTGACGCTTTCTGATGAAGAAGCGCGCCGGCGTGGGACGCAGAAATCAGTGCTGGAACGCCGCGCCCCGCCGACCTTCGATGTGCTGATCGAGATTCAAACCCGCGACCGGTTGGTGGTGCATGAAGATGTCTCGGCGGCGGTCGATGGCATCCTGCGCGGGCGTCCGATGGCGGTCGAGATCCGCAGCCGCAATGCGCGTGGCGAGATCGAGATCGAGACGATGGTGCCAGAAGCGAAGATGACCAATGGGCGCACCAGCAATAACGGTAGCCGTGAAGGCGCAACCACGCCGCACAGCAACAATGGACGGCGCAATGGTCACAAACAACCGGATGAGAATGAAGGTCGTACTTCCGCGCCAGCCGTGAGCAGCAGCGCGATGCAGAACCTGCGGCTGTATGTCTATGGCGTGGCGCGCAATCGCTTGCAGCAGTCGGCGCGACGGCTGCGGGTGCCGCTGACGATTGTGGAAGACTTCGCCCAGGCCGATGCGATTGTCACCATCAAGAATGACTATCGCCGCCGCCCGCGCATCATCGTCGATGCCGAACGGCGCGGCACTCCGATCTATGTCCTGCGCGCCAATACCGTGACGCAGATCGAGAACTTCCTGATCGATCTGTTCGGTCTGGAGGTTGAACGTTCCGAAGACCCTTTTGGGGGGGCGATGGAGGAGGCTAAAGCCGCCATCATCCGCGTCCGCAACGGAGCCGAGTATGTCGATCTCGCTCCTGCCGAAGCGGAAATCCGCCGTCGCCAGCATGATCTCGCCCGGCAAGCGCGGCTGGTCTCTGAAAGTTATGGCGACGAGCCGGATCGCCACGTTCGTATCCTGCGAACGAACTAACCTGTTTCAGCCTCACGATGCCCCTTCCCGCAAGGGGCATATTTTTTTCATCGCTGATCATCAAAACCCCATCAGCCAGTCAACTGAACGCCAGAGCGTTTCAAACAGTATTGATACCGAAGCGGTGGTCAATCAGTGGATGTGCAACCAGCAGCAGTGGCTGATCCACGCTACAACGTGAATAGGTCTACTTCTCCCCAAAGGACTTCATCATGCGACTCAGTAGATGGTTGATGATATTCAGTCTGCTCCTGGTCGTTGGTCTCTGGACAGCCATCAGTCAGTCGCCAGCCGCCGCGCAGTGCAGCATCCGTGCCGATTGGGCAAGCTATACCGTGCGATGGGGCGACAGCCTGAGCCAGATCGCCCGCCGTTACAGCATCACCCTCAATCAACTGATGCAGGCCAACTGCCTGACCAGCACCCGCATTTTCGCAGGGCAATCGCTGCGGGTTCCACCGGTCAACAGTCCACAGCCAACCCAAGTGAGCAGCGTTCAATTCCCCTCTAGCGGATTCGGCAGCTACTACGTGCAATCGAACATTCGTGAATTCCAGAACGGGTTCATGATCTATCGCGGCGACAACAGCGGCATCTGGGTGGTGGATCGCAACAGCGGGCGTATCACCGAGTATTCGTCCCTCACGTACGGTCAACTGCCGGTTCCGCGCGATCTTGCCACGCCGCTGCCCGGTTGTTACCCGGTCGTCCTGGGTTTTGCTCAGGTGTGGTACAACATGCCAGGGGTGCGGGCGGCGCTGGGCTGCTCCATATTGCCCGGTGAACAAACCTTCCAGATGTTCCTGCAATCGCCTTCCTTCGGCAATTACTTCCTGGCGACGGTCGCCTTGAGAGAAGGCACGCGCACCCTCCGCATTGAACGCGATGGACGCTGGAGCTTTACCAATGAAACGCTGCCAACAGGGCTGCCTACCGAGAGCAGCAGCCCCCGCATCGGCACGACGTTTCAGGGTTTTGAGAACGGCTTCATGATCTGGCGGGCGGATACCGGCGAAATCTATACTTACATTGGCACAGACAACACTGGCGCACTCACCATCTATTCCTCCAGCCAGTACGCCCAACTGCCGCTTGATAACCGGGTCATTGTACCTGCCGGACGCTTTGTGCCACAGAACGGCTTCGGGCGCGTCTGGACAAATTATGCCCGCGCTGCGATTGGCTGGGCGATCACCACTGAGCAAGGCTATCTGATGACGCCTGTTGTGCAAAATGGGGCGCTGATCCAGTTCAATCTACCGGATGGACGCTATGCCCGCTGGTCGGCCACTGGCTGGAGCATCAGCAGCAGCTTCGCACCCAGCCCCACCGCACCACCCCCTGTCGTCACAGCCACGCTCACGCCGACCCTGGTTGCTACCGCTGCTACACCTGTCAGCACCAGCACCACCGGGGCCGCCTACCAGCCTTTCCAGAACGGGTTTATGATCTGGCGGCAGGACACCGGCGATGTTCTGGTCTTTGAAAGCCTGAACAGCAGTGGCAGTGTTTGGCCCTACAGCGAGCCGACTTATTCGGTCTGGGAAGTTCCGGTTGTTGCGCCCCCGGGTGATGCGGGGCCGGGTCTGGTTGTGCCGGTCAATGCGTTTGGCAAGGTGTGGAGCCAGGTGCGGGATCGGATGGGCTGGGGAACCGCGCCGGAACAAGGTTATACGGCGACGGTCATGAACTTCAATCAACCCGGCTACTTCCCCTATACCCACATAACCTTGCCCGATGGTCGAACCGTGTTCGTCAATCTGGGGCGCAGTTCATGGTCATTTGTTAACTGATAGCGGAGGCGTAGGGTGCAGCCGGATCGCTACAACCTTTAACTCTCATACAGGCAGCATTCGTGTTACGATTAACATCACAGGAAATAACGTGATGTGATGGAATGACTGCAGTGCAAGTGTCTGCTGAAGTGAAACGACCTGAAGAAACTGCGATTAACGAGTTGAACAATCAGGCTGCCTGGAAAAGTGAGCGCGCCCCTAAAGAAGCGCTTATGCTGGCGCAGCAGGCTCTGGAGCAGGCATTAGAGCATCAGTATGCTGCTGGTATCCTGGAAAGTCGGCTGAACCTGGCCTGGACCTATTTTGTGCTGGCGGACTATGCTCCAGCAGTGCGCGAGGCATCGCAAGCATTGAAACTGGCGCGCGAATTGCAGCGCCTATCCAACGAACATGACGCCCTCAACACGCTGGGCAATATTCATCAGGTCGTCGGCAACCGTGCTGATGCCCTCGATTGTTTCCGTAAAGCCCTTAACATCATCCAACCCATCGGCAGCGATCTGCAAATTGGATCGATGTTGAGCAACATTGGCAATCTGTTCAACGCCCTGGGGGATTACCCCATGGCGCTGCAGCACTTCTCACAAGCCGTCAATCTCTACCAATCGCGCCGTGGCGCCAACCTGGTAGTGGGCATTGGTTATCTCAATTTGTCCGAGACCTATAACCACCTGAGGGAGTACCGCCAGGGCATTGAAACAGCGGAGCACAGCCGGGAAATCTTCAGAACGCTGAAATACGCCACCGGGGAAGCCGAGGCACTTCGCCAAATCGGTACAGCCTATCATTATCTGGCACAGCCGGACGAAGCGCATCGATGCTTTCACGAAGCATTGGAGCTGATCCGCAGCACAGATGGACGCCTCTATGAAGGGGGTATCGAAAAACATTATGCCCGTATTCTGATCGAACAGAAACGGCTGGATGAGGCCCTGCCTTATCTTAACCACGCTCTGGAGATCTTTCAGGCGCTGGAAGCCAAACCTGACATCGCTGAGACGCATGAACTGGTGTCCCGTTATTTCAAACAGATCGGCGATTTTGAGAGGGCTTTTTTTCACCTCGAGTTATCCTATCAGGTTAAGGAAGCCGTCTTCAATGAACAGGCTGACAGCCGTCAGAAAACCCTTCAGGCGCTCTACGAGGTGGAACGCGCCCGCTTCGAAGCCGATACTCAGCTTCTGCGCAGCCAGAGCCTCAAGAAGCAGATCGACTTCAACGAGCGTATGATCGCAGATCTCGATGCCTATGCTGATCAGGTAGCTCACGACCTGCGTAACCCCATCGGCCATATCTACGGTTTTGCCAGCCTGCTGCAAATCAATCTGGCAGAGCAGTTGGATGATGAAAATATGAGCTACATAAACACCATCATGACGACGTCGGAGAAGATGAGCGACATTGTGGCCGCGCTGCTCAGTCTGGCAAAGGCGCGCAAAGAAGAGATTCTACCGCAGGTGGTTGACATGCAGGCACTGGTCGATGCAGCGCTGCTGCGGGTGCAACCGCTAGTCGAGAAATGTGCTGCGCGCATTACTGTCAGCAGCATGCTGCCACCTGCCCTGGGGCATGCCTCATGGCTGGAAGAAGCCTGGGTCAATTACCTGAGCAATGCGCTCAAATATGGTGGCACACCCCCACTTGTCACCGTGGGAGCTGAGGCAGATGGCGATCTGATCCGCTTTTGGGTGCGCGACAACGGCAGCGGATTGACCGCGGAGCAGCAGGCGCTGCTCTTCAACAGGTTCGAACGGCTGGGGCAACACAAGATCGAAGGCAACGGCATCGGGCTATCTATTGTCAAGACCATTGTGGAAAAGTTGGGTGGAACAGTAAGTATCAATAGTGAGCCTGGCGCGGGCGCAACCTTCAGCTTCAGCCTCAAGAAGCCCTGACATAGCCTCATTTAGAAAAATTTACAATAAATTCACACCCGCATCTCAATTCTGTGCTATATTGAACTTAATTATCGAAAAGTCATTCAGAGGAATGCACCATGCGCTCATCGTCAAAACGCATCATATTGTCAGTTCTGCTGGCGGTCGTCCTTCTTGCAACCATCGCACCCGCTGCTGCGGGTCTGCCCAGCCGCTGCCCGACTCCCAATTGCTATACCGATGGACGCGCTGTCACGGGTTATTAGAACCGTCAATTGAGGAACGAATCATGAATGCAAAGCTGTTACGAGTGCTCCTGTTGGTCGTCCTGGGCGTTATGCTGGTGATGACCGCCCTGCCCGCTGCTGCTGGACTGCCCAGCCGCTGTTCAACGCCGGAATGCTACACCACATCCAGCAATCCGCCGCCTGAACCGTTAGAGTAATATCAGGTATGGATCAGGGTGCTTCAACAGCACCCTGTTTCTTTTATCCTCCCAGAGCATCCCACACTTCCAGCTTGCTCTTGACGCGCTGGATCACCTCGTCAGTGAAGTCCGTGGTACTGGCTGAACCGCCTAAATCATTGGTTTTCACACCGCTTTGTACCGCTTCCAGCACCGACTCATAAATGGCACGGCTGGCACGGCTGGCAGCATCATTGTGCTTCACATATTTCATCAGTGCCGCCCCAGCCAGGATCATCGCCATCGGATTGGCGATATTCTTTCCCTGAAGGCTAGGTGCAGTACCATGCGGCGCTTCGGTGAGCGCGACCTTGACATCGAAGGTATCATCGAAGCTAAAAATTACCGACTCAGCACCAGCAATCGTGCCAAACATCTTGATGACCAGATCGCTCAGGTTATCGCCATCGCGGTTGAGCGCCGGGATGACCAGAGCTTCCCCTTCCGTCTCAAGGAGCAGAGCATAAGTGGCATCAATCAACTGTGGATCATAAGCCACACCCGGATAGCGCTGGGCCGCCGCATCCAGCTCTTCCTTGAACATCCCTTCATAGACCGGGCTGACAGTGTATTTGGGACCGCCAAACACTTTGGCGTTGTTGCGCTGGGCGTAACGGAAGGTGAATTCGGCCACGGCGCGGCAGTTGCGGCGTGACAAGCGGCGTGTGCTATAGGCAACTTCGTCCAGCCCTTCGCCCTCACGCCAGGCTTTTTCGCTATATTCGCCATCCACCGCCATACGGATGACGGCAATCGGCGCATGGACACCGCCAAAGGGGCGCACGCCGGGGATGCGCCGTCCCGTGCGCAAAATCACCTGACCATCAATCCACTCGCGCAGCAGGGCATTCGGGCTGCCGACATCGCCCTTTTCCGGCGGGGTTATCGTGGCGGCCTTGATCCCTAACCCGGTTTGCTTGATCCGTTCCGCCGCTTCACGCACGACTTCGTTGCGGGTCTTGCGCCGATTCTCCAATGAGAGATCAAATGTCTCAAAAGTGGCATTCACACGGGTCACGGCCGGATCAATCACCCGCAGCGCTTCATCCAGCAATTCCTGGCCGGTCTGGTCACCCTTCAGCACCACAATCGTTGGTTGGGTCATAGCATCAACTTTCTATCATTCAGGCTTAGACTGTAGCGGCATTGTATGACACCACACCGCGCTTGAAAATAGTCGAACGTCAACCTCGTGACCCAGGACAATACCATCACACACGGCATGGAACACGATGTGAGTTCACAGCGAACCAAGAGTGTTACCGTTTATAGGGGAATACAAGCATCGCAGATCACATCTGTGTTGAGAAGCTGGCTGATCAGTTATTGCCACGCCCGTCAGTTAAGCTGCCTACAACTCACCGACCACGACGATGTTTTCGCCGGGCTGGGGGCTGCCGCTTTCCGGCTCGGCGGTGATGCGCGCCCAGGTGAATTCATCAATCGGCTCGGTCAGGTTGAAAAGCAGCGTGCCGTTGCCATTTTCATCCAGTTGGAAGGTTCCAGCGCTGACCTTGACCTCGCCGCGCGTCAGCCACAACTGATAGGTCTTGCCCGCTTCCAGTTCAGGCATATTCCAGGCGCACATCAGACCGATCTTGTTCTCGGCATTCCACATCAGCAGCGCCCACGAACGCGTCTCTGGTTCTTTGGGCGGCAGCCGCACCCAGCGCAGATTGCTGGTGCTGCTGAGGACGAAGGCGCTGGCCTCCGGGCTGAGGGCGCTGACCTGGTTCAGCAGTTGGCGGTGTTCTTCGCTCAGGCTGTTGACGCGCGTCAGCCAGTAGAGATTGCTCAAGCCCAACAGCAGCACAGCCGCTGCCGCGATCAACCAGACCGGACGCAGCCGACGACGGGGCATCGGAACGGGTTGCACGACCGGCACCGGCTCAGCGATGGCGCTCATCAAGCGGGCCTCTAAGCCAGCGGGCGGGTTCATCTGCGGCACCTGCTCGCGCATATCGCTTTGCAGCCGGCGGTAGCCTTCCAGTTGGGCGGCAGCTTCCGGGCAGGCGCTCAGGCCGGACTCGACCAGCCGGGTTTCCTCCGGTGCCGTCAGACCGAAGGCGTACTCCGGGATCAACGCCAGCAGCGCGTCGCAGTCGGTTTGCAGGTGGGTGTCGTTCTTGCCGTTCATCTTCAGGTTACTACTCAATCCATATGCCAGATTATACGTTGATTATCCGTGAGAAGATTGTTGAGCCTGCGTTTCCAGCCACAACTCACGCAGACGTTGGATCCCGCTTCTCAGCCGGGTCTTGACCGTTCCTAAGGGAATGCGGGTGGCGCTGGCGATCTCGCCATGACTCATCCCGCGAAAAAAGGCCAGATCAATCAGGGTGGACATCTCGCCGGGTAACTGATGCACCAGCAGATGCAGCAGCGTGCCATCCTGCCACAGCGATTCCGTGCCATCGGTCAGCAGCGACAGCTCTTCCAGGTCTTCGATGGCCTCCGGGTGCAGGTTGGGCTGGCGCTTTTCCTGGCGCAGCCGGTCGATGGCGGTGAAGTGGGTGATGGTCAGCAGCCAGTTACGCAGCTTGCCCTTCTGTGAATCCCACTGGGTTTTCTGCTGCCAGACCTTAAGGAAGGTATCCTGCGTCACTTCTTCCGCCAGCGTCCCATTTTGTAGCACCCGATAGGCCAGGCTGTAGACCGCTTTGCCATATTCCTGATAGAGGGCGCGGAACGCCTGCTGGTCGCGGGCGGCGATGCGCATCATACACTCGATGTCGTCAAATAGCGGCTGCATATTCACCTACGCCTTCACTGCCGAGTGTAATGCGATAGTGGCAGGCTGTAAAGTCAGTGACCGGTGAGAATCATCATCTGCCACAAGTCCAGATGTGATTTATCCAGATGAACCCGGCGGACTTCAGGAATACAAGAGTGGATGCAGCCCCACTAATGGATTATTATCATCAAACCACGTCTTAAACATAAGATATGAATTCCGAGCTATAATGGCGGCAATCGAAGAAATCACCAGGTAGATGAACCATGTTACGCAAGAGCGTTGTCGCAATCGTAGTGGGATTGTGGATGGTTGGCGCGGCCGCTGTGTTACCCGCACGGGCCGTCTGCCCTGATGGAACACCCGGAAATGATGTGATCGATTGTACGACCAATCCGCCTGCAGAAGGCGATGTCGGGGCGGATTTGGGGAATGACAGCGTTACCATCGAAAATGGTGTCACGTCTGGTATTGTAGGCGGCGATTTGCTGCCGGATGGCACGGGGAACATAGGGGACGGTGGCGATGATGTCATCATCAACAATGGCACCGTGACAATTGGGCTGGGCGGCGACATCAGTTCAGGCGATGGCGGCGACGATACGCTCACCAACAACGGCACGATTAATGGCTATCTGTCAGGAGACTACAGTTACGGCGGTGATGGTGGCGACGACATCATCACCAACAACGGCACTGTCGGGATTGATATTGATGGCGATTTTCAGACGGACAATGGCGGCGATGACACCATCATCAACAATGGCAGCGTTGTTGGCAATGTTACAGGCGATGGTGTTAGCACGAATGGTGGGGATGACACCATCATCAACAACGGCAGCGTCACCGGGGACATCGAGGGTGACTCGGTCAGCAATGCCGGCGGCAATGATAGCATTACCAACAGCGGTAGCATCGGCGGGAATATCATCGGCGGTGACGGCAATGATACGGTCACGGTGATTGTTGGCTCGGATGTTGGCGGAACCATTTCGGGTGATGCTGGCACCGATACCCTGACTTTCTCCGGCAGCACCAGCGATGAAGCCGGTTACAATCAGATTCAAGCGCTGGTCGGTTGTAATCCCTGCGCCGGAACCGTCACGCTGGACGGGCAGAGCTATACCTTCAACACCTTTGAACAGTTGGTCAACCTGCTCACCCTGATAAGCCAGCAGAGCAGCGGCCCCGTCCAGGTCAGCATCACCTTCAGCCGTAGCGATGACCGCCTCAACTGGATGGATGTGGGTGCGCCGATTGCGGTGTACTGCACGGATAAACGGATCACGGTGATTGATATTGCGACGAACAGCCAGGGCGTGGGGCAGTTCAGCATCGAGCAGGACGCCATAGCGGAGGCTTCAGCGAGCAGCGCCATCCTGGGCAGCGGTCAGGGGAATCAACTGGTGCAATTGGCCGATGGCAGCCTGCTGGCGGTGGGGCCGACGCTCGATGGCAGCAAGACCTACAGTTTCCCCTTCAAGGCCGATTGCAGTGTCATCCGCAACGGCCAGGAAAGCTGATTGTTCTAGCCAATTCGGCAGGCGAAAGCTGTTCCGGCACGCAGCCAACTCGATTACTCCCTTCGTGTAATCGGCGTGTAGGCCACTGCATACCGGTCAGGGTAAGTGGAGGGCAATCTGTTCGTCGCGTATGGTTATGGTTGCCCCAATCGACTGCTGTCCGGTTCGCGCTTCATCGTCACCAACCGCCGCCCGACCAGACGAGCGACGAATGAGCCGACCAGCGATTTCAGCTTGAGCGGCATCGGCGCGGCGTGCCAGGGGATGGGCATGAAGCCGAATCGGGCGTAATAAGTTTCGTTGTGACTGGCGCATTCCAGATAAACGATGTCGCGTTCTTCAGCCAGCAGTGCCTCGATAAGCTGATGACCCACATGTTGCCCGCGATAAGCCGGTTTCACCACCAGACTCCCCAGTTCATGACAATTCGGATACGGGCGAATCTGCCCGATGCCGACGATCTCGCCGGCGGCTTCAGCCACCATGAAATGTGACCAGTGCAGGGCGGTCGGGTCGAGCTGCTCCGAACGCACCATCTGGCGGATGATTTCCTGGTCGGCAGCAGTGGCCTTGCGGAGCATGATGTCGGACATTGCGTCAATTCCTCGAACAGCTATACTTGCGGCAATGGTCAATTATAGTGGATGACACGTGTGACGAGTCGAGGGGACAGAAGCGAAAAGAGATGGCGGATCGCCAGCGGACACCGCATGTCGTGTCCCTACGGAATCGGCCTCATACTGCTGCTCACGCTGCTGGCGGCCTGTCAACCGGCAGCCCCCAGCGCATCCCAACCGACCGTCATCCCCTTCCCAACGGTGACCCCTGGACGCCGCATCGAAGGCATCCTGCCGGTCAACGCCGGCCTTCCATTGGATGGTTCTGGTCTTGCTAACCCCGCCACTGCCGTCGCCCAATCGAATCTGCAAGGCCCGACACCGGATCTCTCGACCTGCCCACCTCATGTCGAAGTGCCACCCCCGGCCACTCCGGCCACGGCCAGCGAAATGGGAGCCTGGCTGCAAAGTTATCTCACCAGCGGCGCCTCCCCACTCACCTTGCCAGATGTGCTGGCCGGATGGGATGCGCTCGGCGAAAGCGGGTTGGTGCGGGCTGATCTGGATTTCACCGGCGAGGGCGTGACCGATGTCGTGGCGACTTATCAGGCCGCCGATGGCAGTGGGGCGATCATCGTGCTGAGCTGCGTCAGCGGACGGTATATGACGCTATTCGAGAGTGTGGGCGATGATGGTATCCCGGTCATCGACTATATGGGCGACATCAATTACGACGCCCGCCCGGACATTTTGTTCAGTATGCCCGATTGCAGCGAGGTTGAACCCTTCACCTGTGCCAACCGTAGCGATGTTCGCACTTTCAGCCGGGATGACACCCGTTTCATCAGCCTGCTGAACGGCGCGATCCTGAGCAGTGAACCACCCACCGTCAATGACATCGACAATGACCGGGTGTTGGAGATCGTGGTGCGCTTGACCGAAACTGGCGACATCACCACCGGGCCGCTGCGCACCGGCGTGAACATCTACGATTGGAACGGGCTGAATTTTGTGCTGTCGATCATCCAGCTCGATCCGCCGCGCTTCCAGATTCAGGTGATTCAGGAGGCCGACCGCGCCTTCGCCCGGCAGGATATGGAGCAGGCCATCCGCCTTTATGAACTGGCGCTGACCGATACCGCGCTGCGTTTCTGGCTGAATGATGAGCCAGTCTTCCTCAAGAGTTATGTCTATTACCGGCTGCTGCTGGCCTATGCCTTCACCGACAACAGCAATCTGCTGACCATCTACCAGACCGCCAATGCCGAGTATCCTGATCCAGCAACCGCGCCGGTCTATATCGCCATGCTCAACGCCTTCTGGAATGGCTGGCAGGTGACCAACAATTTGCGCAGCGCCTGCGAAGCGGTGCAGCCGGTCATCAACACGCGCCCGGAATCGGTGGCGATCCTTAACCGCTATGGCAGCCGCAGCCCGATCATCGCCGCAGCCGATTTATGTCCATTCTGAACCTGCACTTTTGCCCCGATTGCCGTTAAAATTCGCTTAACTTTCCCGTTCAATCACACATCGTAAGCCGACAAGGAGATCCAATGTCTGATTTGTTGCAGTATTTTAAGTCTCACCAATCCGATATGGTTGACCTGCTGACGACGCTGGTGAATTACGAAACCCCCACGCTGGATAAAGCCGCTGTTGATAAGCTGGGGGCTTTCATGGAAGGCCAGTTCCGCACCCTGGGAGCCAGCATCACCCGCTATCCCCAGGAGAAGGTCGGCGATTTTCTGCTGGCGAAGTGGAACGAAAACGCCCCCGGCAAGCCGATTATGTTCCTCATCCACATTGATACCGTCTGGCCGATTGGCACCCTGGCCGAGCGTCCGGTGCGGATTGATGAAGACGGCAAGCTCTATGGCCCTGGCGCGATTGACATGAAGGGCGGGATCACGGTGGTGTTGTGGGCGCTGCGCGGCCTGATCTCGCGCAAGGAAATGCCCAAACGCCCGGTCTGGGTACTGATGACCAGCGATGAAGAAGTGGGCAGTGTGTACTCTGAGCCGATCATCAAGGAAGTGGCGGCGCAGGTCGGTCTGGTGCTGGTGATGGAACCGGCCACCAAAGAAGAAGCGCTCAAGACCTGGCGCAAAGGCGTTGGCTCGTATACCGTCACCGTCGAAGGACGGCCCTCCCATGCCGGCAACGCGCCGGAACAGGGCATCAACGCCGTCATCGAACTGGCGCAGCAGGCGCTCAAGCTGAATGAGCTGAACGACCTGAAGAATGGCACCTCGGTCTCGGTCACAGTGTTTCATGGCGGCTCGGCCACCAACGTCATCCCGGCCAAAGCCAGCGCCGAGGTCGACGTGCGGACGTTGAGCGCGCGCAAGTGGGACGAGATCGGCGAGCAGATTATGGCGCTCACTCCGTTCATCCCCGGCGCGAAGGTGACGGTCACGCCCGGTCATGTCCGCGGGCCGATGGAACACAATGATCTGATGAAGAAGACCTATGCCCAGTGCAAGGCCATCGGCGAACGTTACGGCCTGACGGTGCGCGAGGATGGCAGCGGGGGCGGCAGCGATGGCAACTTCACCGCCATGATGGGTATCCCCACGCTGGACGGACTGGGGCCACAGGGCGATGGACTGCACGCGCTGCACGAGCAGGTCGTCGTCGCCAGCTTGCCACGCCGCTCGACGCTGCTGGCCGCCATGCTCAAGGACTGGTCGTTCGAGTAACCGACGCTAACCCTGTGAGGGAAACAAAAACGCGCCAGGCTTTTGACCCGGCGCGCTTTTTTTCTGATGTTACCGCTAAAGTCTAGTAGCGGTTGCGACCACCACGGTTGTTGTCGCGGCGATTGGCACCACCACCGAACCCGCCACCACCGAACCCGCCACCCGAGGAACGTTCCTCACGCGGGCGAGCTTCATTAACGGTCAGGGCACGGCTGTCCAGGGTGAAGCCGTTGAAGCGCTTGATCGCTTCCTGCGCACCTTCTTCGGTCTCCATCTCGATGAAGCCGAAACCCTTCGGACGACCTGTGTCGCGATCGGTAATCAGCGCAATGCTGGCGATTTCGCCGGCCTGGCTGAAGGTCTCGCGCAGAGTCGCTTCAGTGGTATTGTAGGACAGGTTGCCAACATACAGTTTCTTAGCCATTGCAGTTCCTTTGTTCTGAACACAGAGACGATACAGACAGAGCTGGTGCGTGAACGGGACAATCGATGCAGAAGCGGGTGTACAGAACATACAGGGGCGCAAAAGCAGATTCGACCTGAGCAAGTTTACGCTCTATCTGATGTGGATTGTCGCACAGATTGTTCGATTTGTACAGAGGCAATTACGGCGGCCTGGCAAGCGAATTTGTTTGGTCAGCGCATGGACCATTTATCTTCAGGAATGCCGGCCTGCATATTCTCATAGCGTGCCAGAGTGAACAGAAAATCGGACAGGCGGTTGAGGTACAACAGCACATTGTCGCCCAACGGCTCATGCTCCAACAGCTCGACAACGATTCGTTCCGCACGGCGACAGACGGTTCGTGCCACATGAATCTGGGCTGCCGCCAGTGACCCGCCCGGCAGGATGAAGTTCTTCAGTTCAGGAAGTTCTGCCGTCATTTCGTCGATAGCCTGCTCCAGCCAGGCGACGGTGTCACCATCCATCCGCACCAGCCAGTCGGCGCTCGCATCCAGTGGCGTCGCTAGATCGGCACCCAGATTGAACAACTGGCGCTGGACCCGATTCAACCAGGCATCGGTTCTGGCATGGGGATGGTGCGCCCGCGCCACGCCGATGACCGAATTCAGCTCATCAACCGTCCCATACGCTTCAACGCGCAGATGGGTTTTGCGGACGCGCCCGCCGGAGAACAGACTGGTCGTGCCGTCATCACCGGTTTTAGTGTATATTTTCATAGAGTGATGAAACCTCAGGGATTGCAGTTTTAGAACGTCTGTACTATCATAAGACGTAGATTTCCTTACCCGAATCATAGCAGGAAAAGACTAAAGTGACAGAATCAGAAATCTCGGAACTGGAAGATGGTTTAGGCGAAGAAGCGCCTAAAGCGGAGAAGAAACCCGGCAAGAAAGCCGCCGGCGGCAGGAAAGGCAAAGATAAAGGCGACGATGGCGGTTCGCTGCCGATGGAAGATCATGGACGGCAGAAAGCGCTGGAAGCCGCGCTGACCGATCTGACCAAGCGCTTTGGTGATGGTACCGTTGTCCGCCTGGGCGATGCCACTCACATGGCGGTCGAGGTCATCCCGACCGGCTCGCTGACGGTGGATATTGCCACCGGCGTCGGCGGCGTGCCGCGCGGACGCATCATCGAAATCTACGGCCCCGAGTCGAGCGGCAAGACCACGCTCTGCCTGCATGTCATCCGCGAAGCCCAGCGGCGCGGCGGCATCTGCGCGTTCGTCGATATGGAACACGCCCTCGACCCGTCCTATGCCGAACGGATCGGCGTGAACGTCGATACCCTCTACATCTCGCAGCCGGATACCGGTGAGCAGGCATTGGAAATCACCGAGACGTTGGTGCGTTCCGGTGCGCTGGATGTGGTGGTGGTCGATAGCGTGGCGGCGCTGGTGCCGCGCGCCGAAATTGAAGGCGAGATGGGCGACTCATTCGTCGGTCTGCAAGCCCGCCTGATGAGCCAGGCGCTGCGCAAACTCTCCGGTGCGATCAAGCAGTCGAATGTGACGGTATTGTTCACCAACCAGCTCCGTGAAAAGATTGGTGTGATGTTCGGCAGCCCGGAGACCACGTCCGGTGGGCGCGCGCTGAAGTTCTACGCCAGCATGCGCCTGGACATCCGCCGCATCCAGGGCATCAAGCGCGGCGAGGAAAATGTCGGCAACCGCACCAAAGTCCGCGTCACCAAGAACAAGGTGGCTGCCCCGTTCCGCGAAGCCGAGTTCGACATCATGTTCTTCGAGGGTGGTATCAGCAAAAGCGGTGAGATCGTTGATCTGGGTGTTGAATTAAACATCATCGAAAAACGCGGGGCATTCTTCCGCTACAACGAAGGATTGCTAGGACAGGGGCGCGAATCGGCCAAATCCTATCTCACAGAAAATCCGGCGATCTCCAACGAGATTGAAGACGCGATCCGGGTTCACTTCGGTCTGCCGGTGATCTCGCGCTGACCGGTGTGAGGCCGCGCTTCAGGTCAGGCGAGATATGGTTCGCAGCGACAAACAGAAACGCCGAAGCACAAAAAACTGAACCGAGGGGCAGTTGAGGTAAGCAGATGATGGTTGCCCTGCCTCTTTGTGTCTCAGCGTTTTCTGTGATCGCGCTGGCCTGGAAGTTGCTCTGATTCAAGTGGCAATCGAGGAGCAGACGATGGATAATTATCGGGAAGATCACAAGGCGGCGATGGATGATTTGCTGCTGCCCCTGCCGGGCGTGAAGGGCGGCAAGTCCTGGGGCTACCCATCCTATAAAGTCAACGGGAAGATTTTCGCCTTCGTCGGCGGGAATGGCATTGCCATCAAGCTGCCGCTGCTGCGCGTCAAAGGACTGGCGGATGAGGGCGGGGCTTACAAAATCTTTGAAGTAACCGACGGCGTCTTCTGGAAAGAGTGGCTGTCGATTGATCGCGCGGTCTCGGCTGATTATGAGCAGGACCTCGAATTACTGGAAGAATCTCACCAATACGTAGCGAGTAAATAAACCATGTCTGACACTTTTGCCGCCATTGATGCCCTGATCGAAGCTGATCTGCATGGCGCGGGGGCTGCTCTCGCCATCCTGCGCGACGGTCAACCGGTACATGTCAAAGGCTACGGCCGCGCCAACGCCGAGTGGGACATCCCGGTTGGGCCGGATACCGTATTCAAGCTAGCTTCGGTCAGCAAGCAGTTCACCGCCATCGCCATCATGATGCTGGTCGAACAGGGCAAACTGAGCGTGGATGACGAGCTGACGCGCTTCCTGCCGCAGTATCCCACCAGCGGTCATCGCGTCACCATCTATCACCTGTTGACGCACAGTTCTGGCATTTTCAGCTACACCAATGCCCCGGATTTCGGGACCGCCATGCGCCGCGAGATCGCCCCGGATGCGCTGGTGGCCGAGTTCGCGCAGCGGCCTTTCGACTTCCGGCCGGGCAGCCAGTTCCGTTACAACAATTCCGGTTACTTCCTGCTGGGGCGCATCCTGGAAAAGATCAGCGGCCTGTCGTACAGCGCCTGCATGAAGCAGATGATCTTCGACCCGCTTGGCATGACGCAAACGCGCAACATGAATGATTACGATCTGGTGCCGAAGATGGCGCATGGCTATGACCTGACGCCCGATGGGCTGCGCCACACCGTCTTCATCAGCATGACCCAACCCGACGCTGCTGGCGGGCTGATCTCGTCGGTCAACGATCTAATGCGCTGGGAACAGGCGCTGCGCGAAAACAAGCTGGTCTCCGCCGCGACGCTCAAGCAGGTCTATACGCCGCTGCGGCTGGATGACGGGACCCCGCACAGCTACGCGTATGGCTGGGCAGTGCATGATTATCACGGGCATGAGGTGACACATCATGGTGGAAATATCCCTGGCTTCAGCACCTTCACGGCGCGACTGCTGCAAGATGGATACAGCGCGTATCTGTTGAGCAACCTCAGCAGCTTCGATGGCCGCAAGCAATCTGCTGCCATCTTCCGCCACTTGTTCGATCTGCCGGAAACCAGCCGCCAGGTGGTCACGCTGGACGCCGAGCAACTACAAAAGTTCGCCGGGGTGTATCATATCGAAGGGCAGTCGGTGGAAATCCAATTGACGCCGGAACACGAGCTGGCACTGAATATCGGACGGGTGCTGCGGTTGCTGCCGTCGAGCGCCGAGTCGCTGGTCGTGGCCGATGACCCGGAAAGCACGCTCACCTTCAGCGACGAAGGGGACGGGGGGTTCAAGCACTTCCGGTTAACCATGCCGCTGATGGAAACCATGACCGGGGTACGATAGCCGTATGGGTGCTGGATTGTGATCGCGCTGGAGACGCTGGCGCGGGCGCTGAGTCTGCCTCATTTTGATGTGGACTCGGCTCATGCCCGCATGGCTCCGTTACAACGCCGACTGCTGCCGCCGGAGGGAGCCAATCCGCGCCAGGCCGGGGTGCTGGTGCTACTCTATCCCGACGCCGATGACTGGCACATCACGCTCACCCGCCGCACCGAAGACCTGCGCAGCCACAGCGGCCAGATCAGTTTTCCCGGCGGGCGGCGCGACCCGCATGATGCCTCGTTCACCGCCACCGCCCTGCGCGAGACCTGCGAAGAACTGGGGATGTGCCAGCCGACGCAGATCATCGGGATGCTCTCGACCCTCTACATCCCGCCCAGCAATTATGAAGTCTATCCCACCGTCGCTGCCCTGAGCGAACGCCCGGTCTTCACCCTCAACCCGGACGAAGTGGCAGAAGTTTTTAGCCTGTCGTTCACCGAGCTGCTCGACGACCGCATCAAGGCCTGTGAGGATCGCGAGTTCAGCGGCATGACCTTCTCGGTGCCGTACTATGCGGTGCAGGGGCATAAAGTCTGGGGCGCAACCGCCATCATGCTCAGTGAACTGGAACACCGGCTGCGGGCAGCACTCGCTCCGTGAACTGATTTTGTAGCGCAACAGTGAATGAAACCAACATTGGGCTCACCCGATCAAGCGGGGTCCTGAGAAGTACCGCTCCAGTAGCATCTTTAGGCCCGCGCCAGCAGATACGGCACGCGCACCCGGATGGTGGTGCCGGCACCCGGCGCACTCTCCAGTTCCAGCGTCCCATGCAGCCGCGCTGCCCGTTCGCGCATGGTGTGAAGCCCCAGATGACCGGGGAATGACCCGTCGGGGTCGAAGCCCAGCCCGTTGTCGCTGATCTCCATCTCGATGCAGCTTTGCACATCCATCACCCGTACCGTGATCGCCGTCGCCTGGGCATGTTTCATGATGTTGTGCAGCGCTTCGCGGGCGATCCAGTACAGCATCTCTTTGGCGTTCAGCGGCAGCCCCGGCTCCGCGCAGAAGTCGGTGGTCACTTTGATGGCATGACGCGCCTGAATCGAGGCGGTCTGTTTGGTCAGTGCACTCACCAGTCCTTCTTCTTCCAGCGACCCCGGACGCAGATCGAAGATCAGAGCACGCATCTCGGTCAGCCCGGCTTCGGCCAGCGACAGGACATAATCCAGTGGCGCAGCTAGTTTGGTCGGATCGATGTCCATCGTTTTGCGTGCGGTGCGCGCCCCCAATGCGATGCCATAGAGTGCCTGCGACACCGAGTCGTGCAGCTCGCGCGCGAGGCGGTTGCGCTCCTCGAAAGCGGCTAATTCTTGCGCCTGCTGATACAAGCGGGCATTCTGAATAGCGACCGCGATCAGGTCAGCCATGGTCGCCATCACCCACATATCGGCCTCGCTGAAGCGGTTGACCTCTTTCGATTGCACATCCAGCACACCGATCAGCCGGTCGGCCACGGTCATCGGCACCGCCAGCTCGGAACGGGCGTTGGACATCAACGGCACCAGATCGAACGCGGTGCTGGTCATCATATCCGGCACGAACTCCCCTTCCCGGGTATGGGCTGCTTTAGCGATGAGCGAACGATGGTTATTCAGGGCGATCAGCAGCGGCGTCTGCCCCCTGTCAAAACCGGTGCTTTGCAGCAGCGTGTCGCCTTCCAGCAGGAAGATGGCGAAGTGATACTGGCGGAAGTTGACCGCCGTCAGTTCAGCGATCTGCTCCAACAGCTTCATCTCATCCAGCACGCTCGACGCGGCGGCGCTGACTTTCGCCACAGTTTGCAGTTCATGAGCGCGCTGCTGCTCGGCCACGTAGGCGCGACGACGAGCCACGACCGCCGTGATGGTGGGGTGGATGGCGCTGAACAACGCCCGCAGCGCCAGCGGGAAAACCGTCGGCTGCTTCCAGACAAAAGTCAGCGTCCCCTGCCACTGATGGCCGGTCTTCATCGGCAGCATGATAGCGGCTCCCCATTCGACCCGCGCCGCGAATTCGCGGGTATTGCCGCTGACGGTGCGCGGATCGGTGTGAACATTCTCGACGAACACTGGCTCACCCGGATTATTCTCCACCAGCCGCAGCAGCGGGTAATCATCAATGCGGAAGGAGATGGTCGGCATGGCGTTCAACGCCAGCGGGATATGGCTGCCAGCGGCGCGCATGGCGACGATGTTCACCCGGTCAATCGGATTGCCCTCCGCCGACATGACATAGGCCAGGATCGAAAGATCCGCCGCGTTCTGTTCCGCCAGCCGTGACACACTCATTAGGATGTCCTGCTCATCGCCGGCCTGCGACAGCGCCGCGTTCACTTTAGCGAGCAGCTCGGCCTGGTGGCGCGAACTCTCGTTGAGCCGCTGCGCTTCCTGCACCGCCAGATACGCCCGCCGCGTCGCTACCACCGATGGCACCGTCTCCAGCAGGCGATTGTAGATGCTCTGCTCGTCTTCGCTGAACACGTGCGGGTTATCCCACATGATGACCAGGTTGCCCTGGTAGCGCCCGCCGCTGACCAGCAGCATTTCCGCCGTTGCACGCGTTAACCGCTGTGCCAGCCATTCGGATCGCTCATCTTCGCTCCAGCGCGTATCACCGGCGATGTCCTCGATCAGGTGGATGCGATCCGGTTCGCGGAAGAGCAACTGCTGGATGTGGTCATCGATCCGCAGCGAGGAACGGTTCGGCGTCGGCAGTTGATCCTGCGGCACGAAGCGACCTTCGCGCCAGGTCGCAACGGTATGGATGTTGCAGCTATCGTAGGGATCGTCGCCGACGAAATAAAACAGCGACATGGCGAATGCGCCCTGCGCCTCAATATAAGGGACGAGCGCCTGAAGGATGCCGTTCTCATCAACCGCCCGCAGCAGCTCACCGTTGATACGCGCCAGCGTCTCGGCCCGTTGGCGCATCAGTTGGTTGGCGTACTTGGCTTCCTGTTCGGCCAGATATGCCCGCCGCGTCGCCACCCCGGAAGGCAGCGTTTGCAGCAGGTTGCCATAGATGGTCTTCTCCTCGGCACTGAAGCGATGCGGCTCGAACCACATGATCCACAGCGCACCCTGATACTGCGTCCCGCGCTTGAGCAGCAGCACCGCCAGTGCCCGCGTCTGGTGGGTGGCGATCCAGCTCTCACGCTTGGCCGGACTGAAGCGCTCATCGGTCGTCATATCCTCGATCAGCAGCAGACCATACGGTTCATCCACCAGCGCCGCTTCCATCTCGTCATCCAGCGGATGGCTCGGCACCAACAGCGGTTGCCAGTTTTGCACCGGCGCGCCATCCAGCCACAGCGCGATGGGCTGCCAGTTGAACGGCTGACCGCCCCCATCGGTGTCGATGTAATACAGCAGGATGCCAGCGGCCCCTTCTTTTTGCGCATAAGGGCCGATGGCACTGAGCATGGCGTTCTCGTCGCCGGCCTTGAGCAGCTCGCCGTTCAGCCGCGCCAGCGTTTCCGCCCGCTGCCGCAGCATCTCGGTCTCCAGCCGCAGCCGGATGCGGTCTACGGCTGCTGCCGCCAGATCACCAACGCCATCCATCAGCCGTTTTTCCCGCGCCGTGTAGCGCTTGGGCGTCGGATCATCCACCCCCAGCCCGCCCATCCAGCGGCCATTGAGCGACAGGCTGACGCGCAGGTTGGACTGCACCCCCAGGTCAAGAAAGCGCTGCCGCGACTGCTCATCCAGCTCCGGGTTCTCAGCGATGTTCTCATTGACGAATACGCCCTGTTGCGGATACTGCCGCACCAGCGGGAACTCATCCAAATACCAGCGCAGCCCATCCTGTCCGAACTGATTGCTAGTGCTGGCGACAAATTCAAAATAGCGGGCGCCGACGTAATCAAAATTCTCAAAGATGTTCAGGTAAAAATCGCCTGAGCCGAAGGGCAGAGTCGACGACACCGCGTTGATGATCTCCTGGAAGGTAGTGGCGGCGTTGATGGCCTCACCTACCTCATAGAGATACTGGCTTTCTTCGCGGGCTTCCTGCTCCGAGAGATAGGCGCGGCGGCTGGCGGCGAACGATGGCACCGTCCGCATCAACTGGGCATAGATGTAGCGTTCTTCCTCGCTGAACTCATGCGGCGTGAACCAGGCAATCGCCAGACTGCCGATGCAGCGTTCACCGCTGTACAGCGGGATGATCGCCACCGCCCGCGACCGGCGCTCGCCTTCCCACGCCTGACGAATCTCCAGCGGCAGCCGTTCATCGGTCAGCAGATTGGCGCTGAACATGACCTGATCGGGCGTGGCTAACCACAACTGTTCCAGTGCCTCGCCCAATCGCCCACGCCGATCCTGCCCCGGAATCATTGGGAAATCTTCGACCCGGCCATCGAGCCACTGCACCACCTGGACATACTTGATCTGGTCATTGACCACATCGATGTAGCCCAGCACCATCGACTCAGCCCCCTGCGCTTCGACATATTGCACCAATGCTTGCAAGATGCCGGCCTCGTCCGTCGTCCGCAGCAGATCGCTGGTGATGCGCGCCAGCGTCTCGGCCCGGCGTCGCATCGTCTCATTGTCGCGGCGGGCTTCCTGCTCGGCCAGGTAGGCGCGGCGCGTCGCCACAAACGAAGGCAGCGTCCGCATCAATTGGCTGTAGATATATCGCTCTTCTTCGCTGAAGTCGTGCGGCTCGAACCACGCCAGGCTCATGCTGCCGATGCAGCGCCCGCCGCTGTACAGCGGCAGCACCGCTGCTGCCCGCGTCAGCCGGTCTTTCTCCCAGGCCTCGCGCACATCCGGCGTCCAGGTCGGCTCATCCAGCAGAGCGCTGCTGAACATGACTTCGTCCGGTTGCGCCAGCCACAGCGAGTCAATCGCCTGTCCCAGTTTGCCGCGCAGTCCTTCCTGCTCCAGCAGCGGGAACGGTTCGACCTTGCCTGCCATCCACTGCGTCGATTGGACGTAGGTCAGCCGGTCATCCTGTGAATCGATGTAAGACAACACCAACGCCTGCGCCCCGTGCGCCTGGGCATACGGCACCAACGCTCGCAGGATCGTTTCCTCGTCCACTGCCTGCAACAGATCGCTGTTGATGCGCGCCAACGTCTCAGCCCGGCGGCGCATGTTTTCGTTGTCGCGGCGGGCATCCTGCTCCGCCAGATAGGCGCGGCGGGTGGCGACTGCCGAGGGTAGCGTCTGCAAAAGCTGGTTGAAGATGAAGCGCTCATCGTCGCTGAATGGGTGCGACTCATACCAGGCGATCATCAGCGAAGCCTGATAGCGCCCGCCTCCATACAGCGGCAGCACCGCCACCCCGCGCGAACGGCGAATCGTTGCCCAGCGCTGGCGCATCTCCGGGCGCAGGCGTTCATCATCAATGATATTCTCGCTCAAAAAGCTTTGCTGCGGATCGCGCATCCACTCGCGGTCAAATTCAGCGTTCAACTCATCGTCGGAGGTCAGCATACTCATCTGACCCGGCAGATAAAACTCGCCATCGCGCCACAACGCCACCCAGCGATAGGCCGTCAGCCGGTGATCATCATTGGCATCAACATAGGTCAGCAGCATCCCGGTCGCACCACGGCTCTGCACGTAGGGGACGAGGGCGTTGAGGATGGCGATTTCATCAGCCGCACGCAGCAGTTGGCTATTGATCTCGGCCAACCGTTCGGCGCGGTGTCGCAGCGCTTCATTTTCGCGCCGCGCCTCCTGTTCCGCCAGATAGGCGCGGCGGGTGGCGACCACCGCCGGCAGCGTCTGCTGCAAACGGGGATAAATGTAGAATTCCTCTTCGGAAAAATGATGCGGCGTGAACCAGATCACCGTCAGCACACCCTGGTAGCGCCCGCTGCTGAACAACGGGATCAGCGCCATCGCCCGCATCTGAAATTGCTTCAGGATGGCGGATCGATTGGCTGCCGAGACGCGCTCATCGGTGGCAATGTTTTCGACATATAAAATCTGATTGGGCTGGCTCGTCCAGAGTTCGGCGATGCCATAGGGCGAGAAAGACTGAATGTGGCCGGTGTATGCCTCATACGGCATCGAACGACCATTTTCCCAGATGGCGACAAAACGCGACTGGAGCGACTGGATGTCCTGATCGACATCGACAAAACTCAGCACCAGCCGGTCTGCACCCTGAGTTTCGGCGTAAGGCGCAACGGCATCGAGGATGCTGGTTTCATCAGTGGCTTTCGAGAGGGCAGTGTTGAGCTTCAGCATCAGTTCGGCACGGCTGGCACGGTCTCGGCTGCCTTCGTACAGCCGGGATGAGTCCACCACCGGTGCCGCCTGCTGAATCAGGGCGGTGTAGATGCGGCGATCCCGTTCGCTGAACCGGTAGGGTTGAGTCCAGCCGAAACTGATGACTCCCAACCAGCGACTATGATGTTTCAACACCAGGATAGCCAGGCTGGCGATGCCGGAGTCCAGCAGCCATTGGCGCGTCGGCGGATTGATATGAACATCGTGGGGCGCATCGCCGACCAGCAGCGGCTCATCTGGGTTAAACGAGATTCCCTGCTCTGCCAGAAAGTCCACCGCGCTGGAGTCGAACCGTCGTCCGATGCCGGTGGGTTTCGCCCCGTTCACCGTCCACTCGGCGATCACCTCGCCCCACTCGACCACCTGAGTTTCGCTGCCATAGGTATAGGTCAGCAGGCCACTGGTCGCCCCCTGGGCGCGGGCATAATCGCTGACGGCTTCCAGCAGTTCAGCCGGTGTTGTGGCGTTGGTCAGTTTGTTGAGCGCGGCGTAGAGAATGTCGATCTCGTCTTTCAGGACCGCCGACATCGGGGACTCTCCATCCCCCGTTTCAGGGATACGCACCGTTGGAATCATCGCAATTCTACTGCGTTCCGATGCCATCCACCAATCCGATGCGGGCTGCGTGCAAAGCTGCCTGCGTGCGGCTGGCGAGGTTCAGCTTGCTCAGGATATTGCTGACATGGGTCTTGACGGTCTTCTCGCCGATGACCAAGGTGTTGGCGATCTCTTTGTTGGAAAGCCCCTTCGCCAGCAGCTTCAGCACCTCGACCTCGCGTTCGGTCAGCGCTTCTGGGCTTTCCGGGGCGCGCACTTCGCGCATCAGCCTGGCAGCCGCTTCGGGCGACAACTGTACCTGACCGCCCGCAGCCGCTTTGATGGCGCGGATCAGTTCTTCCGACTCGGTATTCTTCAACAGATAGCCAATCGCGCCAGCACGAATCGCCCCGACGACGGCATTATCTTCCAGCACGCTCGTCAGCGCGATCACTTCAATATCCGGCAGTTCGCGCCGGATCAACCCGATGGCCGTCACGCCATCCATCACCGGCATCAGCAGATCCATCAGCACCACATCCGGGCGGAGCTTGCGCGCCATCTCCAACCCCTGCTTGCCATCCATCGCCTCGCCGACGATCTCGAACTCGCCATCCAGGCTCAGGAACATCCGCAGCCCCTGCCGCACCACCGCGTGATCGTCTACCAGTAGAATCCGTATCGTCATTATCTCTCCTCAGGGCTTATGCCTAAACCTGATCTCGCTGTCCGTTCATCTCGCTGTCCGCCGCAGAGGGGTTATGCAGTTTAAGAATTAAATCAGATAATGTTCGGACGTGCCGTTGCACGTCCCTACACCAACCGGTTCGTTTGTAGGGACACCCAACGGGGTGTCCGGGTAAACCGTTATCTGGATATTTTCTTAACCTGCATAACCCCTCTGCTAATCTTATCGGACAAGCCCACTAAAGGGGCTGCTTTCCCAGACTGTCCTCTTCAGCGCCTTTAGTGCGCTTACCGATTTGCCGGTAGCTGGGCGGCTTCAGCCCCCAGCGGATGAACTCCACAGCTCATTTCCATCGCCTGGCTCGAACTCGTTTTTCTCGCACTCTTGCGCTCAACCAGCAACTAACAACCAGGAACTAACAACCAACAACTATTCTGAGCATCAGGCTGCCACTCCAGCGGCGCGTCTCTTAAGCCGTTGTCGTGCCGAGGTGATCGGCTGACCACCATCGCCCCCATCCCCCTGAGGTCGCCCCGTCATGCCTGGTGAAAGAACTGCGTCGCGGTGCGAAAGCTGATGAATGCACACCCCAAAGTGGCTTCCCGATGACCGTTGATACTGAGACTGTAACACCAAATCAACCGGCTTGAAGAAAAATCCGACTAAAGTCTGAGGGATGAAAGCGCTGTCCTCACCACACGCCTTATGCAGCTTGACCAAAGCGGAGATGGATTGGTTGTTAAATCCTCATGTATCGCTCATAATAGACCGTCAATACAATCGGGTCTGCTGTGAAGGAATAGGCCATGGGACTATCCGCTCGCGCCTGGTTTAATCGACTTCTCGACCTCGCTCCACCGCTGCTGTCGTTACTGGCTGCGCTGGCGGTTGCCTCCCTGTTGCTCATCGCCCTCAATGCCAATGTCGGCGAAGCCTATGTCGCCCTCCTCAGCGGCGCATTCGGCACCGAAAATTCCACCGCTGAAACCCTGGTCAAAGCCATCCCGATCCTGTTCGTCGCCATCGGCATCTGTGTCGCTTTCCGCGCCAACGTCGTCAACATCGGCGGCGAGGGGCAGATGATCGCCGGGGCGGTGGCTGGAGTATGGGTGGCGCTGCTTTTTGGTGGGCAGCTTCCCGGCTGGCTGGTGGTCATCCTGTCGCTGATCGCCGGGTTTTTGTCCGGCGCGCTCTATGGCGGGCTGGCTGGTGTGCTGAAAGCCTATTTCAACGTCAACGAAATCCTCAGCACCATCATGCTCAATCAGGTGGCGGTGCAGTTGATGAACTTCCTGCTCAACGGTCCGCTGCTCGACCCGACCGAGATCGGCACCAATCACATCCCCAAGACCGCCCGCATCGCCGCCGAGGTGCAGCTCCCGCGCCTGACGGTGGGCTGGGGCGAGTTCGAGTTCTTCGCCCGCACCCGGCTGCATTACGGCCTGTTGATCGCGGTTCTGGTGGCAGCGGCCTTCTATATCCTGCTCTGGCATACCCCCATCGGCTATCGCATCCGCGCCGTCGGCTTCAACGAACGTGCCTCGCGCTACGCCGGCATGAATGTACGGCGACAGATGGTGCTGGCGATCTTCCTGTCAGGCGGCTGTGCGGGACTGGCGGGCGTGGTGCAGGTGTTGGGCTTGCAGTATCGGCTGCAAACAGATGGCTCTCCGGCGGGCTTCACCGCCAACGCCGGCTTCAACGGCATCGTGGCGGCGCTCTTCGGCGGACTCAATCCCTTCGGTGCCATCCCGGCTTCGGTCTTCTTCGGCGGGCTGCTGGTGGGGGCGCAGAATATGCAGCGCGATGTCGGCGTCCCGGCCTCGCTCATCACCGCCGTCAACGGCATCATCGTCGTCTTCGCCGTCAGCAGCCAGTTGTTCGTCCGCCGTCGTCGTCAGCGCCGCCTGCAAATGGAGACCCAGGCCATGAACACCGCACCGCCGCCCCAGGTCGAAGCCGCCGGGCAGAAGGTGGGCATATGATCGAGCAAATCCTGACGGCCAGCGTCTTCGCTGCCACTTTACGTCTGGCGACCCCTTATGTCTTCGCCTCCATCGGCGAGATGTTCGGTCAGCGCAGCGGTGTGCTGAACCTGGGCGTCGATGGCATCATGCTGATGGGAGCCTTCTTCGCTCATTATGTCGCGCTCGGCACCGGCAGCGCCGCGCTGGGGGTGGGAGCAGCGCTCATCGTCGGCGCGTTGATGGGGCTGGGCATGGCCTTCATCAGCGTCACCCTCAAGGCCGAGCAGGGTATCAGCGGCATCGGCGTGTATCTCTTCGGGCTGGGCATGAGCGAGCTGTTGTTCCAGCGGTTGGTCGGGACGCCGCGCTCGGTCGAAGGCTTCCTCGACATTTACATCCCCGGCCTGTCCGATATTCAGTTCCTCGGCATCGGCGAAATCTTCTTCCGCCACAACCTGCTGGTCTATGTCGCCTTCCTGCTGGTGCCGATCTCGGCCTTCATCATCAACCGCACCTCATTCGGCCTGATGATCCGCGCCGTCGGTCAGAATCCCCAGGCCGCCGATGCGATGGGCATCAATGTCGCCCGCGTCCGTTATATGACCGTCACCATCGGCGGGGTGCTGGCCGGGCTGGCCGGGGCGTCGCTCTCGGTGGCGCTGCTCAAGGTGTTTCAGCAAAACCTGACCTCCGGGTTGGGCTTCATCGCCGTCGCCATCGTCTACTTCGGGCGCTGGCGACCGTATGGCATCCTGGTCGGGGCGCTGCTGTTCAGCTTCGTCAACGCCCTCCAGCTCCAGATCAGCGCGATTGGGTTGGAAATTCAGTCGGAGTTCGCGGTCATGGCACCCTATGTCATCACCATCATTGCGTTGGTTTTCGCCTCGCGTCAAACGGAGAAGCCGACGGCGCTCACCAAGCCGTTTGAACGGGGCGAGTGACTCATATTTCTATTCTGCTTAGGAGGCAAGCGTTATGCGTAAACTTCTCGTGGGACTGCTGCTGGTTTTGGCGCTGGTGATCGGGCTGCTGCCGGCAGCGGCACAGGATGAGGTCTTCAGAGTGGCGGCGGTTGCGCCCAGCGCGACCAACGATCTGGCCTTCAGCCAAAGTATGTTCGATGCCCTGACCAAGATTGATGAAGAGATGGGCAAAGCCTTCGAGTTCGTCTTCCAGGAAGGCACCTTCGTGGTCGATGACGCGGCGGTGGCGCTGCGCGAATGGGCGTCGTCGGGTGAGTATGACCTGATTATCGCGCACGGCTCGCAGTATGGCGCGATTGTCGAAGAACTGGCCCCGGAATTCCCGGAGACCTCGTTCGCCTGGGGCACCGATCAGAACACCTTCGGCCTGCCCAATGTCTTCGCCTATACGGCTGCGGCCGGCGAGGGCGGTTTCATCAACGGCGCGATGGCGGCGCTGATGAGCAAGACCGGCAAGATTGGCGTCATCGGCCCGATTGAAGTGGGCGATGCCAAGCTGTATGTCGATGGCTTCGTGGCTGGCGCAGCCGCTGCCCGCCCGGATGTCGAAGTCCAGGTCACTTACATCCAGTCCTTCAGCGATGTCCCGCTGGCGACCGAAGCGGCCAACACCTTCGTCGCCAATGGCGCGGATATTCTGACCGGCACGGCGCAGATGGTGGTCGGGCCGATTGCCGTCGCCAAAGAGAATAACCTGCTGTGGTTCGGCACCCAGTCCAGCCAGGCCGAACTGGCCGAGGCGTCGGGCGTGAGCTTCCAGGTCTACCGCTGGGATGTCATCCTCATGGACATGATCGCCAGCATCCAGGACGGCACGCTGGGCGGCGAAGCCTTTACGCTGACGCTCGCCAACGGCGGCCTGCAAATGGTGATGGGCGCACACGGGGGCTGATCGCTGAATCGTTTGGGCGGGGTGGTTAACCAACCACCCCATGCTGAAGCCGGTTCAATATTTAATCGGATAATGCTCTGGTGGACGGGCCGTTGCCCGTCCCTACACCAATCGGTTCGTTGGTAGGGACACCCAACGGGGTGTCCGCGTAAACCGTTATCTGGATGTTTTCTTAACCTGCATAACCGCACTGTGGCAGATAGCCAGACAATCGACGTTCGCAACAATTTCTCAGAACCAGGAACTAACAACTAACAACTAACAACTTTTCACTCAGCACTTTGCACTTTTCACTCCCAAAGGTAAACCCCGATGGCACTCCCCACCTCCAGTCCCACACCGCGCCGCATCGAAACGCTGGAGATGCGCGGCATCGTCAAACGCTTCCCCGGCGTCCTGGCTGCCGATCACCTCGACTTTGATATTCGCGCCGGCGAGATTCATGCGCTGCTGGGCGAAAATGGCGCGGGCAAAAGCACGCTGATGAAGATGCTCTACGGCCTGTATCAACCGGATGAGGGCAGCATCGCCATCAACGGGCGCGCCACCCGCATCCGTTCCCCCCAGGATGCCATCGGTCAGGGGATCGGTATGGTGCATCAGCACTTCATGCTGGTACCGTCGCTGACCGTCGCCGAGAACACCGCCCTCGGTTTACCAGCCGGCTGGCGGCTCGACCTCAAGACCATCGCCCGCGGCCTGACCGCCATCTCCGAGCGCTATAACCTGAAGGTCAACCCCAACCTGCCCATCTGGCAGCTCTCGGTCGGCGAACAGCAGCGCGTCGAAATCCTGCGGGCGCTGTATCGTCAGGCGGCGCTGCTCATCCTCGATGAACCGACGGCGGTGCTGACGCCGCAGGAAGTCGATGACCTGTTCCGCATCCTGCACACCATGACCGACGACGGCTGCTCGATCATCTTCATCACCCACAAGCTGCACGAAGTCCTCAGCATCAGCCAGCGCATCACCGTGCTGCGACAGGGACGACGGGTCGATACCATCGCCACGACCAAAGCCACCAAACCGCTGCTGGCCGAGATGATGGTTGGGCGTCCGGTGGTGTTTGAGTATCCCCGTCCGGCGGCGCGACGCGGCGATGAACGGCTGCGGCTGGAGAAAGTCTCGGCGCTCAGTGATCGCGGCGAGTTGGGGTTACGCGAGGTCACACTCAGTTTGTATGGCGGCGAGATCATCGGGCTGGCCGGTGTCTCCGGCAACGGCCAGAGCGAACTGGCGCAGGTCATCGCCGGGCTGCGTCCCATCAAGAGCGGTAGCCTGGTCCTGGGCGGTCAGGACATCACCCGTCAATCGCCGGCCGAGCGTCTGACGGCGGGTGTCTCGTATATCCCGGAAGAGCGCATGGTGGATGGCGCGATCCGCGAGTTCACCGTCGCCGAGAATTACATTTTGCAGGATCATGGCCGCCCGCCTTTCATCCGCGCCGGTTTCCTGCTCGACCAGCGCGCCATCCGCGCCGAGTGCCAGAAAGCGGTGGTCAGTTACGAGATCAAGACCCCCAACACCGACACGCCGCTCAAGTCGCTCTCCGGCGGCAACATCCAGAAACTCATTCTGGCGCGGGAACTCTCGCGTTCGCCGCGTCTGTTGATCGCCGCCCAGCCGACGCGCGGGGTGGACGTGGGTGCCACCGAGTACATCCACCGGCGGCTGCTGGATGAACGCGCCAAAGGCACCGCCATCCTGCTCATCTCGGAAGACCTGGACGAAATCCTGGCGCTCTCGGATCAGATCGCCGTCATGTACGAGGGGCGCATCGTCGGCATCCTGCCGCGTGAAGGGGTCAGCATCCGCCAGATCGGTCAGATGATGGCCGGCGTGGCTGCCGACGCGGTCTAGCTATATCAATCCTTTGCCCACGTTCGTTTCAGCCGATCTCGGTGTGGTGCATTAGGTAGATGCGATACAGAAGGTCTAAAATATCCCTGAACCAGCGTAATCTTGCGCTTCACCTGACGAATATGGTATAGTGCGGCTGTGCTTACACGAAATCAGCACATGATAGCATTGTGACCGAGCAAGAGTCAGATCACCCTCCCAACCCGCATAGCACCTTAACCGACTCATCATACCGGGTTAAGGCAGGTTCAACTTGCCTTAATGTCCGGCAGTTTATATTTCCAGGGTGATGGACCGAGGAGAAGGAACGAATAATTGGACGGCAGTCTATTGGCTTTGATGGGATTGATCGTGCTGCACGCCATGATTACGTTGGCATATGCGGCGCTGACCAACACGCGCGAACCGCTGCTGCGTGAATTGACGGAAACCGGCCAGGACTCCCCTCCACGGTTGCATATCACCTATCAGTTGAGTCTGATCCTGGTGCGCTTCGCCATTGCAGCCGTGGCTGTGACGGTCATCGGCCCCAGCCTGCTGGTCACTCTTCGGATCACTGATGGACAGGTCGAACGCATCGTCGCCTATGTCATCGTCCTGCTGCCAACAGCGGTCATCACGCTGATCCTGGGCGATTTTGTGCCAGAGGCGATTGCCAGCAGTCGGGCAGATGCGCTGGCGCGTTGGGCGATCTGGCCGATGAAAGTGCTGATCGTGCTGCTGGGGCCACTGGTGTTCCTGATGACTTCGGCCAGCAAGGGATTGGCTGGTATCTTCGGCAGCAGCGATAAAGTCAACGTCTTCACCGAAGAAGAGCTGATGACCATGCTCGATGCCTCGGAAAAAGAGGGCAGCATCGAGAACGACGAAAAAGAGATGATCTATTCGGTGCTGCAATTCGGCGACAAAACGGTGCGCGAAGTCATGATCCCGCGCATCGACATCGTGGCGCTCGATATTTCCGCGCCGCTGGATGATGCCATCAATGCCTTCATGGCGAGCGGCCACTCGCGCATCCCGATCTACGACGAGAACATCGACAACATTCGCGGGCTGCTGTATGCCAAAGACCTGCTGACCTATCTGCGCAAGGACTGCGACACCCCCAACCCGGCCTTGAAGGACATCATGCGCAAAGCCTTCTTCGTGCCGGAGAGCAAGCGTGCCGACGAGCTGCTGGATGAGTTGCGCACCAACATGATTCACATGGCGGTGGTGGTCGATGAATACGGCGGCACGGCTGGCATCGTCACCTTTGAAGACCTGATCGAAGAGATTGTCGGCGATATTCAGGACGAATACGACATCCATGAAGAAGCCGACTATGTCGAGCTAGGGCCGAATGTCTACCGTATCGACGCCGGCATGAGCCTGGCCGACTTCAACGATCTGCTCGATCTGGAACTGCCGACCGACGACGCCAACACGCTGGGCGGCTATCTGTTCACCATGTTCGGTCGCGTGCCCAAAGTGGGCGAGACGCTGGATCAGGATAAGCTGGTGGTGCGCGTCGAGTCTTTGGATGGACGCCGCATTCGCAAGGTGCATGTCACGCGCAAGGTGCCGCCGCCTCCAGCGACCGAGGCCAACAATGATAACATCTCGCCCCGCCCACAGGCCGTGACCGAGTAGGCTCAGCCGAAGCGTCGGTTCGACCACACCCGCTGGTTGAACACCTCCGCCACTTGATCCACCGAATCGGTGATGATAATCAGGTCAAACAGCACATTGGGATACTGCTGCTGGATGACCTGGCGCATGGCGTCGGCCATCTCCGGCGGGGTGATGACGGTGGTCGCAAGACTCCGATCATACGGGATAGCGTCGATGAAATCCCACACGGTTGTGACAATCGGACGATAGGTATTCCAGTAGGACTGCGCTGTCTCGAAGAACCAGCGTGTCTCCAGCCCCGGTGCCAGGATGACGGCGTGCAGGCTCGGTTCGCCATTGATCGGGCCGGGACCGCGTGGCACAGCCGTTGGCACTGTCCCCCAGAGACCGCCGCGCGGCATCTGCGGCATACTCTCCATGAACTGAATGGCGGGCAGGCCGTTGTTGTAGTATTCATCCTCTTTCCAGAGCGCCATGCCGAGCATCCAGGGCGGGGCCTGGGTGGCGATCCAGTTGAACATGGCGACCGTGCCGTGCGCGTGGGCGGTGCGATCATAGGGCGGGAAGCGGGTATCCGGCTGCTGCGCTTCGTTGATCGGCAGCGGGTAGATGCCACCTTCGGTGCCGAAGACTGGCAGCGGAGCGCCGCCGAACCATTCCTGCAAGCGTTGATTGAAGGCCATGCCCATCGCCAGGATGCCGTTGGGGTCGCCGTAGGGGGTCGAGGGTGTCCCGCCCCACAGGGTACGTCCAGGGTCGTAAGCCTGGGTGAAGGGGTCGTAGGGATACTCGAAATGCCAGCCCGGTTCCTGTGCATTGTACTGCGCTGGCAGGCGCGGTGTGGCCGGCGAACCGGGGACTTCCTGATACCAGTGGTTGAGAGCATAGGGGTGGGTGGCGCACCACAGGCCGTTGTTCATGACATTGATGAAGCGATCGCGCCAGTTATCGCGCAGATACCCCAGCATGGCCTCCAGCCATTGCAGCGCCCCGTTAACGCCGACGGTCTCCCCCAGCGCCGGGAAGGCCGGGTAGCAGCCCATGTTGATGATGGTCTCGGCGAAGTCCAGCCAGTTCTCGCATAGCGGCCGGATGACTTCATCGACATTGCGATGATCGACCAGATCCGCCATATCCGACGGCCATTCAGGCGAGGCGAAGTTCGGCTCGTTATAGAACTCGAACCACTTCACGCCGTAAGAAGCATAGATGCTCCACTGATTGCGCAGCACGCCATCCACCGGCATCGCCCCCGGTTCGGCCCGATACAGGCGGATGACCGGGGTAATGTTGTTGCTCAACATCCAGCCGCAGTCGGCAGCGAATTCTTCCCCGCCGGTGACCAGCTTGACCCAGCCCATCTGGGTGCGGCGGTAGCCATCCAGTCCCAGCGGCACATACGCGCCGGTGTTGTGCATCCCGCGTGGATTGCCCGACCATTGATATTCGGATAGCTGCATCTCAGCCCTTTCAGCCTGCCTATCCCCCTGTTCTACAACAGAAGGGGGTACGCGGCAAGAGGTAGCATGCCTTCATAGTCCTTGCTCTTCCTGCTGATGGGAGAAAGAGAGTGAGTGGTAGGGACTGTTATGGAGCCCCTCGCCCTGTGGAGAGCGAGGGCAAATCATATGCTTTAGCCAATTCCAGAAAAATGTTTAGCCCATAGACGGCAATCTATGGGAGTAATGTATTCTTGGAAAAGCCTGAGGGTATAGATTGTGATGCAGCAGCGGATTATCCTTGTCAAGACCCTTACCGCTTGCTCGAGGGCAGACTGTCAAGAAAGGTTTGCACATGGGCGTTGAATGCCTGCGGGAATTCCATATTCGGCAGGTGCGCCGTGCCAGGCATAACGATCTTGCGTGCGCCGGGGATGTGGGTCTCCATAAAATCAGCCGCCCTGAAGATATACTCTTCATCCAGATCGCCAAAGACGATCAGTGTGGGCAGATGCAGTGCGCCGATCCGCGTAGCCGCCGGGGTGGGCAGCGGGACATCTTTTCCTAACAGGTGTTCGTTTTGCAGAGCGATCCGGTTCATATCCAGCACTTTCTGCCGCAACGCCGGATTGACCTGATCGGGTGTACGCCCTTTGCCATCAATGAAGAGCTGTACTTCCAGTTCGTTGACTCGCTCGACATCGCCCTGCTTCCCGGCTGCCTCAATCGCTTCATCGAGCGCTGAGGGCGACCAGTCATCATAAGCGAAGCCAGCCGGCGCCGAACCAACCATGATGAGCGCATCAGTGCGATCCGGGTATTCCAGGGCGAAGTTCATGCATGCCCCACCACCCATCGAGCAGCCCATCAAGATGGCCTGACTGATGTTAAGAAAATCCAGCAGCGCGCGCATATCCTCATGGCGCTGGTAATCAGCGGCCAGCGGGGGACTCTGACCGTAACCGCGCATATCGTAGCGCACCACTCGATAGTGCCGGGCGAAAAAGTCAAACTGATCATCCCACATGGACCGGCTGGCGATCCCAGCATGAACCATCAGTAAGGGCTGCCCCTCACCAGCGACTTCATAGTAAATTCTTGCGCCGTTGATCTCTGCAAAACCAGTCTGTATCGCTGCCATCGTTTACCCTCTTGCTGATAGATCATTTGTCCTTATTGTAGCATTATTCAGCCTTTTGGTATATCAGATGGGCAGTCCTTGACAGAACTGATATTCTATTCTATCCTGTGATTATGTTGATCTCGTGCCCTATCTTCACCTACCCCATTCGACTTGGTCACATCTCACTTGTAGTCAATAACATAGCGACTGGCTCTCGTGTTCCCGTTCTGAGCGCAATTTAACTGCACAGCGGCGAAGTGCTCTCGTCTGAATGCTGCACCAGGCGACAACTGCCGAGCCTGAGCGTTGGCATTTTTCGCAGTTTTGTGGCAGTCTCCCGTCCAGTCGCCTGCACATTCGGCGGGAATTCTGCAAATCCCTGAATCAAACCCTCGCCCCACTCATGGAGCGTGTTCGTTAAGGCCTATCCTCAAATCGAGTTTAGCCTTCTTCCGCTCTTGTCAACAGAGAGAAAAAATTCGTATAACAGCCTAATGCGCCGTCACATCCACGCCGGGGCGCAGTTCCTTCTCGTATAGGTCAAAGCGCCGCGACACCGACATACCGGCCTTGAGATACAGATCTACCGCGCCGGTCAGACTGCTGGCATCCACTCCCAGCCCGACGCAGCGCTTGCCCTGTTGGCGCAGCTCGTGGAAGGCGTGGAGCAGCAGTGCCCGTCCCAGGCCGGCACGCCGATGCTCACGCATCACGCCCAACACACTTACCCAGCCATAATCCGGGTCGCCAAAACGATCTGGCTTACAGAGGCAGACGCCCACCAGCGTCTCGCCTGCATAAGCCATGTACCACAGATCACGGTCATAGCCATCCCACTCATGCAGCCAGCCTTCCAGTTCTTTCTCAAGTTCCTGCTCGACATAACCAAAGTGATCGCGGAAAGTTTCGCGGTAGACCGCAAATACCGTTCGTTCATCCTGCCCAGCGACAGCCTTCCTCAATGTGATGCCCGGCGGCCAATCCGGGGGAAGCGGTGCTTCAGTCAGCTCGAGTTTCATGTGAAAGGCATGGCGAATTGGTTGGAAGCCCATACGCACCAGAAGCGGTTGATAGTAACGGGCGTCCTCCCGAAAGCTGTAGCCACGCAGAGCGATGCGGATATGCGCCTCTACTTGTTCGGCGCTCGACCGGGCGCGTTCTTCACACCATGCCAGCAGATATTCCCCTACGGTCGTTGCCTCATGGTCATGATGAACGTAGACATCAAACATCGGTGTCATTGGGCGTTCGCTGTCCACCTCGGCATAACCAACGACTCGACCCTGCGGTGTCAGCACGACACGGGTATCTGTAGCTAGTGTCATATCGGGAGCCTGCCAGTCCGTCAGCACATCATCAAGCGTTTCATCAGCCTCGCCAATAGACAGCAGCGAGCAGTGATTCTTGAGATCCAGTACCATCTGAGCATCATCCAGCGTACAGGTGCGCATCGTGTAATTCGGTGGGAGGGTGTAATCCATGTCTCTTCACCATCTTCTACTAATCATCACAAAGGTTCACTACAGGTCAGTTGCTTAGTGTAGAGAACTGCGTACATGCCTGTCAAGGGATAACACTGTCTGGGCTGCTCACAACAGGCTGAGGGGGAAAAGATCACCCTGCCCCTGCCATAGTCAGTCCAACTCGTTACTTTTTGCGACCAATCTGCTACAATGCGTCGCACAAAATTTCCAGCACAAGGAGTTCACCATGGCTGATGGAGCCAAGACTGTCCCCCCGCGCAGCGAGGTGCCGGCGCAGTATAAGTGGAACGCCGAAAGCGTCTTCGCCAATCGTGACGCCTGGCGTCAGGAACTTGGCGCGATCAATACAGCGCTGCCTCAACTGACCCCCTATCAGGGGACACTGAGCCAGGGTGCATCACGGCTGGCTGACTGGTTCGAATTGTCGCAGGGATTGGCGCGGCGCGTGGGTAAATTGTTTTTCTACGCCCGCATGTCGCAAGCTTGCGATACTGGCGACCAGGAAGCCATCGGCATGACTGGACAGGCTGGTGGTCTGTTCAGCCGCTTTGCGGCGGCCACCTCCTTCGAAGCGCCCGAACTGCTGGCGCTTGGCGAGGCAACCTTGAAAAGCTGGGTGAGCAGCGAAACCCGGTTGGCGCACTATGCCCAGTATTTCAATGATCTGTTCCGCCAGCAGCAGCATGTGCGCTCGCCCGAAGTTGAAGAAGTGTTGGCGCTGGTGCGTGAACCCTTCAGCCAGGTCGATAACACCGAAGAGATGATGACCAGCACCGACCTGCAATTCAAGCCGGTGACCAGCAGCAACGGCGCGGTCATCCCGCTGGCGCAGAGCAATATCGGCACCTTCATGGACAGCCCAGATCGCCCTGCCCGGCAGCAAGCCTGGGAAAACTATGCCGATGGTTACCTCAGCCTGAAGCAAACGCTGACCAGCAATTATCTGGCGTCGGTCAAGCGCGACATCTTCTACGCCCGCGCCCGCCGTTATCCTTCAGCGCTGGAAGCCTCGCTCTTCCAGAACAACATTCCCCGCGCCGTCTTCGATAACCTGATCGCAACTTATCGCAAGAATATCCCAACCTGGCATCAGTACTGGGCCATCCGCCGCAAGGCGCTGGGGGTTGAAACCCTCAATCCCTACGACATCTGGGCCCCGATCAGCCAGAAGCCGCCGGTCGTCAGCTATGAGCAGTCAGTGGAGTGGATCTGTGCGGCGATGAAACCACTGGGGGCGGATTATGTGACAGCGCTGCGGCGCGGCTGCCTGGAAGAACGCTGGGTCGATGTTTATCCCAACCAGGGTAAATCGCAGGGAGCTTTCTCCTATGGCACCTACGACACCCACCCCTTCATCATGATGAGCTACGACGACAACCTGAGCGCCATGAGTACGCTGACGCATGAACTCGGTCATTCGATGCACAGCTATCTCTCGCGCAAGACGCAGCCCTTCATCTATGGTGATTATTCGCTGTTCGTGGCTGAAGTCGCCAGCAACTTCCACCAGGCGATGACACGGGCGCATGTCTTCGGCGTCAATGCGGGGCCGCAGTTCCAGATCGCCATGATCGAGGAGGCTATGCAAAACCTGCATCGCTACTTCTTCATCATGCCGACGCTGGCGAGCTTTGAACTGGAAGTTCACCAGCGGGTCGAGGCTGGGAAAGCGGTGACCGCTGGCGATCTGATTGACCTGATGGTGGATCTGTTCGCCGAGGGTTATGGCAGCGAGATGCGCATTGACCGGCAGCGCGTCGGCATCACCTGGGCGCAGTTCGGTCATCTCTACAGCAACTTCTATGTCTATCAGTACGCCACCGGCATCTCGGCGGCGCATTACCTGAGCGATCGCATTCTGGATGGCGATGCCGAAGCGGCACAGAATTATGTCCGCTTCCTCAGCAGTGGCAGCTCAGTGTACCCTGTCGATGCCCTCAAGCTGGCAGGCGTCGATATGACCCATCCGGAAGCGGTCGAAACCACCTTCGCTATTCTGGCGGGTTATGTCAGCAAGCTGGGTGAACTGACCAGCGCATGAAGTCGGATTCGCGTTAGGGGCAACCTGATGATGGTGTTGCCCCTCTGCGAATGGCATGGTGGATTACACCAGCGCCGGTTCAGCATCTTGTGACACAGGCTGGGCTTGACGCGACATGACCTGCATCTGTAAGCCATGCTTAGGACGCACCGTCACCAGCATCTCCGGCTCTACCTGCTGATCTGGCTTCAGGCGGAAATCAAAGCGTTGCGTCATCGTCGCCAGGATCAGGCGAGCTTCCATCAGAGCGAAGCTGTTACCGATGCAGATGCGCGGACCGCCGCCAAAGGGCATATAGGCGTAGCGCGGGATGGTTTTCTCACGTTCCGGAGCGAAGCGCTCCGGCTGGAATGCCTCCGGCTGTGGGAAGAGGCGTTCATCGCGCTGCATTGCCCAGATGCTCATCAGGAACAGCGCACCCTTCGGTACTGTGTAACCGCCCAGTTGGACATCCTCGACCGGCGACCGGCTGATGCCAGGGGCTGGTGGGTACAACCGCATTGACTCTTTGACCACCATCTCGGTGTACGGCAGATGCGCCAGATCGGCCACCGTCGGAGCGCGTCCCGCAAGGACAGTATCGATCTCGTCCTGGAGCTTCACCAGTACATCCAGGTTCTGCGAGAGCAGATACCACGTCCAGGAGAGCGCCATGGCGGTCGTCTCATGACCAGCAAGGAAGATGGTCATCATCTCATCGCGTAGTTGCCGGTCACTCATGCCCTTGCCTTCATCATCCTGCGCCAACAGCAGCATCGAGAGCAGATCGCCCCGGTCATGGTTGGCGGCGCGACGTTCCCGAATGATGCGCTCCAGGATGGCATCCAGCTCGGCCACGCTCTTCTGTACGCGCGCCCGATGCGGCGTCGGCACCCAGTCGGGCAGCCGAAGGGCAGCAATGATCCGCTCGTTGGTGGCATCCAACAGATCGTTCATCAGCACGCCGACATGCTCAGCTTCGCCCGACACATCAGCATCAAACAGGGTTTTGGCGACAATCGCCAGCGTCAGCTTCATCATCTCGCGATCCAGGTAGAGCGTTTCGCCGCTCGTCCAGCTATCGAGCATCTGCCGGGTATAATCGACCATGACATCGCCATAACCCTCGATGCGTCGGGCATGGAAGGCCGGTTGGGCCAGTTTGCGCTGGCGTTTCCAGAAGTCGCCATCGCTGGTCAGCAGTCCGTTGCCGAGGAACGCGCCGAAGGCATCCTTCACTACACTGCTCTTGGCAAACTTGTCGACCTGCCTGACCAGAATGTCATGCATGAGTTCCGGATCAGTGACAGTATAGAAGGTGATCGGGCCAAATGCGGTATAGGTAAAGCCGCCGAACTCACGGTTGACCTGCTGGGCGTAGGTCAGTTGGTCGAACTTGCCGCCGAAAAGTATCAGGCGCATCGTCTCCAGATAGCCGATGCGCTGTCCAGGTGGGTAGGTAGGGATTGGCATACAACAGTCCTCAAAATCCAGTTGGTTGATCAATCCTCTTATGTTAAGGAATTCACAAACCAGCCGTCAACACATCACGAGTGATTCCCCATCAACTCTATGCAACTGTTCATCTTGGCACAGCTTGTTTCGATTCCTGCTCTCGTTTCAGTCATTGCTTCCGACAGCCATAGCAGAAAGAGGAATATTCCTTCACCAAACTCTTACGTTTGCCTATTGCTGAACCGGATTATGATGAGATGATGCTCAGGATAACATACAGTGACCGAAACGCCTCAATCATCCCCGGCACGCCTGGAGATTAATGAGCCAGCGCGCCCTGACATTGATAATCTGAATCGCCTGGCGCAGTCGCTCGATGGACAGGATTTGAATGCCGCACGGGAGGCAGCAACTCAGGCCTATGATCTGGCGGTTCAGGTCTCATATGCTAACGGCATGGCCGAGGCGCTGCTCACGCTGGCCTCGCTCGATGAACGCCAGGGGAACTTCACTCAAGCGATACAGCAGGCCACCCAGGCCCAACAAATCGCACTCGCCATTTCACGCCCCGATCTGATTTGTAAAGCCCATTACATTCTGGCCTGGGTCAGTTATGACCTGAGTGATTATCCACGAGCGATGGATCATGCTGTTCAACAGCTTCGACTGGCTGAGACAACCCAAAACCTGAGTTCCCAGGCCGAAGCCCACAACAGCATGGGCGCGATCTATGGCATGACCGAAGATGACGGCCTTCAATCGATTGCCCACTATCAGCACAGCCTGACGCTTTATCGTCAGTTGGGGCTGCTCGAACGCCAGGCCATGCTCCTGAATAATCTGTGCGTGGCCTACGGTTATGTGGATCAGTATCAGGAGGCGCTGATCTATGGCCTGCAAGCGCTCGATCTGCACCGTCAGGCCGGCAACACCTACTCGGAAGTGATGGTGCTGGGCAACCTGGGCGTGGCCTATATGAACCTGAATCAGTCCGAAGAGGCCCATACCTGCTTTACCAGGCGATTGGAGATCACCCGGCAGCAGGGGTATCTGCCGATGGAAGCCCATACCCTGCTCAACATGGGACGACTGCTGTTGCGCCAGGGTGATGCAGAAGCCGCACTGATGCCGTTGCAGCGGGCATTGGCGCTGGCTGAACAGGAAAAGTACCTGCGGTTCGTGTACGAATGTCATGAAGAGATTGCGCTTGCACATGAGAAGCTGGGGAGCCTCGCCGAGGCCCTGAAGCATTATCGGCAATTCCATCAACTGGAGTCGCAGTTTCGCAGCGAAGAAGGACGCACTCAGGTTGAACGGGTTCGACAGGCCTTTGAGATCGAAAAGATGCGCGCTGATCTGGAACAGGAACGGTTGAACCATCGTCACTTCGAACGGCTGAACAGGCTGAAAGACGATCTCATCAATACCGCCTCGCATGACCTGAAGAACCCACTCGCCAGCATCTTTCTGAGCCTGGGTCTGCTGCAACAGCATCTGGCCGATCACGACCTGCGCATACAAAAGCTTTTAGGACGCCTGAAGCGCGATGCAGACCGTATGCGCGACCTCATCAGTTATCTGCTCGACCAATCGTATCTGGAAACAGGCAGCCCCCTCAGGCTCGAGAGTCTGCTCCTGGAGCCGTTCTTGCAGCATGCCATAGACGACGTGCAGGTGCTGGCTGGTCAGAAATCCATTAGCCTTCATGTGAGCTGCTCACCACTGCGGGTACGTATTGACCCCCAAAGAATGCGGCAGGCACTCAACAATCTGCTCTCGAATGCCATCAAATACAGTCCACCTGGCACACGAGTTGACCTCACGGCTCAGGCAGAGGGGGAGCATTTGCGCCTGACTGTTGCTGACGCCGGGATCGGCATTCCGGCTGAATCGCTACCCCATCTGTTTCAGCCATTTTATCGGGTAAAGCATCCCGATCATCAGGCCCAGGAAGGCAGAGGTCTCGGTTTATGGATCGTCCTGTCGATTATTGAGCAACATGGCGGAACGATAGAGGTAACTTCGGTTGAAGGAAAAGGTACAACATTCATCGCCATGCTACCCAATGCCATCATGCCGATGAACGAATGACCATTAGCGAGGTCGCAGCGCCCAGATGCGCCCGCCGCTGGCGCTGACGTAAATCCAGCCCTCGCGGCTGACCGTGACGCCCATCGGACGGTACGGCCAGAAGCCGCTTTTCTGATAGTGGGTCTTCAGCAGGTCGAGGTTCTGCCAGGTTGGGTTATCGGTTGGGATATGCGGCAGCAGGATGGTGTAACCCGCCGGTTGGTCAGCCGCATCAAAGGCGATGCTGTTGAGGGTGTAGCCCTGCACCTGCGTCTCGTTATACGACCCGCCCAGCGTCACCAGCAGTTGACCGCGCAAATGGGGGAAGGCCTCGCCGTCATACAGGGTCAGCCCCAGCGGTTGGCTGTGAGTCGGAAAGGTGAAGGCCGGCGGCGTGGCCTGAGCGCAGTCGAACGCCCCGCTCAGATCATCGGGTTGATTTTTGGGACCGATGCAGAACGGCCAGCCAAAATGCGCCCCCGGCGTCACCCGGTTCAGTTCATCCAGTTCCGGCGCATCGAACAACCCATCGCGGGCGCTGTCCACCGTCCAGAGTTCGCCATTGCGGAAGGCCAGGCCGGTCGGTTGGCGCAGCCCGTTGGCGACCACCTGTGGATCGCGGCCATCGAGCACATAGCTCAGGATCGCGCCGCGCCCCGGCTCATCGCTCAGGCAGAAATCACACGGTGCGCCGGTGGCGATGACCAAACGCTCATCAGCGCTGACCGCGATCCCGCCCGTCCAGAAGCCGGTGACCCCCGCTGGCACCTCATCGACCAGCATCGTGAGATCATCGCCACGCAGCCGGTAGATATGGGAGCCGCCAGTGATGTAAAGGGCATCGTCATGATAGGCCAGGCCGTTGGGCAAGGTCAGCCCCTGCGCCGCCAGTCGGGCTGTCTCCGGCAGTCCATCCCCATCGCCATCGGTCAGCGCCCACACCTGCCCCCAGAGTGGTCGTGCTGCGTAGAGCGTACCATCCGGGGCAGCGACCAGCGCTGTGAAGCCCAACTCACCGCCGCTGCTGTCATGGATCACTTGCTCGGCGCAGAAGTAACGAGTATCCACCCAGGGCGGGTCGATGAAATGCGGTCGCTGGTCACACGGCGGCAAGGCGGATTGGGCCGCGGTAGGAACGAGGCTGGAGAATCCCAAGAGCGCAGTAAAAGCCAACAAGGAAAAGAACAAGGTCTTCATTCTGAGTCGATGGGAAACCAACCTCGCTGCACCTCAAAACTCACATGCTTCTTGAAGTCGTGCAGGTTATCAAATGCCTCCTGAACCGTCCCGCCCTGCTTGCTGGATTTCTTCCAGTGGGCGCGTTCCACCGTGCCAATGATGAAATAGTTATTGCCAATCATATCGGGGTTAAAGCTGCTGAACAGGCGCGTCAACAAATCTTCCACCACATTCTGATGCAGAATGATTAACTCACAGACCGGGCAGAACGGCCCACTCATATTCAGCTGAACCATCTGGGCAGGGTCAACATGGATGGCAAAAGGAAACTTTCGAATCCGTGTTATGCCGCGGCACTGGGGGCAGCGGGTGAACCGTTCTCTTTCATAGGGATTCAGGAAAAATGTGTACAACGGTTTGAGCTTGCCCAATCGCTTGCGTTTGCTTGCCATCTCCGCTTTACCCCGATCACCAGTTCGCCAGAACAGCGTATTGAGGCGACAGGTCATCGCCCCAATCCGAAATGGCATTACTGTGAATTGTGTTTCACCAGCACATCGCCCATTGTCTGCACGATCGAGTCGACTTCGGCAGGGGTGATGGTCAGCGGGGGCGAGAAGGCCAGCGCATTGCCGACGGCGCGGGTGCGCAACCCGGCGTTCATGGCCGCGCCCATCAGCGCATTGGTGGTCGGCAGATCAGGCGTCCGCGACGTTTTATCCTTGACAATCTCAATCGCGCACAGCAGCCCTTTGCCCCGCGCCACCACCACTTGTGGGAATTCGGTCAGCGCTTCTAGCCCCTTCAGCAGTTGCTCACCCAGCACCCGTGAGTTCTCCACCAGACCCTCACGTTCGATGATCTCGACATTGCGCAGCCCAACGGCGCAGGCTGTCGCGTGACCGGAATAGGTGTAGCCGTGCATCCACGACTCCGGCTCCGGCGCGTTCCAGATGGCGTCGCGGATGGCATCGTTGATCTGGATGCCACCCAACGGGATATAGCCGCTGGTGATGCCTTTGGCGAACGAGAGAATATCCGGCTGCACCCCCCAGTGACCGAGGGCGAACATCTTGCCGGTGCGACCAAAGCCGGTGATGACCTCATCGGAAATGAACAACACCTCGTACTGATCGCAAATCTGGCGCACGCGCGGGAAGTAATCATCCGGTGGGACGATCACGCCGCCGACGCCCTGAATTGGCTCGGCGATGAAGGCCGCCACCGTTTCCGGCCCTTCGCGCAGGATCGCTTCTTCCAACGCCCGCGCCGCTGCCTGACCGACGGTTTCGCCATCGCGGATGTCGCCCTCGTAGCGATGCGGGTTGGGGTTGGGGATGTGGAGGAAGCCGGGGATTTGTGGCCCGAACATGGTGTGATAGCGGGCGATGCCGGTGGCGCTGGTGGCCGCCATCGAGATGCCGTGGTAGGCGGCGTTGCGGGCGATGATCTTGGTCTTCTCCGGTTTGCCCAGCCGCTTCCAATAATAGCGCGCCGTCTTGAAAGCTGTCTCATTGGACTCCGACCCGCCGGAGGTAAAGGCAGTGGTCTTGAGGTCGGCGTAGGCAAAACCGGAGAGCTTCTCCGCCAGTTGAATCGAGGGGAGGTTGGTCATGCCGGCGAAGTTGGAGGTGAACGGCAGCCTGAGCATCTGCTCGCGGGCGACCTCCGGCAGCTCGGTGTTGCCATAGCCGATGTTGACGTTCCACAACCCGGCCATGCCGTCTAGTATCTTGCGCCCATCCACTGTATAAAGATACACACCCTCTGCCCGTTCAATCACCAGCGGGTTGGTGTGGCGTGAAGCATGTTGCAACGGGTGAAGCTGCTTCTGATCCTGCTCGACCCAGACAGCGTAATCCTGTTCAATAAAGCTCATTTTGCTTCCTCCGAATGACGTTTCGCCCTATTGTAGCGCAGGTTACCCGTCGTTTGATACCCGTCGGTAGCTCGGTCATATGAGCCATTTCAGATGAGAATCCCATTTTCAAGGGCCGTGCATCGGAATACAATAAACGTGTTATCATGAGGCAGGATTGTAAGCTGGATGAGGTAGTGTTATGGACGATCATCGCTCACGACGCAGCATGGGCAACCGCGCCCGTGAACGCCAGATGGTGCGCGAACGCCGTAAGGAAACCCTGAATGTCCTGACAGGCAGCGGCGCAATCAAGGAAAAATTGTCATCCATTTCCTTTCCCAGCGCACGGCGACAGGCCGGGGCGCAGCGTTTTAACCTCATGGCGCGTGATGCGTTGTGGTATGTTACGCACACGCCGCAGCTTTTGTTCGGTCTGATCGCCGTCGCCGTTCTCATCTTCCTGATCTTCATCGGCAGTCATGTCTTTTCCGGGCGGATTTTCCCCAATATCTGGGCGCTGGGCGTGGCTGTTGGCGACCTGACCGTCGATGAAGCGGCAGCAGAACTGACGCGGCTGTGGGATACCAACACCCGCATCAAACTGGTCGATGGCGAACGGCAGTGGAGCGCAACCCCGGCGGAGCTGGGATTGATCCTCGATGCGCAGAAGACCGCCGAAGCGGCGCGCACCGTCGGGCTCGCGGGCATCCCTATGGGTTATGGTGTACAGCCGGTCGTGAGCGTGGACTATCTGACGGCGCAGAGCTTCCTGCTCGATCTCACCCAGTCTACCGATATTGCGCCACAGAACGCCACCTATGCCTGGCAGGCCGATAGCCTGCAAGGGGTGCCGGGAACTGATGGCCGGATGATGGATGTGCCGAACACGGTGGAGGCGCTGCTGGATAACACGGTGGTGATGGTGGAAAATCGCCGGATTGATCTGGTGATGGAAACGCTTCCACCCGATGTTTCTGACCCGGAAGATTATCTGGATGAAGCGCGCGCTTTCGTCAATGTGCCGCTGACGCTGAATGGGTATGACCCTTTCCTCGATCAGACGATTTCCTGGTCCACCAATCAGCAAGTGCTGACATCATGGCTGGAGGCCGGTGAAACTGGCCTAACGCTGCGCGAGAGCGCTTTCGCCCCGTTCTTCGAGGCCCAGACCAGTTCACTCACCCCGGCTCCGGATGGCACAATTCGCTATCTCGACCCCAAAGAAACCAAAGATAAAATCCGCGAGTCGATCCAGACTCTCAGCTCGACCATTGATCTGCGGATTCGTTACCGCGAGTGGACATACACGGTTGAGCGCGGCGATACCGCCTACCGTATCTCACGCAAGACCGGCATCCCCTTCTATTTGTTCACTGAAACCAATCCTGGCGTCAATCTGGATGTTCTGTCGCCCGGCGATACGCTCAATCTGCCGTCGAAGGATCGGGCGCTGCCGCTCGACCCGGTGGGCTACAAGCGAATTGTGGTTGACCTCGATAATCAAAGTCTGGCTGCTTTCGAAAATGGTCAGGTGGTCTTCCGCTGGCTGATCTCATCCGGCATGTCCAGCGCGCCGACCTCGCCCGGCATTTATCAGATTCTCAACCGCGATGAAGTGGCCTCCGGCGGCAGTTACACCCTGTGCAATGCCGATGGTCTGGACTGCGGGCAGTGGGAGATGTACTGGTTCATGGGCATGTACGAAGTCGTGCCGGGGCTGATGAATGGCTTTCACGGCGCAGTGCTATTGCCCAACGGCGCTTATCTGGGCGGGGGTAATGTCGGCGCACCGTACACCTTCGGGTGTGTGATGTCGGAAAACAGCAATGCCGAAAGACTGTTCCAATGGGCTGAAGTTGGGACAGTAGTCGAGATCATCTCCAGCGAATATCCGCCGCAGAGCGAGCTGGCAAAGATGGTCAAGAGCGGTCAAATCTGATCGATCACCCGGTGCCGGTGGGAGCATGAAGTCCAGCAATCATATCCAGTGCGGATGAGACATCTGCCACGACATGGACATTACGTGCCAGGCGCGGTGTCACTTTGCGCGCCATCTGAATGATCGCATCGATGTAACCATGTGGCTTGATGACAAAGGTATGGGTGAACGGCGTGCTGATGTTGAGCGTTTCCAGTTCAAACGCCAGCGGCAGCAGATTGACCGGCAGCGATCCAGAATGGGTGAAATCAATGATGACATGGATGGTGCCAGAGGTCTCGGCATAGTAAGCATTACAATTCAGAATCGCGGCACGCAGATCGCGGGCTGCCCAACGACCTTCAACATCAATCCGAATGAGTGGATATCCTCCGTCCTCGAACCGATACTTCACGGCCATTTTATCCCATCCGTCCGGAACTGCTGATCGCCCACTGACCATCACTTCACCATCCTGCACCCGCATCGATAGCGCTGCTGGGGAGGGAACTTGTCCAAATTTGAGTGCGTTTACCCTATGTCGATTGTAGCACCAGCTCTCAGTCGCAAGCATAAATAGTTTGGGAAGTTCGTAAATCCCTGTCCAATAGTATGGCGGCACGAATCAGGCATTTCGACGCGGGTAAGTCATGATACACTAACCAGAGAATAGACGTTCGAGATGCGATCATGATGCTCACCCGCGAACAACTGGAACAGGCCATCGCCGCGCAGGAATCGCTGCGCCCCACCCTGGGCGATGCCGTCGTTGACGCCACCATCGCCGTGCTGCGTGACAAACTCAACTCGCTCATCAGCCACAACAGCCCGGAACAGCGCAAGCTCGTCACCATCCTGTTCGCCGATACAGTATCTTCCACCGCGCTGTCGCAGCACCTCGACCCGGAGGATGTGCTGGCGATCATGGATGGGGCGCTACGAGCCTATTCCGATGCGGTGGGCGAATATGGCGGGACAGTGGCACGGCTGATGGGCGATGGCCTGCTGGCCTTTTTCGGTGCGCCAGTCGGACGAGAAGATGACCCGCTGCGGGCAGCGCGCTGTGGTCTGGCGATTGTACGGGCAGCGCGGCAGTACGCCAGCACAGTCGAAGATCAGTGGGGCATCAGCGGCTTTGATGTTCGGGTTGGCATCAATACCGGCCTGGTGGCGCTGGGCGAAGTCGGCGGCGAGTCCGGCTCAGAATGGACGGCGATGGGCGATGCCATCAACATGGCAGCCCGGTTGCAGAGCGCCGCGCCCCCTGGTGGCATCCTGATTTCACACGACACCTATATTCATGTGCGCGGGCTGTTCGAGGCGCGCACGCTGGAACCGATGCTGCTGAAGGGCAAGTCTGAACCGATTCAGGCGTATCTGATCGAGCGTGAAAAACCGCGCACGTTCCGCATGACCACGCGCGGGGTCGAAGGCATCGAGACGCGGATGATTGGCCGGCAGACCGAACTGGAGCAGCTTCAGTCGATCTTCACCTGGGTCGTCGAGGAGCGCGAAACCCAGATCGTCACGGTGATTGGCGAACCGGGCGTGGGCAAATCGCGGCTGCTGCGCGAATTCGACAACTGGCTGGATGACCGCCCGGAGAGTGTGCTGCATTTCACCGGACGCGCGACCGCCGAGATGACGCGGATGCCCTATGCTCTCATCCGCAATATGTTCGCCTTCCGCTTCAACATCCAGGACAGCGACAGCGCCGCGACGGTGCGTGCCAAGCTGGAACAGGGAATCGTCAGCTTCCTCGGAAGCGGCAACGAGCATAAAGCCCATGCCATCGGCAATCTGATCGGTTTCGACTTCTCCAACAGCCCCCATCTGCAAGGCGATGACCCACAGCAGATGACCCAGTTGAGCCTGTATTATCTGACCGAGTTCTTCGGTAAAGTGGCGACCAAAGCCCCGACCGTCATGTTCCTTGATGATATTCACTGGGCTGATGACAAATCGCTCGATCTGGTCAATCATCTGATTCGCTCCAAGCGGGCGCTTAAGCTGCTGGTCGTTTGTCTGGCGCGTCCGGTGCTGCTGGAACGACGCGCCCCACCCTGGATGGATAACCCCGAACTCAACACGATGATTGAGGTGCGTCCCCTCTCGCGTGACGATACCCGTCAGTTGGCGACCGATATCCTGCACAAAGTAGCCGAGCCGCCCGACAACCTGCTGGAACAAGTCATCACGACCGCCGAAGGCAATCCGTTTTATGTCGAAGAGATCATCAAGATGATGATTGACGATCAGGTGATTGTGAAGGACCCGGAAGCCTGGCGGGTCAATCTATCGCGCCTGACTGATCTGCGCATTCCCTCGACGCTCACCGGCGTCATTCAGGCGCGGCTCGACGCGCTGCCACAGGATGAACAGGCTGTGTTACAGCGGGCAGCAGTCGTCGGACGTATCTTCTGGGATGGCGCGCTTGAACGCTTGCAGGCCGAGGGCGAACCGCCATTGGAGAATTTGCCGGAGATTCTGGAAGCGCTGCGTCGCCGTGAGTTGATCCGCTATCGCGAGTCGTCGGCCTTTGCCGGGACGAACGAGTATATTTTCCGCCACACCATTCTCTACGATGTCACCTACGAGAGCGTACTGCGGCGACTGCGGCGGGTGTATCATGCCCAGGTGGCCGAGTGGCTGGTGGAACGGGCTGGGGATCGTATCAATGAGTACACTGGCCTGATCGCTGAGCATTACGAACATGCCGGGCAGTCGCGGCAGGCGGTCGAGTTCCTGATTCGTTCTACGGAAGTCGCCCTCAACATCAGCGCTTACCGTGAGGCCATCGAACGCGGTGAACGGGCGCTGGCGATCCTGAAGGATGAAGAGCCGCTCCCCTTACTTGAAGCCCAGGTGAAGACCCAGTTGGGACAGGCCTATCGCGGCCTGAGCGATTATGTTCGCGCTCGCGAGTATTATGAGCAAAGTCTGATACTGTTTGAGCAAATTCACGATGGACGCGGCATCGTCAAGATGCTCTATGAGTTAGGCTGGCTGGTCGGGACAGTCATGCGCCGCTACGATGACGGCATCCAGTATTTCCAGGAGTCGCTTAACATCGCCCGCGAGGTCGAGGACAAACGCGGCTTCGCCTGGGCGCTCAACGGCCTGGGCGCGATGTCGCACTTTCAGGGCGACTCGATGGAAGCCATCAGCTACTATCAGCAAAGCCTGACCATTGCCCGCGAGATCGGCGATCAGGCTCGCACCGCCGGCGCGCTCAACAATCTGGGGCTGGTCAAGGCCGAACTGGGGCGTTATACCGAAGCGCGCGGCGACCTGGAAGCCGGTCTGCAAATCTTCCGCACCATCGGTCTGCGCGCCGGCATCGCCAGTCCCCTCTCCAACCTCGGCAATCTGGCGCGGACGCTGGGCGACCACGAAGAAGCGCGTCGTCTATTCCTCGAAGCGCTGACCATTCAGGAAGACATCGGGGATCGCGCCGGGGTTGCCAGCAGCCTGTGGAATCTGGGCAATCTGGCGCGGGTACAGGGCAATTATCTGCTGGCGCAGCAGCATTATGAAGAAGCCTTGAACATCGTTGATCCGTTGGGGGCCGCCGCGGCCAGCAGCGTGATGAAGGAAGAACTGGCGCTCATCGCCCGGCTGGAGGGCCGCTACGCTGATGCCCGTCGCTATCTGGATGACATCCTGAAGGTGGCGCAGCAGTTCGGCAATCTGAACGAGGTGGCGAATGCCCTGATCCATCTGGGCGCGATAACCCGGCTGGAAGGTGATCTGCCCCAGGCGCGCCGCCTGCTGGAAGAGAGCATCATCATCAATATGGAAAATCACAACCGCCGGGCGCTGGCGCGTTCGATCTATTATCTGGGCGATGTGGCGTTTGCCGAGGGCAATTACCCGTTAGCCGAGCGGCATTATCAGGATGCGCTGGCGATCTACCGCGAGTTCGATAACCGGGTCGGCCTGGCGCTGACGCTTGGCGGACTGGGCGACATCGCGGTGGTACAGGGGCGCTACGATGAAGCCAGCGCCCTGTTTCAGGAAGCCTTTGAAACCGCTTCGGCCATCCGCGACACGCCGCTGACCCTGTGGATTCTGACTGGCATCACGCTGTTGCTGGCGCGACAGGGCGAACAGGAACGCTGTGGCGAGCTGCTGGGGATGGTGCTGAACCATGCCGCCGCGCCCCAGGAAGCCCGCGACAAAGCCGGCCTGATCCTCGACTCGCTTCAGGATAGCCTGGCGATCTCACCCCGGCTGGCGGCGGCGCTGGAACGGGGACGGCTGCGCACCGCCCGCAACCTGCGCCCGCTGGATCTGCATGAAAGCCCCTGGCTGGCGCGCGAGACGTGATCTCGAGACGCCGTCACCGGTTGCCAGCAGCATAGGGCTTGCCAGGATTAACATCCAACACCTCACGCTGTGGGGCGACAATCGCTTCTTCGTGCTGGCACACCCATTTGCTGCCCGGCTGTAGCCCCTCAACTGTATTCCCATCGTCGATGATATCACCCTGTTGGAAAAGATAGAGCGCGAGGTTGTAGAGCAGGTTGGCAACGGCATTCAGGTCGAGATTGATGAAATGACACTGCACGTCTGGCAACCCCAATGCTGCCAACCCCAGCGTATCCATGACCACTTCGCCGGGTTGCCCGTTGCCAATATTGAACAGACGAACATTGACCGCGCCATAGAGCGGATGAGGTGGTTGCTGCCGGCGCATCGCTTGATAAATCTCTGGGTTGACCACCTGACTGCTGGAGACCCAGTGAATCGCATGACAATCCACCTGATCGAGCAGCGACTCGATGAGATGGTACAGCCACTCCATTCGCTGTTGATGGGGCAGCAGCCTGCCAAGCATGTCATTCACCATGATGTATCCCTGACAGCGCGAAACAGCTTCAGTTGCTTCAGCCTTCCACTGCCAGGTCTGTTGCAGCGCGGTATCCAGGTCTTCCCCGGTTGGCGCTGCCGCGAAACAACCGAAGACGCTCGCGGGCGGAACCAATCCATCCGCTGCCAGATCGGGGTACGCCAGCGTGAGTATCGTGAAGGATTTGTCTTGCTCATCATCCTGAGATACCACATCGACTCGTCCACAGCGCTCCTTGAGCACAGGCAATAGCCGTTCAAGATCAAGCACCGGGGGCTCTGCCGTAAGCAAATGGACCTGGTAGATACCATTGGGGCGGATCATCCTAATCCCTCTCCTGACTCTTGTTACATTGGACTTGAGGATAGCACCGATTCGGATTTCGGCACTTCGACAAGACACCTGCCAGAGCGACCCAGGCATACGCATATCAGATAACCATCGACAAATAACTATCCAAGAGATCGGTCATGTCGGTCAGTAGTGGACGCTCGCGCCGCCGGCAGTGTTGCCCCCATCCACGACCAGCAGTTGCCCGGTCATGTAGCTGGAGTCATCGCTGGCGAGGAAGAGGACGGCGCGAGCGATCTCATCGACTGTGCCGACGCGCCCCAGGGGGAAGTGTTCACCCAGCGCCGCCAGATACGCTTCACGGGTCTGCCCAGGCTGGAGGCGGGCATCCCACCGTTCGACATAGGTATCGCCGGGACAGATGGCGTTGACGCGAATCCCTTGCCGGGCATGATCGAGTGCCATCGATTTGGTGAGCAGCGCCACCGCCCCTTTGGTGGTCGAGTAGGCTGCCGCCCGCTGCCCGCCCACCACCGCCCAATCCGAGCCGGTGTTTACGATTACACCGCGGCCCCGCCCGATCATATGGGGCAGCGCCGCTCGGCTCATAAAAAAGGTGCCGCTGATGTTGGTCGCCAGCACATCATCCCAAACGTCCAGCGCCGTATCCAACACCGTCCCCAGCGGGACAATCCCGGCGTTGTTGAAGAGAATATCGATAGCTCCATAATGCTCAAGGGTCTGTGCCACTGCCCGTTCGCACTCGGCATACTGGCGCACATCGCAGCGTATGAACAGCGCACCCCCGCCCAATGACCAGATGTGTTCGACCGTCGCCTGACCGTTGGCTTCGCCGCGCGCCGCTAGCGCTACCCGCGCCCCTTCCTGTGCGAAGAGCAGCGCCGTCGCCCGTCCGATGCCCGAATTTCCGCCGGTGATCAGGGCTACCCGCCCATCCAGTTTGCCCATGTGACATCCTTCAACCGTTGACTGAAGTTCATTCTACCCATGCTGCCCGCGCGTTGACAATCAATCCAGATCGTCATGTTCATTGCAAGTCGGGCGGTCTCCGCCGTATAATTCGCACGGTGCAACAAAGGATATCCTCATGTCGGATGAAGAGATGATTCGCCGGGTGGTCGCGGCCCGGCTGCGACAACAACTGGGGCGAGGCAGCAGCCGTCCCCTGATCGATGAGAACGCCGTAAACGCCATCGCGGAAGGGGGCGAATTGATCCTGCCACCGAACGCGCTGGTGACGCCGCTAGCGCAGCAGGCCGCCCTGGATCGGCGGATTCGGCTGGTCGCGGCTTCGGACACACCCTACACTCAGATGGACGGGAACACGCTTGCGCTGGGTGCCGATCATGGCGGCTTTGCTCTCAAAGAAGCGTTGAAGGCCGAACTGCAAGGCCGCTACAGCATCATCGACTGCGGCACGAACAGCGCTGAGAGCGTGGATTACCCAGATTTCGCGCTGGCAGTGGCCGAGCAGGTCGCCAGCGGAAAAGTCTGGCGCGGTATCATGATCGATGGCGCAGGCATCGGCTCGTGCATGGTCGCCAACAAGGTGCCGGGGGTACGGGCAGCGCTATGTTATGACTACGCCACAGCAGTCAACAGCCGTGAACATAACGACGCCAATGTTCTGACGCTGGGCGCGGGGTTGATCGGCAGCGCGCTGGCAAAACAGATTGTCGAGACCTGGCTGAAAACGCCCTTCGGCGGTGGACGTCATGCCAAACGGGTCGATAAAATCATCGCGGTTGAACACAAATACGGCAAATAACCCATGAGCGACCAGACAACTTATCACGCGCTGATTGTGGATGACACGATTGATCTGGCGTTGATGGCTCAGGCCGGGTTGGAGATGGCCGGCATCAGCAGTCATTGCGTATCCAGCGGTATGGCAGCACTGGCCGAACTGGAAAAGGGTTTCCCTGATCTGATGATCCTTGATATCGGGATGCCAGGAATGACCGGCTGGCAGGTGTTAGACACCATTAAGGAACGCTTCCCGGAAGCCCAGTTCCCAGTCATCATCATGACGGCTTTTGGCGACCCGGCCAATAAACTGATCGGTAAACTCCAGGCGCGGGTGGTGCGCTATATCACCAAGCCGTTTGAGCTGGCGGATCTGATGCAGGCGGCGCGGGAAGCGCTGCGGCTGTCATGAGCAGCGATGATCGTTATCAGGAGATCATGCGCCGGTTGGCATTGAAGCAGCAGGAACAGGCAGCCGCCCCGCAACAGGCGCTGTTCTCCGGCATCCTCGACAGCCTGAACGCCGTCGGATTTCTCGAAGCCATCAAGAAGCGCCCGCCCGCGCCGCTGAAAGTCTATGGGCCGAAGACGGTAGCCTCACCGCGTGGTGAGTGGGTAGGCGTGGTGGTGTGGCATAAACCCAAAGGCTACTACTTCTATCAGACTCTCGGACTGCTGGGCATCTGGGCGCAGGTGATCGAAGGCGCGGTGCAGGTGATGGTGGGGGAAAAGAGCCTGCCGTTTCAGGGCGCGATCTTCAACCCGGAGTCGTACTACCATCACATTCGGCGGCGCTTCGATCTCTACTATCCCAACGATCCAGATCCACCGCTTCAGGCGCTCTATCAGGCCAGTTATCACGCTGATCAGCGCTTGTTAGTGAGGCAGGCACTGGAGCAGGCGCTGCGCCAATGGGTACAGAGCAAGCTGTCACATGCCCCACCCGGCTAACCGAGGGGCACCGCGACAGTCACGGTTGTCCCATGACCGATACGACTCTCCAACTGAACATGTCCCCGCAGCAGTGCCACATAATCGCGCACAATCGTCAACCCCAGCCCATTGCCCCGGATTTCGTCGATGTTGCTGGCGCGGTACAACGGTTCAAACACTTTATCGGTTTCGTCTGGTGGAATCCCGATGCCCTGATCTATGACGCGGATGACCAGCTCAGTTTCGACGATCGAGATGATACACAAGACACGCTGCTGTGAAAACTTAAGTGCATTGGTCAGCAGTTGAGTGACAATCTCACATAAAATACTGGCATCGACCCGCACGTCGGTCTGCTCTGTATCCAACACGAGATCAACCCGATCCAGCATCTGAGTCTGCTGCTGGGCTTCATGAATGGCCTTTTGGGACAACAACGGCAAGGCTGTAGCAACCGGGGCCTCGCTAGGCGCACCATGCTGCACATGCAGAACCATCCCAATCGCGTTCAACTGCTGCTCTATCCGGGCGAACTGCTCCTGAATGACGCGCTGGTGATATTTACGCTTGGCTTCGCTCAGACGCAGATAATGGTAGGTGAGCAGATCCGTCGCAGTGCGGATGATCGCGAGCGGCGTGCGGAATTCATGGTTGACCCGCGTCAGAATCCGTTCCTTAGTAGCTGTGAGTTCACGCTCTTGTTCCAGGACCAGTTGGAGATGCTCGGTTTCCCTTCGCTCGGCTTCAGCGCGTTTGTATTCCTCCAACTCCCGTTCTGCTACTTCACGACGGAGGCGCTGCAATTCAGCTTCCTTTTGTACAGCCTCAGTTTCATAAAGCAATCGCAAGACATCATTGCGGGCGCGGGACTGTTCATCAATCATGCGCTCGTTGGTCTCATGGTGTCGGCGCAGATAGTCAAAGGCACGGCGATAATCACCCGTTTCTGCCAGGAGAGAAGCCAATTCATCCAGCACCATAACCTGGGTTGACACATCATCATGCTCTTGCGTTTCATGCAGCGCCTGTTCAAGAACGGCTGCTGCCTGTTCCCAGTCCTGCATCTGGCGGAAGATTCGACCACGCGCCAGCCTTAGTCGGGACTCCTGTACCGGCTGAGCGAAAGATGCCAGCCGCCTTTCCGCCTCGCTCAGCCAGCGTTTGGCTTCGTCCAGTTGGTTCAGATAGGCATAGCTTTCAACCATACAGGTCAGTGCCAGAATTTGTCCTTCAAGGATTTGCTCCTGATCCGCCACTTGCAATGACTGCTGAAAAAAAGGCAATGCCTCTGCATAATCATGCCTGATCGTGTAAATCGTTCCCATGTTGAGCAAAGTCATGGATTTTTCGGCGACGAAGCCATGTTCATCAATCAAGCGCAGATCTTCATGAAACAGTTGCAGCGCTTCGTCCAGCTGTCCGGCTACCATATAGCAAGTAGCGATGTCGTGGGTTGCCATCTCGACCAGATAGAGGTGTTGATGGGTTATGGCGATCTGGCGCTGGCGCAGGAGTAATTCCAACCCTTCAGCAGATTGGCTGAGCGTCAGATAAACCGCGGCCAGAGCGCTGAGGGCAAAGCCTTCTTCGATAGGGAGTTGATGCCGCGTCGCCAGTTCCAGGCTCCGTTTGGCAGGAAGAGCCGCTTTAGAAAAATCACCCTGGCGCAAGTAACCCCAGGCCATGAAATACAGGCTCTTGCATAAATCAGCCGTCCGGTTCAATGACTCGGCCAGCGGCACAGCTTCTTCAGCTAACGCGATTAACCTAGCATAATCGCGGTTACGTAAATAGGCCATCTGATGAAGCAGTTTTCCCAGCGTATCATTGTCAGGTGGCAACTCGATTGGACTGGTGGTCATCGGAGAATCTACGTCTGTTATATCGGTAAGTTGTCCTATTTTAACCGAGGTTTACTGATTTTTTCCGTAAGTCTTCATCAGGCTTAACGGTTGCAGCAAGGCAACCCGGGTTACAATGCGAGTGGAGGACGAATGATGAGTTCCGAAAGAAGTCGCTCAATGGTTCACGCCCCACAGCAATCCCACCCCGCTCCTGGCGAAGATCTGGTGGCGCTGGCCGAGGATATGGGACGCTATGCCGAGGCGCTATTGGCTTCACTGACAGGCGAAACCCCTTCAGAGGCCCGACATTATGCCGAGCGCATCCGCAGCAGCTCATTCTCGGCTCACCGGCTGGGAAAGACCTACCGGCAGCCCGATGGCAGCTATGACCCATTGTGCCTGTATGTCACGCGCACCCCATTTATGCTCATCAACAGTTATTGCGCCGTGCTGCTGGGTGAGCCGGCGTTGGAGCCGAGCCAGCATAGTCTGGTGACGGCCATGTCTGACCTAGGGCAGCGCGCCGCCGCTGAACTGGATCGAATGCGCGAGCAGCTCATCCATCAGCGCTTCTAGCCTGAGTCATGCCAGGTGTACAGCCGCCAGCGCTTCTCGTTGTAGATCCGAATACCCACGCCAAATAAGGCGATAAAGGAAAAAACGGGCTGTGTGTTCTCTCAGCACTTTCATCCTGCATGCTTGATTGCGTACCTGACCTCACACCCCTCGTCCTCACGGCAGGATGCTGGGGCGTTGGGTGGTGACAAGCGGCGAATTGGGGTTTTGTACCCAATCCTCGTATTCAATGTTGTAGCCAAGTACCAGGTTGCCGTTCCTACTCCAAGAGAAGCGAGATAAGTCTGGGTTCAAGCTGGTGAAATCCTGGACGGTTGCGCCGGTTGTGCTGTTGAGTACCCGCAGATAGCTGGGGTCCATACTTTGCCATACAATCCCGGCGATCAGATTCGTCTCAGGACTCCATTGGATGTCTTCGATTCGGATATTGGTCAGTTGCCTCAAGAACGTTCCAGTGTTGACATCATAGACCGACAATCCCAGCCCAGTGCCCGCGCTGTTCACGGTAATGGCTAATTGCTGATTATCCGGCGACCATGCGCCATCGGTCGGCCAATCAGGCACGGCATACACAAATTCGCGTACCAAAGTAAGGGTCGAGCCATTCCAGTTGTAGATCAGCGCTTTGCCCGTTTGACTGAGAATAGCCAATCGATTGCCATCTCGGCTCCAAGCGATCCAGTCCGTCTTCTTCTCATAAGGAATGGGCAGGATCATGCTGTACCGCTGCGTGCCGGTGACAACATCAACGATCTCAAGATAAGCATCAAACGCAGGCGTCCTGCGCTTAGTCAGCAAAGCAATCGTCGCCCGATCGGGATGCAATCCCAGCTTGAAAATGTAATAGTACGGGCGGATGGACTGGCTCAGGCGGACACCAGTCTGCGCCGCATAACGCTCAATACGGTTCTCGTAAATGACGACAACTTCAGTGTCGTTGGCGCGCCACCACAAGCCATCAATAGTGAAATGCTCAGGTATCGAGATCGATAACTGCTCTTGGCCGGTGCTGAGCTGAACAATACTCAATCGCATGTTTTCCAATTTATACACCGTATCAGCAGTATCAACATAAGCCAGAGCAACTCGGCTTTCATCTTCACTAAGAGCCAGAGACGTAATACTC
>JALHNT010000031.1 GCA_022843385.1 Anaerolineae bacterium | reverse complement strand
AGTATCAGTTTGCCTGCGAGTTGGTCGGAGTTCTTGACCATAGTGTTCTGCTACCTGATTGCACCCTAATCGATATTCTGCGAGTGATAGATTTCTCTCATCTCATTTGACCCTGGTATAGACAAAAGTGACTGAAGCATCGGCGTTTTGCCATGTCATCTGGTCGCCATCGATCTTGATTGCCACAATCGCATCGCTCAAATCACCAAACATGATGCGGATATGACTCTCATCAGTCACGACATAGTTGAAATCCGCCGCTGGTATCGGCATCTGCCCCTCAGTTCCCGGAATAAAGCCCGTACCATCCGCATAGAATTCAATGGTGAAATCCTGGGCATTGATCCATTTGCCAATGATGGCTTCTCGCAAAGGTGTTCCCGATTGAGCTGAACAGGCCAGTAGAGTAATGAAGAGTGGGGAAAGAATAAACAACAACCGTCGTTGAGCACACGCGCTCGAAAAAGAATTCCATAGTCTTGTCAAAAATCTCTTAGCGGACATCGGATCTCCCCGGCCATCAACCCTACGCAGTGGGTTCAGTCGCGTCACCCTTGAGTGCGCCAGTGATAAGGCCAACAATTTCCTCTTTATTCGTTTGCGTCTTGAGGCGTGTGCCAACCCGTCGTCCGCGCCGAAATACAATCAACCGGTCAGCGACTTTAAAGACATGTTCCAGATTGTGGCTAATCACCACTACCGTGTTGCCGTGATCCTTTAGATCAGCAATCAGTTGATTGACCTTGTCCTGTTGCTCTACTCCTAGCGCAGCAGTGGGTTCATCCAGCAGGAAAATGCGACGTCCGCGAGCCAGTGCGCGCGAAATGGCAACTGCCTGACGCTGACCACCGGATAGTTCGCCAACATTGACCCGTACTGATGGAAGATCAATTTTGAGACGGCGCAGTATTTCTTCGGCATCGGCGTAAAGCTTCTTGAAGTTAATGAAGATGCCGAACCACGTCGGTTCAATGTTGAGGTAGATGTTCGAGCCGACATCCCGCACATTTACCAGGGCGAGGTCCTGATAGACGGTTGAGATACCCCCCAGGCGCTGAGCATCTACTGGACCATGGAACTCGACCGGTTTACCTTCGACCAGAATCTGACCTGCGTCCTTGCGATAGACTCCGGACAGTATCTTGACCAGAGTCGACTTGCCCGCGCCATTGTCGCCAATCAAAGCGACAACTTCGGCGGGGTAAAGTTCAAAATCAACCTGATCCAGCGCCTGAACATGCCCGAAGGCTTTCGAGATGCCTCTGGCTTCCAGAATGGGCGCAACGGAATGGGTGCTTGAAGGATGTTGTTGCCTGTTCAACGCATCGGTCATGGGATCGGCTTCCTTCAATCTTATAGAAATATGATTTCAAAATGAGATGATCTGCCATAGGGGCGCACCCCAACAATCCTCTCGTTTTGTTTTCGGCAACCTCATTAGTCCAGATCAGACAGGTATTGCTCCCCCGCCCATTGTCATGACGGAGGAGCAAGCTCGGCTTAGCGAGCGCTAATGGTTATGATCCGGGTGTCGGCCGCATCTGTGGTTCGAAACCGTCGAGTATTTCGTAATAGGGTTCAAGGTCGTTAATGGTCACCAAAGGTGCCTCAAGTTCCGTCCAGTAAGGGACTTTATCAGTCTCTCCATTAGCCAACCGGTACAATACAATGGCAGCCTCTTTACACTCGGTGAACAAGGGTTGTGCGACAATGCCAAAAATCTGGCCGGATTTCACCAGATCGAGGTTGACGCGCGTATAGTCCATGCCGACAGCGAGGATGCTCTTGCCAGTTTCCTTCTGAGCACCAGCCCAGGTGGTTGGACCACCACCCGTGGTCGACAAAGCGGCAATGATATCAGGGTTGGCTTGCATGATGGCAACTGCTGCTGCAATAGCCTGAGTTGGCTCTGGCCCTTCGAGCTGCGGGGCTAGAACTTTGAGCTGCGGGCAATACTTCTGCATACCTTCGGTGAAGGCTTTCGCGACCGCATCTTCGGTGGGGTTAAAGTTGTTTTGGGTAATGGCTACCGTACCGGTTTGCCCTTGCAGCGCTTCGCACATCGTCCTCGCCACCGGAATCGGGTACTTGGTTGTATCAGCAGCGATAACGACCATGTTGTCCGGGAACTCGCCGCGCGGCACCGGGCCATGAAGCATGACGACCGGAATCCCCTTTGCCTGTGCTTTCTCAACTGCTGGTTTCAGTTGAGGCAGGCCGCAACACCAGACCGCCATACCCTTGATGTCTTCTCGATCAACCGTTTGCTCAGCAATCGCAATCAGCGCTTCTAATGATGTCTCATCGGTCGTTGCCAGAGCACAGTCCAAGCCGCGTTGTTCACATCCAAGCAGGAAACTTAACTGGGTGAGCTGGTGCACCGGATGCCAGGCCGTATTCTGGACAAAGTAGAACTTTCCGGTTACTTCCTGGGCGGCGGCTGGTTGAGCAACAATCACCAATATGACGAGAAGGGCAACAACGATTTGCAGCTTTGGCAATAATCTACTGAACATCAAATCACTCCTTTATATAGACGAACCGTACTGAATTGAGAAACCTATAGTTATCTGCCGATAGACATCGATCCTTTCTGCCCATGACGAATGAGCCTGTCAGCACTAGCGCTCTAATCGTCGATGTCGAATAACATCGACTGATGCGGCGGCGAGCATAAACATGCCCAGTACTGGAACCTGCCAGTACGGATCAAACTGTGCGACCACCATCCCGGTTCGGATCACTTGCATCAGCATCACTCCAAATAGTGTGCCGATGGCAGATCCGCGTCCCCCAAAGAAGCTCACGCCTCCCAGAATCACGCCGGCGATGATGTCCAGTTCCAGATTCTTGCCAATGATGGGATCGCCTGATGGTAAAGGCAGCTGACTCATGTACAGCAGGCCCGAACAACCGGCGAGGAAACTTGTGAGGACAAAGGCCAGAGTCTTGACGCGATCGGTATTGATGCCGACCGCCTGTGCTGCCAGCTTGTTCGCGCCGGTAGCAAATATGGCTGCGCCCCATGTTGTTCGATTGAGGACGAGGTGAACCACCACCATTACAATCAGCATAAGCACGAAGGCGACCGAAACCCCCAGCGGTCGCAATGTACCCAGATAGCCAACTTCTTCTGGCAAGGGATAAATGGGGAGCCCGTTTGAAAACAGGTAACTGATTCCCCTGACAGCCAGCCCGACGCCTAAAGTTGTCAGTACCGCATGGACACCCACCTTCACCGTCAAGACTGCATTGATCAGCCCAACCAGCAGCGATACGAGCAACGCACAGATAGAGGCCAACCACACCGGAAAGCCGGCATCCCGGATCAATACTGCCGCAAAAACCGCCGTCAAACTCATGACAGAGGCTGTCGAGAGGTCAATTTCCCCTGTAATCATCAGGATGACCATTCCCATGCCAATGAGGCCGGGAAAGGCCATCGTTCGTAGAATAGATGTGATCGTAATCGGTGCCAGTATGGCGGGATTACGCAGGAAGAAAAAAATGATTAACGCGATTAGCGGGATCAGAATGGCCGATTCGTGTCTGGCGAGCAGTCGGCGCAGCATGACCTGTACCGTTTGACCGGTGCTGGGTACTTTCAATGCACCATTCATCCCTTGCATCCCAACAGTTCCTTCCTGAGTGATAGAGCCAGTCATACTATGCCAGCGAGGTATAGTTGTGACTCGCTAATCTGCTCTAACGGGACTTATTCTCTGGATGTATCAGTCTGGGCCTTGAACCATTTCCGCATGATCCAGTGATTACCAAATGTCGTGAACTGAGCTTGTGACGCCAGATAAGAGGGCAACGCTAAACATGATGTGGGGATAGTAGATGTTATCAGTGAGACCAGAACAACAATGAAACATGGGCGCACAAGAAACCTTATTTTCAAAATCGTATTGATCAGCTAAAATTGTTAACAATTAACAGTTGACACATTGTATTCGGTTCTGGGCTGTTTTGTCAAGTTTGTGATAAGGAAGAATTCTGATGAAAATATACCCGTCTCGCTACAAAGACCAACCGGCGGTGACCCTTGAATCGGAGGTCGTGCGCGCACAGTTTCTGCCGCATATCGGCTCCAAAATGTGTTCGCTGATCTATAAGCCGCGCAATGTTGAACTGATGGTTCAGACCCCGGGCGATCAATACCGGATGCAGCCTTATGATGGCGTTTATGAGGCTGGAGAATGTTCTGGCTTTGATGAAATGTTTCCGACGATTGACACCTGCTTTTTTGAGCATTACCCCTGGCAAGGCAGCAAAATCCCGGATCACGGCGAGGTGTGGAGCCTGCCCTGGGAACATCGAGTCGAAGATCAAACGCTGTACTTTGGCGTTCACGGCGTCCGATTCCCCTACAAGCTGGAGAAATGGGTCTCCATGACCGACGATTCGATTATCCGAATTGACTATCTGTTGACGAATTTGTCCGACTTTGATTTTGCGTTTCTCTGGTCAGCCCACACCATGATTAACCTGGAAGAAGGCGTTGAGTTGGTGCTTCCGCCTGAGGCGAGGCGGATTGTTTCGATCTTTCAATTGAACGGCATAGGGGAATATGGCGAAGAGCAGGACTGGCCCATCTTTTCCGACGGTCAGGGAAAGCAGATTGACCGGGCGCGCTTGCAGCCGCAATCAACTCGGCGCGCTGAGAAATATTACATCAAGGGGAAATTATCATCTGGCTGGTGCGCCCTGAAATATCACCGCAGCCAGTTTGGGCTGGCCTTGTCATTCCCGGCAGCAACGGTGCCGTATCTGGCGGTTCTGTCGAACGAAGGCGGCTGGCGCGACATCTACAATATCTTCCTTGAACCCGCTACAGCAACCTTTGATCGCCCCGATGTTGCCCGGCTGCATCAGCAGGCATCTATCCTCAAAGCCCGCTCCACCTACCGCTGGCACCTGAATGTTTCGCTGTTCGATCAGGTGGATTTCCAATCGGTCAATGAAGCGGGCAAAGCCGAACGAGATGGATGATTAGCATCCGGTCACCGTCAAGCGCTGACGCACGGTCAGCACGGGCGTCCGCCGCCTCAGGTGAAGCCACCCATCAACGGACGACTGCCCTCGGTGCTGCTCGATGAAGATGTCGATTGTCCCTTAATGGCGATGCGCGACAGACGGCGGCGTGGATGGACGTTGCCACAATGCGGGCAAGTCGTCTGATCCGCCTGACTCATCGGCTGTCGTTTCTCGAAGGGTTGCCCACAGCCAGGACAATCATATTCGTACAGCGGCATGGTCAGACCTCCAATGCAGTGATAACGCGCTCAAGGCGTTGGCGCGCTTCCTCAGCGACTGGTTGCAGCGCCGCGTTCGGCACCATCGCCATCATCGCCAGCGGATCGACAATCGACACCCGAACCCGCCCCTCTTCCATCTGCTCCACCGTCACATTGCAGGGCAGCAGCAGCCCGACCTCTGGCGCAGCACTCAAAGCGCGGTAGGCCAACGGCGGATTGCACGCACCCAGAATCTTATAGGGACGGAAATCGACATCCAGTTTCTTCTTCAGCGTTTCCTTGACATCGATCTCGGTCAGCACGCCGAAGCCCTCGGCTTTCAGCGCATCGGTCACGCGCTGGAGCGCCGCCGGATAATCCAGCATGAGGTGGGTCGTCATGCCCATTTGAGTCGTTGTTTCCATCAGTCCCTCCTATTGATGCAATCAGAACATCTTCAAGTTTGTGCGGTCGCATTCAGTGTGTAGGTAGGCACGCGGCCTGCGTATTGTCATCGGCTATAAACACATCTGCTTTGAGCGAAGAACTAACAACCAGGAACTAACAACTAGCAACTACGCTAGAGCAGTTTCGGAAGATTGTCGATCAGCAGCAGGAGCGCCAGACCGATGACGAAAACAGCAAAGGCTTTGCGCAGGAGAGTCGCGTCCAGCCGCCGGCCTAACCGCGCTCCGGCGAACGTTCCCGCCACGCCAGCCAGGATGAAGGCCGCGATCAGGGGCAGATCGAGCGCCGCGCCGCTGAGGTGTCCCAGAAATCCGGCCAGACTGTTCATGGTGATGACCACGAGCGATGTGCCAACAGCGTGATGCATCGGCATCCCCACCAGCATCACCAGCGCCGGGACGATCAGGAAGCCACCACCCACCCCCAGGATGCCGGTCACCAAGCCAACGACAGCCCCGCCCGCGAATACCTTCCAGATTCGCAGTTCGTCCTGCGGCTGGTTGACGTTCGCTGTTGGTTTCTGTCGCGCCAGCACCGCGCCGATGACCAGCATGAGCAGGGCGAAAGCTACCATCAGCAGCGAGGGCGAAAATTGTTTGGAAAGTCCAGCAGCGAAGTACGACATGACCATGCCGGTGCCACCGAAGATCAACGCCACCCGCCAGTTGAGCGTCCCCTGCGAGCGATGGAAGAAAGCCCCTAGCGCGCTGTTAGCCCCCACAATCGCCAGCGAGGTTGTCACCGCTACCTGCGGGGTTTGACCGACCAGATACACCAGCGCCGGCACAGTCAAAATCGAACCCCCGCCGCCCAGTAACCCCAGCGATCCGCCGATGCCAAATCCCAGCAGCAGGCCGAGCAGCAGCGTGGGCATCTAGCTGCCTCGCTTGACCGGCAGACCGGCACCCTGCCAGGCGTTCATACCCCCGCGCAGATTGAGCGTGTTGTAACCGGCTCGCGCCAACTGACTGGCGGCGCTGCTGCTGCGTGAGCCAGAACGACACACGCACAGGATGTCCTTGTCTTTGGGCAGTTCATTCATCCGGTTAGACAGATCGCTCAGTGGGATCAGTTTGGCCCCAGCGATGTGACCGCCACGAAATTCATCTGGCTGGCGGACATCCAGGATGTAAATCGACGATTTGCTGTCGATACGGGCTTTGGCATCTTGGGCATTCAGATCGCGATCACTGCCGCTGAAGAGCGATTTGAAGATATTCATGCTGTTTGTCCTGTTTATTCCACCGGGAAACCCTGTGCGGTCCAGTCGATGATCCCGCCCAGGTCATAAACGCGGCTGTAACCGGCCTGCGCCAGAATCTGGGAAGCGGTCGCGCTGCGGTTGCCGCTGCGGCAGTAGACCACGACGGGCTGGCTCGCTGGCACTTCGCTCAGGCGGCCTGCCAGAGCATCCACCGGGATATTGATCGCGCCCTGGATGTGACCACTGGCGAATTCTTCTGGCGTCCGCACATCGATCAGGAGATGGGCGGCTCCCGGGCTGATAAACTGATCCTGATAAGCGACAGGCGAGATGTCCTGCATAACCACCGCAGCGGGCGTGGACGCGCTGGAATTGAGCAGGAAGAAGGCTACGACGGCCACCAGCACTGCTCCGGTGGCGATAACGATCAGGTTGCGATTCTTCATTCGGGTTTATCCTCGCTTCAGCTTGCCGAATAATCACACTTTAACGCCGGTGGACATTTCGTGGTTAGACCCAACCCCTTATAATCAGCCATAAGCTCGGGCTTATAGCTTACAGGTTCGATGATGCTCGATCTCTACAAATTGCAGATCTTTTCGGTGGTGGCGCAGGAAGGCAGCTTCAGCGCAGCGGCTGAACACCTCTACATGACGCAGTCGGCGGTCAGTCAGCACATCAAGGAACTGGAGTCCAGCCTGGGACGCCAGTTGTTTCAGCGCGGCTGGCGCGGCGTCAAGCTCACGCCGCATGGGGAAATTCTCCAGCGCTACACCGGCGAAATCCTCGAACTAGTGGCCCGCGCCGAGAGCGCGCTGGTCGATATTGATCAGCTTTCCGATGGGCGCATCAGCCTGGGAGCAACTCCTGGTGTGGGCATTTACCTCGTGCCGGACTGGGTACAGCAGTTCCGTTCACGTTATCCACAATTGACGGTGGCGCTGCACACCGGCGTGACCGCCGAGATCATCAGCGGGATATTGGGGCAGCGGTTGGACATCGGCTTCATCGAAGGCGAGCTGGACGATCATCCGCACCCCAAACTGGAGTCGCTGGCGCTGGAGGAGATCGAGCAGCAGGTGGTGGTCGGATTTAAGCATCCGTTCTGGGAACGCCAGCAACTTCAGATCGAGGAGCTACGCGGGCAGTCGCTCATCGTGCGTCAGGCCAACAGCCAGTCGCGCATCTGGCTGGAACAGGTCTTGCAACAGCATGGCATCCAGCCGGTGGTTGGAGCCGAGTTCGACCATTTGGAGTCGATGAAGCGGGCTGTCGCCGTTGGTCAATGTCTGGCGGTTCTGCCACCGTATGTGGTGCAGGCCGAGGTCGAACAGCACTTGTTGCGGATGATCCCGATAACCGGCAGCCCCTTGCGCCGCAGCCTGAAGCTGATCTGGAATAAAGAGGTTCATTTCTCACCCATCACCCGCGCATTCCTCGGCGAATTGAGCAGCCGCTACATCGCACTAACAGAACTATTGGAGATACTCGCCTCTTGAACGTACCTTGAAGTGGATCAGTAGTAAGACAGACAAATCATCTGTTTGGAGTGGGTTCTGATAGGAATTGTCTTGCTTGTCGGTAGCAGGTGTGGCGCCGAAATATTCATGCCGGAAAGGCATAGATCAAAGCTACAGGCACACAGCGGTTCGTCGCCATATGCCTGTAGCGGTAACTAGCTTACACTACTACCTCGTAGGCCACTCCCTCGATCACCACAATCACCTGCTCGCCGACGGCGAAGTAATCCGCCAGTTGCGGCAGGCGCTCCAGCAGCGCGAAGTACTCATCGCTCAGGAAGGTCACTTGCTGCGTCTGCATCGTATCGGGCTGGAAGGCGGTATCGACCCACACCCCATCCTGCCACAGGAACGTCTTGTCGTTGACCGTCTGGATCGGGTTGCTGACGAAGCTACCATCCATCGGCGGGGCTGAAGGTTCGCCACCTCCCACACCACCAGACGTCGTCCCTGGCATCGCCATCGTCGGCATGGCTGCCGGGGCGGCTGCATTCTGTGCGCCAGCGACCGCATCGGCGGCATCAACCGCGCTCGCACCAGAGGCTTCACTCGCCAGCGTTTGCGCCTGAAGGTTCAGTTCTTCCTGCGCCCGTTCCAGCCCCTGCGCCGTCAGAATGTCGTCTTCGGTGATGAGGAAGCTGGTGTAAGGGGTGATGATGCCATAGCGCACGCTCAGACGGACGATGCTATCGACCAGTTCCGGGTTTTCGCCATTGAGCCGGATCGTATTCAGAAGGTCGCCGATGCGCCGGGTCGCCCATAGCCGGGCGATGAAAGCCTCGCCACCCGCCTGCGCCGGGAAACTCAGACCGGAATAGACGAAGGTTTGTTCCTGTCCATTGACGGTGCCGCGCAGGGTGAAACTCAGGTTGCTGGCATCGCCGCGATAGCGCCCGACCAGCGTCAACTGCGTCCCGGCGAACAGATCAGGCAGTGGCAGGGTCGGATACAGGTCGCTGACCAGCAGGCCGCCCACATCGAGCGTGACATCGGTCAGCACCGGTGCGCTGATCTTGGTGTAGAGCGCCGCTACCTCTTCGTCAATCCGTTCGCTGGGGCGGACATAGCTGCCGGCGCCGCGATGATCGCGCACGATGGCATCCAGCAGGAAGGTATCGACATCATCGCCGACGCCGAAGGTGAAGATGCGGATGTTGGGGCGGGCCGCCTGCTCCAGATTGCTCAGGATTTGCTGGGTATCGGTTGTCCCTTCCGTCGCCAGACCATCAGTCAGGAACAGGATCGTTGTCGGACGTTCGGCGTCGGCCATCGCCAGCGCTGTCGTCAGCGCACCATTGATGTCGGTGCCACCCACCGCTTCCTGCCCGCGCACCCAGTCCATCGCGGCCTGCGCCTGCGCCGGGCTTTCCAGCGTGTTGCTGAAGATGCGCCAGCCGGTGCTGAACAGCACCACATTAAAGCGATCGGTCGGGTTCAGGTTCTTCAGCACATATTCGGCGGCTATCCGCGCCTGATCCCACTTCTCGCCGAACATGCTGCCGGACTGATCCAGCACCACGATCACATCCTTGGCGATGGCCTGCTCTTCCGGCAGCGTCACCGGCGGTTGCACCAGCAGCATGAAGAAGCCATCTTCGCCAGCGCTCTCGCGGTAGGTCAGCAGGTTGGCGTTGATGGTCTGGCTGGCGATGCCGTAATACAGGCTGAAGTCATCGCTGGCCGCCGTGCTGACCGACTCCCAGCCAGCGACGAACTGACGGTCACCGCTGCGGCTGATGGCGAGCGAATGGCTGGGCGAATAGATATTGCTGATGGCATCGTTGCTGATGACCTCAACGCGCACGCTGGTCGAGTCCACCGGGCGGGTCGAGAGCGCTTTGGTCACTTTCAGCGGATAGACATAATGAATAAGGCCGTTCTCCACTGTGAGCGCCTGACGGTAGCGGATTTCAATCTTGCGGCTTTCGCCGGGCGGAATCGGGAAGACGCTGGCCTGGATGACGCTGCTGCCGATGTATTCCAGCAGCGCCGGATCGCGGTACTGGCGCACGATCTCATTATAGATGGCGCGCGCCTGATCGGCCGGCAGAAGCTGGGCATTGATCGGCTGCCCATTGATGAACATGGTCAATTGATCGACCGCCGCTTCCCCCGGCAGCGGGAAGACAAAGGTGCCTTCCGCCAGCCCGTTGCCTTCGTTGATGAATTCCATCTCGACCTGGGTGGTGGCGATCTGATTTTCGATGGTCACGTTGGCGCGATGATAGGCGATTCGCAGCCATTCCGGGTTGGTGAAGACTCCCGGTTGAATGACCGGTTCGGGGCAGGCCAGCATCGGGCAGACGGTGTCCGGTGGGCAGGGTGGCATGGTTGGGCAGATGGGTTCCTGCGCCAGCGCCGGGGTGATGAGCAGCAGCGTCAATAGAGCGATGAGCCATATCATGGATGAACGGGTTTTCGACTTCATAACGACCTCCAGCTTGTGAACCTGAAGGTAAGACGCTGGATAAGCCGCTGCGGTTCCCGATGGGTTATCAAGCCGGCAATGCGACCTGATCACAGGCCAGCGGCAATTAGCCTTCGTCCGCCGATGGGGTCAGTGTATCCAGGAGCGCCTGTACAGCCATACTCAGGCTCGGCAAATCTTCAATCGTCTGCCAGACGAAAGCCAGAATAATCTCATCATAGTTGTGCGAGAGGAAATCACGAAAGCCTGCCAGCTTGCGCCAATCAATCTGTGGATTGCGATCACGCACATCCGAAGGCAAGCGTTTCGCAATCTCACCGATAACCTCATAAACCCGAATCACGGCAAGTTGCGCCATTTCATCTGCATAAAAAGCGTCGCGACCAGCACGTGTAAAAGATGAGGGTTTATCAAGGTATTCGAGGATATCGTTTATGTAGGCGCGAGTGGTCTTGCCTCGGCTCATAATGTCACCGCTTCTGCCCGCGCTGCGTCCGTGATCCCACCTGCTTCCGGGTGGTCAGTCAGCAAATCCACCTGGCAACCGAGCAGGTCGCGCAAATCCAGCCACAACCCCACCTGATCAAAGATGCTGCTGCCCGGCTGAAACGTGACCAGAAAATCGATATCACTATCGGCACGATTGTCGCCACGGGCCAGGCTGCCAAACACCCGCACATTAAAAGCCCGATTGTGTTCGGCCGCTGCGATAATGTCATCTCGTCTGGCCCGTAGTTCATCGATGGTCCAGGTATGCGGAGTTGATTGTGTCATCGCTCAACCTCGATTCCACTGCACCATTTCATTATAGACATTCTTCCCTCTCAGCGGTATTTTGAACGGATCCGATTATGCGATCAACCGCCGCAGCTCATCTTGCACCAGCCACACCAGCCAGTCGCCGAAGCTGGCCCGCCACCACACGAAGTCGCTGGCTTCGGCCTCGCGGCTGTCGGCGCGATACACCCCGAATGGACGCTGTCCGCTGGCATCGAAGGCGAAGGCCGCCGCGACCTCGATCCGCTGCTGAGTGGCATATTCCAGTGTCGCGAAAATCAGGAAGCGATCGGGTGTGACGATGTTGACCTCACCCTTCCAGTAGTAGCCATCGTTGAACTTCACCAATCCAACCGAGGCATCGCTGAACCCCGGCACATCCACCGCCAGCAGCGGCGCGGGGCGGTAAAGCGAAGTTCCCGAATAGACTTCCATGAAATCAACATAGGCCGTGTCCTGCTTGAGGAACGGGAAGTAGCTCAGATACTTGGCGACGCGGCTGGTCAGTTGACCATGCGGCGAACGCGGATGACGCGGCCCACAGCCCAATACCGCGCCATAACTCGCTAGCGCGTTCATTAGCATTGGTACATCCATGATGATTCGACTCCCTTGCAGCCCTATTTTGGCTGCCCATCCGGCGCAGTCATGCCTGACTTGCGCGTAAAGCGCCGTCCATTCGGTATCCTGAAGAAAAACAGCCAGAGGGAAAACGATTGGCGACGTGCGGCATAACGATCCAGACCCACACTCAATTCTGGTCGACACATTCCAGGTTTCGAACGCCTCCCCTATTGTACGCCCTTCACCCGGCGTTCTCCAGCCTCGGGGCCATCGCTGACTGGGCGATACGATACTGATAACCATCGCAGTCGTTAACGCTGAAGCTGCGGGCTTTACCAGCCCATTCTTCAAGCGGCTGGGTGATGCTCGCGCCGTGACGTTTCGCCCATTCATACAGCTCATCAATGGCGACTTCCTGCGGCAGATCAATATGAAGCTGCACTCCTGCTCCCAGATGCCCCCGGCTGATTGGCGCAATTCCCTCAATCATTGCCAGCATCACTTCAGCCGTCCCCAGCGTCAGGCTGGCGAAGGTCGTTTTTCCACCCCAATCGCGTTTGCGCCAGTTCAGGGTGAAGCCCAGGCAGCGGGTATAATAAATAATGCTGGCATCCACGTCCCGACACGATAATATCGGTGCTAACATCGCTCCTCTTTCAGATGACTTGATGCGGCTCGGTCAAGGATGCGAAACCGGCTTTGCCAATCAACACATGGCTACGCCCATAGATCCGCCGCAAATGGTGAAGCTGCTCCGCCTGCCATGATGACTCAAGGAGCTGCGGATACTCACGCTCCAGATAAGCCAGGAATCCCGTTGGCGTATTGGATGACTCAGTATTCTTCTTGAAGAACAACAGGGTGATATACGGGATGTCCCAGCGCTTGAATTGCTGTGCTGCTCCTTCCAGATCGTTCCATAATCCGAATGGGCTGAGAGTTGGCACCACCCATATCCCCGCTTGTCGCAGCCGTTCGATGGTCGTCAGGCGCTGACCGAAGCTGGGCGTGGCTCGCTCCCAGGCGTGGATCAGATCATCGCGGTCAGTCCCAATGCTGTAGCTGATAACCACTGCCGGGCCGCCATCCGATGGCTGACTAGTGCGGTTGTACTCGGCCATGCGCGTCACATCGCGATCCGGGCGATAGCGGGTCTGCACAGCAATTCGACGGGGACGCAGTTCTGGCGGAGTCTCCAGCAGCACATCCCACATCTGCCGTGTCAGGCTGCTGCGGGTCGCATACGGATCGGTCACACCGCTCCAGTAGATCGTCTTGTCGGCCAGTCGTTCCTCTTTCAGCCAGTGACTCAAGCGCTGTGCCACATCCTTTTTCTCACGCACTTCAAAGCCCCAGTTCTCGCCGCGCAGCGCTGCGGGGGTCAGGCGAGTACCGGATGGCACATAGCAGAACAGGCAGCCGCCAGGGCAGCCCACCTGAGTCTGAAGCGTGAAATCGAAGCCATCAATGAAGCCACGCCCCTCGCGCAGAATATCGCTGGCGCTTTCGCCATAACGGATCGAGCTGGGCGGGCTACTCTGGAACAAATCGAAATACACCTGCTCAAACGACACTTCGGCAGTTGAAACGGACATGTTGATTTTCTCCGTATCACTTGGATATGATCTCATTGTAGCACATATTTTCTAATCAATCAAACCTACAGATCGTTATGATCCTGGTACATCAACGCTGAGCTGGCTACACTGATACTCATTATTTGATCGAAATAGGATATACAACATGCCAGACTGGATGATTTACGGCGCGACGGGCTACACCGGTCAACTGGTGGCTGAAGCGGCGGTCGCCGGCGGGCATCGTCCGCTGCTGGCTGGGCGCTCGGTCGGCAAACTCCAACCCCTAGCCGAACGGCTGAACCTGGATTATGTCGCCGTTGATCTGGAAGATGCGGCGGCGCTGGCGCAGGCCGTCTCGCGCGTCAAGCTGGTTTATCACGCTGCCGGCCCATTCATCCATACCAGTGCGCCGATGCTGCGCGCTTGCCTGAACAGCGGGGCGCATTATCTGGACATCACCGGCGAAATCCCGGTCTTTCAACAGGTCTTCAGCCATCATGAGGCAGCCCAGGAACGCGGCATCGCCCTGCTGCCCGGTGTCGGCTTCGATGTCATCCCCAGCGATTGTCTTCTGAAACATGTCGCCGATCAACTGCCGGATGCCACCCACGCGGAAGTAGCGCTGGGCGCATTAGGTTCGGACAGCCGCCCGGCCATCAGCGCCGGAACGGCTCAGTCGATGCTGGAGCTGATGGGCAGCCTCGGCAATGTGGCGCGGCGCGACAGTCAACTGGTCGCGCAGCCGTTGGGTGCAGGTGCGAAAGCCTTCCGCTTCCGGCACGGTGAACGGTTGGCGCTGCCTATCCCCTGGGGTGATGTCGAGACTGGCTATCGTTCGACCGGCATCCCCAATATCACCACCTATATGACTATCGCCCCATCATCAATTCGTGCTGCCCGGCTGGCTGGCCCGCTGCTGACCAGCCTGTTGCAAATGGAGGGGCTGCGCCGCTTTCTCAATCGCCAGATCGCCCGTCATGTCACCGGCCCGGATGAGATGGCGCGGCTGGGTGGTCGTTCTCATCTGGTTGCGCGAGTGTGGAACGCCGCCGGGGAGCAGCGCGAGGCCTGGCTGGAGACGCTCGAAGGCTATCACTTCACGGCGCAGGCGGCTGTGCCAGTGGTGGAACGGGTGCTGAACGGGGCGCTGCGCGGAGCGATGACGCCGTCGCTGGCTTTTGGCGTGGACTTCGTCCTAAGCATCGGGAACACTCAGCGTCATGACGCCCTCTGACTAGCCTTTCACCAAGCCACGCAGCGTTGGCAGGATGGCCTGTGCCGCCTGTCCCCGGTGACTGATGCGGTTCTTCTCGGCCATCGGGACGTGGCTCCAGGAAACGGTGTAGCCCTGTGGGATGAAGATGGCGTCGTAGCCAAAGCCTTCGCCCCCTTCATCATCGACCGGGGCGATGCGGCCTTCACATACCCCGCGCACCTGGGTCACCTCATCACCCACCCCCAGCGCGATGACACAGACGAAGCGCGCCGTCCGCTGCGCATCCGGGACGCCGGTCAGTTCGCCCAGCAGCCGGTGCCGCCGCTGCGCCATCGTCAAGCCTGGTCCACCATAGCGCGCCGGATACACCCCCGGTGCGCCGCCCAGGGCATCAACAAACAGGCCAGTATCATCCGCCAGCGTCAGCAACCGGCTGGCGCGGGCATAGGCCAGCGCTTTGAGGCTGGCGTTGGCTTCCAGCGTATCGGCATCTTCTGCCACTTCCATCGTGTCCAGCCCGACATCCTTCAGGCTCATCAGCCGCAGCGGCAGCCCGGCCAACAGCTCCTCATATTCGCGCAGTTTGCCGGGGTTGCTGGTGCCGATCAGTAAATCCTTCATCGCTGTCCCTCACTTGAACAATGCGGCATAACGCCGGTCACAATCACACTCGCCTGATGATTCGGCGCCGATCCCGATCTGCCTCAGCAGCGTGCACAGCGTACACATCGGCAGCCCGATGACATTGGTATAACAGCCCTCGACCCGTGCCACCGGGCGGAACAGCGGATGCTGGATAGCATAACTCCCAGCCTTGTCGAACGGGTCGCCGGTGGCGATATACGCCTCAATCTCGTCGTCGCTGTACGGGCGCATCCAGACTGTGGTGCGCGTCAGCCGGGTGTACAGCTCCCCCTGCACCGCATCCAGCAGCGTGATGGCGGTGCAGACCTGATGTGCCCGCCCGCGCAGCCGCCGCAGCATTAGCCGGGCATCAGCTTCATCCGCCGGCTTGCCCAGGATATCGCCCTGTTCATGAATGCCCGTCGTGTCCGCGCTCAGGATGACGACCGTATCCGCCGCCAGCACCGGCCTGTCCCCCGCCTGCTGCAACTGTGTCGCCACCCGCTGCGCCTTCTCGCGGCTGAGGCGCTGCACATAGTCCAGCGGCGCTTCGCCGGGGTGCTGCGTCTCATCAATATCGGGTTTATGGATGCTGAAAGGCAGGCCGAGCGTGCTGAACAACTCGCGGCGGCGCGGTGAACTGGAAGCCAGGATGAAGTGGGTTAGGGACATAAAGCACCTGATAGACGATGTCGATCATTATCCGGCTTTCAGCAGCAGAAGCAATAGCGCGCCTTAGAATCGCGTCAGAAAAGATCGCTCCGGCAGTAACAGCGGGGCGGTAGAAGCGGTCTAATCAAAGACCGTTGAGTTCATTTCACAAGAAGTTAGCCAACCATGTACGAGGAAACGCTCACCCAGATTCATCCTCTCGCTACTGAACGCCTCAACCTCTATCGACTGGCCGCCCGTCAGCGCCTGACCGCCGACCAGACGGCTCGCCTCGACGCCATCACCGGCCAACTGCCGACCCTGTGGGATCGCTATCGCCGCGAGTTCGTGGCCGCCCGTCCAGTGCCCCGTCGTCAGGAACACACCTATGCCTTCAGCCGGGCCGCCTGACTGGCGGAAACTTTTGTGCATAGAAGGCGAATGGGGGAGAGCCATAAGCGGCAAGTTGCACAGATCAGCTCCTGGTTTCATTCGCCTTCAAACCCGCCCAGATAACTTTGCTGATCATCGCCCAAAACTAACAACATTGTTTCGTGCATTTACAGGGTATACGCGGTACGCTATACAGCAACATCTGGTCGGTGCCCTTCCCGTGAGAACAACAGCCCATGCGTATACAGCGTCGCTCTTCCCGACTCTCGTTTCGTCGCCAGCCGCAGCGTTCGGGCTGCTTTTCCTGGACCTTTCTGTTGGGGATGTTGGTGGGCGCAGCCACCATGTCGTGGCAGTGGATGGGGCAGCGATTACAATTCGCCTCTCCCAGCGACACCCAAAACCCCTTCACGCAGGCGATGCGCGCCTTCGAGCGTGGCGACCTGGATACCACGGTCGAGCAGGCTCGTGCGGCTTATGACGCTAATCCGGATGACGAGAATGCATTGCTCCTCCTGGTGCGGGCGCTAATCTATCGCAGTTATGCTGATTACAACACTGCAGCTGATCGTGAACTGGCATTGGACATTACAGGCGAGGCTTTGAGCCGCGATAACCAGAGTTCGCGGCGGTTGGCGATTCATGCCTATGTATTGCAAGCCAATGGACAACCAGCAGAAGCGGCGCGGCTAGCTGATGAGGCACTACGGCTGGATGGACAGAATACGCTGGCACGGGTGGCAAAGGCGCTGGCGTATGCAGCGGTGGGGAGCTTTGAGGTTGCACTGCGCGAAAGTCAGCTTGCGGTGCAGCAGGGTGACTGGATTGTTGAAAGCCAGCGGGCGGTGGCGATCAGCTATAGCGATCTGGGTGATTATCGGCGCGCTATTCAGGCCATCGAGATCGCCATCAGCCATCATCGTTACCTGACGCCGCTCTACTACGAACGAGCCCTATATGCCATGCAGCTTGGCAATGCTGATGATGCCACCAGCGCCTACTATCAGGTGCTAACCTACGATCCGGATAATGTCAAAGCACGGATGCGGTTGTGCGAGCTTTCCAGCCTGCTACGTGAACGTGATGCTGCTATTCGACACTGTGGTGAGGTGACTCAGCGTGCCCCAGAGTGGGCAAATGGTTGGCATCAGTTGGGCATGGAATACTTTATGCAGGGAGATTTTGCAGCGGCGCAACGAGCACTCAACCAGTGTTCGACTCTTCAGGTGATGCAGAATGTACCGCCCGGAGAACGCGAATTCGAATGCTGGTATGTGCAAGGGCAAGCGGCGGAAATTCTGGGTGACTGCCCCAGCTTGCTGGCACTATACACCGAGTTTCGCCTGATGGCGCAAGATCCGGCTGTGCGTGAGACCTGGCTTTATCCGCCAGAAGGGCCAGCCAGCTGCCCAGTGGTTCCAGCAACTAAACCCGCTTGAGCTGATCATGAATCTGATATTGAAATCCCTTTTCAGTTAGCCATGAGGATGTGCAGTAAATGAGTGAACGCAAGGGACTGGTTATCGTCAATACTGGCGATGGCAAAGGTAAAACGACGGCAGCGCTGGGGGTGATCTTCCGTGCCTGGGGACGCGGGATGAAGGTGTGTATGATCCAGTTCCTCAAACACGAGGGTGGCAGTTGGGGGGAAGTACGGGCGGCGGAGAAGCTGGGCATCGACTGGATCAAGACCGGCGATGGCTTCACCTGGACCTCGCGCGATATGGATGAGACTGTCGCCAAAGCCAGACATGGCTGGCAGGCGGCGCAGGAGAAGATCACCCAGGGCAGATATGATCTGCTGGTGCTGGATGAATTCACCTATCTGATGTCGCTGAAGTGGATCGATTCAGCTGAAACCGTTGACTGGCTGAAAGCCAACAAACCGGCTGCGTTGCACCTGATCATCACCGGGCGGGATGCCCCACCTGAGCTCATTGACTATGCCGATCTGGTCACGTCGATGGACAAGATCAAGCACCCCTATGATGTGGGGATTTTGGCGCAGCCGGGCGTTGAGTTCTGATCGGGCTACATGGCCTCCATCATGCGGCGGAAGCGGCGTGCCATTTCCTTCAACATGCTGATCGCCATGTCGCTGTCTTCCTTGAGCGCTGACATGAAATCCAACTGAGTCAAGACCAGGCAGGTTGAGTCTTCAACCGCTACTACAGAAGCGGTGCGTGGCGCATCCTCCAGCAGCGAGAGCTCGCCAAAGAAATTTTTCGGTTCCAGATGATTGACGACGCTGGTGCTGCCGTCGGGATGAGCGCGCACAGCATCGGCGCTGCCAGTCACTACGATGAATAAGCCAATACCTAGCGTCCCCTGATTAACGATGGTCTCACCTTTGTTGAAGGAGCGCTCATTAAAGCGTTTTGCCAGGCGGTTCAATTGCCGTTCATCCAAACCCTGAAACAAGGGTACAGTCTGTAAAAAGCGCATACGAGTATCAAGGTCGGACATGGTTTCCCCCGTTGTCTGCAATCGCGAATGAGAGATGAGATTATAACGATGTCCGCCACTGTGTACAATTTGCCGCTGCCATCCACCGCCAGTATAATGACTCTATGACAAACCCTCTTCATCCCTTGATTTACGTCTGCGCCTGGACAATTCGCCCGGATGTGGATTTCACCTGGCTGACGCATGAAGCGGCTGAGGCTGGCTGCCAGCTGGTCGCTATCCCGCCCATCCGTATCAGTCCGCAGAAATTCGCTGTTCTGACCTTCGCCGTCCAAACCCCCTCTGAAGAGTCCCTGATGACCTTCATCCAATCCGCTGGGGCCAGCATCGGCATGACCGAGTGGCACAGCAGTACAGTAGCTATCTTCGAGATGGGAACAGCGCTCTATCTGCAACTGGCCCCAGATGAGCTGCGGCAGGGGCTTATTGACGGTCTGAGAGCCTATGGACAGTACAACGAACAACTCCGCAAAAGCTAGACATGTCTACTTTTATGTGACTGTTGTCATCCGACATCAGTGTATCACAGATCAGACTCTCTCGGTCTAATCCCGCCTATCTTTCCAGCGCGGGGGTCGTTTATAATGCCCGCCGATGTACTGGATTCGAAAGTGAGACACTATGCCTGAGCAAATCGAAAATGGGGTCGTGGTCAGCCTGGCTTACACGCTGACCGTCGATGGCGAAGAGATGGGGAGCGCGACAGCGGAAGAACCGCTGGAATACCTGCACGGCGGCGAGAATATCGTGCCGGGTCTGGAAGCGGCGCTGCAAGGCAAGCGGATTGGCGACCGCGTCAGCGTCACGGTGCCAGCTGAAGACGGTTACGGCGATTATGACGAGGAAGACATCGACGAATTCGACGTCGATGAAATCCCCGGTGCGGAAAACCTGGAACCAGGGATGATGGTCGAAGTCGAAGACGACGAGGGCTACATCTACGAGGGCAGCGTGGTCGAAATCACAGATGGCTTAGTGGTGGTCGATTTCAATCATCCGCTGTCGGGCAAGACGCTCCACTTCGAAGTCGAAATTCTGGGGATGCGCCAGGCTGATGACGAAGAACTGGAACATGGTCATCCCCATTCGCTGGCGGATTATTTCTACGACGACGAAGAAGAATCCGACAAGTAAACCATACACCTCTCTCCTGGGACCGTCAGCAGGAGAGAGGACTTCCCCTGTATCAACCGTTACCGTCTGCTTTTCACAGTTACAACCTCAATCCTATCGGGCAATTCATCGGCTGTGCATGACAGGCTTTGCGTATTGGCGGTTCAGGCACAACCCGCTAGACTCGCAGCGTATTCATTCATGTATGAGAGTCGATCATGCTGCCACTGCGCCTCGAAATCAGGAACTTCCTCGCCTACCGTTCACCGGATGCGCTGCGCTTCGATGGCATCCACCTGGCCTGCCTGACCGGGGCCAACGGTGCCGGTAAATCGTCGCTGCTGGACGCCATCACCTGGGCGCTGTGGGGCGAGGCGCGCGCCAAACGCGATGAAGACCTGATCCACCTGGGGCAGATGGATATGCATGTCCAGTTGGATTTCGAGCAGGAAGGCATCATCTACCGCGTGCTGCGGCAGCGGACGCGCAAGGGACGGGTGGGCAAGCTGGAATTATTCTCGATGCTGGAGCAGCAGTTGACCACCCTCACCGAGCCTTCGATCCGCGAGACGCAGGACAAAATCAACCGGCTGCTGCGGCTGGATTACGACACCTTCACCAGTTCGGCTTTCTTGCAGCAGGGCAAGGCCGATGCCTTCACTACCCGTCCGCCGAATCAGCGCAAACAAATCCTCTCCGATATTCTGGGCTTGGGGCAGTGGGAGCATTATGAAGAGGCCGCCAAAGCTGACCTGAAGGCAATTGAGAACGAGCTTCAGGTAATCGAGACGCGCATCCGCGACATCGACGAAGAACTCACCAAAGAGCCGGGTCTACGTAAGACGCTGACCGAAGCCGAAGCCGCCCAGCACGATGCCCAGCAACGCTTGCAGGAAGCCGAAGCCCGGCAGCAGGAACTGGCGCACGTCGCCGGTGATCTGCGAGCTGTCCAGGCGCGGCGGGCAGATAGTGAGCGACGGCTGCGCGAACGGGAGCACGATCTGAAGGAAGTCGAGCGCGAGATCCACCGGCAGCAGGGACGCCTCAGCGAGTTCGAGGTGGTCATCCAGCGGCGCGAGGAGATCGAACAGGGCTATGCCGCGCTGCAAGCGGCGCGCGAAGCCGACAGCGCCCTGACCGATAAACTGAAACAACTGCGCGACTCTGACCAGCGTAAGGTGGAACTGGAAGGGCAACTGCGCGAGGCGCGGGCCGAACTGGAACGCGAGATCAGCGGTTATCAGGCGCAGATGACCGAGCTGGAACGCACCGTCGCCAGCGCCGATGAAGACGACCTGCACGAAGCCCAGATCGAGATGAGCGCCCTGCAATCCGCCGAAGAGCAGCGCAATCAGACGCAGCAGCAGATGAACGCGCTCAATGAAGAACGCGCCCGGCTCGACAGCCTGCTCAAGACGCTGGGTGACGAGGGCAAGAAACTCAACAGTCGCATCGATCAGCTTCAGGCCACCGAGAGCGCCACCTGCCCGCTGTGTGGGCAGGACTTGACCGAGCCGCACCGGCTGGAGGTGATCGCCCAACTGGAGACCGAGCGCGATGAGAAGCGCGAACTGTATCGTCAGACGCAGACCGGCATCAAGTCGCTCAAGGAACAGACCAGTCAGCAGCAGCAGCACATCGAAGGGCTGGAGGCCGATCTGAAGAAGCTCAAGCCGCTGATGGAGCGCGTCGGGCTGCTTCAGGCGCAGATGGATAATGCGCTGGCGGCGCGGTCACGGGGGAGCGAAGTTCAGGCGCGGCTGGAGGCGGTGCAGACGATTCTGGAGAGCGAGGGCTACGGGCAGGAAATCCGCGATCAACTAGCGCGGCTGGAAGATGAGCGCAGCGCCATCGGTTACGACTCGTCGTCGCACGATGCAGCGCAGACCCAACTGAATGCCTACCGCCGCTACGAAGCTGAGCAGACCACGCTGCAAGTGGCCTTGACCGGGCTGCCGGATATGCAACTGGCGCTGGAAGGGGCGCGGCTGCGTCAGGAGAAGATCACAACGGCGCTCAATGAGGAACGGGTGCAGATCGAGACGGCGGTGCGCGAGATCGAGCAGTTGAAGGCGCTGGAGGCCGAGTATCTCAAACGCGAGCAGGAGGTCAATCTGCTGCGGACGATGGAACGGCAGCAGTATCAACGGCTGGTGAATGCCCGGCAGGAACTCGATACGCTGGATAAACAGCGGCAGCGCAAGGCCGAACTGGAAACGCGGCGGGAACAGCGCCGCCACGCCGAGGGACTGGTGAAAGAACTGGTGCTGGCCTTCGGCAAGAAGGGCGTCCCGGCTATGATGATCGAGGCGGCCATCCCGGAACTGGAGGAGATTGCCAACCTGCTGCTGGCGCGCATGACCGATGGACGGATGAACCTGCGCTTCAATACCCAGCGCGATAAGGTCAGCGGCGAAGGGGTGATTGAAACCCTCGACATCGACATCGCTGATGAACTCGGCACCCGCAGCTATGAACTCTACAGCGGCGGCGAGGCCTTTCGCATCAACTTCGCTATCCGGGTGGCGCTGTCGCAACTGCTGGCGCGGCGGGCCGGGGCGCAGCTTCGCACCCTGTTCATCGACGAAGGCTTCGGCACTCAGGACGAAGATGGGCGCAATAAACTGGTGGAGGCCATCACCGCCATTCAGGATGAGTTCGACCTGATCCTGGTCATCACCCATATCGACGATCTGCGTGACTCATTCCCGGTGCATGTGATGGTGGAAAAGACCAGCAGCGGCAGCCGTGTCAGCGTGCGTTAGCATAGAGCTATGACCCCAATCGTTTCTCTTAAGTATAGTAGGCACTGCACTTGAGTTTTGTGGCGTGTCATCATCGGATGACATCAAAAATCACTCATCGCCAACAGCCCAATAAAGGAGAGTTGCCCACAGAAGACATCTTATGAGCAGAGGGAATCGGACGACGTACCGCACGTGGGGCTAATTCAGTGTCGTTCTATTTTTGATTTGCGCGGCTTTGTCTGCTTTATGTGCTTTAGATAGATGAATATCCCCACTAATCCCCTGGCTTAGTCATTGGGACGCTTGGCAGCGTACCAACCCTCGACTGAATGAAAAACTGGCGTACCCAGATTTGGATACACCAGTGTGTTTTCTCGCTCAGTCTCATCTACTGGATGGTAACATCCGGGATGACCAGTGCCTGGCCGACGAAGATCTTGTTCACATCGCTGATGTTGTTGATTTGCGCCAGCACTGTCATGCTGACCCCGTAAGACCGGGCAATCTTCGCCAGAGTGTCGCCAGCCTTAACGATGTAGGTCTTGCCGACAGGCTGAGAAGTGCCACCAGTGGCTTTGACACAGATCGAGGTGCCAGCATAAATCCGGTTCGGGTTGGTGATCGACTTATTCCAGGCTTGCAGGTTGGCGACCGTTGTCCCAAAGCTGCGCGCGATCTTCGCCAAGGTGTCACCACGCTGGATGGTGTACGACTGAGTGCAGGTCAGGCTGATCGACTGGGCTTGAGTGGCCGGCAGCGCGGCAGCCAGCATGACCACAGCTGATAGGATGATGATAAGTGTACGCTTCATGATGTCCTTTGTCCTTGACCGACGACGGCGGTCACTTATGGTTTGATGCTTCTTATCCTAAAGGACAAGCCCGGCGGGGACATCCGTTCAGCGATGGATTGCCCATCAGCAAAAAGGCGGATGGCAGCCGGGCTTCTGTCTCGATAGCTGTCGAAGCCAATGCCATCAAAGGACAGGAATCGGTATGCAACTACTCTAACTGGTTGACTAACGTCTCGACGAAGTCGTCATCAATGAACGAGCCTTTTTGCAGCAGCATCTGAATTTGCCCGCCCAGGCGCGCCCGCTCCTTGACGGTGAGTTCTTTGGCTGTCACCACCACAATCGGGATGTCCGCTGTTGACTTATCGGCCTTGAGTGTCTCGATCACTTTGAAGCCATCGACATCAGGCATCATGATGTCGGTCACCACCATATCGGGATGAACCTCTTGCACGAGTTGGATGCCCTGGCGGCCATCGTTGGCGACATGAACCTCGTAACTACCGCGCGCTAGCAGGATGCGCTTCATCAGCCGGGCGGCGTCATGGTTGTCTTCGATGATGACGATGCGTCGCACTTTGGCCTCGACCTGTTCCAGCGCCGAGAGCAGCCCTTCTTCGGGCATCGAGGGGGTCTTGTTCTGCTGGCTCAGGTCAACATTGTGCTGCCACTGATCGCCGAGGATGTGCTTTTCGACGCTCATGGTGTGCCCAGAGCAATTCAGCACCACCACTTCATCTGGCTGGATGACCCGTTCGCGCACCATGCGGATCAGGCCGGCGAAGGTGACAGCGGTGGCCGGCTCCACCGAAATGCCATCGGTGCGAGCGGCGATCAGAGTGGCGGTGAAAGCTTCTTCGTCGCTGGCACTGGTGAAATGTCCGCCATACTGCTTAACATAATCATAGAGCAGTTCGTAGGCGCGTCCCGGATTGCCGGTCGCCAGCGTGGCAATGATGGTCTGGGGATTCTCAACCGGGGTGGCGATGCGCTGCCCGCGCTGGAAGGCCTCGACCATCGGGGCGCAGCCGCTGGACTGGATCAAGCCCATCTTGGGCATCTTGTCGATCAGGCCGAAAGCCTTCATCTCCTGAAAGCCCTTGCCGACGCCGATGGGACCCATGCCGCCGCTGACACCTTGCAGGAACCAGTCGGGTGCAATCCAGCGCTGACCGTCTTCCAGCTCATCGCCCAACTGCTCGGCGATCTCGTAGGCCATGGTCTTCATTGCCTCAATTGCCGCCACACTTTTGATGCCGCGATCGAGGAAGATGCCTTTGGTTTTGGCGAAACGGGCTGCCAGTTCCTTGGTCTGGTCATAAGTACCGGTGATCTTGATGACCTCCGCGCCATACAGCGCCGCCTCGCGCATCTTGTCGCCGGGCGTGAGGCTGGGGAAGAAGGCCCATACCTTGATGCCAGCGCGCGCCGCATACGCCCCATAGGCGATGGCGACATTGCCGGTGCTGGGGACAACGACTTCGCCCACGCCCATCTCTTTGAGGGCTGAGATCGCTACCGTCGCCTGTCGATCCTTGAAGCTGGCGGTCGGCCCCTGGCGTTCGTCCTTGATATACAGGTTCTTCAACCCCAGGCTGGCCGCCAGCGCCTCCGACTTAATCAGCGGCGTGCCGCCCTCCCACATGCTGACGATATTTTTCGGGTCCTGAATCGGCAGGACTTCAGCATAGCGCCAGAGAGTCGGCTTGCGCCGCTTGATGGTTTCCAGCCAGCGCTGGACATCAATGTTGTGGAAGTCGTAGCGGGCTTCCAGAATATTCTCGCCACAGGTTGGGCAGCCGGCCACGCGCTTATCCAGCGGGATACGGGTATGGCAATTGATGCATTCCAGCATCGTCTGGCGTTCTACAGTCAACGCATCCAAAATCTCTGCTTCTCCATACAATCTAGCGGCCAGTATGCCGTCGATACAGTTTCATCCATCATACTACCGATGTCTCTTGGTAGGATAGGCGACTTGGCTTGAGGTTATAACAAAAAGGCGGGTCATCATGCCCGCCTGGATATCAATCAAGACCACTTGTTGCGCTTAAGCCTGATCGAAATGCTCACGTACGCCCTGGATGAACTGTTGGTAATTATCCTGCGTCAGATCTGCTTTGTAAACCACTTGCAGGCTGGAGAGTCGATCCTGTTCAGCGGTGTTCAGGGTGTCTGCTGTGACGATCATGATCGGGATCTGAGCCGTTTCCGGGTTGGCTTGTAACTCGTTCAACACGGCGAAACCATCCATCTCCGGCATCCTTAGATCGAGAATCACCAGATCAGGTCGGCGGCGTGCCACGAGCGAGATACCTTCCATGCCACTGCGGGCAGTGAACACGCGGTAATGACCAGAGGCGCTAATGACCTGCTGCAACATACGGCGGCTGTCGTCGTGATCATCGATAATCAGAATACGCTCGGTCTGGCTGACGATCTGCGCCTTGCGAACCATCTCCACTACTTGCTCAGGCATGAATGGGCGCTGCAAGAAGCTAAACGCTCCGGTTTCTCTGGCGCGATTCTGAACATCTTCCAGCGCGACCATAATCACTGGAATATCTGCAGTATCCTCACGATCCTGTAAGCGTTTCAGAATATCCCAGCTCGCCCCTTTCGCAAAATCCGCATCCATGATGATGAGCGCCGGGCGCAGCCCGCTTGCCATCGCTTCTGCTTCTAGCGGGATCGAAGCGGCGAATATGTCATAACCCTCACGTTGCAGCGCCCGCCGCATCTGATCGACCATATCCGGATTATCTTCAATCAACAGCAGTGTACGGTTGACTGGCACCACGCGCATGGCCGAGGTAGTGCGGCGCTTGTCAATTCGTGGACGATCTGCTGATTTCTGGGCCATCACGGCCGTATCATCTGCATTGTTTTCGGAATTCGGCTCTGCTTTCCGGGTAATGGTCACCATTGTCGTTGACCGCTTGTTGCTGACAGGTTTTTCTTCGGGAGCGGAAGCCTGTGGCGCATCTGGTTCCATCGCCTCAGTTGGCTCGAGCGGCAGCAGAATGCTGAAAGTTGATCCTTCATTGACTACCGAACTCACCAGCATTTTTCCGCCCTGCATTTCGATCAGCGACTTGGCGATGGGCAGACCCAGCCCAGTGCCGCCAACCGTGCGCGTCAAAGATGAGTCCACTTGACGGAAGGCTTCGAACAACAGATGGATGTCCTGCTCGGCGATACCAATGCCGCTGTCCTGCACATCTACCCGCATCATATCTTTGCCATTGCTGGACTGTTTATCGACGTAGACGCGCAGGACGATGCCGCCCTGCTGGGTGAACTTGGAGGCATTCGAGACTAGGTTGAGCAGCACCTGACGGGTGCGGAATTCATCGCCGAAGGCTTTGGGCAGGCCGGAGGCGATCTCCAGCTTCATATCAATCGGTTTATCCTTAATCAAGCCGATGCCGATAGAGCGCACACCTTCGACCACCGGTTTGATGTCGAAGTAATCCTTGTGCAGATCCATCTTGCCGGCGTTCATCTTGGCCTGATCGAGGATGTCGTTAATGAGGCCGAGCAGGTGCGAACCGCTGTTGTAGATGGTCTGCAAGTCCTGTTCCTGCATTTCTGTCAGGGGACCATCAATGCCTTTGAGCATCACCCGGCTGAAACCAATGATCGAGTTCAGTGGCGTCCGCAGCTCGTGGCTCATGTTCGCCAGGAAATCGCTCTTGAGTTTGTCCAGTTCGCGCAGTTGCTCGTTGGAACGCTGAACCTGTTCCAGCAGACGGTTGCTTTCAACAATCGCTGAGAGGCTGTTGGTGAGTGCCCCCATCAGGTTAATTGTCTGATTGTCGTACACGCCGGGACGATTGTCTTCGACCACGATGATGCCGATGACCTGATTAGTCGCCAGCATTGGGGCGGCGATCACTGACCGCGCTCCTGCGACAATGGGGATATAACGGCGTTCCTCTTCTACATTGTCGATGATCAGAGTCTGCCAGTTATCCAGGATGTCGCACAGTACATTATCATCATGACCAACGAGTACATCAGATAGCTCGCTGATCGGCTGATCAGAACCTGCCAGAGCTGTTGGTCGCAGCAGTGTGTATTCCTGATCGTACTGGTCAATGATTTTTTCGCTCAGATAAATGGCGACGTCCAGTGCTTCCGTCTGCAAGCGGATAATCTCTGCTACGCCTTGCAGTGATTCATGCAGGGATCGATCCGGGGCGGAAGCGGCTGTGGTCACACTGAACAGGAAGCCCATTTCCTGTGCGCGGGTTTCGGCCTGGGCGAACAGACGAGCATTATCGAGCGCGACTGAAATCTGATTAGAGAGGGTTGTCAGCACCTGAACATCTTCATCACCGAAGGCGTTGGGGATGTTGGATTGCACATCGAGTGCGCCTACGACCTTGCCCTTGACCACCAGCGGCAGCGCCATTTCGGACCGTGTCAACGGCAGATAGGGATTGGGGCGGTGGACCACGCGGGCGTCGGCTGTATCAAGAGCGATCACGGGTTCACCCACTGCCGTGACCTGACCAATAACACTCTTCGAACCTTTTGCCAGCCTGTGATTGATCGACAGGAGCTGCCGTCCGGCTTCACCCGTGCTGGCGCGCAGCACAGCAAATTTATCTTCCTCATCCAGCAGGAATATCTGAACATGGTCATAGCGGAACGAGTCGCGGATCAGATCGACCAGACGCGGCAGAAGTGCGTCGATTTCCAGGATGGAACTGGCGAACTGGCTGACCTGGGCCGAGGTCGAAAGCTGACGGGCACGGCGTTCCGTTTGTTCCAGCAGGCGCGAGGCTTCCATCGACAGGGACGCTTGTTCGGCGAAGGACTGATAGATACGACGATCCTGCTCAGTATGCTGATAGGGCTGATTGGAGGCTAACCAGAGCACGCCCAAGCGTCGCTTACCAGCGCGCAATGGCAGCACTGCTAGTGACTGGGTATCGGTACTTTCCAAACCCATTCTCTCGATTTCATCAAGGCCTTCATCGAGTGCCACATTATCGATCAGAAGGAGCTGCTGAGCATTCACTTGTCGCCAGGCCGGGAACTGCTCGGCATTTAGGGTTACGCCCATCAGGTTAATCCCGTTCACAGGATCGAGCTGCCAGTTCGCCAGTACGACCATGTCCGCACCTTCGGTCTGATCGGTGGGAACAGCCATGAAGACCTGGATGATATGGTCACCTTTCATATGATTCACGACCGCATTGACGATCTCATCGGGCGTGTTGACACTGGTTAGCGCGCGGTTGGTCTCGTACAACACTGAGGCTTCCTGGAAGGCCAATTCAGTACGGCGTTGCAGATTGCGATTGTCAATCGCAATTCCAGCGTTATCGGCCAGGGTCGTCAGGAATCGTTCGTTATCTGCACCAGGTGCCAACGGATGATCGTAGAGTACTGCCAACCAGCCCTGTATCACTTCGCGCGTGCGCATCGGCACACTGGCGAATGCTTGAGCACCCAGAGCTGCAATTGCTGCCCTGACTGTGTCATCAATGGCATATGAGTCTTCAATGTTAGAGACCAGCAGCGGATTGCTTTGGAAGATCTCCGATGGCAGATTGAAGGTGTCAGGCGAGAGCAATCCACGCGCTACCTGTAGGTTCCCGCTTTGCTCGTCCAAGAGCAGGATATAGGCATCCATCGGCTCCAGCATCATCAACTGTGCCAGTGCTGCATCCAGCGCTTCATCGACGTTTGAGGCTTCAGAGAGGGAGCGCGTCGCTTCATAGAGCGCGATTTGCTCACGCAGGCTGTTTTGCAGCGTGTTTTCCAGGCCGCGCAGGTTGCTGATGTTCTGGAAAGCAGCGACGATAGCCGTCACATTGCCCCGCCCATCGTAAATTGGTGCGGCGTTCAACAGCAGATCTGTCTGGTCATTCTCATCGCGCACCGCGGCTACGTCATCGCTGAAGGCACTATCACGCCCACGCTGTACCAGCGTGATTGGTAATTCATCTTCGGGATAATGCACATTGGTACCGGTACGGATCAGATTGTAGTCGGCTACATTAAAAGGCCGGGTATGGTCAATCGGCTTACCCAACAGTTCTTCCGATTGCTGATTAGCCTGAATGGGCACCAGCGTACGGGCATCCAACACCACAATTCCCGTGGGGACTGTCTCCAGGATCGAGCGTAGATTCTGCCGTTCGCGTTCGGCCGCTTCAAACAGCCGCCGGTTTTCTACTGCTACGGCGACCTGAGCGGCCAGGGTTCGCACCAATTGCTCATCACGTTCGTCGAGATCGGCTGCACGAAGGTCACGCCCAATCATAAGTGCACCGATGATATTCGAACCCGAATAAACTGGAACAGTAATATGTTTGCCGACGTCCGCCAATAATGCCGCGGGGGTATCACTGAAGGCTGGATAGCGTCCCGGGTCATTGATGACCAACAGCCGATTTAAGCGAACGCAGTCCACAATCGAGTGTGAGGTTGATAGCAGATCAAAAGCGAAATTGCCCACATCTTCCTCAAGTGCTGGGGTTCGCATCGTGACTGCTTGTAAGCGGTTCGCATCCTTCTCATCAATCAGTGCCAGCAGCCAGCGGTCATAGCTGGCCGGCTGCGCCACCCGCTCAAACACCTGGCTAATGTTTCGCTCAAAATCCGAACCAATTTGTGCTGCGAACTGACCCGCCTCAGCCAGTGCGAGTGCGCGTTGGGCTTCGGTCTGGGCTTCATCAAACAGGAAGCGATTTTCAACTGCAGTCGCCACCTGATCGGCAATAGCGCGCACAAAACGAATGTATGCTTCAGTAAAGGCTTTTTCCTCTCCCGATTCGCAGATCAGCACGCCGAACCAGGCACGCTGGGTACGCAGTGGCGCGATCACCGCACTGCGCGCGCCCCAACTTCCCAGGAGGAGTGGCAGGCGATTGAGGACTGAGACCTGGACGCCCAGCGAGTCGAAGTATAGCGGATCGGGTTTACCGCCCATCAGAGCGCCAAATGGTGCAACCTGGCTGGTGAACTGGTCGCCAATTCTGAGCGGACTATCAGAACGCGGTGTTCGTTCCCAGGTATACGCTACATCATAATGAGCTGCGGTTGCTTCTGGTTTCGGGCCTGCCAGGAAGATAGAAATTCGGCTAACTGCTGCTTCGGCCTGTGCCAAATGGTCACCTGTTGCGGCATATACGCTGCCCGAGTCCTGGGCGCTGGCGATGTCGCGGCTGGCCGTATACAGGCGGCGCGTTTCATCGAGTGCCTGGGATGTTTGCAGGAGCAAGCGCTGGTTTTGCAGCACAGTACTGATTTGCGAGGCGAGCGTTTGGTAGACATCATAATCAGCCAGATGGAGAGGATGATCGACCGTACTGAATATGAACAGGACGGCAAGCGGTTGATTGCCACTGTAAAGCGGGAAGGGCATACGGAACCCATCCTCGACCGGTACACCTGGCAGTGCTGGCAATGCATTCAATTTGTCTGTCAGCGGCAGGACAAGATCGCGTTCCGCAACACCGCCTCCCTCAGTACCAGCCATGATATGTACCTGTGTCGGAAGACCCTCTACATCCAGCTTGCCTTCGAGCAGGCCAATCTCGAATTCGTAGGGCTGTTCGGATGCAGCCATCAGTGCCATGATCAACTGTTGTGGCGTCTCAGCGGTATTGATGAGGCGGCTGGCGGCATACAGGCTTTCAATCTGTCGCAAAGTCATTTCGGTACGTTGTGTCAGCAAGCGGTTGTCGATAGCCACCATGACCTGATCGATCAACGTGTTATATAGTCGGCCTTCAGCTTCACTGAATTGACGCGGGGCATCAAACAACAAGCCAAATTGCCCGTGTGATTGCCCGCGCCCGCCGAAAGGGATGAAAACCGCAGCGGCAGCGCCAAAGCCCTGCAGCAACTCGCGTAGGGTTGCATCGAGCCGATTATCCAGGGCGACATCCTGTATCAGCTTAAGTTTCTGATCGCTCATGTCGCGCAGCAGTGCAACCCGTTCGGTCGAGAAGCGCACATCTTCGGCGCGTTCACCGCTTTCAATTTCCTGATCCCAGTGTCCCGCCAACCGCAGGGTGCGATCATCATCTGAGAGCCAGATCTGTCCGCTACGAGCCTGAGGAACAAATGTGTTCAATACCGCCCGCACAACCTGATCCAGCCCATTGGCCTCACTGAGCTGGCGGCTGAGTTCATAGAGCGCGGATGTTGTTGCGAGGCTGGACTGCGTTTCCTGGAACAATCGAGCGCTCTCCACTGCCAGGCCAACACGATCCGCCACTGCGCGGAGAATAGCGTGGTCGCCTTCAGCAAAGGATAGGCCTTCTGGTGCGGCGGCTGTGATCGTGCCAATCACCTGACCGCGAATACTGATGGGTGCACTAAAGGCAGCAATACTTTCGTCGTCTACGACGTCTGAAAACGCCTGTACGTTGCTCAGATCGTAGCGATAGCCATTTTCCTGTCCCAACGAGTCAGACAAAGCATCTGCCATCTTTTGTGTGGACGGTTGGCTGACACGGGTGTCGTCTGCTAATCGAACCTCGAAGTCGCTGATTAGCTTGGCTTTGTGCACGGCCATTGCGATGTGGCCGGCCAATAGTCGCAGGATGGCGATCTCATTGGCCTTGAAGTGTCGGGCAATTTTGCTGTGCAGATCCAGTACCCCGATCACATGTCCTTCCACCAGCAGCGGTAATGCGATTCGCGAGGCGGTCTGTGGCAATTGCAGGTCCGGCTGATAACTGCTCCCGCGTCGGGTATTGTCGACGAAAATCACATCTCCAGACGCGGCAACGCTGCCAATAAGAGTCGGTGAACCGATCAGGATCTGGGGACGTTGTTCAATTAGGTGAGCTGCGTGTTCGCCATAGCTGTAATGCAATACGAGGTTCAAGGCCACATCATCGACTAGGAATGCCTGTGCCTGATACAGATTGAACTCCCGACAGACCTGTTCAATTGCCCGATCAAACAGGTTATTGATGTGTTGGGAAGCGTTTATTTCGTGGCTAATTCGCAGCGCAGTCTCCAACTGCTGTTGGTTCTGCTGCACATTTTCACCAAGTTCTGCACTTAGTTCATTGACCCGGTGCGAAATCCGTTTGAAGGCATCATTCAACTGGCCGATTTCGTCTGTCGACGGAATGATTGGTAAGGTATCAGTCATCTCGCCCATTGCTAGTTTGACAGCCATCTCGCTGGTGGTTGTGAGCGGGGTCAGGCGAGCCTGCAGGATGCGATAGAACAGGTAGCACGCCAATCCAACGATGGTCGTGATGACTATGATCGCCAGTACGGCGCGGACGACCCAACCGAGTATGATTGGGGCACCCGGTTCGAGCAGCACCAGGGTCCACGGCGCATCCTCAACGTAAGATAGATCAACGCTGACGCTGGATGCAATCTGCCCATCGTGATAATCTGCGCTCAAATTGACGTAGCTATCAACCAACAAGGGATCGACTTCAGCCAAAGGTTGCGGCAAGTCATTCAGAAGATTGACGACCTGGTTATCACGATTGATGATGAGCCATCGAGCACCCTCGGGTTGAGTCGGCTGAACGAGGGCTGTCACATCAAGCGCCAGTTCAATTGTCCCCAGAAATCGATTTTCGTTGGCCGAGTCTGTCACTGGCGCAAAAGCACGAATCCACAGACGCCGACCGGAAAGACTGCTATGCGGGCTAATTGGCGCGATGACCGTTTGCAGATTATCACGACTTCGCTGCCAGTGGAGCGAATCGCTAATCGGCGTCGTTTGCAACAGCAGATCGGAGAAGGGAATATTGTTGTTCAGTTCGACCTGGGTATAGACCTGACCCGCCGTCGTCAGAAAACGAACGCGGGCATAACTGGTTTGATTGATGATCGTCAGAAAACCTTGTGTCAGCCGTCGCTGCGCCTGATTGAATTCATCAGTGCGTTGTGTGTCGGTCTCTAGCAGCAATTCACCGAAGTGGAGCGCTTCGTCGGTACGGGACAACAGGGTAACATCATTCGTTAATTCGTCGATGGCGCGTTGCAGAACACTTGCTTGAATGATGAGTGTTGCACGCTGTGCATTTTCCACTTCATTGGTCACCCGTTCAAAGCTGACCACCAGGAGCATAATGATGAGGACGATAAGCACACCAACCGCAATAGGTATCGATTGGCGGATGACCTGCTGATGTAAGCTGCGCTGATTTGAAGACACCATATTTCTTACCTATTCGCTCGCGCAATCGGACGGACACGTCCCGAACTTCCTTAACCAGTATACGATCAAAGGTTTAGCCCTGACCGTTGTGATTTCCGTTGAGTGGCCGCTGCAAGCGGATGCTCACCTGGGGTGAGCGTAATGCTTGCCCGACTTCACGTACAGCCGTTTGCAGAATATCGTTAATCTGAGTCTGCGGTGTCAGCTTCGCGGCGATCATGTTCACCACACGTTCGCGTTCGGCTGCGCGCTGGCTTTCCTGGAACAAGCGGGCATTATCCAGACTCACCGCTAGACGGCTCGCAAGCTCTTGCGCCAGTTGCAACTTATCGTCACTCATGTCCTGGTCTCGCACTTCCCATTCCACCGCACCAATAATCTGATCGCGCAGGCGGATTGGCACTGCGATGGGAACCGTCTGTTGGGGGGTTAACATTCCTACTGCGATTTCACCGGTTTGTATCGCACGCTGCCGCAGTTCCGATGTATCAGTGGAGGTCTGCATTCCCGACATACTAGTCATCTGACGTTCGCGCTGGGCATAGAGGTATTCCTGCCATGCCTGAAGGGTGGCTTTACGATTGGCTCGTTCCAATTCTTCCAGACGGCGCAATGATTCCTGGTATAGGCGAGCGTTCTCAATCGCGACCGCTACCTGATCCGCCAGGGTTTCCAGAATACCGATTTCATCTGGGTTGAAAGCATTGCGGAATTTGCTTTGTACATCCAGCACACCGATAACCTGATTACCTACACGCAGGGGGACTGCCAGTTCAGCCAATGTTTCTGGCAGAAGCACATTGGGACGATGAATATTGCTCGCGGCTGTGTCACGGGCGATGAACGGTCGGCTGACAGCACTCGCTTGTCCCACCAGGCTGGAGCTGCCAACGGCCAGACGATGCCCTCGTTCCAGCAGCAGTCGGCCGACTTCGCCGGTACTGGCACGCAGTACAGTGAACTGACGTGCGTTATCGACCAGGAAGATCTGGCTGTGATAAATGCTGGGGAACTTCTCGACAATCAGCTCTACAACCTGTTCCATCAGCGTTTGCAGGTCGCGCTGAGTAGCAGCGAACCGGCTGACTTCCTGGGTGGCGTTGATGTCACGTGCACGTAAGGCAATGCGCGACTCGAGATCGTCCAATAAATTCCGGACATATTGGCGCATATCAACGAAGGCTGCACCAATTTCCCCGATTTCGTCCAATCGCGCTGCGGTTGGGACAGGTTGCTTGAAGTCGCCTCGTGTGATGGCCTGAATGGACTGGCGCAGACCCTTAAGCGGAACGGTGATGACCTGATGGAATGCTACTGTCAGTGCCAGCATCACCAATCCCAAACCGATAACAATAACGAAGAGACGTGTGGTTCCCAATTGATCAAGGGTGAAATTGACGGCACTGATGGGGCTGGTTTCAATCAGGAGCGCAAACAGGATTCTGTTACTATTTACTGGATCAAAAATCGGGACACCATAACTCAGAATGCTGCCAGCGTCGCTTGCCACTGTCTGATTGACGGCAGTACCTTCTACTGCTGCTGAGATGACCGGTCGATTTAATGGTGTGGCATCACTAAAGGTACTCACACGATCCTGACTGACCCAGATGGTCTGGCTGACCGGAACAAGATACAGGCGCGCACCATAATCATTGGCAGGTAGCGCAAGATTGCTCAGAAATACATTTGCTGTATTCAGTGCAGCCACCATGAAGCCTAAAGTCTGACCATTCTCATCACGGATTGCCAGCGTCAACTCGACGCGCAGCACCCGTGCGCTGTCGTGGACGATGGTGAGACGATAGCGATTTTGCAGCAAGCCGCTGCTGGCCTGTTGAAAGGCTAACGAACCAGAATCCGTTCGAGTGCTGCTGATTGTCGAGAATGCTGTTGCCCGTGCGACCAGCAGACCATCATTGCGCAGCAGGCGCATATCTTCGAAATAGGGCGAGGTGAGGATAATGCTTTGCAGATGTGACGATAGGTTCTCTATATCCTCGCGTGCAATCACATCTTCTGTCAATAGTGGTTGAAAGTGTTCATTCAACTCACGCTGCGTGGTTAATGATTCGAGGGAAGTTTGTGCGGCGACCAGATTGTTGCTGATGACTTGCTGCTGGTTCTGGACGATCTGATCCAGAAATTTCCCGACATCCTGAAAATAGATTCCATTCAGCACCAGCAACCCGGTTGCGCCTATCAGCATCAACGGGATCAGAATCGCCGTGACGAAGCCAAATGTAAACTTGATCCATAGCGACCAGTTCAGCGGATTAAGCGCTCTCAACAAAGATTTCATCGATCCGCCTCCTGCTGGGCGCGTGGTTCTTCCAGCGCTTGGGGCTGGATATAAATACGGGTATTGATCGCACCCAGAGCCTCATTAAAGTTTTCTGCTGCCAGATTAAGCACGGCCTGAACATCAGTCGAGCCAATCAGCAAGGCGTTGATATCATTCACGCGCCGTTCGCGGTGAGCTTGTGCCTGGCTTTGTTCAAACAACCGACTGTTTTCCAGTGCCAGTGCCAACCGTTCCGAAACTACCTTAGCTACTTCAAGTTGTTGTTGACTGACAGGACGCTCGGATGGCAGAGTGAAGGACATGGCACCGAGCGACTGATCACGGAAGCGGATCGGAATGCTGACCACCTGTTCACCATCGCGCTGCTCAGTCTGCATCGCTCCTGTACGCACTGCTTCAGCTACCCCACCCGGTACCCAAACTGAAGGTACTGGCTGTGCACTGCCCGCCTCCATGTCGAATCCGATAATCTTGCGTCCGCGACCCTGAACATATTGTTGCCATACACCTACAGTGCGCTGCTGCTCCTGTTTCACAAAAGTTGCCAATTGTTCACGCAAGTTATCCAGCGTGACGTTTTGTTCACGTAACTGTTGCGTCATACGATTACGGTCGCGGCTTTGGCGATAGGAGAGTGCCACTTGCTCAGCCAGCAGTGCCAGTGTTTCCATCTGATCACGCTCAAAAGCATCGGCCTTTTGAAAATCTATGACGCCCAGAATCTGTTGTCCCTCCAGCAGCGGCAGCGCCACTCCTTCACTTGAAGCTTGATTGAGATAACGGCGCAAATCAGTAACATCGTTCCGGGTCACAAGATAACCTGCCCGATTACGCACGGCTTCGCTGATGTGGCTACCGTCGCTTAGCAAAACTCGATCGCGTTGCATATTCACCGCTGCAATTCCACGAAACAGGTTGCCAGCTTCATCCATAAGATAAATTTCAGTCTGGATGCCAGGCATTTCACTGTTGATGCGGTTGAGCGCAGCCTTTAGCACATCGCGTTCGTTGCCTTCAATATCCTGTAGGCCTTGATTCAATCGATGAATCCAGTCACGCCGCTGATTGATCCGCAATGCCTCGCTGGCAATTCGCTCTATTCCACTGGCAAATGCCAACAGCATTCCTGCCAACACCACAACCACGATCAGCAGCACCATTAGTTGATAAAGGGCTTCGTTGGCGGGTACCGTGATAATTTGTGCTGTATTGGTGGTTTGCCCCAGCGCAGCCAGCAGCAGCGCAATTATCGTAATCAGTGTCACTGTTAACAGGCCTCGTCGACCCAGAATCAGGCCGCTGGCAATCACGGGTATCAACAGTACCACGTTGTCAATGTCGCCTAGATTCGGCAATTCACGCGGCCACTGGAACAGGATCGAGAGGGCAGCCAGGGTGATTGACCCGATGAACAGGGCACGAGCTGCCGTCAGTTGCCCACCCTGGATGAGGATATAGACGCCGATGCTGGCGATAGCAACTAACGGAACTACGAGAGTGAGCAGATCAATCGTGTTATTCTCGATGATCCAGGGAATGACGGATATGACGGAATAAATTCCGGCTGCCAGAAAAAAGGCCATGCTGCTATACAGCAGCAGGCTTGCCAGCCGTGCTTCCAGCCGGTTGCTATAGGTAAACTGGACGCGGAAAAACCCCAGCAGCAGATTCATGCCTGCGCCTCCTCGCGGATCATCGGGTTGAGATGAATGCTGGCCTGTTTTGCGCCAAGCATCTCACTTAGCTCTTTAACAGTGACGCGCAGCAAATCATCCACATTATTGATTGACTGGTATTGAGCGACAATTTCGTTGATGCGCTGTTCGCGCGCCGCTGCTTCTTGCGATTCTTCGAACAGACGTGCTTTATCCAGGTTTGTCGCCAGGCGCTGCGCGATCAGACTGACCAATTCCTGCAATTCAACGTCACCCATTTCGTGGCGTGCTTCTATCTCCATCGCTCCAATGATTTCTGATCCAAGCATCAGTGGCAGCGCCACAATCTGCTGTCCATTCTCGCTCCGCACAACTGGCTTGCGCGCCTGAGTGGCTGCAATTTGATCCGGCGTCCATTCATGCTGAATACTGATGTCCTGATCACTCAAGCTGATGCCGCGGGTGGCCTGGCGGGTTGTCAGATACTCCTGCCAGCCGGCACGGGTGAGTTCCTGGTTCAGACGTTGAATCTCACGCAGATTGGTCTGGGCATCGAGCATCAGGCGTTTGCTGTCTCGGCTGCTGTGTTCCTGAGCGTCGAAGAGTTGGGCATTACGGATAGCCGCACCGATCTGGTTGGCAACGATTTGTAAGGTCTGGGAAAGATCGCTGCCAAAGGCGTTGATGAAGCGGCTCTGCACGTCCAGCACTCCCATCAGACGTTCACCATCAAAGATGGGGAGAGCCAGCGCGGAGCGCGTATTCGCCAGGATGTCCGGAGCCGTACTACCGATCTGGTTGAGGTTGATCGGTTGGCGCAGCTTGATGACCTGCCCGATATGGCTGGCGGCACTGGCTTCAAGGGCATAGCGCTGTTCGAACAGGCGCTGGCTGGAAGCAACCGTGCTGGCGGCCAATTGCGCTTTCTTGCCATTGTTATCCATCAGGAAGATCTGAACCTGGTTCACATCAAAGCGCTGCTGTACTTCGCTGGCGGCTTTGATGAGCAGATCATTTACATTAAGCACGTTGCTCAGTGCTTGGCTGATCGCGGCAGTCTCGCGCAGATAGGACGCCGTCTGACTGGCTCGTTGTGCTGATTTCTCGAAACGATTGACCAGGTAGCGTAGAGTCAGGCTGATACCAATAAACACTAGTAGATAAGTCACCGAGTCAAAGCTGAACCCATCGCTGCTTTGTGCAGTCTGCATGATGCGCAGCAGCCCAACTGCGAACATTAACCCGTTAGTGAGCCAGTAGATCACCGGTGGAGTTAACAAGGCAGCACCGATGATGGCAAAGGTACCATTGAGCAAAAATGCAATAGGGATAGTCAATGTCGATAGGACATAGCTCGCGACCAGCAACATACCCGCTGGAACGATCTGGCGGCGATACGCTAGCCCAATAGCAACCAGCGCCATGATGACAAAAGTGAAGGATGCCAGCAATCCATCGGTATCAAATCCTTCAACGGCAATAGCGCTGCCGATACCCAGTATCGAAACAATCAGCGAATAGATGCCGATTATGTAGATGAAGCGCACGCGCAAGGCACGAAAATCATCCCATTGAGGTGTCTGAGTCATTGCACTTCCTCCTTAGCCCCATTGACCGGCGGCGTCCCCAGCCGGATCGAAACCCGATCCAGCCGCAGCGTTTCCTTCAGGCTGCGGGCAGCAGCACTCAGGGTCATCTCGACACTGCTAGTCGTCTGTAGGCGGGAGCTGATTTCGTTCACCAACGCCTCACGCTGTGCCATTCGCTGGCTGACTTCGAACAGGCGGTTGCTTTCGGCAGCTAAACCCAACTGTTCGCTGACTTCTTCCAACAAAACAATATCCTCTGGTGCCAATGAAGCCCCTTCATCCAGTTCAAATTCCATAGCGCCAATGACTTCGCCGCGTACGCGCAGCGGGACAGCGATCTGGTGTTTGCCTGCCTGGCGATTCTGTACCGATTGATTAAAGCGGATCGCTTCCTGAATGCCGGGCGTCAGTGACAGATGGCGGACGCTCACGTTCTCGTCCAGATCAATTTCAACGCCAAGTTGATTGCTCTGTTGATTTAGGTAGTCCTGCCAGAACTGACCGGTCAGCCGCCGGTTCAGGCGGTTCAGCTCAGTCATGTTACGACTCAATTGATCGAGCAGCGACTGATTCTCGCCGAGCTGTCGCTGCGTCGCTTCGAACAATTGAGCGTTATCAATGGCGATGGCGATATGATCAGCCAATGCCTGAAAGAGGGGCAAACTGTCTTCGATGAAGGCATTTTCCTGTTTGCTCTGCACATCTAGCACACCAATCACAACGGTGCCGCGCCGTAATGGGAATGCCGCTTCGGTGCGTGTATTGGGGAGAAATTCGTTGCGATGATGAACTGAGTCGCCGGATCGGGCGACGATGGCACGATTGACGGCACTTACAGTACCGATAACGCTCTGGCTGCCGACAGCAAGGGCGTGTTGACGTTCCAGCAATTTCTTACCGACTTCGCCGGTGCTGGCGACCAGGCGGGCTACGGTTTCGTCAATCAGATAGATCTGAGCGTGATAAATATCTGGATAATTCAGACGTACCTGTTCAATCGCATTGTTCAATACCTCGTCCAGCGAGGAACGTCCCGAGATGCGTTGGGCAATCTGGCTGATAATCTCAGCCTGTTTGGCCTGTTCGCCACGCGCCCCCGCCGCGCCTTCCTGCCGACTGATGCGGTTAAAGCGGATGAAAAGCCAGCTAACCGCAGCAACCAGCATCAGCATTAACCAGGTAATGATCCCGGATGACACGTTATTGACTGTCTCTGGGGCTGGCAATGTTTGGCGGGCATCAAAGCCGATGAGCGTCATCACGCTCACCATAATGGTTCCAAACAATAATCCGCGCTGCCCGAGCAAGACAACAGATATCAGAATGATGAGCGCCAGAAATACCGGATGCGAGGATGAATAAAGGCCATCTAGCACGACTTCAAAAAAGATAGCAGCAGAGCCACCCAGAATGAGGCTGCCGCTGGCCCATTCGAATTTTCCTAGCCGCAGCAGGATCAGACTGAACAAAGAGCCAGCATAGATGGCAAACACGGTCGCTGTTGAGCGCCAGTTCTCAGCCATTCGCTGGAACATATTCTGCTGCGTTTCATTGCGTGCGACCAGAAACACGATAGTTGCCAGAACTAGAATTAGAATAGATGAGCTTAACACCAGGGCAGCGCGCAGCCGATCTGATTCCTGTTCGTACTGATCGAGCTTTAACAGGCGATTGAGTCGCTTTTGTACCATATTGTTAAACTTCCTCATCCTGCTGCGGACTGACGCCTAAGCGAATGCGTGCTCGCCGTGCTCCCAGCGCCTTGCCTAGCTCTTCGGCTGTGATCTGCATCATGCTATTGATGTCCATCTGGCGCTGAAGCTGGCTGGAAATCTCGTTCACCAGCGATTCATTGCGGGCCACACGGACACTCTGCTGATACACATCCACACTTTCAATGATGCTCGCCAATTGATTAGCCATCTGCGAAAACACACTGATGTCCACTGGCGAATAGGCATGGGGACGATCTGCACCTACACTCACTACCCCTAGAGGACGTCCACGTGCCACCAACGGTACCAGCAGCCACGAACGCATTGTGATGCCGGCATCTAATCCGGCTGCAACCTCACGCAGATCAGGCAAGTAGACTGGTTGTAGATCCTTCCAGACGCGTGCGAGCGGACCATCCATTGGCACCGTTTCGCGGTTTGTGAGCGACAGCCGAATTTCGTTGTCGCTGGCTTGTGCGACGGTTCTAAGCTGACCTTCAACTGGATCATGAAGCAGGATGCTGATCTGGTTGTTGGGCAGCATGGCCTGGCTTTCAGTCAACATTGCTTGAAGGATATGACCCAGATCGAAGGTTGACTGAACTGATTGGCTGAAGGTGTTGACATGCTGGAGCTGTTGAGCACGTCGTTCGGCCTCGTGCAGCAGCCGGAGATTCTCCATCACAATCGCGATCTGATTGGTGAAAGACTGTGCAACTTCCACCATATCCGGAGTGAAGACGCGCTCGTCGTTATACATATCGACCCCGACCGACCCCAGTATCGTATCGCCCAGCATCAGCGGCAGGATAGCGATAGAATGGACGCTGATTCGTTCCAGTAATCCTTTGATGTCTGGGCCGAAATCAGCATTCTGGCTGATGTGATTGATGACGAAGGGCTGATGTGGGTGTCGGAGGTTATGCCGATGTACCGGATTTTCAGTCAGATTCAACCGTTCACCTACTGTCTGGCGATTGGGGTATTCGCTGACCACTGTCCCCCAGGTGCCGTTGGGTTCATCTGCCAGCACCACACCGACATGATCGGCCTGGAGGAGTTGGCATAGTTTTTGACAGCTCTCGCGTAGCAATTGATCACGATCCGGCATGGTGTTCAATTCAGCCACCATCTGATTGAGCTGTTTGAGCAGGTCAACCTGTCCGGTTAATTGTTCCGCACTGTACTGAACTTCCTTCAGCAGGCGCAGGTTGCGCAGGCTGACATTCAACTGAGCGGTAATGATTTGTGCAACTTCAACCATATCAGGCGTGATTGAACGATCAGGGCTGTAAATGTCCAGACCGACGCCGCCCACAATCTGGCGCTCCACCACAATGGGCAGGATTGCCATCGCGTGAATTCCAAGCCGCTGCGAGGTTTCGCGGGTAGCGGGTTCGACGCGCTCATCTTTCTGTAAGTCATGAAGCACCAACGGTTGAAAGTCATTGGCGACGATCGCGTTCCAGGCTGGATTGTCCTTCACCGGTATTTTGACGCCGCGTGCCTGGTGATCGGGGTATTCGCTGGCGACGACTCCAAATTCATCGCCTGCGGTCGCCAGCAGGATGCCACAGTGATCGATAGGCAGCAGACGTACCAGCGACTCACTCACCTGGTCGAGCAGCGTCTGCTCATCATGGGCGCTGATAATTATTTCGGTGATCTGGCTGATAGCCTTGAGGTTGCTGACCTGCTGTTCCAGTGGTTGACGATAGGGCTGCTGGATCAGATTAGCCGCCTGTACCTGGGCGCTGACCTGGGCGACAAACCCCTGGAATAACTGGCTTTCGGCCTTGCTCATCGTCACTGGCTGATCAGTACTGTTGATGCCCAACAGCCCAATAACATGTCCCTGGAAGCACATTGGAAGCAGTGCCAGCGACTGGATTTTGAAGGTTGCGAACCACTGGCGCAGCGTGTCCGGCAGGTCAGCCTCGTGAGAGACATCAGCAATCAGCCGAGGTTCAGCACGATTAATGACCGCTTCAAAGATGGGTAGGTCAGCGGCCTGAACCTCGACCATCCCGTCGGCCAGGAAGACGCGTTCGCGGTTGGCGCTGGCGACTACCTGCAGCCGTGCCAGCCGACCATCGGGATGATAATCAGCCAGACTGAGCGTGATGAACTGGTTGCTGGCGCTGAGCAGGTAGCGCGCTGCCACCTCAGCGATCTGGGGGAAAGTCTCACAGCCGCTCAATTCCGCGCTGGCGGTGCTCTGTCGTTCGATCAGTTTAAATAGATCAGGCATCATACGCTTGCATACCTAATAACGGGAGTCGATCCGTCCCTTCCTTTCCTCATCATATATGAATTTCGTCAAGCCAAAGCGTAAGAAATGATTGGGGCAGGCGGCAGAGCTGAAATGCTCAATCCCCGCCCAGAGCAGGCGGGGACTGGAGATAACTTAGAGAGGAACCGGTTACTGAATATCCCAATAGAAGATGTCGGCCAGCAGCGGCTCATAAATCTGACCGCCGGTGAATTCCAGCAGGACGCGATCCAGGCTATCGACGCCGTTGCTGTTGCGCGGCAGCGTTACTTCGGCGGTTGCCACAAAGGCGCCACGCTGCCAGTAGCTGACGGCATTGATGGCTGGCGCATCACACACGGTAACTTCGCGGAAGAACACGGGAGCGGGCAACAACGTCGAGGTGACGGACTGGTCATAGCCGCGTTCGGTCTGAAACTGAGCCATAGCCGGATCAGCGATGGCAGCACTGGCATCAGCAGGAGAGGCATACAGGTCAAGGGTGTAGCCGGCAGCCAGGAAGCCAATCGTTTCTCGGTCGCAGCCGGTGTTTTCCAGACGGCTGCTGACTTCGTACTGGTGGTTATGAGTGGTGAACAGGGTTCGCAGCGTTTCGCGGGCAGTTTCCGGCGCGGCTGCGACGGCCTCTTCAGTGGTGTAATTGGCCTTCTGATTGGTCAGCAGCGCCGTGACTTCCGGCCCAATCAGCGCATCAACCCCATCCAGCGCCTGTACCACCGCTTCACGAGCAGGTGGTGTCTTCTCGCTCAGGCGCACCTGGGATGGGTCGGTGAGGATAAGGATGGTCTTGAGCGCCGGACCCGGCTCGGTTGGGCTCAACTGCGGATCGCGTTCCGTTAAGTTGTTGAGATTGGTCATACCTTCCAGCACCCGACCAAAGATGGTGTGACGCTGGTTCAGATGCGTCGTCGGCACATAGGTGATGAAGAACTGGCTTCCGTTGGTGGCTGGGCCGCTGTTCGCCATCGCCAGCAAACCGGGACGGTCGAAGTTCAGCGTCGGCACGAATTCATCGGCGAAGGTATAGCCAGGGCCACCCATGCCGGTGCCCTCCGGGTCGCCGCCCTGTGCCATGAAGGGCGGGTTCTTGAGGACGCGATGGAAGGTAGTGTTGTTGTAGTAATCGTTCTCCGCCAGGAACACCAGGTTATTGACAGTGATCGGTGTCTCGTCTTCCAGCAAGTCGACATAGACCGGCCCGGCGGCGGTGCAGAAGATGGCGTAATAATCGGCATCTGGCTGCAACACCTGTTCGGCCTGGGTGTAGGTGCGGGTAGTGGGTTCTGCTGCCGGCGCAGCATCACAAAGCTCTGCTGCGGTCTGGGCATCGGCAGCGACCGTACCGGCAGCAGCGGACTGAGCCGCGGCAGCGGGTTCGCCGGGGCTGGAGACGCCGGGGGCGAGCGTGGGCAGGGGGGTGGGGGTGGGGGCGGCGGTCTGGGTTTGCGATATGCTGAGGCCGGCTGACTGGGTTTCAGCGACCATGGTCGCGGCATTCGGTGCGCCACTGCAGGCACTGAAGATGAGGCTCAGCAGCAAAACAGAGAAAAGCGATAGACGGTTCAAGATCAGGGCTCCTGCTTGATCGGAAGAGCCTACACGTTATCCGAAATCGCTCGGACGCGCAATGGGCAGTTGATGGCGTTTGTGCAGGGTTAACCCGACAGGTTGCCCCTGCACGATGAGGTTCAGACGTTGTATCAGATCGAGCGCATCATCCCACCATCCACCCGCAGGGTCGCGCCAGTGATATAGGCCGCTGCCGGGGAAAGCAGGAATGCGCCGGCCGCACCAAAATCGTCTATCGTCCCCAGCCTTCCCAGTGGAATCTTGGCGATGCTCTGTGCCCGCACTTCTTCGACCGATTTACCGCTGCGTGTTGCCGCTGCCTGATCCAACTGTGCCACACGTTCGGTTTCAATGCGACCTGGGATCAGATTGTTGACCCGGATCGATTTTCCAGCTAGCTCATCAGCCAGCGTCTTGACCAGCCCGGCCACCCCCGATCGCATGACCGTAGAAAGTCCGAGTCGTTCAATTGGCTCGCGGATAGAGGAAGACGTGATCGTCAGAATTGACCCACCATTGGTCATGTGTGGCACAGTGGCCCGGATCATGCGGACTGAACTCAGAAGCGTTAGTTCGAAGGCTGCCTGCCATTGGGCATCCGTCATATCGAGTGCCAACCCACCGGGAGGGCCGCCAGCATTCACCAGCAGCGCATCAATCGCGCCCCAGCGGGTGGCGGTCTGATCTACCCATCCCTGGATTGCCTCGGCCTGGGTGACATCACAGGCTGTGCCGATCACTTCTGCCCCTGTCTCAGCGATGAGTTTCTGTACCGCTGCGTCCACATTCGCACTGCCGCGGCTACATATGGACACTCGTGCCCCATCAGCCGCCAGCGCCCGTGCCACGCCAAAACCCAGCCCTTTACTCCCTGCGGATACCAGCGCCACTTTGCCCTTCAACCCTAACTCCATCCCAGCCTCCTGTCAGCCCGATTATGGTATAAGTGAAGTAAAGGTAACATCGGATGCTTGTGCCTCACAAATGCGATGGATATACCGAGCAGCGGTACAGCCGGGTTTCACCCCTTGAGCGCACCTTCCAGCATGGCGTTGAAGAAGGTATTCCGCAGCGCCAGGAAGACCACCAGCACCGGGATGACGATCACGATGGATGCGGCAGCCCAGACGTTATAGGCGATCTCGAATGAAGATTGGAAATCGTATAAGCCTACTGTCGCTGTCTTGTCTTGCACCGCCAGCACGACGGCTGCCAGGAATTCATTCCAGGTATCGACGAAGTTGAGCAGGAAGGCTGCCAGCAAGCCGGGCGCGGCCAACGGCACGATAACCCGCCACAATGCCCCGAATGGGGAACAGCCATCGATCAGCGCGGCTTCTTCCAGTTCGCGCGGGATCGAGTCGAAAAAGGCGCGCACAATCCAGATGCTGAAGGGTAGGCCGCCGGCGGTGTAGACCATAATCATGATCTGGTTGGTGTTGAGCAGATCCCAGTCGCTCGCCATGCGGTACAGCGGAATCAGGTTGGTCAGGCCGGGGATCATCATCAGCCCCAGGATGAAGATTTCCAACAGGCGGCTGCCGCGAAACTTGTAGCGCGAGAAGGTATAGGCCGCCAGCCCGGCCAGCGGCATGATGAGCAGCGACGAGAAGAACGAGTTGATGAACGAATTGGGCAGATATACTCGCACCATGTTGCTGCCGTTGATGACGGTATCATAGGCTTCTAATGACCACTCGCGCGGCAGAATTGTAGGCGGACTGGTCAGGACATCGCCCTTGGACTTAAGCGAGGTCATCAGCGTATAGAAGACCGGGAAGATGAAGACCAGCGCAATGCACAAGAGAATGGCGTGGGTGCTGAGGAATTCCAGGCGTTTTTCGGTTTTGCTACGCACCATCGTGCTGGTCATGTGGTTTTCTCCTCATTCCGCCCGGTAATCAGGCGCAGGTAAACGATGGTGATGATGACGTTGACGATGAACAGCAGCACCGAGACGGCTGCCCCACGCGCGAAGTTGGCATCGCCCCAGGCTACCCGATAGAGAAAGACCGAAGCGGTAGTGGTCGAGAAGCCTGGCCCGCCGCGTGTCGTCGCCAGGATCAGGCCGACGCTGTTGATGCTGCGAATGCTGGTCAGCAGCACCGCCACCAGAAACGTCTGACGGATGAGGGGGAAAATGATGTAGAGGAAGTTTTGCAGCCGGTTGGCGCCATCCAGTGCTGCGCTTTCCTCGACCTCTTTTGGCACCGTTTGCAACGCGCCCAGGAACAGGACGACGGTGAAAGCCACCGCCCGCCAGACCGAAGCCACGATGACGATACCCATCGCGCCGGATGGACTGATATAGATCGAGTCGCCGAGGATCGGGCGCAGCCATTCTTGCAGCAGGCCGTAGTCTTCCAGGAACATCCAGCGCCACATCGTCCCGGCCACCACATCCGACAGCACCCAGGGGATGAAGATCACCACCAGATACCAGCCTGAAAACCTGACGCGGCGGTTGATGAGCAGCGCGATCAGTAAACCCAGCCCGACCGTCAGCACCAGATACCAACCGGCAAAGATCAGGGTGCGGATCAGACTTTCGTCGAAGGTGCTGTTGCCGATCAGCAGCTCGAAGTTGACCAGTCCGACGAATTCAAACGCGCCGCGCCGCTGTCGCGTCAGACTCAGGTAGAAGGCGAACAGGGTTGGATAGACCTGTAACACCAGCAGCACCAGCATGGCTGGCAGTAGAAACCACAGCGGGATGAAACGACTTGAGAACAGGTTGAAGCGACTGGCCCAGGGGCGGTTGCGGGCTGCCAGTAAGGTTTGGGTGCTTGTCATAGTGGGATTTCCCTGACGACCGACCGTCTGTATGACGGGATTATAACGCAAGGGCGCAGACCTGCCGCGCCCTTATGTCACGCATCATGCAATGAGGTGATGGGGCATCACCCCTGTGGAGAATGAATGGTTAACGCGCCGCTGCGACCTCGGCGTTGTATTCTTCCTGGGCCGCCGTGAGTGCTTCCAGAATATCCTTATCCGGGTTCTGGATCAGATCAACCACCACATCAGCGAACTTGCGCGCCGCCGAGTTGTAATCGAAGAAGGGTGGGGTGGCTGCGCCGTATTCATTCAGGATGGCCGAGACACCTTCCCAGTAGGGCGTCTTGAACTCCTCTGCTTCCAGACCCGAGTTCAGCGTGGGCAGACCACCATAAGAAGCAGCATAGGTCACATTGCGGGCGGTGGTCATGTGCCAGTTGATGAAGGCCATCGCCGCATCCGCATTGGGTGAATCCAGCGGGATAGCCCAGCCATTAACGTTAATATAGCTGCGCGGTGTGCCGCCTTCATTGTGCAGCGGCGGGGCAAAGGCCAGCGCACCAGCTTCCAGCGCCGTAGCGACTGCTGTCGAATCAGCCGGGAACTCGGTGCCATCGGGCGACGTAATCGGGTTCAGGAAGACATACGACCATGAGCCGGCCACGAAAGCACCCGCCGTGCCATCCTTGAAGGCATTCTCGAAATCAAAGCCGGTGCCGAGCGAAGTCTCCGGCAGGCGGTTATCGGCATGAAGCTGGCGAATCGCCTCGATAGCGGCAACGGCTTCCGGCGTGGCCCAGTTAGCGGTGCCATCTTCATTGGCGAAGGTGACGCCAAAGCTGCTCAGCAGCGGGTAAATGAACACATCGAAACCAAAGAGTTCGGAGTTCTTGGCGGTGAACCAGTATTCGGTGCTGGTGTTGGCCGCCAGTCCTTGCAGGCTGCCGTCGAAACCCTCCGGGAAGGCCGCTGTCCAGTAGTACATCAGCGTACCCTGAGTGACGGTCGGAATGCAGAGAATTTGTCCATCGGGCGCGGTGCAGGCCGCCAGGGCCGATGGGCTGAGATCATCCTTCCAGGGGGCGCTGTTGACGAACTCGGTCAGATCCATCAGCGTGCCATTGATGGCGAAGGGGCTGAGCTGGTTGGCATCGACATACGACAGATCCGGTACATCACCGCCGGCCAGGAGCGCCAGGTTCAGATCAACATTGATGGTATCGAAGGGGCGGGTAACGTTGTTGATGGCGACGCCCTGGTCAGCCTGATACTCGGCGATCAGCGCGGCCATCCACTCATCCTGCACATTCTGTGGGCTGGCGGAGTTGTATTTGGTCCAAATGGTCAGGCTGTCCTGGGCGAAGGTGGTGCTGAGGCTCAAGGCCAGCGCCGAGAACAACGCCAGGAATACAACTAAACGCAAGGCTTTTGACATATTGACTCCCTTAGATTGGTTCAGATTGGAAAACCGAAAGGCGGAGCAAATGCAGTGGTCATTTTCTCCATCGGCTGGGGCAGGTTCATTTGTACCTTCCGCACCGGGTGGCTGGCAATCATCAGAATGCACAGAATATCAACCGCTGCGTCATCAACTTATCACAACCTGGCTGTCCATTTCCACTCATCTTTAGCGGATACTCATGCCTGTGGCTAAATTCTGAGCAGATCTTTAACTGCTGGCGACCACCATCGCCGCCGCGTAGTCATCGGTGTGTGTCAGGCTGATGTCCCACTGGGTCAGCCCCATCTCAGCCGCCAGCTTCGCCGCCGCGCCATGCAGGTGCAGCACCGGACGCCCTCGTTCATCACAACGAATTTCGATCTCAACCCAACTGACGTCGCCGATGCCGGTGCCAAGCGCCTTGCCGACAGCTTCCTTGCCTGCCAGCCGCGCCGCCAGCCGGTGCGGTTTTTCGCCGGTATCAGCCCGTTCGCCCTCGGTGAAGAAGCGCTTGAGGAAGCGTTCGCCCAGCCGGGCGATGCCCTCCTCGATCCGCCGGTTTTCGATCATGTCAATGCCACAGCGCAGCATGGTTGCTAGTCCCTACGGGAAACAATGGACGGGAAGTTGTCATGAGCTGGCCCATCTGTGTTGTCCTATTGATCCGGGCTGTCAGCAGGGTCTACTTCAAAGGCATACACACCGGCTTCGGCCAGTTTTTCCGTCACCTGTGCCAGTTGGTGGCGATCAATGCTGAAGCGCAGCCGTACCTGAGAAGACTGCGACGCAGACGGCGGTTGAGCCGAATCAATCGCTTCGATTAAGGTCTGCATTCCCTGCTCAAAATCCTGGCTGGCATCAATACACGTCAGGCGCGCCAACCGCGTCGGCAGCGCTTCGCGGTCAACTGGCTCGACCATCATCAGATAGACGCGCCGGTTCTGGGTGAACATGCTCCAGTATTCAGCCGTGACCTGTGATGAGTTAAGCGATGCTGGCGACAACAAAACGACCAGGCTGGATGCTTCACGCAGCGCAGCATCAATCGCTTCATTCCAGTTATCATCTAACTCAATATCGGTATCCATCCAAGCGGTGATGCCAGCGTCCTCCAACGCCATATCGATGCGCCGGGCAATGGCATCATCCGTGCTGGCGTAACTGATGAACACATGGGACATGCTGACCATCCTCAATCTCATCCATCGCACTCATTATACGCGGCATTCATCCGATGCGGGTGCCAGCGCTGGCATCGAACAGCAGGATTTCATCCGGGTCGAGGGAACAGCGCAGGGTATCGCCGCGCTTCACCGGATGATCGAGCGGCACATGCAGCGTGAAGCGTTCGCCGGGAGCGTGAACCGTCACATGCTGGTAGCGCTCGGCCAGATATGGCACGACCTCATCGACCTTGCACTCCACCCCGCCTTCATCCAGACGGACATGCTCAGGCCGAATCCCCAGGGTGACCTTGCTGCCTTCCTCCAGATCGCGCCGCATAGGGAAGCCGGCGAAGTTCACCCCGCGCCAATGGGCATCGATGACGAAACCCTGGAACAGGTTGATCGGCTGCTGACCGAGGAAGGTCGCCACAAACAGATTATGCGGGCTGGTATAGAGCTGGTGATAGGTGCCGACCTGTTCGATCTGACCCTCGCGCATGATGGCGATGCGGTGCGACAGGGCAACGGCCTCGACCTGATCGTGGGTGACATAGACCGAGGTGACCGGGAATTCGTTCAGCAACCGCTTCAGCTCGACCCGCGCTTCGTGACGATACTTGGCGTCGAGGTTGGAGAACGGTTCGTCGAAGAGCAGGATTTTCAGGTCGCGTGCCAGGGCGCGGGCGATGCTCACCCGCTGCTGTTCGCCGCCGGAAAGCTGACGCGGTTTGCGCTCCAGCAGTTGATTGAGTCCGATGCCGGTGATCTTCGAGATGCGCTTGAGCTTCTCCGGGATTTCGACATCGCGTTTGCGCAGGCTGAGGAAAAAGCCGACGCTCTTGCGCGACTCCCAGTGGGGGATGAGTGCGCCTTCCTGAAACACCATGCCGACGCCGCGTTCGCGCAGCGGCACATCCTTCAAATCAACGTCATCGTACAGCACCCGTCCGCTATCCGGCGCGTGCAGCCCGGCGATCAGGCGCAGCAGCGTCGATTTGCCACAGCCGGATGGCCCCAGGATGCCGAGAATATCACCCGACGTGACCTTGAGCGAGACATTCTGCACCGCCGGGATCGGCTTATCCGAGCCGAACGGCGCTTCAAATGCTTTGCTGACGTGTTCCAGAGTGATGCTGGTCATGATTTATCCGCCGCCCGAAACTCGCCGGTCTGGATCGCCAGCGCCGTCAACCGCGAACGCGCCATCTCCAGCCAGGTGCGATAGGTGTTGATCTCCATCAGCGACCCCTCCATGATGAGCTGGCGGTGGATCGACGGGTTCTCCATCTGGTTCATCTGCGCCACCGCGCCATCGCGCCAGAAGCGCTGCCCGGCATCAAAAATCCGCAGCCGATCCAGACAGGCATCCAGCCAGGCCACAACATCGGCTTTGGGCAGCCGGTCTTCCATGAACATGAAACGCCACATGGCGATCTCGCGCTGCTCGTAATACGGATGGATTTCCGGCGGCTGCCGCAGCCACTCGTTCAGCAGCGCCTCGCCACTGGTCGAGAGGGTGTAAGTTTTGCGCTGACGGGTTTCATGTTCCATCTCAAGCTGACCGTCGATGATGCCCTGTTGTTCCAGCCGCTTGAGGATAGGGTAGATGGTGCCGGGGCTGACATTCCAGGTATACAGGGCGCGCGGCGAGAAGAAGTTGATGATGCTGTAGCCGGATTGCGGTTGCAGGCTGATGAGACCCAGCACGACATATTCCAGCGTCGTCAGTTCGCGCGTTTGTTTGCCGGACATCGCCATCCCTTTATCATAACGCTTCGATATATTACGACTGTGAAACCATTATGGCAGATTGGGACGTATAATGCAATCGTGTCGCGCGGAAGAAAGCGGCACAGGAACGACGGTTATCTGTCATTCTAACGCCCAATGTGCTGATCCGACTTTCGGCGGATTGAGCCAACAGGTACTCGTATACAGGACTTTAGTACCAGTTGACGGATATTCCGAAACGTAATATCTTGAGTTACGAAACGTAATAACACGAAGCGTAACGGATCCGATCTCGCATCGGCGCTTCACGGAGGAGCAATTAACATGAAACCCACCCACGCCATCGTCATTGGCGGCAGCATCGCCGGACTGCTGGCGGCGCGTGTACTGAGCGATTTTGCTGATGATGTCACCATCATCGAACGGGATCGCCTGCCGCATAAGGGCGACTACCGCGCCGGTGCACCCCAGGCGCGTCACCTGCATACCCTGCTCATTCGTGGCGAGCAGGTCTTGAACCGGCTGTTCCCCGGCTTCGAGCGCGACCTGGAAGGGGCGGGGGCGCTGCTGGCCCGTTGGGGACTGGACAACAGCTTCTATACCACTGGCGGCTGGACGCCACACTTCGACAGCGGCTACCGCAGCCACATCCTGGGGCGCGCCGAGCTGGAATGGCTGGTGCGCCAGCGCGTGGGCCAGATCGCCAACATCCACTTCGTCACCGAGACCGATATGCTGGGGCTGATCCCCAGTGACGATGGTCAATCAATCATCGGCGTCCGCACCGAGTCGCGGGTCGATCACGGTCATCACAACCTGTACGCCGAGCTGGTGGTGGATGCCAGCGGGCGTAACTCGAAAGCGCCGGAGTGGCTGACCGCGATTGGGTTTCCCGCGCCGGCTGAGACCGTCATCAACGCCCATTGTGGTTATGCCACCCGCTGGTATGAGCGTCCGGCGGATATGCCCAACCATGTCATCGCCATCCAGGCGCGGCCCAGCGAGGGCCTGATGCGTGGCGGTGGGCTGATGCCGGTGGAAGGCAACCAGGTGGTTGTCACCCTGATAGGCGGCGCGGAGGATTACCCACCCACCGATGAAGCCGGGTTCCTGGAATATGCCCGGACGCTGGCGAACCCGGCGATCTATGACATCATCAAGGATCTGAAACCGGTCTCGCCCATCACCGGATACCGCCGGCTGGAAAACCGCCGCCGGCATTATGAACGAGTGGCGCACCGCCCAGAGAACTTCATCGTCATGGGCGATGCAGCAGCCGCGCTCAACCCGGTCTATGGACAGGGGATGACCAAAGCGGCGCTGGAAGCCGAAGCGCTGGGGCAGATGCTCAACGGGCGCGATCTGCGTCAGTTGCGCGGTTTCGCCGGACGCTTCCAGAAGCGCAGCGCAGCCATTCTGGAAGATGCCTGGATGATGGCGACGGGCGAGGATATGCGTTTCCCCGGCGTCGAAGGCCAGAAACCCGGGCTGGTCAACCGCATCGGTCACGCCTATTTCGATCAGGTGGCGCGGGCTATGCCTTACAGCGCGGCCATCACCAAAGACTTCTTCGAGGCCATGACGATGCTGCGTTCGGGTAAGTCGATGCTGCGCCCGACGATGGCGGCGCGGGTGTTCTGGCACACCTGGGTGACGCGACGCACCCGGCGTGACGCCCACCTGAGCAGCGGCGAATGGACGACTGTCGGCGCGTCGTAGTTCAGGCGCGGGCTGGTTGCTCGGCATTCATATGGTGCCGGGTAGCCAGCGGTTCTAAGCCGAGGGCAGGCCAGTAATCCCAGCGTTGATTCACACGATTCGTCAGATTCGTCAGATTCGCATCACTCCATATTTCAATTCGCGAATCTTGTGCAACTGTTTTCCCTCAAGTGTTGCAACTGCATTCGACCCGTCTTATGCAACTGCGTTTTGTGTCGTCGTCGTCGTCGTCGGACAGACAAAGACACAAAGACATAAAAACCAACACAGAGGATACAGAGAACACAGAGTGAAAACAGAGCAAAACTGCATAAAATTCGTCAAATTCGTCAAATTCGTCAAAGTCAAAAGTGCATTTTGTGAACATTTCCCTCAACCCTGATTCAGAACCAGCGGGACGAACGGATTGCGCGGGTGGTTTGCGAACGACCCCTACGAGAAGCATAAGCCCATTTCACCGCTTACGGGTGAACTTTTGGTAAACTTTTTGGTACGACTTAAGGCGAGTCAGTGCTAACCATTTTGCGGGAGGGCGAGGGTTAAGGTTGTCGCCGTGGGGTTAGAAAAGGGTTGGGAAAAATCGGGGTTGAGGGAGCGCGATTCGGGCAGATGGGGTTACGGTCGTGCCGATGGGCTGCTGCACTCGGCGACCTGCGCTGTCGTACTTGTGACTCGCTCCAGCCCTCGACAGCATAAGGTTGGCGCGATCCCAGGTAGTGACGTTCAAACCCAGTATATCTCGCCTAATGCAATGTAGCAGCTTGCCCCATTTTGACATTCTCACCTTCCGTTGAATCGAGGTAAGGTCATATCCCCTCTTCATTAACGAAGAGGGGATAGCGTTTATGAGAACAAAGAACATTTACAAATGTGTGCTTATAGAGGAAAGAAACAAAATCCAAATAACCTTTATGGCTGTTGACCAAAAGATCATCTGAGTTCAATCTCAACCCTCCATTAGCTCTACTCTTTTTTCAACCACTCCTCGTAACCGCATGATTCTAATTTGCTTTTTACCCTAGTTATATCCTCTTCACTCGGTAGTGGATCTAGCCCGAAGCCTGAAGCATCATTGTACACTTCAAATCGATCTTTATGAGCTAACACCGACAGGACATCCGCTATAGTCCAAAAGGACATTACTTCATGCAGAATTGCCATAGTGGGCCAGTAGTCAGCCTGACTTATTCCTTGTGGGAAAGCGCATTTTAGAAGTTGATATGTATCGTGCAAGTAATCTGGTACAAGATTTTCGTTTTCCATCAATACATCTCCTCCTTGTTAAAGGCATGATATCTAAACAATTTTTCACGGAGTCGGAGAATGGGCAATTCTATCGAATCCCAAGATTCCTTGACTGCAGAAATATTTCAATGCTCGGCTATTTCCTGTCATGGTAGGTACTTTTAACATCTCCATCTTGAAGTTAAGGAGCTGATTCCGCTTCATTATCTTACTCCTTTCTATGGTTGACTTCTGCGAAATACAGATGCCTACCCGAATTTGTCAATACTCCTCAATTTAGACATGAACCCCAGCAATGGACTCAGGCGGTTATGCAGACGGAGACGGCTTTCCACTATGCTGAGACGCATTGCCGAGCGAACTGGAAAGGAACGCACGATGAAGACAGCGGAACGCGAACACCACATTGAACGACTGCGGCGCTTCCCGGATGAACTGGAGGCGCTGGTGAGCGGGCTGGATGAGGCGCGGCTGCGCGGGCATTTCCTGGCGGGGGAGTGGTCGGTGGCGCAGAATGTGCATCACCTGGCAGATTCGCACCTCAACTCCTTCATCCGGCTCAAGCTGCTGCTGACCGAAGAGGAGCCGACCATCAAGCCGTATGACCAGGATGCCTGGGCAGTGACGGCGGATTACGACCTGTCAATCACGGTGTCGCTGGGCTTCCTGCGGGCGCTGCACACGCGCTGGACGGCGCTGTTCGCCAGCCTGAGCGAGGAGCAGTGGGGGCGTGCCTGCCTGCACCCGGTCAATGGCCGGATGACGGCGGAGGATCTGTTGACGGGGTACAGCGCCCACTGCGACGGGCACATCGACCAGATTCAGCGCACGTTAGCGGCGGCGGGTTGAGATGAGAAATAAGTCATGTTGCGTTCCTGACGAATGCGGCATGGGCAAATCTTAAGCCTGCTTTGCTTGACGGAAGTCGGGGGATAGTCGATAATGGAATTACAGTGAGATGTAACTCTGGGAGCCTCGCGGGATGGCAAAGATTCTGTACGTTGAAGACAATCCGCAAAATATGCGTCTGGTGCGCAAGATTCTGAACGCAGCGGGATATGATGTCCTTGAGGCACCCAATGGCATCAGCGGGATCACGATGGCGACCAATGAGCTGCCGGATCTGATTCTGATGGATGTCAACCTGCCGGACATCAACGGGCTGGAAGCGGCATCGCGCCTGAAAGCCTCGAGCGTCTCGTGGATACCGATCATCGCGCTGACGGCCAACGCCATGCACGGGGATCGGGAGAATTGTCTGGCGGCGGGCTGCGATGGCTACCTGGCGAAGCCGGTGATGAAGAACGAACTGCTGAACACGGTCGCGCTGTTCCTCAAGCAATCGGCGGCGGCGCACCAGCATCAATAGACCAGGATAGGGATGATGAACGAAAAGCGGGCTGATGGCTCGCTTTTTTTATTTGCTTGTCAAGCTCTCTCCCAACCGCTACACTGAAAGCCAACCACGACACATGTCTGGGAGGGCATCATGGCCTGGCGCATTCATCTCACCAATCAGGCGATTCAATATCTGCATATCCTGCCGGGCAAGCCGACGCTGCTGGCGGCCTGGACGCAGCGGGATCGCGCCAGCTACTTCGACCTGGAGACGGGCGCGGAAGTGGGCGAACATCAACACAAGGCGGTCAGCCGCCAGAGCGAGAAGTGGTCAGACTTTCTCGCCAGCCTGGTTGCCCCCAACCAGGCGTTTCTGCCGTTTGTGCGCACGGCGCAGTCGATGATGTACACCACCGATGATGGCAAGCTGCGGCTGTACTGGATGCCAGGCAACGAGCTGCTGCTGGAAGTCGATGGCAAGGAAGTGAAACTGGAGCCGAAGACCAAAGCCAGCCTGTTGAGTCTGGCGCTGGATCGGCTGATGGGGATGGTGGCAGTGCTGGATAGCAAGGGCAAGCTGCATCTGTTCCAGCAGCATATCACCGTCGGTGCCTTCGATACCAAGCTGGCTTTTGATGACGAGTCGCAGCCGCTGCTGGTGGTCGCTAATGCGGGCGCGTCGATCTTTGTCTCGAACGGACACGAGATCGTGCGGCTGGATAGCGGTGGCAAGGTGCAGAAGCGGCTGGCGCTGCACTACTTCGTCAGCCGGCTGGCCTGCTCCTCTAATGGCAAACTGCTGGCGACCAGCGATAACGAGACCGGTGTCATCCGGGTTTATGAAGGCGAAGACCTGATGCCCAGCCATCAGCGCCATGCGATTGACCTGCTACAGGATGCGCCGCAACTGCAACTGCTGGCCGATCTGCCGCCGTTCAGCGCGGCACCGGGTTCGCTGGTGATCGACGATAAGGGACGGCTGGCCTTCAATATATCGGGTGTGGTGTGCGTGACCGCGCTTAAGCAAATGGACATCCTGCCTCGTCCACAACCCCTGCTATAATAACCGCCGTTTCCCCAACGCTGGTAAATCCGCCGTTGGAGAAGCCCGTTGGAAACGCTATGATTGTACGCCGTTACGATACGCGCAAAGCAGTGTCGCGACCTGTCGCGACGGCGTTGGATAGGGAGTGAGACTTATGACGCGAGCGAATTACGGCACCCTCGGCGGGGGCAATCGGGGACGTCGCAGTGGCGGGGGAGCCTGGCAATGGCTGGTGATCGGGTTCGTGTTCGGCTTCGGCTGTGCCGCCATCATCGGTCTGGGGCTGTTCATCGGCAGCGCTACCAACCTGATCACGCTGCCGGGAGTGGCGTTGGGGCCAACACAGACGCCCTTCATCATCACCAATACAGCGCTGCCAGCCACGCCGACTCTGCCACCCACTGAGACGCCGTTGATCCTGCCGACTGCCACATCACAGCAGGCGGTCATCATCCAACCGTCGGCCACGTCGGTGCCTGCTACTCCAACCACACCGCTGGTGCCGCCTTTGACGCCAGCGACACAGCCGCCGCTCATCCCCACCCTGCCGCCGGATACCGCGTCACAACCGACAGCGCCAACCTCCGGGCAGGCCGTCGCGCCACAGAATAACACCAGCGCGGTGAGTTCCATCCCGGCGCTGATGCAGGGCATCCTGACGCCGCTGCAACGGGTGGATGGCGGGACGTTCCAGATGGGGACATCGCCGCAGGAAGTGGCACAGGCCGCCCAGCAGTGCGCTGATCTGTACGACTCGACCTGTGACATCAACTGGGGTACCGATTCAGTCCCGTCGCATCCGGTCACGGTCAGCCCATTTTTTATGGAACGGCACGAAGTCACCTACCGTCAGTACATCGCCTTCCTGAATTCGCTGGGGCCGAATGGTCATCGCACCGGCTGCCTGGGGCAGCTCTGCATGGAGACGCGCAGCGAGTCCGAAGCCAGCAACGTCCAGTTCGACAGCGTGAATTATCGCGTCAACGAAGCCATCCTGGATTTCCCGGTGGCTGGGATCACGTGGTATGGGGCGCAGGCCTACTGCCAGGCGATTGGTCGCCGCCTGCCGACCGAAGCGGAATGGGAACGCGGGGCGCGCGGCCCTGCCAACACGCTTTATCCCTGGGGGGATGCCTTCGATGTGACTCTGGCGCGTACCAGCCGTCCGCGCGAGGAGAATGCCGCGCTGATCGGGGCGCGTCCGGTCGAGTCGTATAACTCGTCGGGCGGCCTGTACGATATGGCGGGGAATGTGGCGGAATGGGTCGGCGATTGGTACGGCGCGACCTATTACACCCAGCAAGCGACAACCAACGCGGTTGACCCGACCGGACCGACAGTTGGGACGGAGAAAGTGGTACGCGGCGGATCATGGGATGCGGTGCCATTCTTCTCGCGCAGCGTCCACCGCCAGAGCCGCGACCCGATCTCGCCCGCGCTGTGGATCGGTTTCCGCTGCGCTGCCAATCTGGATGCGACCACGCCCGGTGCTGGTGGCACGACAAACACCCAGCCGCAGCCGCCCGCCGCGGCTCCGGCAGTGAACACATCAGGGACGAATGAAGAAGATACCTCCGGCAATGCCCAACCGACGTTGCCACCTCCTCCATCGGGGGGGTAAGACGGGGTTAGCTCGGATAGTTGTTTAATCGCACAAGGGCAGCCCAGCGGGGTTTGCCCTTTTTTATAACCGGGATAGGTTCATGACCGCCTCGCTTCTGGAACGTCGTCCCTGGCTGGTGCCGCTGCTGCTGGCGGCGCTGACGGTGGTGTTGCTGCGCCCGGCCATCTGGGGCGACGGCGTGCTGAACGCCAATGATTTCCGCGCCATGTTCTACCCGCTGACGACGCTGCTGCACGATCTGGTGCAGGCCGGTCATCTGCCGCTGTGGAATCCCTATACCTTCATCGGTCATCCGTTGATCGGCAACCCGCACAGCGCCCTGTTTTACCCGGCCACCTGGCTCATCGCGCTGGTAGGGGCAGATCGTGGGCTGGGCTGGGCGCTGGCCTTCCATGTGTGGTGGGCAGCCTGGGGGATGGCGCGGCTGACGCGCAGCTACGGTGCCACGCCGGTGGCGAGTCTGCTGGCCGGGGTGGTCTTCGCCATGAGCGAGTGGGTTGGGGCGCGCTTCTACGCCGGTCATTACACGCTGCTGTTCGTTTTCGCCTGGATACCCTGGGCAGCGGCGGCGTATCGTCATGCGCTGGCGCGGGGGACATGGCGGTCGGCGCTGCCGGGGATGATGGCGGTGGGCGCGGCGACGCTGGCCGGGCATCCACCGATGCTGTTCTATCTGCTGCTGACGCTGGGGCTGCTGGCGGTTTATCAGGTGGTGACGGCAGCCGCGTTCACCTGGGGCGTCATCCGCCAGACCGCTCAACCGCTGCTGCTGATCGTGATCGGCGGCCTGCTGCTGGGGGCGGCGCTGATTGTCCCGGCTTTAGAATTGACGCGGCTTTCGGTTCGCAGCGCCAATGAACTGGACTTCATCAACTCCTTCGCCCTGCCGCCGGCGCAACTGCTGGCCGTGGCGGTGCCGGGATTGTTCGGCCTGCCGACGCAGCCGCCAGCCCGCTACTGGGGTGCCGACTTTTATGAGGAATTCAGCCCGTATGTCGGTTTGCTGCCGCTGCTGGCGCTGCCGCTGGCCTGGCGCACGTTCAAGCGCGAGCATGTCTTTTTCCTGCTGCTGATCGCTTTCGGGCTGGTGATGAGCCTGGGGCTTCAGGGGGCGCTGCTGCCGCTGCTGGTGCGCTGGGTGCCGGGGTTCTCGTTCTTCCGCGCACCGGGACGAGCGCTGTTCTTCGTGATGTTCGGTTTATCGGGGATGCTGGCGCTGCTGGTGACACAGCTTCAGCAGTCGGCTCATCCACTGCGCGGCGAGTGGCTGCGTCCGCTGGTCGAGCGCGGGCTGCCACTCCTGATCGGGGTGGCCTTCCTGGGGTCGCTGATCTTTTCCGGCTGGTACGCCAGCGCCAGCCATGTCGAGCCGATGCCGTACCGGGCGTTCGCGCTGGCCGGGGCGCTCGGCATGGTCGGGCTGATTTCGTGCGGCGCGTGGCTGATCCTGTGGGGCTGGACGAAGGTCGGTGAGGGCCAGGCGGCGACGTGGCTGCTGCTGGCGACGATGGCGCTGGTCATCCTGGATGCCTGGCGACTGCCGGTTCAACTGATTACAACAACGGATGGCTGGCGCGATGCGCTGTGGCAGGGAGCGGCGATCAATGTGCCGACCGGAGCTGATGCCCGCGTCGTCCAGATTCCGACGGACAGCCCTTATAACGGCAGCTACAACACCGGTCACCTGCACGTCATCGGCTACGATCCGCTGACGATAGCGACCTTTGACCGGCTGCAAAACCTGACCGATATGCATGATCCGTTGGGAGCCGCCAATACGCTGCTGGGGGTGCAGTACGCGCTGACAAAAGAACCCTATGACCGGCCTAACATGGAACTGATTGGCATCGCCCCCGGCGGCATCTACTACCGCCGCACTGACCCGTTCCCGCGTGCCTGGATCGCCAGCACAGTCATCGTCCAGCCGGATGACGCGGCGGCGCTGGAACGGATCAAGACGGATGTCGAGGCGCTGCGGGGCAACGCCATTCTGGATCGCGCGGTCGATTGCCCGGCGGGGACAGCCGGTGAAGCCACTATCAGCGAGTATCAGCCGAACAGCGTCGTCATTCAGACCGCCGGCGCGGGCGGGGTGCTGGTGTTGAGCGACCAATATTATCCCGGCTGGCAGGCGACGCTCGATGGTCAGCCGGTGGAGACGCTGCGGGCTTTCACCGCCTTTCGCGCCGTGTGCGTCCCCCCAGGTGAGCATACGGTGCGTTTCGATTACCGCCCGCTATCGCTCGTGCTAGGGGTGGCGGTCTCGGCGCTCGGTTGGCTGCTGGTGATGGGCGTGTGGGTGGTGGTTGGCAGACGTCGCTAATCCCATGAAGGAAGAAAACGTTTACAGTTTTCACAAATAGGTCGGAATCTCTATGGAATCTGTTAGGGCAGTCAGGCACATTTAATGGCATAATGGTGAAAATTTTTGTCAACCCAGGAACATAATGGCTTTTTCACTGCTCGTTGCTGAGCCTATACATGTTTTTATTGAGCAGCTCCACCATGTCGAAACCATCGAAGCCGCCGTTGAACAGGTCACGACTTACCTGGGGCAGCGCATCGGCACCTGTGGTCTGGCGCTGCTGAACCCGCAGCTTACGCGCATACAGGCGCTGTTACCGGCACAAGCCATTCCCCGTCCGGTGCAGGATTGGATGCGTCAGAGCGATGTCTGGCAGGGATGGCAGACCTGGCGCGAACCCCATCTGATTTCTACTTCCCGTCTGATTTCTGGACTGGCCTATTACGAACCCGGCCTGCTCATCCCGCTGCGCTGTGATGGCAAAACGCGCGGCATGGTGTGGCTCGCCGGGATCGAGTCGTTGGCGGCGGATACCACTGAGATTGCGCTGCTGCTGACCGGGCTGCTGGCAGAGCGCATCCAGGCGATTGAAAATCATGCCAACTGGCACAACCTGAGCGCCAACCTGTATGAGTTCAACCAGGTGTTGAACCAGCCTGCCGACAGCGCCGAATGGTGGGATGCGCTGCACGCCCAACTCAAGCTGATCTTTGAGCATTCGGATTTCTTCGTCGGGCTGTATCAGCCGCAGGAACGCTGGATTTACCGGAAGCTTTTTGTGCAGCATGGTCAACGCCTCAGCCTGCCGCCGGCTGCTATCACCGGTCTGCCGCGCGTGGTCGTCCAGAAAGGGCTGCCGCTGCTGTTCCGCGATTTACCGGGCGAACAATCGCGCCTGAAGCTGCTGCGAGTCGCGCCGGATGAGACTGATGTCGATGGCAGCACCCGTTCGTGGATGGGTGCGCCGCTGCGCGATCCGCAGCAGCAGGTGGTTGGGTTGATTGTCGTCCACGATGTACGGCCTCATGCTTACAACGATGCGGATTTTGCACTGCTGCTGCTGCTGGCCGGGCAGTTAGGGCAGGCGCTGGAGATGCAGCGGCTAATCCAGACCGAGCAGCGCCAGCGACAATTGGCCGGGACGCTGCTGGATGTCAGCCAGACGATGACCGCCAGCCTCGATACCCAGGAAGTGTTTGACCGCATTCTGGTTCAGATGGAACGTCTGACACGCTATGACCGCGCCTGGCTGATGCTGCCAGCACCGCGGATTGTGGATGGCAGCCGGATGCGGGTGATGGCAGCGCGTGGTCAGCAGCAGACCGCCCAGCAGTCGGAAATGTACTGGAAGGAAAATAGCCCGGCGCGGCAGGTATACCTTTCCGGTCATCCATTGATCGAAACAGTGGATAACCGGGTTTCATGGCTGGGGGTGCCGCTGATCGCGCGCGACCAGTCGATTGGGCTGATCGTCATGGAACGCGATCTGAGCCATCCCTACACGGTTGATGATCTTGATCTGGCGTACGGGCTGGCTCGGCAGGCAGCGCTGGCAGCGGAAAATGCCCGGTTGCATGAAGCGGCGCTGGAGATCAACCGGCTGAAAAGTGAATTCCTGGCGAATGTCAGCCACGAATTGCGGACGCCGCTCAACACCATTGTCGGCTACACCGATCTGCTCCTCAATCAGGTCTATGGTGAACTGAATGCCCGGCAGTATGACCGGGTGGCGCGGGTGGTGACCAGCAGCAAACAGCTCATGCTGTTAGTCGATTCGATGCTTGATCTGGCGCGCATTGAAGCCGGCGAGATTCAACTGAACCTGCACACCTTCTCGATCAGCGATTTGCTTTTGGATGTTGTGGGTGAATTTCAACCCCGCGCCCAGGACAAAGATCTGCAATTCCACATGCGCCTTCAACCTGATTTGCCGCGGATACAGGCTGATGCCGAACGGCTGCGCCAGATCCTGATGGCGCTGCTGGATAACGCCATCAAATTCACCGAAGTTGGTGAGATCAACGTGGGAGTCGATTTCACTTCGGTGCGCGGCGGACGATCCCAGTTTGGACAATTGATCCCGCCCACGATTCAGGTGCCGGATGGCAACTGGCTGTCGATCACCGTGCGCGATACCGGAGTTGGCATCCCGGCCAGCGCCCTGTCGTACATCTTCGATCCTTTCCGTCAGGTGGATGGCTCCAGCATCCGCGAACGGGAAGGCACCGGCCTGGGACTGGCGATCACGTATCGCCTGGTGCGGCTGCACAAGGGATTCATCTGGGTCGATAGTGAGCCGGGCAAGGGGAGTCATTTTGTCATCCTGCTGCCTTTCCGCCAGCAGATCGAAATGCCCGCCATGCCAGCGATCCCACTGGCAAGCAGCGATCAGCCGCTGGTGCTGGTGGTGGATGACGATCCGACAGCGCTCAGACTGATTGATGAGTATCTGATGGCGCAAGGCTTTGAGGTGATTACCACCACCAGTCCGGAGCAAGCGTTGGAGATCGCGCAACGGCTGCACCCGGCGCTGATCGTGACGGATTACATGATGCCGACCATGACTGGCCCGGAGATGCTGGTGCTGCTGCGGTGCGAACCGGATACGATGGACATCCCCGTCATCCTGCTCTCGCCCGATGCGCTGGAAGCCAATGCGGCTGAGGCCGCAGCTCACTACCTCAGCAAGCCGGTTGATCGCAGCGCGCTGCTGGAACAGGTCAACCAGATCATGGCAGGCGGCTCCGGCGACCCGATCCTGATCGTCGATGATGAACCGCAGATGCGGCGATTGCTGCACAAATTCCTCAACCACGCGGGCTTCGCTACCGTCGAAGTGGAAGATGGACGGCAGGCACTGGCCTATCTGGAAACCCATGAGACGCCGCTCATCCTGCTTGACCTGATGCTGCCGGAGATGTCCGGGGCACAGGTGTTGACTGTGCTGCGTGAAAATCCAGCAACCCGCGCCATTCCAGTCATCATTCTAACGGCGATGGATGTGACCAGCGCGCCGGTGCGCCAGTTGGGAGAACAGGTGAGCCAGGTTCTACAGAAGAGCCGGTTCAGCCGTGAGAGTCTGGTGGCACAAATCCGTTCCACCCTGAAAGGGCATACCGTCTAAAATCGGCTACAATAAGAGCGAGGAAGGAGACATCCAATGTCCAGACGTTCGCTCTTATGGTTGCTATTCGTCCTGCTTGGATTGGCTGTTGGTCTGATGCCGCGCGATACTCAGGCACAATTCCCGACAGCGACGCCCACGCTGATTTTTACCTCGACGCCGGCACCCACGCTTGGCCCGACCGTGTTCTTCATTGGCACACCGCAGCTCTCGCCGACGCCGGGCTGTGCGCCACCTCTGGGGATCGTCATCGGTGGCACGGCCTATGTCAGTGGTGGGGTGTATGTGCGCACGCAGCCGACGGCCTCCAGCCCCTTTGTCAATTATTATGCCGAAGCGGTGGAAGTGCGCGTCATCGGCGGGCCGATCTGCGAAAGCGGGACGTTCCTCAACTGGTGGCAGGTGCGCGGGCCAGGCAATGATGGCTGGGTGGCGGAAGGTAAACCGGGCAATTACTGGATGCGGGCCGGCGAAGCACCCGAAGGCACGACCTGCTCGGCACCGGCCACGCTGACCATCGGCGGGCAGACGACGCTGCGCTTTGATGTGCGGGTGCGGCAGGAGCCGGGACTGCGGGCGCTGGTGTTGACGGTGGCTCCGGCCAACGCGGTGGCCTCCGTGCTGGATGGCCCGCGCTGTCAGGAAGGCTATAACTGGTGGCGGGTGCGGGTTGAGGTGTTGGGGATCATTTATGAGGGGTGGATGGCTGATTTCGGTGAAGGCCAGTCGCTGCTGGTCGATCCGGCGATCCCGACCCCCGGCGTTTGTGATTTCCCGCTGCCCCTGAGCGTGGGGATGCGCGGTTATGTCAATTACCCCACCGGCGAGAGCCCCAAGAATATGCGCGTCGCCCCCGATACAAATGCCGAGATTGTGGCAACGCTGATCGATGGCATCGGCTTCGAGATCATCGGCGGCTCGGTGTGTGCTGGCGGCTACAACTGGTGGCAGATTCGCATTCTCTCGCGCCCGGATGTGACCGGCTGGTTTGCTGAAGGTGGGCCGCAGGGCTACTGGATTCAATTCCGCGACCCTGGCAAAGAACGGCCTTTATAGGATACCCCAACAACAGGAGACATTCGTGACTGACGTTCGACCTTCGATTGAACATGTGGATGGCTTTCGCGTGGCGGGCGTCCACGCCGGGCTGAAGAAGGATGGCCGGCTGGACTTCGCGCTGGTGGTGAGCGATACGCCGTGTGTGACGGCTGGCGTCTTCACCACCAACCGCTTCAAGGCTGCGCCGGTGCTGCTGGATATGGAACGGTTAGCCGCCAACCCGACCGGCCTTCGCGCCATCGCCATCAACACCCGCTGCGCCAATGCCAGCACCGGCGAAGAAGGGGTGCGCCGGGCAAAGGCGATGGCGAAACTGAGCGCCGACGCTCTGAGTTTGAATGAGAACGAGGTGCTGGTGCTTTCGACCGGCGTGATCGGCACCCAGCTCCCGCTCGACAAGATTGAACACGGGGTTGATCTGGCGGCCAAATCGCTGGGACGCGAATGGTATGCAGCAGCAGCAGCCATCATGACCACCGACACTCGTCCCAAGCTGGCTTCGGTCACGATCGCGCGACCGGATGGCGGACGTTACGAGATCGCCGGCATCGCCAAAGGTGCCGGAATGATCGCTCCCAACATGGCGACCATGCTGGCGGTGGTTGTCACGGACGCGGCCATCAACGTCCCGCTGGCGCAGAAGGCGCTCTCGGCTGTCACCCAGACCACCTTCAACCGGGTGGTGGTGGATGGGGATATGAGCACCAACGACACACTGCTGCTGCTCGCCAACGGCGAAAGCGGTGTGGTCATCGATACGGCGGGCGAATACGCTGAGTTCCTCGAAGGGCTGCACGCTGTCTGCCGCAAGCTGGCACAGGACATCGTGCGCGATGGCGAAGGCGCGACCAAGTTCATCACCATCCATGTCACCGGCGCGCCGGACGATGCTGCGGCGCATCAGATCGCCAACACCATCGCCACCTCGCCCCTGGTCAAGACTGCTTTCTATGGCAACGACGCCAACTGGGGGCGCATCATGGCGGCGGCCGGACGTTCTGGTGTGCTGCTGGAACCTGAACGCTGCAAGTTGTGGATCATGCCGGGTGAGGCAATGGAACTGGGCGGGATCGCGCTGCAATTATTCGACAACGGCATCCCCACCGATTACAACGAAGGTATGGCAACTACCATCGTCAGCGAGGCAGCGGTGACGGTGTTCCTCGACTGCGGCATGGGTGAGGGTTCATCAGTGGTCTGGACGTGTGACCTGAGCCACGATTATGTTTCGGTCAACGGGAGTTATCGCTCGTAGCCTCGGCTCAGGTGGATGCCTGGATCAATACGAGTTAGTGAGGAGCGCCAAAGCAGGTGCTCCTCCGGCTGTCACTTCGCCGCCGTCTATACGCTGCTTTGGTCAGAACCATTCTGAAATTGAATCTGGTACTGCTCACTGATATAACGATGGGCGCCTTCAAGGGACCGGTCGAAATGGTTAAACCGTTCAAAATCCGGGTTGATCTTGGTCAGAATATCCATGAAGAGAGTGGCGATTTGGGGTGGGCTGACGATCACCGAGGTGAAGATATTGGATGGCATGCGTCTGCCTATGCCGGTGAGATGCGTCACCACATTGCCGGGCGGGAAGCTGCGCATCTTTGAGACTTCGAGGATGGTGGCGACGGGATGCCCGGCAGCTTTGATCTCCGGCAGCGCCCACTCCAGCAGGGCGTAGTATTCTTCCCATGTCCAGGGGTGTTCGAAGACAAACTGAAAAATCCTATGCGAGTCATCTGTCCAAGCGGCTGATACCCCCATCTTATGAGTCCTCCTTATGAGCGGCAGAAAGGCACCCGCAATGCCTGTATCGATTATAAAGCCTGTTGTCACTATGGGGGGTTAATGTTTGGAACGTAAATTGTAACTTCTATCCCCATTATTGATCGATCACACTGATGAGAGCTTGTTTCGTACCTGTGTCAGCCAGTCGGGTGTATCGAGGGGGATGCCGCTGACATGCGCCAGCACCCGCCGGACGATGACGGTTTCTTCGTCGTACTCACCGGCAGCGATGAAGAGCAAATCCGGCAGGACATCGGCATCCTGCCCGAACAGATAGGTCAGGGCTGAGGCCAGGGTGATGCGCAGTTCGGCATTGGCTTTTTCGTTAGCGCGTTCGAGGAATTCTGCTGTCGTCTCCCAGCCGCCGAGCGCGTTCATGTCCGTCTGTAATGACTGTTGGAAGGTCAGGTTCATCGTGTTCAACAGCGCCATACTTTCGGCGGTGATGGCTCTTAGCGCTGCGACCAGATCGGGCTGTGGTTGCTGCTGTGCGACCCAATCCCGCGCTAGTTGTACTGCCTGGGTATCAGTCAGTTTAACGCCATGCGTCGCTAGTGGACGACGTAGCTGACGCAGCAGCACACCGATCAGATCCTCAAATGGGGCCCCGGCAAAAGTCTGGGCACGGTCATCGGGCAGCATAGAAACACCTCATTGGCTGGCTGCCTGAGCCTGATGCTCGGCCAGACGAAGGCGCTCGATCCGGCGCTGCAAGTATGGGGAGAAATGGCCGGCGTAGCGCCGCTGTAATTCCGGGAGCTGCCAGTCGTTGCCGGTGATGCGATGACGACAATTGGGTTGTAGGCACTGGCACTCGAACTCATCATAAGGACTGCCGTCGGTCATGGCATAGTCATAGCAGATTTCCTCGCCTGGTTGAATCGCGCGCAGCGCCATCAGCGTGATCTGTCCGCTCAGGCCGGCATTGGGATTGCAGGAATGATTGATGTAATCGGCCGCTTCGCTCTGATACGGCACCAGATAGAGATCTTCTTCGACCTGGACGCTGCGACTGACCAGCAGCGGATCAATCGTGGGTAGCAGGTGGGCTGCCACAATGCGCCCTGACCACACCACCAGGACTTCACCGGCTGGGACGAATTCGCGGGCGAAGATGCCAAAATGACCCTTCTCCGGAAACGGACGCACTTCCAGACGGGCTGAGAAGTATTCGGTGTCGGCCACGAGAGCGCTCCCCTGTCTTCAGGCTACAGACGCATAAAAATGGCAATTATGCCGTATCCCTCGCTTTTGTCGAATCGAAAAACCCCGTCGAGCGGGGTTTTCATATGGGACGAAGTTAATCACTCGCCAGTCAGGCGAGGTTGCAAGCGTGCTAACCGGCCGGGATGACGACTACATTCCCTGCCTTGTTCGCCGATTCGTAGTAGCGATGGGCAGCGGCGGTTTGTTCCAGCGGAAAACACCGGTCCACACCGGACTTCAGCGCCCCGGCCTCAATCAGCTCCCGGAGCGTGTTCATGTCGGCGGGCTTCTCATCCGACAGGCCAATCCTCACACGCTTGCCACTGGAACGCGCAGTCCAGAGCGCCTGGCGAATCACGTTGAACTTAAAGCTGACGGGGAAATACACCCCCTGTGGCTTGAGGACGGGTTTGCAAGCGTCGAAGGAACTCCGCCCCAGCACATCGACGATCAGGTCATATGTCTCGCCGCTGCGGGTGAAATCCTCACGGGTGTAATCTATGACGCGGTCTGCTCCCAGCGCTTTCACAGACTCGACGCGGGCGGTGCCGCAGACGCCGGTCACATGAGCGCCGGTCTGTTTCGCCAGTTGCAGCGCGAATGACCCAATGCGACCCGATGCACCGTTAATGAGGACGCGCTGACCGGGCTGAATGTTCAGGCGACGCAGCAGCGTGAGCGCGGTCAGCCCGCCATAGGGTATCGTTGCGGCTTCGGCATCGCTCAGGTTGCCGGGTTTGTGGGCAATGAAGCCATCGGCTGGCATACACAGGTACTCGACATAACAGCCCATGCTCTGCCCGCGATAACCGAAGACGGCATCGCCGGGTTTGAAGGTGGTCACCTCCTGGCCGATAGCTTCGACGACGCCGGCGAATTCACCCCCCAGGATCGGGTTTTTCGGTTTGCGCCAGCCAAAGCTCAGGCGGGCAAACAGCCAGAAGGGGAATATCATATTGAACTCGCTCGGAGGCATATTGCCAAAGGTACGGGCGGCCACATCGCCATAGCCGATGCCAACAGCCTTGACTTTCACCAGCACCTCATTCGCTTTCGGAGTGGGTTTATCGACTTCTGCCAGATGCAGGACATCCGGTGAACCGTATTCGTGGTAGACAATCGCTTTCATGATGTTTCCTTTCAGATAGAGCCGGTTTCAGCGTGTGTGAAACCTCCGGACGAAAACAGCTTTCATCCGGGTGAATAAACGATGGATTTGCCAGAACCGTGAATGAATTGCGCGTTATGGCGGCGGGTCGCTGAGGAAGAAGACTTCTTCCAGCGGCACCTGGAAGGTCACCGCGATGCGGAAGGCCAGCTCCAGCGACGGCGTGTACTTGTTCTGCTCGATGGCGACGATGGTCTGCCGCGTCACGCCCACCTGTTCAGCGAGCTGCTGCTGTGTCATCTCATTGTGATGAAAGCGCAGCTTGCGGACGTTATTGCTGATGTGGAGCTTTTCCATGTCAGATACCCCAGCGATAGAACCAGAACTCAGACATATCACTGACCAGTTCTGAGGCGACGCCGCCGATCATCAGGATCATAAACATGGTGGAGGGCGGCATGTCCATCACGACAGCGATCATCGCCAGGACAAAGCCGGCCACGAACATGTAGAAGCCGTTGCGCGATGCCTTCAGTTCGATCAGTTTGTCGCGTTCATCGGTCAATCCAGTGTCCCGTTCACGGGTGGCAATGGCGTTGAGAATGCTGAACACGATGGTGATTAGGATGCGGACGATGATCGACACCCCGATCAGGATGAGGAAGAACGTCCCCCAGAAGCGGAAGATCTCCGGCGAATAGGCATCCGCAACCGGTTGGCGCGGCAGCATGTAAGCCAGGTATCCGCCACTAATCAAAACAGTACCGAGGATACCGACGACGGCGCGTCGTTCCTGATAGGACATGGTCTGCTCTCTTTGTATGTGATAGACGACAAAAGGTAAACTTCAACATACCTAATGTAAAACAAAGTATACATTTTGTCAAGTACCTTTTACGGATAATTTGATCGCAAAGCAGCCAACGCCAACAAAACCGCGACGATCCTGTGGCGGTTTGTGAACGGACATGTGATGTTTTGCAGGGAAGGGCTGTTGAATTAGAAGATGGGATACAGCCGATCAGGACTTACGCATACGCCATTGAAACGGGCGAGGTGCGCAAGCCCTGAGGATTAGGTCTTTTCAACCTGGTGGAAATCGAGTTCGACTGGAGTATCGCGGCCAAAGAAGTTGACCATGACGCGCACTTTGGATTTATCGGTGTCGATGGCCGAGACCATGCCGATGAAATCGTTGAACGGCCCGTCAATGATGCGCACTTTCTGACCGACCTTGTAATCGACCTTGAACACTGGCGACTGTGCTTCCATCCGGTCGATGATGGCCTTCACTTCTTCCGGGCGCAGCGGGGTGGGTTCGTTGCCCATGCCGACGAAGCCGGTGACACCAGGAGTGTTGCGCACGACGTACCATGAATCTTCATCGAGCTTCATCTCAACCAGGATATAACCGGGGAAGACGCGGCGCTCGACAGTGCGGCGCTTGCCATCCTTGACTTCAGTTTCTTCCTGGGTCGGCACGATCACATCGAAGATTTTGTCGCGCATCCCCATGGTTTCGATGCGCTGCTGAATGGCATGGCTGACCTTGTTCTCGTAGCCGGAATAACAGTGGATGACATACCACAGCTTGCCGGTCTCGCCACCTTTGACGATGTCATCCAGCAGCGACGGCAGCCCTTCGTCGTTGTCACTGTCGATAACTACCGGCTCCGGGTCGTAATCGCGCTGATCGTCATCGAGCATGGATCGTTCCTTCATCTAGTAACTGCTGCCACGGCGATTGACACGGAACAAATAGTAACCGAATGCAGCCACCGCGAACACGAACACACCACCGAACACCACCAGCGGGTTATTCAAGCCGGCGGCGATCAGAGCATTAAAAGCCAGACTGATCGCGCCCAGCACAATCGAGGCGATGATCGTCACAACCAGCACAATCTGGGTCAGGCGGATAGCTTCTTCGCGGGTGGGCCAAACCACCTTGTTGATTTCGTCACGGACACCCAGGTAATACTCGCGCAGACCGCGCAGACGACGAGTGAAGAAATTGCCTTCGGCTTTGGTCAGCTCGACTTCCTGAGTGCGGCGTCCGGGTGTGGCACGTCCCTTGCGCTCAGTGATAGAAATGGCTGAAGACGAATCATCGTCCTCATCCGATTCATCATCAACTTCTTCAGCAGCTTCTTCCGCTTCAGTCTCAGCCTGCTGCTGCCGCCGAAGCGCGCGCTGGCGTCTTTTTTCTTCTAATCTTTCTTCGGCGGACATCTTTTATGTCTCCTCAAACAACAACTGGTCCTAATATGCAAGACACCGCCTGAAGGGACGGTGTCTTGACTACGAAGCAGGGGAGCAAGGACTTGAACCCTGAACCTACGGATTTGGAGGCCGTTGCTCTGCCAGTTGAGCTACTCCCCTATGTGCGCGAACCGTTACTTGGTCTCGCGGTAGATCACGTGCTTCCGTACCAGAGGGTCGTACTTCTTCAATTCAAGACGCCCACTGTCGTTACGCTTGTTCTTCTCGGTATAGTACATGTGACCGCTCTCGGTGCTCTTGAGCTTGATCCAGGTACGATTGCCTTTTTTCGCCATCTCTTACCACTCCTCATCCATACCAGAGCCTTCGACGAGATTTGAACTCGTGACCTCACCCTTACCAAGGGTGTGCTCTACCGACTGAGCTACGAAGGCGTCAGGTGGGCCGGGCAGGACTCGAACCTGCGAAGGCGTTTGCCAGCGAATTTACAGTCCGCCCCCTTTGCCGCTCGGGACACCGACCCATATTGATTGTGATTGTAGCAAAGTGTTGTCCAGTTGGGCAGGGTGAAGTTTTGCCGACTGCAACACCGCGCTACCACAGAGCCTCAGGTGGGATTTGAACCCACGGCCACCCGCTTACAAGGCGGATGCTCTGCCGCTGAGCTACTGAGGCCAGTGCGGTATCATTATCCGCATCAGTCTGGTTATGGTCAAGTTGGAATTTCAACCCACAAAGTCTGGGTTTTCCCAGACGATGACGACACCATAGCCGCGCGGCTCACGGTCGGTCACGTAGTTGGGGATGGCGTGGTAGGGGCGAAAGCCCATGCGAAGCTGCTTGCTCAGGTTATCATCCCAGCGTTCCCCGGCCACCACCGCCTTCAGATACGCCTCAATCGGTGTGCTTTCGGGCGTTTGGTGAAATCCAATTGGCATGCTGCCAGCGAAGATGCCGCGCAGGTTCAGCCGCCGTGCCAGCGCCTTGCGGGCATTCATCAAGTCACGCCCGATACCTCTGCCGCGATAGTCGGCCTGGACGAAGGACTCGACGCCATAGAGCCAATCCCCCTGGGGTTGGTGGGTGGTCAGCCAGCCTTCGCCGATGCTGTGCCACCATTTATCGAGGTGGGGATGCGCCAGATCAAATGTCTTGCGCAGGGTGGTCGAAGCACCGACCAGCGTGCCGTTCTGGTTATCAATCGCGACAAACTGGCCTTCCGGGAAGCGTTCGATATGAGCCTGAAAATGCTCTGTCAGAAGGCATTCGTCGCAGTCTTCACGCGGTGCGAGCGGATCGAAGATCAAACGAAACAGGGTTTCACAGTCAGCGCAGTCGGCGGGCTGCATGGGGCGGATGATGATGGACATAAGATAGAAGTCAGGCTGCCAGAGCGACAGCCTGATCGGGATATTAATGGATGGACTTGATGACGAAGATCATCTCGCCGGCCGGGGCTTTGAACTTCACTTCCTGACCGACTTTGGCACCCAGCAGGGCTTTGCCCAGCGGGCTTTCCAGCGAGATCTTGCCTTCAGCCGGGTTGGCCTCGGCTGAACCGACCAACTGGTAGATTTCCTTCTCTTTGCTGCCCTTCTCGACCACGGTGATAGTCGAGCCGATGGCGACAACATCGCGGCGCGCCGGCGCTTCGATGATCTGGGCGCTGCTCAGGATGGCTTCGAGACGGCTGATTTCGCCCTCGACAAAGGCCTGTTCATTCTTGGCATCTTCGTACTCGGCGTTCTCGCTCAGATCGCCGCCTTCTTCCAGCGCAAGACGCAGACGTTCAGCCACTTCGGCACGGCGAACATCGGTCAGATATTTCAAACGACTCTCGATTTCGGTCAAACCCTCCGGCGTCAGGTATTGGACATCACTCATGTGGCCGCCTCTCCAGATTACGACTGCCTATATAAACGTAAAAACACAGCTTGAGCTGTGTCAGGGGAATCATCCGCTCGGTTGGGTACCAGATTGAGACACATGTTCCGCGAAACGTGAACGTAATATAGCATAGAAGGATTTCCGTGTAAAGATAGCGGCGGAAAGGATTTACACAGTTTGTAATCTCTGTTATACTGTACACAGATGCGGGGGTGTATCAGGCTCGACAGGGGAGGCTGAGTCCGCGTCGCAGGTCGTGGAGTCTGTCCACGTTAAAACAGGCAAGGCATTAACTGCCAACAATAACACTTATGCTCTGCCCGTCGCCGCCTAAGGCGCATGGGTGAGCACCTGACCCTGCGGGGTCAGGCGTCCGCCCCAATCGTCGCGATCCGGTTGGATTGGCGGGCGTCACCAATGATCGCGTGCAGTCTGTCCACGCCGATAAGATAGGCTAAAGAGACATCGGCTAGTCGTCGGCATACCTCGCCAGTCAGGGCTACCGGCGGTGAAAGCAAAGGACTGGATAAACCTGTAGAAGCGCGTCCTCGATTCCTTTGGACACCGGTGCAATTCCGGTCACCTCCACTCGAAACCCCATCGTCACCCGGTGGGGTTTTTGTTTGCCCAGGCGACGTGTGAAAAGGTTCACTAATCTGACGGCGGTTGACAGGGTGGTTGGGGAGGGCTACAATACTCTCAAGTTAATCTTCTGAGAATATTTCCATCGGTTATTTGAAAAACTTTTTGCCCGCGAGGTTGTTGTCGGTACGGTCAGACTGGGTCTTGCACGGCAGGACCTTCGAACCGTGTCAGGACCGGAAGGGAGCAGCACTAAGGAGTCTCTCCTGGGTGTTGCAAGCAACCCAGCCTGATCGCAGCGACAACAACCTCGTTTTTTTCCGCAGCCATCACATCCCACTTTCACCATTCATCCGTTCATAAAGCCCATCATCAGCCTGTAATGAACGATACCCTGCCCAACAACCGTACTCTGTTCCGCGCCCTCCTGATTGGTCTGGTGGGCGGTCTAAGCATGATGACCTGTGCTATCCTGTGTGCCGGGGCCTGGGCGCTGACCTTGCGCGAACCGCCACAGCGGGTGACGCTGATCGTGGGTGGCGTGGGTCAACAGATCGAGACCCAGGCGCAGACGGTTGGCGACCTGCTAGCGGAAAATCATCAGGCGATGAATAGCAGCGATCTGGTCTATCCTCCCTTGGAAAGTACCCTCAGCCCGGGCGCGGTGGTGCGGCTGGAGCGGGCGCGGGCGGTAACACTGGTGGTCGATGATGTGGCGCAGACAGTCTTCACCCGTTTCACCAACCCACTCGATATTCTGCGCAGCGCTGGCATTGAGCTAGGCTCAAAAGACCAGATCATGCTGGATGGCACGCTAACCACAGCCGAGGATCTGCTGCTGTGGCCGGTGCCGGTGTCGAGCATCACGATTCAGCGGGCGTTGACGGTGACGATACAGGATGGAGCGCAGGCGTTGACGATCGAGACGACCGCGGCGACCATCGGCGAAGCATTATATGAAGCTGGCGTGACTCTCTATCTGGCGGATGCGGTGACGCCGGATGTCAATACGCCGATTACGGCTGATCTTCAGGTGAATATCGAACGATCGCAGCCCATCACGATCATTGCTGATGATGTGACGTTGGAGACGCGCACCCAGGGAAATCTGGTGAATGAGGCGCTGGCGAGCGCTGGTGTGGCGCTGATGGGGCTGGATTACTCTATCCCAGATGAGAACAGCTCAGTACAGCCCGGGATGACCATTCGCGTTATCCGCGTGACCGAGCAGGTCGAGGTTGAGCAGACCACGATCCCTTTCGAGGTGGTGTGGCAGGCTGATGCTGAATTGGAACTCGACCAGCGGCGTGTGATGCAGGAAGGGCAGAACGGCATCAGCCAGGCCAACGTCCGGATACGGTATGAGAATGGCGTGGAAGTCAGCCGCCAGCCGGAAGCGCCAGTCGTGGCGGCAGCACCGGTCAACCGGGTGATCGGTTATGGCACAAAAATCGTTCTGCGCACCATCGATACACCCGACGGCCCACGCGAATACTGGCGAGTGGTGCGCATGTATATCACTAGTTATCATCCGGCGGCGCTGGGTGGCGACAACATCACGGCAACCGGACGGGTGCTGACCAAAGGCATCGTCGGCGTTGACCCTAAGCTGATCCCGTATGGCAGCCAGATTTATGTCGATGGCTACGGCGTGGGGCTGGCAGCCGATACCGGCGGGCCACGTCGCATCAAGCTGTGGGTTGACCTGGGTTATGACGATGCGAACTTTGTCGGTTGGTCGAAGTGGCAGAATGTTTACTGGCTGACGCCGATTCCCCCGAACATTGTCTATGTCCTGCCGGAATAATCCTGTGGTACGATGCAGGCGACATTGGCATTTTACAAGAGCGTTATGGACCAATCTTCCAAAGACGTGACCCCTTCCGCATTTCGCCCAGTTCCGGCCCCAGCAGGCTTACCCCGTCGCTGGTCGCGGTTTGATCGCAGCGTCGCCATCATCCTGGCCCTCTTCCTCAGCGCCATCGGCCTGACGATCGCCTCTGGTGATCGGGTGGGCGTGACGCTGGAACGGGTTGGGCCGTTGGGGACAGCCCGCAGCACCAGCCCCGTCGTCCTCCAATTCAGCGAGAGCATGAACCGCGACACGGTGCCATCGCGGGTGCGGCTGATCCAGATCCGGTCAGAAGATGCCGGGCAAGACCCGATTGAAGCGCTGGCCGAGATCAGTGGCAGCGGTACCTGGAATGGATCAACCTATACCTTCCGTCCAGATGCCGCGCTGCAACCTGGCGCGACCTATCAGGTCATGCTGGCGCAGGGAGCTACCAGCGAGTCCGGACGCGAAGTGCTTTCGGAATACCGCTACAGCTTCACCGTGCGCCGCCCGTATGTGGCGTATCTGGCACCCTCGACCAATGTGCCGCGTAATATCTGGATTGCCAACCCGGATGACCTCGCCACTGCCCGGCAGTTGACGTTCACGCCCGGTGAAATCTATGACTTCAGCATCAGCCCGGATGGGGAGCGGATCGCCTTCTCTGAAGCCAACAGCAGCACCGGCACGATGGACATCAAGCTGGTGACAGTGGAAACGGGCGCAATTGAACAGGTGACGAATTGTGTGGACAGCGTGTGCCGCACCCCAAGCTGGCGTCCCGATGGTCAGGTGATCGCTTATGAACGCATTGACCTGAACAGCAATCTATCGCAATCGCTGGGGGCTAGCCCGTCGCGCATCTGGCTGATCGACCTCAGCACTCGCCCGGCCACCACCCGTCCACTGTTCGATGACTCGCAGATCCTGGGTTACGGCCTGCGCTGGTCCAAAGATGGGCAGATTGTTTCCCTGTTCGACTACGCCAGCCAGGGCATCCTGGTCTACAACTTCGGCACCCAGCAGTCGATCATCATCCCCAGCCTGTATGGCAATCCGGGGGAACTCTCGCCGGATGGCAATCGGGTGATCTTCCCGGAAATCCTCCTCAACGAAAGTCAGGCGACGGCCTATCTGAATCTGGTCGATATTGCCGGGCGCGAGACCCGTCCGCTGGCTGAGCCGGGGACGGTGGACGATGACATCGGCATCTGGTCGCCGGATGGCTCCTTCCTGGTGATCGGGCGCAAGCTGGATGGCGGACGCAGCCGGTCGTTGTTCCGCATGAATCCGGATGATGGCAGCGTGGTTGAACTGCTGCAGGATCCGCGTTATCAGAACGGGTTTTTCTCGATGGATCCGACTGGCACTCAACTCGTCATCCAACGTTTCCCCGACCCAGTGGCGATGAATGACCCCACCAACCTCGGCATCCCAGAAGTTTGGACGCTGGATATGACCACCGGACAGTTGACCCAGGTGGCATTGGACGCCATGCTCCCGCGCTGGGTGCCGTAGCAGGCTGGTGGTACGGGCTGGTCTGGCAGGGGACGCAGGCGAGGGTTATGATTGAGCGGTGCTGTCACCAAAAGGATTCATACTCATGCCGACTCGCATCCTCCTTGATACTGATATTGGAACCGATGTTGATGATTGCCTGGCGCTGGCCCTGATTCTGGGGTCGCCGGAACTGGAACTGGCCGGCATCACCTGTGTGTATGCCGATGTCGATCTGCGCGCCCGCATGGTGCAGAAATTGCTCAAGCTGCGCGGCGTCACCGGTGTGCCGGTGGCGGTCGGTGCCCGCAAGCCGCTGCTGGGGATGAAGCCGATCTACTGGGAAGGTCATGAAGGCAAAGGGTTGCTGGAAGAGGGCGAAACGCTGCCGGCCCCGATCAACGAGTTCGCCCCGGATTTCATCATCCGCACCGTCATGGAAAACCCTGGTCAGATTCATCTGCTCGCCATCGGCCCGCTGACCAATGTGGCGTTGGCCTTCGCTAAAGAACCACGCCTGGCACAAAACCTGGCGCACCTGACCATCATGGGCGGCGTGGTGCGTGGCATCGACCGGCTGGGTCTGCCCTACGCCGAGCATAACATCAAGTGTGACCCGGAAGCGGCACAGGTGGTCTTCGCCAGCGGCGCACCGACCACGCTCGTCCCGCTGGATCTGACCACCCGCGTTCACGTGCGTCAGGCTGGCCTGGAACAGATTCAGGCGGCTGGCACAGCCTATCATCAGGCGGTGGCCGACCAGTTGGCGCGTTACCCCTGGTTCCAGGTGCAGGGCTACACCGCGTTGCACGACCCGTTGGCTGCCGCTGTCATCATTGATCCGTCACTGGTCAAAACCCAGCTCATCCATATGGATGTGGAAACGGGCGGTCACTGGAGCGCCGGGGCGACCTGGATGCGCCAGCCGCGCCCGGATGAGACGCCGACGATTCATCTGGCGGTTGAGGTCGACATCCCGCGCTTCGAAGCCTTCTTCGTCGAGCGCGCCGCCCGATGACCCGCGCCATCCTGCTGCATGACGCCCACATCATCACGCTGGGGCAGGCTGATCGCGTCATTGACCGAGGTTATGTGCTGATCGAAGACGACCGCATCGCGGCTGTCGGGGCGATGACCGATCTGCCGGTGAAGCGCGCTTATGCTGAAGTGATCGACTGCTCTGGCCGGCTGGTGATGCCGGGGCTGGTCAATGCCCATACCCACACACCGATGACGTTGTTTCGCGGACTGGCCGAGGGCGTGTCGCTGTTCACGATGGACGGCTGGTACAACACCATCCGCACCGTCGAGCTGGTGATGACTGCCGATATGGTGCCAGCCGCGGTCGAAGTCGCCTGTGCCGAGATGATCCGCACCGGCACCACCACTTACGCCGACCAGTATTTCTACATGGATCAGGTGATCCCGGTGGCGCGGCGCAGCGGGATGCGGGCGGCGCTGGCCTATGGCGTGGTCGAACTGGGCGACCCGGCGGCGCGTGAACGCGAGTTAATGCGGCTGGATGGCTTTCTCGAAGAAATGGGGAATGATGCGACAGGACGCTTGCAGGGCTGGGTCGGCCCGCACGCCTTCTTCGTCGATAACTCGCCCGAACTGATGGAACGCGAACGTCAGTTGGCTGAGAAATATCAGACCGGCCTGCACATCCACCTCTCGACCAATTCGGAAGAGGACGATCACTGTCAGCAGCACTTTGGCACCAGCGCCGTCGCCCAGATGCAGCAGATGGGGATGCTCCAGCGCCGCCTGATCGCCGCCCATTCCATCACCATTCCGCCCGCCGATTGGCCGGTGCTGGCTGCCAGTCCTTTCAGCGCGGTGGTCTGCCCCAGCGCCGGGATGCGCGCCGGAGCCGCCGCAGCGCCGGTGGTCGGGATGCGGGCGGCGGGCATCAACGTCGCGCTCGGCACCGATAATGTCTGCAACAACAACGACTACGATCTGTTTCAGGAGATGCGAACGCTGGCGAAGCTCGCCAGTTTCCGCGAACAGCGCCCCGGTGCGCTCACGGCGCGTGAAGCGCTGGAGATGGCGACGGCCGGTGGTGCCAAAGCTCTGGGACTGGACGATCAGATTGGCGATCTGACGCCGGGCAAACAGGCTGACCTGATTGTGCTGGACAAGGGCGGCATTGGCTGGACGCCGAGCATCAGCAACAATCCGTTCACCGCCCTGGTCTACAGCGTCAATGGCTTGCAGGTGAGCGAAGTCATGGTCGGCGGTGCCTGGCTGCTGCGCGGACGTAAGTGGACGACGCTGGATTATGCCCGCGCCGCCCACGCGTTGAATGGTCATGCCGAGCGGCTGTTGGCACTGCGGTCGAGGAACTGAGTCACTGGCGATGCTGAAAAGTTTGCAGTAATCTCATCCCGCGCTATCTGTTGATGGTGAGTGTTGATGGCGCGTAACACGAGGAGCAATCAGGATGAGCCTTAAACCGCTGGCTGAGGTACGGAAAACGCTTCGGGTTGAGTGGTATCGCAGCCCGATTGAAGGGGCGAAGCTGCGCGAGCTTTCCAAACGCAGCGACCTTCAAGGATGGTTTCAGGCCGGCGGCCACCTGCTGCTGTTTGCCATAACCGGCGTCGTGACCTATGCCTTCTGGTCACAGCAGCTCTGGCTGGGATTCCTGATCGCATTGTTCCTGCATGGGACGGTGGGCAGCTTCTTCGTCGGCATTGCCCCGCACGAACTGGGACATGGCTCGGTCTTTCGCACCAAGTGGCTGAACAAATTCTTCACCTATGTCTTCAGTCTCCTGAGCTGGTGGGACCCCTTCGATTACGCCAGCAGCCATACCTATCATCATCGTTATACGCTGCATCCGGAAGGGGATCGTGAAGTGCTGCTGCCGCTGGAACCGACGGTCGGCTCAACCTTCCTGCTGCAAATGTTCACCATCAATCTGTTCACCCAGCAGGGACGCACCTTCGGCAAGGGCGGCTTGATCTCGACCATCCTCGTCACGATTAAAGGGGCTTTCGGCAAGACCGGTTCGCCGGAAGCGCCGGTCACCGAGTGGATTGAGATGCTGCACGACGACCAACCGGATGAGCATCGCAAGTCGATCTGGTGGTCGCGCCTGCTGCTGGCCTTTCATGGATCGATCCTCCTGATTGGGATTGTGACGGGGCAGTGGGTTCTGCCGCTGCTGCTGAGTGCCTTCCCCTTCATCGGCAACTGGCTGGCCTACTTCGTCGGTCTGCCCCAGCACTGCGGTCTGCGCGACAATGTAGCGGATTTTCGCAAGTGCGTGCGCTCGATGACGCTGCCTCCGCTGCTTGAATTTCTCTACTGGCGTATGAATTGGCACGCTGAACATCATATGTATGCTGGGGTTCCCTGTTACAACCTCAAGAAGCTGTATCACGAAATCGCCGATGATATGCCCCAGCCGCGCACCCTGATCGGTGCCTGGCGTGAAATGCGCGAAACCTGGCAGAAACAAAAAATCGATCCCAGCTACCAGTTTGATACGCCGCTGCCACCCACTGCTAAAGAGATACGGACGGATACGCCGGATGAGCTGGAAAGTTCTATCGGCGAACTGGCCCCCGCTGGTCTGCGATAAGCATCAAACGGCAAGTGGCTGATGTTTGCAGGGATGAGGCAGGTTAAGGATGTAATCAGATAATGTTCAGGTGGGCGGACGTGCCATGGCACGTCCCTACACCCATCGGGCATTCGTAGGGACACCCAACGGGGTGTCCGCCTGGCTGTATGCCCCCTCCACAGCGGACACACCTTGTCGCCGCTATTCCTCGTCCTCGTCATCCTCAGCCGGGTGGGTGCCGCCCCAGTAACCGGAGAGCCACTTCATGGCATCAACGGCGCTGTGCGGATCTTCTTCACCATTCATCAGGTCGCGATCCAGGTCATCGCTGCGGCGGATGAGGTTGGCGCGGGTGCGGTTATCGCCCATCGCTGCCACCAGATGCGCCAGTTCCTTGAGGTTGTTCGCCAGCACCTGACGTTCCTGCGGCGAGAGTTCCTCGCCATGTGTGTCCAGTTCGGCGCGCGCCGCCGCGCCATCGAAGTGTACGCCGCGCTTGCTGTTGGGATCAAACGACTCGGCCAGCGCTTCCAGCACGGTGAAAGCTGACTCGACCTGATCGGCGAAGTCGCGCAGCGTCCGGCCGCCCAGCATCCGCCGCACCGCGCTGATGGTTCGCAGCGCATCTTGTTCATCTTCCAGCGAACGTTTGCCCTCCAGCGTCTTGTCCAGCCGGGAGAGGCGGGCTATCGGCTGTTCGCGCACGAAGTCGCGCCACCAGTCTTCCAGTTCTTCAGTGACTGCGTCGCTCCACTGTATCGCCGCCGTCAGTTGGCGCAGTTGGTCGGCCAGTTGCGTCTCGTCCTGCACCGCTTCCAGCGCGGTGAAGAAGCGTTTGACCAGCCCCTTCGCCATCGCTTCATCGCGTTGTTCGCCAGCGATGTTCACCAAGCGCCACAGCACCTCGGCGGATACCTGAATGCCGGGGTACTTTTGCAGCGTCCACACCAGATGTTCCACCAGTTCCAGGGCATCTTCGCGCCAGTTCAGTCCATCCAGCATCATGATGTAGGCATCAGCCATCTGCTGCGGCTGCATATCACCGGCCTTGAGCATCTGTTGAATCAGGGTCTGGGCATCAGTGATCGTCCGTTGGCTGCGTTCCAGCATCGGGATCAGGCGGGGCAGCAGCAGTTTGGCACCGTTATCCTGATGTAGCAGCCGCAGGAACAAATCATCGCGCCGGGCGGTGAGCATCTGCACCGCCAGCGTCTCCAGCGCCTCCAATTGCAAACAGCGCACGCCGCGCTCCATCCAAACCTGGATGATCTGCTCGGCCTGATAATGGGGTGGCAGCGTCCCAATCGAGCGCCCACCGACATAGACTTCCCAGATGGCGGCGATGCTGGGCGGGGTGAACATGCTGCTGGCACAGGCGACTGCCGCCCGCGCCATCCCGACCATGAACAACTCGACGCCTTTTTGCTGAAGCAGACTCAAGGGGTCGCCATCGAAATCGCGCAGCACTGCCCCGATATTGTTGGGCAGCGCCGCCATCAGCGCTTCATCGCCCAGCAGTGTATCGAGATTGGCCGGGTCGCGTTTGGCCGCCAGCGATACCAGCGCCCGCGCCAGTTCCGGATTGTGATAAGCCCGATGCCGCGCTTCCAGGATCATCTGGTGCAGGACGCCACTCAGTTCGTAATGAGCCGGCTCACGGGCAATCAGGGTCAGCCAGTTGATCATCGTGGCGTCGTCGCCATGTTCCAGCGCCACCCGCAGCGAGGCCAGCGCCGCCTGCTGCAAACGCGGAATCCAGCAGGCATCGCAATTGACCACCAGATGGGTACGGATGAAAGCATAGACCGCATCCGGCTGATCGTGCAGCGCGGCATTCAGCCGGGCTTCCAGGGCGATCTCGACATCATCATCGCGATCCATCAGATCGGCCAGGAATTGGCTGCGCTCGGCGTCGCGCGTCGCCAGCGTTAACTCCAGCAGGCGCACCGCCATCGACTGCCGTTGATCGGCTGGCGCATCATTTTGCAGCGCCGCTTGCAGTTCGGCCTCGCCCATGCTGGCGATGTCAAGCACATGTTCCGTCAAGGTCAAATCCCCCACTCTGGATGCCCCTTAACCTTCTCTAGACAACAGGCTCATCCTCATAGACGGCGGATGCGCCGGATAAAATCGACACTAAGCAGCTTGCGCTCCAGCAAAAAGGTGATGTAGCCCAACAGGATGCGCTCGGATTCATCGTGCAGGCTGCTGTCGAGCTTCAGGTTTTTCACCTGGGCAAAGGTGCTGCGCTGGAGATGCCGCAGCAGCTTCAGACAGGTCATCGAGATCGGTGCCAGCGAGGCGCGATCATGAGCGTGCGCCGGGCTGACCACGCCGCCCAGGTCATAACTGAAGAACTGATCGCGCGGCTCCACCGGGTCGCGGCTAATCACACAATCGGTCAATTCCGGGCGAAAGCCAGAGAGATCGAGCAGATGCACTTCGTAGAAGCGCGTCACCAGGCGCGGGTCCGGCTCGCTGCACAGCCGCTCCAGCGTGTCATCCAGCAAGGTGAACAGCTCGTGGAAATCCGTCTCAGCGGCGGCGGTGAAGCGATCCAGCAGTTCGACGACATAGCTGGCATACGCGCCCCGCGCCAGGTCTTCGCGCAGCGCCAGGTAGGGCGCATCCATCTCGGCCTGCACCGCGATCCCCAGCTCGCGCCCGCTGTGGATCAGCATATCGGCGCGGGTGAATAACTCGACATGGCCGGTCTTGGCGCTGGTCGGTTTGCGCGCTCCTTTGGCGATCACATCCAGCTTGCCATACTGCGGCGTCAGAATCGTCAGCAGACGGTCGGCTTCACCGAAGTCACGGCGTTTCAGAATGATCGCAGGCGTGCGAAAAGACCGTTCAGTCGTTGGCATAACGAACGCTATCCGTCCTCACAACCGCACTGGACGAGCTTGATGGATGGATGATGAGCAGATGGCATAACCGGTTATTTGTTTAACTCAATGGGACCAAAACCGAGGGGGAGCAGTTCGTTGAGTGGCTGGTCAGCATGGATACGACCCGCCAGATCAGCGATGACCACGCGCAGCGCTGGCGCGAACTCGTAGAGCATCTGACGACAGGTGCCGCAGGGCGACCCGCCGTTGCGCGTCACCACCACGATCAGGTCAAATTCGCGCCGTCCTTCGCTGACAGCCTTCACCAGCGCAGCCCGCTCGGCACAGATGGTGGCGGGATAGGCGGCGTTTTCGACATTGCAGCCGGTATAGACCGAGCCATCGCGCGCCCGTAGCGCCGCCCCCACCGGGTAATGCGAATACGGGATGTAGGCATGACGGGAAACATCTATGGCTTGCTGAAGCAGGGATTGCACAGCCGGGTCAACAGCGGAACTCACAATAAACCTTCAACAATCGACGATGATGGCGCAGCGCACAGGTTGATGATCGTCAGGTTTTTACGGATACCATGAGTGTAACGAAAATTCGGCTGCCTGACAATCCCCCTGTCAAACTCGGACATAGGCGGGGGTATCCTTCTGCGCTACAATACACCCTCTTAAGGGTCTATCCATCCAGGACAAGAGTTGCATGGCGCTGAAGATTTTCAATGTGCTCGGACGCGAGAAACAGGATTTTACGCCGCTTGAAGCCGGGCGAGTGAATATGTATGTCTGTGGGCCGACGGTGCAGGATTATTCCCACATCGGACACGCCAAAACCTATATTTCGTTTGATGTCATTGTGCGCTACCTGCGCTACAGTGGGCTGGATGTGCTGTATGTGCAGAACATCACCGATGTGGGTCATATGCTCGATAGCGGCGATGACCGCATCCTGAAGAAGGCCAGCGAGCTGCAATGGAAGCCGATGAAGCTGGTGGAGCATTACGCCCGCCACTACTTCCAGGATATGGACGCGCTCGGCATCCAGCGCCCGGATATTTCACCGCGCGCCAGCGCCCACATCCCCGAACAGATCAAGATGGTCGAAACCCTGATCCGCAAGGGACACGCTTATGTCGCCGAAGGCAGCGTGTACTTCGATGTCACCAGCGCACCGGATTATGGCAAGCTCTCCAACCGCAGGATCGAGAAGCAGGAAGCTGGCTCACGCGAGGCTGTGCGCGATGAAAAGCGCCACGCTGAAGACTTCGCCCTATGGAAGCGCGCCGAACCGGAACACATCCTACGCTGGGAGAGCCCCTGGGGCGAAGGCTTCCCCGGCTGGCACATCGAATGCTCGGCCATGGCGATGAAGTACCTGGGGCAAACCTTCGATATTCACGGCGGCGGGGTGGATAACATTTTCCCGCACAACGAATCGGAGATCGTCCAGAGCGAGTGCGCCAATGACGCCGACTTCGCCCGCTACTGGATGCTGACCGGCAGCCTGATGGTGCCGGATAGCAGCGGCATCCCGGTCAAGATGTCCAAGAGCCTGGGCAACTTTGTCACCGTCAAGCAGGCCCTGGAGCGTTACCGCCCGGAAGTCATCCGCTATTTCATGCTCAACACCCACTACAGCAGCCCGATTGTCTATAGTGGCGACGCACTCGATGCAGCCCAGGCTGGATGGGAACGGTTGTATGGCGCGGTGCGGCTGGCGCGGCAGATGATGACGACGGCACCCAGCAGCGATGATGGCAACAGCTTTCAGGCGCGGCTGGACGAAGCCCGCAGCACGTTCAATGAGGTGATGGACGACGACTTCAACGCGCCCAAAGCCCTGGCGGCCTTGCAGGAACTCACCCGCGAAGTCAATACCCTGCTCAATAGCGGGACAACTATCGGCAAGCCGGTGCTGGAAGCGATCAACACCACCTACAATCAACTCGGCGGAACGGTGCTGGGCATTGTTCCGACCACTGAGTCGGTCAGCGTCGATGGCGCACGCGAAGCCGGCCTGATCCAACTGCTGATCGAACTGCGGGCGCAGGCGCGTAAGAACAAGAACTTCGCTGAAAGTGACCGCATCCGCAACGAACTCACCCGATTAGGCGTCACGCTGGAAGATCGGGCGGATGGCACGGTGTGGCGGGTGAATTGACGGGGACACCCACCAGCGACTGTTACCCGGCTATTCGGACTGGACTGATGGCTGATGGCTGAAAGCGACCCGCTCTATGGAAGACCGTTTGAGCAAGCAGGCCATTCTGGATCGGCTCGACCTGGAGTACCGCCGCTTGTTGACGACCATCGCCCGGCTGCAACCGGAACAGATGCTCGTGCCAGAAGTCGTCGGCGAGTGGTCGGTCAAGGATGTGCTGGCACATCTGGTCTACTGGAATCAATTTCCGGTGAAGGAACTGGAGACCGCCCTGGCCGGTGAGAAACCGGAGTACTTCCCGGATGATCCGGATGTGGTCAATGCCCAGACGGTGGCGCGCTTTGCTGATCGTTCGCTGGATGAAGTGCTGGCAGCTTTTGAAGACTCCTTCCTCAATGTTATCGCGGCGGTTGAGTCGCTGCCAGAGAGCGCTTTCGAACCCGAAAATCCCCTCGAACAGAGTCTCGATGAGACAGTCGCCGGGACTTTTGGCAACAACACCTATGAGCATTGGCCGATCCATGAAGCCCAAATTCGCCTGTGGATAGAGCAGATGAGCGATAACGAGGAGTAGCCCACGATGACGGATGCCCCCGACAGCCCGCGCGATGCCCTGATCTACCGGCTCGAAGCCGAATACTTCCAGTTGCTCGAACTGATTGATGATCTGACGCTGGAAGAAATATCGCTGCCCGGGGTGGTCGGCCACTGGTCGATCAAGGACATCATCGCCCACATCGTCTACTGGAACTGGATGCAGATGAGCGAGATCGCGGCGGCCCAGGTCGGATTGCAGCCGCAGCCCCAGCCAGGCGATGACGATACGCTCAATGCCCAGGCAGTGGCGCGTTATCAGGATTTGTTCATCGATCATGTCCTGAGTGACTTCAGTGCCACCTATGAGATGCTGATGGCGGCGGTGCGGGCGCTGCCGGAAAATGCCTTCCACGCCGACAGCGATTTCGCCGGGCGCTTGGGTGGCGCGGCTGATGCGGTGTTGACGGAACAGACGGCGGATCACTGGGCGGAACATACCGAACACATTCGCGTCTGGCTCCAGCGCGATCAGGCCCATGGCTGATGGAGCGTACTGATGATCCCGTTATCTGGATAAACGAAGGTTGTTGAGCGGATATGGCAGAATTCATTTACGGACACTGGGCAGTCTACGAAACCCTGCGCGCGGGACGGCGCAGCCTGGAACAACTGCTGCTGGTCGAAAATGCCGAAGAAAAAGGCATGGTGGCGCAGATCACGGCGCTGGCGAAAGAGAAAGGGGTGCGGATGCAGCGCGTTGCCCGCCGCATTGTGGATGATCTGGCGAACGGTGCCAATCATCAGAATACGGTGCTGCGCGTTGGCCCCTATCCCTATGCTGATCTGGAGGACATCCTCAGTCTGGCGCAGAAACGCAACGAAAAGCCCTTCATCCTTATCCTCGATCTGCTCAAAGACCCGCAGAATGTCGGGACGCTGCTGCGGGTGGCCGACTCGGTGGGGGTGCATGGTGTGCTGATCCAGGAACGGCGGGCGGTGGATATCACCCCGGCGGTGGTCAATGCCTCATCGGGCGCGGTGGAATACCTGCAAGTGGCGCAGGTCAATAATTTGGTCAATTCGATGAAAGACCTCAAGGAGAACGATGTCTGGATCGTCGGGCTGGAAGCCGGGGCCGACATCCCACCGATTGACAAGACTGACCTCAACATCGCGCTGGGGCTGGTGCTGGGCAGCGAAGGCGAGGGGATGCGGCGTTTGGTGCGCGACACCTGTGATATGCTGCTGTCGCTGCCGATGCGCGGTCATCTGGGCAGTCTGAATGTGGCAACTGCCGGCTCCATCGCCCTTTACAGCGCGTGGCAGGCGCGTGGTTGGCAGGGCTGGAAAACCGAGGGCGGGAAGTAGCCTCGTTGTCGGATAGCCTTGATGCAATTGATTATTGATGACGCAACGATTGCCGTCTGGCCGGTAGCCGTCGCCCTCCTGCTGCTGGTGCTGTGGCGCAAAAACCCCAGCTTCTTGTATGCACTCTGCTTTGTCATCTTCAGCATCTATCTGCTCATCGCGCTGGACATCGCCTTCTTCCCTATTCATATCAGCGGAGTGGTGGCCGACGACCTGCGCGAAATGCGGCGTTTCGCCGGCTTTGTCAATCTCATCCCGTTCAATTTCAACTTTGCTGAAATGCCCAATCTGGTCTGGATGCAGATCGCCCAGAATGTCCTGTTGACGATTCCGTTCGGTTTTGCGGTGAGCTTTGTGGCGCGGTTGCAGCCGAAGGATTTTCGTAGGCTGATCCTGGTCATCGGGCTGGGGATTGAAGGGATACAACTGCTCATCTCGCTGCTGCTGCGCTACCCCATCCGGGTGATCGATGTCAATGATGCCCTGCTGAATACAGCCGGCGTCCTGATCGGCTATGGCCTGTTTTGCCTCTGCGCTGGCTTGTATCTGTGGCTGCTGCGCCGCTTTCGCCTCCGGCCAGCCGGTTTAGCTGCCTATGTTCACGAGGTCGCCAGCCGGTCGATGGGCAGCGTTTAATCCCCCGCCGGACGCTGCTGGATCGTTTCCAGCCTGTCACCCTGATACCCCTCGCCGAGCGGATTCTTGCTGGCACCGACCTGTTGTGTGCCATAGATGCCGCGATGCCCGGAGGCCAGATAGGCCACAAAACAGGCGACTGCGACATAGACCACCCCGCCGCCGCCGAACAGCTCGACGCCCATCAGGGTGCAGGCCAGCGGAGTATTGCTCGCTCCGGCGAACACCGCCACGAACCCCAGCGAGGCCGCCGTGACCGGGTCTAGTCCCAACAGACCCGCCAGCGACGAACCGAGCGTCGCGCCCATGACGAACAGGGGTGTTACCTCGCCACCGAGGAAGCCGCTGCCGAGCGTGATGGCGGTGAAGATCAGCTTGAGCAGAAAGGCATAGGCTGGCACACCGCTGCCATCCAACGCCTGCTGAATGAGGGGCAGCCCCAGCCCCAGATAATCCGTGCCGAAGATCAGCGCCAGCAGCACGATCACTGCGCCACCCAGCAGTGGACGCAGCGGCGACCAGTGAAGCCACTGAGCGAAGATGCGCTTGACGGCGTGATGCGTTTCGATGAAGAGCAGGGCTGTCCAGCCACAGGCGATCCCCAGCAGCACCACCTGAAGCAGCGTCAGCGGCGCGAGCGCCAGCTCCGGCAGACGGGGATAATGACTGTGAGCGATGCCCCAGGTGCGCGTCACCCAATCGCCGACGATGGCCGCCGTCAGGCAGGGGACTAAGCCTTCGTAGCGGACGCGCCCGAAGCTCTGCACCTCCAGCGCGAACACCAGCCCGGCCAGCGGCGTCCCAAACACGGAGCCGAAACCGCCAGCCATCCCGGCCAGCACCATCTGCCGCCGGTCCTCGCCGCTCAATCCCAGCAGGCGGCGCAGCCCATCGGCCAGACTTGCCCCCATCTGCACCGCCGCCCCTTCACGCCCGGCTGATCCGCCGAACAGGTGCGTCCACACCGTCGCCAGCAGGATCAGGGGAGCCATACGGCGCGGGACGGCCTCGCTGTTGGAATGGGTCTGCTTGATAATCAGGTTGCTGCCCCGCGCGGCGGCCCCGGCATAACGATGATAGACCCAACCCAGAGCGAAACCGGCGAAGGGCAGCAGCCACACCAGCCACGGAGTCGCCAGCCGCGTCGCCGTCGCCCAATCGAGCGCTGCCAGGAACAAGGCCGATGCTGTACCCGACAGGATGCCGATCATCCCACCAAGCAGCAGTCCCTTGCCCAGCCAGGCGAGTAAGGCGCGGCGTTCGCGCCAGTCTATCGATCCATACGTCATGCTGTCACCTCTCCCCATCGCCTGATTATACGCAGCCCTGGAGGCCTGTAACATGGCGCAGCCGTTCATGGAATAAGGTGGTGTGGGGGTTGGTCATCGCAACAGGAGCAAAGGGATTTATGCGCCAGATCAGCCGTTGGTTCTTCCTCCTTGTGATCGGGTTGGGGAGCGTTCTCGTCCTCAGCCAACAGCCCACTCTCGCCCAGTGCAGCGTTCGCACCGACTGGCAGCTCTACACCGTGCAGCGCGGCGACACCCTTAGCCGCATCGCTCGGCGCAATGGCATCAGCACAGCGGCACTGATGCAGGGCAACTGCCTGACCAGCACCCGCATCCTGGCCGGTCAATCGCTGCGCGTCCCGACGGGGGGCAATCCAGTGTCGTCGCCGTTAAACGTCAGCGCCAATTATCAGGTATTCGAGCGCGGCGTCATCATCTGGCGCGCGGATACCAGCACCATCTATGTGCTGGCGAATGACGGACAGGCGCGCACGTATCCGGCCAGCGTTTACAGTCGGTTGCCGGATAACCCACGACCCAACCCACCGCGCAGCAGCTCCACCCGCCCCCTCTTCGGCATCGGCAAGGTGTGGGGCAACTTTGATGAAGTGTTGAATCTGGTGGGGCAGCCGACCAGCAGCGAATTCAGCTACATGGCGCTGACCAACACCACCGCCGATGGATTCTACTTTACCCATCCCATCACCCATCCTTCCGGGCAGGTGATTATCATCCGCAGCACCACCTGGGCCTGGGTGCCGTCGATGATCCCCACGCCGATTCCGCGCATCCTGGGGACGCCTGTGCCAAGCCCTACTCCCGCGCCCCCTATGCCCACGCCGGCGGCGACGCTCATCAGCAGCCTGACCACCTGGGCGGCTTACCAGTCGTTCGAGGGCGGCTTCATGATCTGGCGACAGGATACGGGGCAGGTCTACGTCTTCATCGGTTACAACGGCATGGATACGCTGCGAAGTTATGATGCCAGCGTCTACAACGCCTGGACTGCCCCCAGCGACCCGCCTCCGACCAGCCGTTTTGCGCCGGTCAATGCTTTTGGCAAGGTGTGGAGTCAGCATCGGGATCAACTGGGGTGGGGGCTGGCACAAGAGCAAGGCTACACCGCTACCGTCAACGCCTATGCCTTCAGCGCCATCACCTATCTCCACATCACCCTGCCCACCGGACAGACGGTCTTCGCTAATCCCGGACGGCTGGCCTGGTCGTGGGTGAATTGAAATCAGGGGTGGACATGACACGGGGTCGCTGCAACCTGCCGGCCCATCTCCTAAATGGCTATTCCATCGTCTGACGGTACTATGCTATGCAGATGGTAGAGCCGCTGGTCCCCTCATTCAATCGGTGAAAGCCGAGGGTGGAAAATCGCCCTAGCAATCTCATCAAAAAACATTAGAATAATCCTCTACCTTTCGTTTAAAGTGCATTTTTGCGGGGTTGCCCGCTCGGTGAGGTTGTTTTCATGGCGTCGTATCATGGCCCCAAAGCAAGAATTCAGCGGCGTTTCGGCGAGGTTCTGATCCCGCGCCCGAAGTACAGCCGCATCCTGGATAAGCGCTCATACCCGCCGGGCGATCACGGCAAGGAAAAGCAGTTCCGTTCGGGACGTCGCAGTGACTACGGTATGCAGCTCAACGAGAAGCAGAAGGTCGCCTTCATCTACAATGTTCGTGAAGGCCAACTGCGCCGTTACTTCATGCGCGCCCGCAAGATGCCGGGTAACACCGGTGCCAACCTGATCGCGCTGCTGGAACGCCGCCTGGATAACCTGGTGTATCGCGCTGGGTTTGCCGCCACCATCTGGATGGCGCGGCAGATGGTCAGTCATGGGCATGTGCTGGTCGATGGCAAACGCCTGAACATTCCGTCGTATCAGGTGCGTCCTGGCGAAGCGATTTCACTGGGTGAAAAGATGCGCCGCAATCCGCAGGTGGTCGAGTCGCTGGAGAGCAATGTCTATGCGCCGGGCTATCTGAGCATCGACACCAATGCTGTCAGCGCTACGCTGCTGCGCGTGCCGGAACGCGGCGAAATTCAGGTGCCGGTGAACGAGTCGCTGGTCATCGAGTTCTACAACCGTCTGGCTTAAAATCAGGCTCTATGCAAGATCAAGCGCCCTGTCAACCGACGGGGCGTTTTTGTTTCAGATAATGCGCTGCGGCTCCCAGCCCCATCAGCCACCAGCCGATGAAAGCGAATCGATCCCAGATTGGGATGGCATCCAGCAGACCGAAGATAGCGTGTGCCCCCAGCCCGCCAGTCACGCTGATTGCGACCACTTGCAGTTGATGATCGCCGCCGCGCCAGGTCTGAAACAGCATCCAGGCCATGACGCCCATCCAACCGGCAAAAATCAGCAGCCCCGGCAGCCCCATATCGACACCGAATTGCAGCGCCTCGTTGTGGGTGTGGGGCAAAACCGGGTTAAAATACGAGACAATCGGGAAGCGCTCCTGATATTCCTCGCGCACCCGGCCATCGCGAAACATGTTAAGTCCGACTCCGGTCAGGGGGCGATCCAGAATGATGCCGACCGCCTGCTGCCAGATTTCATAACGCCCGCTGATGCTCTCCTCGTCGCGCCCGATCTGCTGGGTCAACTGCTGCGGCTGAAAGACATTGCGGATGATCATAATCTCCAGTACCACCAACACCGCGATGCCGGCCCAGGCCATCAGCCGTCCGCGCCAGCCGCCAATCAGCAGGGGAGTCATCAGCG
>JALHNT010000030.1 GCA_022843385.1 Anaerolineae bacterium | reverse complement strand
ACGCCTGGGCGAACCTAAAGAAGAAAATCAAAAAAGCCAGCAAAACCTGCCCCGACATCATTCACAATATCAATCAGCAAATCAACAATATGCGTAATTCTAAATCCGTTTAACTATAACAGCTCGTCCGCCTGGGCTTTGGGACGTGAGAACAGATCCATGTATCGGATCACCAGCCACTCAGGAAATAGAACAAGGTCGCGAGAATAGCCGTGCGGTTCGGAGAAGCTGATGTGATGGGGGACGAGCCTGGGTAGCCATCACATCCTAATTGCACTGACTCTACTCAATCATTGTTGCAAGCCGGATTATTATCCAGCAGAGGAGCAATTCAGCATTGACAGATAACTTTGTCACGCCCGCTCCCAGACCGCCTCCCCGCGCAGAATTCGTGCCAGTTGCTCAGGGAAACGCGCCCGATCCAGCGGTTTACCCAGGAATCCATCGAAGCCCAGGTCACGCACCATACCCATCTCGCTCACATGCACTGTATAGGCAATTATGCGCGCCTCTGGAAAATGCGAACGAATGACCGCTTTAGCTGTATAGCCATCGATTTTAGGCATTTCCAGATCGAGAAATACCAAGTCGGCAGTCGGCAGCGTCGGCAACAGCGCCTCTAACCGACCCGCATCCTGCAATTCACTACACGAGACCCCCTCTTTATGTAAGAGTTGTGCCAGCACACGCAGATTCTGTGCATTATCATCAATGACCAAAGCATGAGTCATCTGAACCTCCTGAATTCTTGGTTAGGCCTAATTGTGTTCATCCACCAGCCACAGCAATTCACCCGCCATGATGCGCGCCAGTTGTTGCGGGAACAAGCGCTTATCGATAGGCTTGGGGATGAAACTGGTAAAGCCCACCGCTTGTGCCTGTGGGATGGCGACAGAGGGGTCCATCGCTGAAACCGCCACAATCGGCGTTGTGTGGTACGCCGGGAGCGCCCGAATCTGTTTGATGATATCGAAACCAGAGATACCGTCAGACAGCATCAGATCAAGAATGATCAGGTCAACCGGTGCCAGACGCGACAGCCGATAGATTGTGTCCGCGCCGCGATATTCCAAATCAATTGCCGCTCCATTTGAGAGCAGGCACACCTGAAAAATGATGCGATTCTGTATATTGTCTTCGACAATAAAGATGCGTTTGTCGTTCAGCAGCATGAGTTTACCTCAAGACATGATTCCCCAGACGGTCTCACCATCCAGGATTCGAGCGATCATGTGTGGAAACTGGTTGATATCAATCGGCTTGGCAAGACAGCCATTGAAACCGGCTGTCTGTAAGCGGTTGACCTCTTCATTCATGACACTGGCTGTCAGCGCCACAATCGGTTTGTGGCCCAGTCGCGGCGATTGGCGCAGCATCTCAATCATGGCGAAGCCATCATGCGGTTCAACATGAATATCCAGCAGAATGAGATCAGGCGGCGGTTCCAGCGCATTGACCCGTGCCATGAAGTCAGCGCTGTCTTCCAGGATGGTGACGTGTGGAAGCTGCATTCGGCCCTTAAGCAGCATGGTCATCAGCCGGCGGCTGTGCGGGTCGTCTTCAACGTATAGGATGGTCGGTTTGGCGTCCATCGCTCCCTCACGCAGATACTAGTAAAGCGGACTGTATCGGAAAAGCGACATGGAACGTAGTTCCCTTGCCCGGCACACTTTCCAACCACAGCCGCCCCCGATGAGCTTCTACCAGATTGCGCGCGATGGGCATTCCCAGGCCAGTGCCACCTCCTTTTCGGAGTCCACTCTGTGTTTGCTTGAATGCCTGGAACACCACTGCCTGATCTTCCGGCGCGATGCCTGGCCCGGTATCGCTGACCGAGAGCCGCACTTCATCCCCCACTCGCTCGGCGCGCACGCGGATGTCTCCCTCGTCGGTGAACTTGCAGGCATTCGACAGGATATTCAGCAGCACTTGCAGGAGGCGCTGGCGATCCCCCTGCATCAGCGGCAGGCTCTCTTCCACCTCAACATGCAGCCGCACTGGCTTGCCAAGCAGCAGGCTGCGCGCCGTGCTGGTGGCGCTGTTGATAATCTGGTTCAGGTTCAGGTCCTGCTCGATGAACAGCTTCAGTGACCCCGCCTCAATTTTCGACATATCCAGCACATCGTTAATCAGAGTCAGCAAATGCCGTCCGCTGTTGACGACCTCGGTCAACAGATCCTTCTGCTCGCGGTTGACTGTCCCCAGATCGCCATCGAGGACGAACTGAGTGAAATTGATGATGGCGTTCAGCGGCGTGCGCAGCTCATGCGACATGCTCGCCAGAAAGGCCGACTTCACCTGATCGGAACGCACGGCCTGGCTGCGCGCCGCTTCAGTCGCCTGAAGCTGTTCTTCCAGTCGGGCGATCTGCACCTTGTCACGATATTCAACCGCTTCAGCCATGGCGTTGAACTGCTTCACCACCTGATTGAATTCCTGGGTGCGCTGGTTTGCCAGCCGGTGGGCGTAATTCCCTTCGGTGATGCGGCGTGAGCCTTCGCGTATCTGATACAGCGGCACGAGTACCCCACGCATCAGGACATAACTCACCGCCCCGCCAACAGTCAGGGTAACAATCACGAGTAGAATGGTGCTGTTACCGCCGATTTCAATCGATCCGTCAACAATGCCGGTGGCATCATCCAGTTCTATCAGATGTTCTGCCAGATGTTCCTCAAAGCGAGCGCTGAGCAAATCCAGATCGGCGTTAATCTGGGTACGCTGCGGCAGTAAGTCTTCCGGTGTTGATCCCGCCAGCGATAGCGCCTGAATTTCCAGCATGGCATCGGTGATAGCGGTGATGCGATCCTCGATGAATTGCGCAGCGCTGCCCTCTTCGTCGCCGATGTGCGTTTCATGGGTCGTATGTCCGGCAGCATCAGTCTTCAGTTGTTCAATTAGCGGCATGTTACGGTCGAAAGTGGCGGCTGTCCCGGACGCCAGATCAAGCTCCAGATCAGCGACCAGTTGGTGCAGCGCGGCTTTGGTCTGTAACATATACAGCGCCCCGGGGATGATGTCTTGCTTCAGCATGTCGAACTGAGCGCTGACAATCCGATAGGTTTGGATGGCTGTACCACCCATAACCACCGCCAATAGCCCAATCAGGCCGAATCCAATGAAGAACCGGGTACGTAAACGCATATATGTCCTCCGCTACTTTCTGACAGGATACCGCAATAGCCCGTGAAATGTTGCTTGAGATTTATGTGTTTAAACCAGCTTTTAAGAATATTACGATTATTAAAATTCATAATAGAATGAGCAAAAATCGACCGATCAAGCAAGTACGCCGTTTTTTCTCTGAGCGACAATCTGCACCTGGATGAAATGCTATTCGTCATCCGTTCGACGGACGATTGGCGGTATGATGAGGGGAGAAAGATTTAAGGTGATTTTCATGAACGAAAAGTGTTTTGATTATGTCGTGATCGGGTCGGGCTTCGGCGGCAGCGTCTCGGCCATGCGGCTGGCGGAGAAAGGCTACAGCGTGCTGGTGCTGGAACGCGGCAAGCGCTTCCGCGACCAGGACTTCCCCCGCAGCAACTGGAACATCTTCAAATACCTGTGGCTGCCGCACCTGCGCTGCTTCGGCATCCAGCAGATCAGCTTCATCAACGACATCATGGTGCTGCATGGCAGCGGCGTTGGCGGGGGCAGTCTGGTCTATGCCAATGTGCTGATGGAACCGGGCGACGAGTTGTTCAATGCGCCTGGCTGGCGCGAACTGGCTGACTGGAAAACCCTGCTCCGCCCCCATTACGACACCGCCAAACGGATGCTGGGCGTGGCGCGTAACCCGTGCTTCACCCCAGCAGATGAGGTGCTGAAGTCTATCGCCGACGCGGCTGGGGTCGGTCATACTTTTGAGATGACGCCGGTGGGCATCTTCTTCGGCGAACCGGGCCAGACCGTCCCTGATCCCTACTTCAACGGCGAGGGGCCGGAACGCGCCGGCTGCACCGCCTGTGGTGGTTGCATGGTCGGCTGCCGCCATAATGCCAAGAACACCCTGGTCAAGAATTATCTGTATTTTGCCGAGAAGCGCGGCGCTCAGGTGCAGGCCGAATCCGAAGTGGTCGATATACAACCGCTGCCCGAAGGTCAAGAGGATGGGGCGCGCTATCGCCTGATCTACCGCCAACCGACCGCTATCCCGCTCACTGTCGGCCAGCGCAGCATCCGCGCCCGCAACGTGATCGTCGCTGCCCACGCGCTGGGGACGATGAAGCTGCTCATGACCTGCCGCGATGTCACCCGTTCGCTGCCTAAACTCTCGCGCCATCTGGGGGAACAAGTACGCACCAATAGCGAAGCGCTGGTCGGCTCTACCAGTTGGGACAAAACGTCGGATTTCTCCACCGGCCCGGCCATCACCTCGATCTTCGCTCTCAACCCAACCACCCGCATCGAGCCGGTGCGCTACCCCCATCGCTCATCCTTCATGCGGCTGCTGGCGATCCCGATGATCGAAGGGGCGGATACGCCGCTCAAGCGGCTGGGCAAGACGCTCTGGCACGGCCTCACCCATCCGCTGGAATTCTTCTACGCCAAGTTCTTCTCGCAGTGGGCCAAACGCTCGACCATCCTGCTCATCATGCAGACCGAGGACAGCACGATGCGGATGCAGTTGGGACGCAACCTGTTCACCCTGTTCCGGCGCGGGCTGGTGTCGCGGCTGCCCAAAGGTGTCTCACTCACGCCTGACCCGGCCATCTCGCACGGCATCACCCATCAGTTCGCTGCCCGCACCCAGGGCATCCCACAGGACACCATCCCGGAGACGCTGCTCGGTGTTCCGGCCACCGCCCACCTCATCGGCGGCTGTCCGATGGGGCGCAGCGCCGACGATGGCGTGGTCAACACCCGCTGCGAGGTGTTCAACTATCCGGGTCTGTATATCGTCGATGGCTCGATCATCCCGGCCAACCCCGGCGTCAACCCCAGCCTGACCATCACCGCCCTGGCCGAGTATGCCATGAGCCAGATACCGGCGAAGGCCACCTGAAGCCGAGGTTGGTCTGAAGCGGTACTAGGATCGCATCTCGCCCTCTCCTACACTGACGGAAAAGGCTGGCAAATTCTGTTTCAAGGGGATTATGCATGTCCGATTCATTCGCCAAATCCGAACTGAACACTGTCCACCGGCTGCCCAAACGCGGCGCCTATGACCGCGAGACGGTCTTTGCTCTGCTGGATGCCGGGCTGGTGTGCCACGTCGCCTTCAGCATGGACGGCCAACCCTACATCATCCCCACCCTCTACGCCCGCGATGAGGACGCCATCCTGCTGCATGGGGCCTCCACCAGCCGGATGCTCCAACACGCCGAGACCGGTGCGCCGCTGTGCATCGCCGTCACCCATATCGACGGGCTGGTGCTGGCGCGGTCGGTCTTCCATCACTCGGTCAATTATCGCTCGGCGGTGGTCTTCGGCTGCGGACGGCTGGTCGATGACCCGGCGGAGAAGATGGCGGCGCTGGAACGCTTCACCGAGAAGCTCCTCCCCGGACGCTGGGCTGATACCCGTTCGCCTGATCCCAACGAGTTGAAGGCCACTAGCGTCATCCGCGTCGAGATCGAAACCGCGTCAGCCAAAATCCGCACCGGCGACCCCGGCGATGATGAGGCCGATCTGGCGCTGCCGACCTGGGCCGGCCTCCTGCCCATGCACACCGCCTTTGGCAACCCCATCCCTGCACCAAACCTCGCCTCTGGCATCCCCTTGCCCGACTACCTGACGGCGTATCTGAAGGAGAAGCAGCAACGCTAACGGGTCGTTCGAAATGGCAGCACACACTTTGAGAATAGCGTGAACCTGCGCCGAAAACACGGGCGCAGACTTATCACATCTATCACAGGTAGAAGGTGCAATTCTTCACGCAGCATCAGCGAGACTCATGCTACCATGATCGCAACATTGTTGATCGGGAATAGTGAACGTGATGCTACTCAACCGATACCGGGGGCTTGTTCTCCTGATCCTCATTCTCGCCGCCTGCTCCTCAGAAGCCACCCCAACGGCTACGCCACGACCAACCGCCACGCCGACGCCCAGCGAACGCTGGGGAGTCTATGTACGGGCTAACGAGGTCTCTTCATTTCTGGATGTGATTCCCGCCATGTGGTTGAACCCGTCCGAAGACCAGGCGCGCTACCGCATCACCGTCACGCGGCAGACCGTTCTGGTGGAGACCTGCTACTATGGTTACGATACTAACTTGCAGATCAGGCGCGAACGAACTGACTATAGCGCCGTGGTTGTTGATCTGACGACGGGTGAACAGGTCACCCGTAAACACTTTCAAGGCACTGAACCCGCAAGATGCGCGCAGCGCGAGAGCGCACTCAACCTCGTCAACGATCCGGTCATTCGCGGCGAGTTGCCCGCCAGAGCCACGTATCGCGGCTGGGTGCGTACCGAGTTCGCCGAATTGACAGCCGGTGTGTTGCCGCCCTTGACACCGGAGGCCGCCATTCAATCCTCGCTGCCGACCCGCGCGATGGGGCAGGCTGTTCCGACTGCTGTGCTAACCGCGACACCCGCTGCTACCCGCCCAAGCGGCACCCCAACCCCGACCGATCGCTGGGGGGTAGCCGTCGTCCTGCTGGCCGGAGTCGATCCACGAGTGGTCAATTGGACGCGGGGCATCCCGCTGCCCTGGCGTAACAACGAAGAAGGCAATCCTTACTATCGAGTGGAGTTGCGTTCCGACAGCCGTGATGTGGAAACTTGCGACTACGATGACAGGTATCGAGTTATCCGCAGGCAGCGCGTGATCGCGGCAAGCCTGATTCGGGTGGAGGACAATCAACTGGTTGCTGAAGCCCGTTTCAGTGGCAGCGAACCAGCGGAGTGCAAGCTGGTCGAGACCTTCGAGCCGGGACAAGCCACCAAAGTTATCGTGGGTACGCTGCCGGTAGTCAGCGAATTCGAGCGGTGGATAACCGGCGAGTTGAATGACGACCCCGACATGCACATCACCCTGACCGCCTCCCCGACCCTGCGCCCAACGTTGACGCAAACGCCGCGCGTCCGTATTGTGACCTACACGCCGGTCGCTGAGATCATCACAGACCGTGAAGGCATCTACATCCCAACGCGCATCACCGGATTGCTGCGGGTGTGGCTGAGTAACATGCCGGAAGCCTGGCGAGCGCAAGACGAGGTATCCGCCCGTTACCGGATCGATCTGGAACAGGATAATCAAACCATCGAACGCTGTATGTATTTTACTGGCGCGACAGTCACACGGGTTGAATATCGGGTCAGAGCGACCCTCACCGATCTGCTGACCAATCGCGCCATTGTCGAGCAGATCTTCACCGGTTCAGCCCCATCCGAATGCCCGGAACAGCCATCGCGCACCGGCAATCAAACCATCAATGGCGGCTTCCCTGATGGAGAACGCTTTCAGGAATGGCTATGGGATGCAATTGCTAACCGGGAACTGGAGCTGGTGACGATTACGCCCAGTCCACAGCCGTGAATTTACCTATGGAAGGATGATAGCCCCCAGACCATCGAAGGGATCATCTCGTGATAACAGGCCATCCATTCGCCGACTACAGGCAATTGGGGTATAGTCTGGTGACGGACGCAAAGTCGCCCGCATAAAGAGTGTTATGTCAAAGTAAGGAGACCTCAACATGTCTGTTTCACGTCGTGACTTTTTGAAGGGTAGCCTTTTTACGGGTGCAGGGCTGGCATTGCCTGGCCTGCTTTCGCTGATCGAACTGCGCCGCGCCAAAGGACAGGCATCGCTCCGTGCTGCTATGTCCAGCGCAGGTCTGGCTGGCACGTGGAATGCCCAGGGGCAACAGGCCGCGCTGCGCTGGGGCGAACTGCTGGGCGTGGAAATTGTGTGGTTCGACGGTGAATTTGACCCGGCGATTCAGCGCGGCAAGATCGACCAGATGGCAACCGACACCTGGGACTTCGTGGCGATGCAGCCAGGCGCGATTGGCACGCTGGTTGAACCGGTGCAGGCCATGATCGACGCTGGCATCCCGGTGGTCGATATGGACACGCTGATCGCTCCGTTGGATCAACTGCAATCGATGGGTGTGCTCACCTTCATCGCCCCCAACAACGTCTTCATGTCCGAGTCAGTGGTCGCCAAGCTGGTCGAGAAGATGGGCGGCGCGGGTAAGATCGCTCACATCGGCGGCGCGCCCGGTCACACCGGCGCTCAGGCGCGTGGTCAGGGCTTCCTCAACGTCGTCGGGCGCTTCCCGGATGTCGAAGTGGTTGATGACCAGCCGGCGGACTGGGATGTGGCGAAGGCCGCTGGTTTGGCCGAAGCCGTCCTCAACCGTCACCCCGATCTGAAGGCCATCTTCGCTGATAATGACGATATGGCGCTGGCCGCCCGTCAGGTGGTCGAGAACGCCGGTCTGGGCGATCAGGTCTTCGTCGGCGGTGTCGATGCCATGTCACCCGCCATTCAGGCCGTCGCCGATGGGCGTCTGGTCGGCACCGCCCGTAACAGCGCCACCCGCATTCACGGCTGGGCAGTCATCGCCGGCGTCATGGCCGCGACGATGGGCATGGAAGCCGCCCGCGCTGCTATCCCGCCGTTTGTCCTGGCTGATGGTCCCGCCATCTTCGGTGACATCGATACCAACCCGGCGCTGGCAGCCGAACCCTGGAAGCTGAACAACTACGGTCTCAGCCCGGCGGCTGGTCTGATCTGGGCGCAGGATGAGATGCTGCAATTCTAGGCTAAGTTACTGAGAACAAAGAGCCGGGGAGAGCAATCTCCCCCTCTCCCCCTCCCCTGTTTTCCAGGGTGGGGGGAGAAACGGATTGTCAGCCGACGCGGCTGTGCGCCTCATAACTCCGGTGATTGATTAACCGCTGTTCTCACTCGCCTTCCGCTTCGTGTTCTCGGTGTCTCCGCGAACGCTGCGATTGGCATTGGACAATGACATGGCACCCTTACTGGAACTCCGCGCGATCTCCAAACGCTTCGCCAATATTCAAGCGCTCGACAGCGTGAACTTCGATCTGCGCGAGGGCGAAACCCATGCGCTGGTCGGGGAAAACGGTGCCGGCAAATCCACCCTGATGAAGATTCTGGCCGGGATTTATAACGAGTACGAGGGCGAGTACCGCCTCAACGATCAGCGGGTGCAGTTGACCTCCCCACGTGATGCCCTCAGCCGGGGCATCGGCATGATCCATCAGGAACTCAGCGTCATGCCCGAACTCTCAGTAGCCGAGAATATGTTTCTGGGGCGGCAGTTGACCACCAGCTTCGGCGCGGTGGATTGGCGGCGCATGAACCAGATGGCGCAGGAAGAACTGGCGAAGATTGGCTTCGAACACATCGATGTGCGCGCCCCGCTGGGCAATTACTCGCTCGGAACGCAACAGGTGGTCGAAGTGCTGCGCGTCATCGTCTCCGGCGCGCGCATCCTGATTATGGATGAACCGACTTCAGCGCTCTCCCCGGCGGAAATCGAACGGCTGATTCAGTTGATGGACACGCTGCGGAAGGGCAACCGCAGCATCATTTACATCTCGCACTTCCTCGAAGAAGTCATGCGCGTAGCCGACCGGGTGACGGTGCTGCGCGACGGGCGCAAGGTTGACACGCTCGATGTGAAGCAGACGAGCGTCAATAACCTGATCGGGCTGATCCTCGGTCACGAGATCAATGCCACGCTGCCCGCCCCCACCGGACGCCCCGACGGCGACACGCTGCTCGACATCCACAACCTGACCGCCGATGTCTTCCGCGAGGTGAACCTGAGCGTCCACAAAGGCGAGGTCGTCGGCCTGTATGGGGCAATTGGCGCAGGGCATTTCGATCTGGCGCGGGCGGTTTATGGCCTGTATCGCTTCGACAGCGGTGACATCCGGCTGGATGGACAGCTTTTCCCGCGCGGTCACTCTGCCCGTTACGCCATCGAACAGGGCATCGCCTACGCCAGCGAGTCGCGGCGCATGAGCCTGTTCATGGACGAAGCCATCTACCGCAATGTGATGACGCCGCACCTGCCCCGGTTGGGATTCCTGTCGCCCAGCGCTGCCACCGAATTGCGGGCAGCCCAACCGCATATTGCGATCACTGGCGTGCATCCGCCTGACCCCTACAATCCGGTGGGTCAACTGAGCGGTGGTAATCAGCAGAAAGTGGCGATTGCCCGTTGGCTGCCCTACCCGCCCAAAGTCTTCATCATGTGCGAACCAACGCGCGGGATGGATGTGGGGGCGAAGAGCGAGGTGCTGGGGCTGCTGCGGAATTTCCGCAACGAGGGTTATGGTGTGCTGGTCGTCTCCAGCGAACCGGAGACCATCCTGGCGGTATCGGATCGCATTGTGGTGATGTCGCGCGGGCGCGTCGTCACCGAGTTAGCCAATCAGAACTTAAACAAAGATGTGTTATTGAGGCTCCTATGACATCACAGACCACCACGCAATCCCCGGCTCCAGCCCGACGCTTCCCCCAATGGGTGACAACTTTGGCCCCGGTATGGACGCTGATCGCACTCTTCGCCTTCTTCAGCATCGCTTCGGATTCATTCCTGCGTCCGCTGAACATCAATAACATTCTGGTGCAGGTCTCAACCCTAGCGATCTTCGCTACTGGCATGACTTTCGTGCTGCTGACCGGCGAGATTGATCTGGGGATTGCTTCGACAGCGGCGATTGCTGGCATGGTGGCAGCGCAGTTATTCGCCAACCAGAAGATGCAGGAGCCTATCCCGCTGATCGCCGGTCTGATCGTTGGCACGCTGCTTGGTCTGCTGGCCGGACTCATCACCACCCGCTTTCGCATCCCGACCTTCATGGCAACGCTGGCGGTGTCATTCATCGGCGCGGGTCTGACGACCTATGTCAGCAAAGGCCGAACGATCACCACCCTGCCGGATGCGGCACGTTTCCTGGGCAGCGGGCGCATCTTCACCGATGAGACCGGGCGTGGCGGTTTCCCGTTCATCGTGATCGTGGCGGCGTTGTGTTTGCTGGTGGCCTTCCTGGTGCTGCGCTATACCCGCTTCGGACGTTATGTCTATATGACCGGCGCGAGCAAGACGGCGGCGCGGCTGGCGGGCGTTAACACCAATCTGATCCTGATCGCTGTGCTGACCATCAGCGGCTTCACGGCGGGGCTGGCTGGCATCGTTGGCATGGGGCGACTGGGCAGCGCGCAACCGGACCCGGTGCCGAGTTATCTGCTCGATACCATCAGCGCAGTGGTGCTGGGCGGCACAGCGCTGACCGGCGGACGCGGTGGCATCCCGCAGACGCTCATCGGCCTGCTGATCTACGGCACGCTGCGTAACGGCTTGGACAATATCCCGGAGATCGACATCTACCTGAAGGAGTTCATCACGGGCGTTGTGCTGATCGCGGCGCTGGTGGTCAACGTGGTCTTCAGCGGCAAGTCCGCCCGCGACAAAACCAGCGGGTAGCAAGCGAATCACAGAGCAAAAACGGAGATACAGAGGACACAGAGCGAGCTTTAAGAACCTGTCGCAAGATGTCTCAATGGAGTTCGGTTATTCGATCTGGCTAAAAGGGAGATCTTGAAATTGCAGCCGCGTGATCGGCGTTCGGCGCTGGCGTCATACAATGCGCTGACTGAGAAAGTGATTGGCGCAGCCATCGAAGTTCACAAAGCGCTTGGCCCAGGCTATCTCGAAGCGGTATATGAGAATGCCTTGTGCCACGAATTGACACTGAGGCAGATTGAATTTGAGCGTCAGTACCGTTTCAACCTCATCTATAAGGGCGAACAGGTGGGCGAAGGACGTGTCGATGTGCTGGTTGAACAGGAATTAGTCGTTGAACTGAAGTCGGTAGACGCCATTGCGCCAATTCATCACAGCCAGACTCTATCCTATTTGAAGGCGCTTGATCTGCCGCTGGGTTTGTTGATTAACTTCAATGTCCCAATTCTTGTCAAAGGGCTGCACCGCGTCATTCTGACGTGATATGAAAGCCAATCCATGTTTCAGAGACGAACCAAGAAGAGAGTCTGTATGATCCGGTCTGTTGTTCATGATCGCGTACACTGACAAAATAAGATGGATGCCTATTGCAGTCACAGGCTCGGTATTCTCTCTGTGTCTCGGTATGGCCTCTGTGATTCGTATTCTTGACCTAAACTTTATGATCCGGTCTGTTGTTCATGATCGCGTACACTGACAAAATAAGATGGATGCCTATTGCAGTCACAGGCTCGGTATTCTCTCTGTGTCTCGGTATGGCCTCTGTGATTCGTATTCTTGACCTAAACTTTTCGAAGGTGTTCTCATGTTTGGTGATCTTTCCCCACACTATCGTCCGTTGACCGTCGAAACCATCCCCGCTTACGTCCGTTCACGCGCTGAACTGCGCCCGATCTTCGGCGATGACGAGATCGAAGCGGTGGAAGTGGGCGACGGCAATCTGAATCTGGTGTTCAAGGTCTGGGTGAAGAGCGACCCCAATCGCACGGTGGTGCTGAAACAAGCCCTGCCCTACGTCCGACTGGTCGGTGAAAGCTGGCCGCTGCCGCCGGATCGCGCACGCATCGAAGCGCAGGCACTGGAAATCGAATACCGCCTGTGTCCGCAGCACACCGTCAAGGTCTTCTTCTACGACGCACAGATGTACCTGACGGCCATGGTCAATCTGAACCAGCACATCATCATGCGTAAGGGATTGATCGACGGCATCACCTATCCCCTGTTCGCCGAACACATCGGCACCTTCATGGCGCGGACGCTGGGTCATACCTCCGATCTGGTGCTGGACTACCGGACGAAGAAGCTCGAAGTGGCGCGCTTCATCAATCCGGAGCTGTGCAAGATCACCGAAGACCTGGTCTTCACCGAGCCGTATCGCCGCGCCGATGGCAATCGCTATCATGCCGAGATCGAGCCGCAGGTGCTGGCACTGCAAGCCGACGAGGAGCTACGCGAGCATGTGGCGCTGATGAAAGAGAAGTTCATGACTCAGGCGCAGGCGTTGGTGCATGGCGACCTGCATACCGGCAGCATCATGGTCAACCAACAGGAAACAATTGTCATCGACCCGGAATTCGCTTTCTACGGCCCGATGGGTTTCGACATCGGCGCGGTCATCGCCAATCTGTTCCTCAGCTATGCCTCGCACGAAGTCCGCACCCAAGACCCTGAGAAACGCGCCGCCTTCCGCCGATACCTGACCAACAGCGTGATCCAATTGTGGCAGGTGTTCGTCCGTGAATTCCAGCCGGTCTGGGATCAGGTGGATCACATCAATATGCCCAAAGGCTACCAACAGCATTACATGCTGCGTCTGCTACAGGACGCCGCCGGGTTCGCCGCCTGCAAGATGATGCGCCGGGTCATCGGGCTGGCGGGCGTGGCCGATATTCGTGGCATCGAGGATGTGCATGAGCGTTCAGTTGCCGCCAGTCTGGCGCTCAATATCGCGGTGCCGCTCATCAAGCAGCGCGAGTCCTTCACCCAGATAGAGCATCTGGTGGAGGTGGCTGCCGCTGCCCGTCCAACCTATCCATGGAATGGATAGACGTTGTCGGATATGTACGGAAGTTGCAGTGCGGGTTCCAGCACTGACAACCTCGACCACAGGCTGACGCGGGTGGGCGTGATACAGATGGCGGAGCAAGTTCGTCACCTTCGATCCGGTACACGCTGCCGCCTGGTCCGAGCCAGGGATTGACGACGCCTTTGAGGGGGTGTGGGGGGTTGTTCTGGCGGGGCTGGGAGCGCACTGAGTCCCTTCAGGCGAGAACCTCAGGCGGAGCGCGGACGGACATGCAAGACATCGCGGCGGTTGACGGGGCGCACCTGACTGGCATTCACCGTTACCACCTCCAGCGTTGTCCCATCGGCGCTGAAGATTTCCAGTTCAAAACCTTCATGATCCCCTTGAATCATGACCACCACCCCCACATCACCCGCCTGGAGTTGATAGTCAGGCAAATCCTGCGTCAGCGCCACGCGATCGTGTTTGTGTAACACGGTGATCGTCCACCGATAACGAAATTGCCGTATGGAATTGTACGATTCTAGCACAATTATGACTTCACAAACCAGCGTGATCGTCGGCGGGGCAGCCGATGAACCACCCCGCCTTTACGACTGATTCATTCCACAGATTACTGCGCGTAACCCTTCAGCCCTTGCAGCCCCTTGAGCGCCGAGATTTCGCCGCTGTGTGACAAAACCTGCTGGAGCGCGATGTTGAGCAGTGCGGCGCGCGGCATCTGCCCCAACCCCATCTGGGTCAGGTCCACCACCTCACCCACCTGTGCCGGCGTCAGGGTGGTGAGGTATTCGCGGGCGCTGGCATAAACCGCCTGGGCATAGGCTTTGGCCTGCGCCACATCGACCTTCACCGTCCGCCCCCACTGCCCCCAGGTGAACAACTGCGGCACGTCCGCCGAGCCGATCTTGCCAGCGAAGGTGGTCGCCAGCAGCGGTGCGCCGCCCTTGAGCGCGACATTGATGACAAAGTCCTCGCTGGTGAGGGCATGAACATACTGCGCCCCGATCGAGCTGACGACGCCGGGCGGCACGACATGGGCAATCGAGTCGGTGACATCGGTCATCACGGCTTCCATTTGCTCATGAGCGGCCTGGAACAGCATCTGAAAAACGGCTTCGCTCTGCATGATGATTTCTCCTCCGTAGTTTTGTGAGCGTTGAATTACGCTCGTTCTACCCCCACTACGAACGAGATGGCGGCGAATCGACAACGAGTTTCAAATTGATTCTCAGAATATCGAAATCAGGCTGCGGGAGTGGCAGTTGTTTGTTGTACTGACACCCAGCCGAGGGGTGAATAGCCATTTTCGGGCAACAGAAATTGTGTCGTTGTCGCGGTTATCTTGTCGAGAAAGAAGTAACTTGGCGGATTAGCTTGCGAATAGGCTACCCAACGGCCATCAGGCGACCAATACAACGATTGTTCCAGCTTTCCCCAATTTGGACGCGGGCCGGGAACTTGGGCTGTCACCACTAAATTCGTTCCATCAAAAGTCGCAATACGGATAGAACCGGGGCTGAAATCAAAGCCCTTTTCGTTGGTTGAGGTCACTCCGAGAGATCGATAAGTAATTTCATCCAAAAATGGGTTTCTCACCCAACCATATGCGATTTCGTCGGAGAGTTCAGCAACACGACCCGCTGTGGAATGATAAAGTGCTGTCTCAGCCGTGTAGAGGTTAGCCAAACTCCCGGTCTTCATAGCAGCTATTCCAATCAGGAGTTGATTAGCATCGTACCAGAGTACATCGAGACTTGCAGTTACAAATGTTTGTGTCCATGTTCCACCAAGCTGGTTGGTGAAATGGGTCAAGCGTGCTGCTTGCTGTTGCCCCACTTCCCAGATGAAAATATCTGAAAGATAGAGGGCAGCATTGTAGTCGCAATCCCGAATGAAACTGATGCGCCTGTTGTCAGGTGACCACTTCAGATTACAGATGGTGCCATCAATCCTGATCTCGCCCAACGCAGTAAGGGAGGGAATGGCAAACGGTCGGATATCATTGGTGCATAACTGGTTGTAACAATTGCTTTCCACGATGGCGAGCCGGGTGCTGTGTTGGCTCCAGGCCAGCTCAATCGGGTAGATGAACGGGAGTGATCCCACTGCCGTTCCAGCGCGCACGGTGGTCAAGGTTTGCGATGCTATCATGAACAGTTGAGCGCTGAAAGCCGTTCCATCGATTGTGATAAACGCCAGATATTGGCTGTTGGGCGACCAGACGGGAATGAGGTCATCAACGTCCCGGTATTGATACGTGGGAATCTGAAGGATCGTCTGCCATGTTCCAGTACTCATCTGATAAAGCTGCAACAGCATGGTTGTGGTTGCAAGATTACCTGACCAGACCGCCAGCCAGCGTCCATCCGGGCTGGGATTCGCCACGCGGAGACTGTATCCAGCCGTGAGCGTAATCGGGATCGGGGCAATGCGCTCATTTGAGTTAGCGGGATTGATGAGATGGAGTTGGAGTTGGGATGGCGCTGATTCTGTGAGATAGGCATAGCGGCTCACAATCGCTGTCTGCGCTGCCGTCGGGTCAGGACTCAGCACTATCAGGCACAGGAATAACAGGCATGAGAACGTGAACAACCAACGGATGAGCATGAGTGGATGGTTCATTGAGAGTTATCACTCCCTCGCAACACAGGACAGAAAGTCCTGTTCGCAACGGTTTTCTGTCGTGACAAGAGTGTAACTCTGCCCAACTCGATTGAGCAACCGTATGGCGATAGCCTTTCCCTGATAAACAAGCTGCTTGTCTGCCCCCTTTCCCGCCCTATTTCCGGAGTGGTTGGGGGCAGCGGATGTTCAGATAACAGTGACTACTGGAACGCCAAGCCTGTGAAGCCGAGGATGCCGGCGGCACCATATGCCGGGAATTCGGCTTGCAGCGCGGCGTTCAGCTCATCCGGCGTCTGGCTTGTGGCACGAGCCTCATTGAAGAAGGTCAGATAGCGGATGGCGTTGGTCAGTTCGCCGAGGCGTGCCGGGAAGCCATGCCCCGCCAGCAGCAGATCATACCCCTCACCCGCCCGCAGTTCCTCCAGGATGCTGATCCAGTTGACGCGATTCAGGCCGGGGAAGAAGTAGGCATCGTTGTAAAGCAGGTCTTGCAGGATCATAACGCCCGCTTCCGGCAGCTTCACCACCACCTGCTCGGCATCTTCGGCATTGTTGTAGATGGCAAACTCAAATGCCACGCCATCGATGGTCTCGTTCCCGGCTTCAATTACGTTCTCGATCACCGGCGCGGTTGTGGTGAACTCATCGCCGAAGTTGGCGCGGACATTGGCGATGGTGCCTTCGGCGCTGGCCGCGACCGCTGCCTGCACCCCCGCCGAGGCGAACACTGGCACACCGGCGAAGACATTCAGCCCGCCCCAGTGGTCGGGATGCGAGTGGCTGAGGATGACGCGGTTGATCGGCTTGCCGGTGCTTTCGGCCAGCGCCAGCGCTCCCCGCGCCTGAGACTGGGTGAACTGTGAATCGACCAGCACCAGGCTCGTCTCAGTCTCGATGATGTGGGTAGTCACCAGAAAACCGGCATCGGGCGCAACATAGGTGTGGAATGTGACGTTGCCGCGCGGGATGCTGAAGACCGTGGAGCCAGAAGCAGCGGCCTGTGCCAGCGTCCGCCGTGTCATTCCGGGTAGAGTCAGCAGACCGGCCGCGCCGGCCCAGGCCAGTGCCATCCCCTTTAACCAGTTCCGTCGTGTCAGTTGAGACATGGGTTCGTTCTCCGTATAATGGGCTAACGAAACTCATTCTATGGAAATCACTTCCATAACGGAAGTAGGCACTATTTTGTGCGCTGGGCACCCAAAAGTTCCTGTGGAGCGACCATGACCGATACCATCGACTTCCCGCCCGTTACCTATAATGTACTTAATCAGAATTGTCCCTCGCGCCGGGCGCTGGCGCTCATCGCTGACAAGTGGACCGTGCTCGTCATCTATGCCTTGTTCAAAGGCACCAAGCGCTACGGCGAGTTACAGCGGATGATTGAGGGCGTCTCGAAGAAGATGCTGACGCAGACGCTGCGCGATCTGGAAGCTAACGGCCTGATTCAACGACAGGTGTTTGCTTCGGTGCCACCGACGGTTGAGTATTCGCTGACCCCGCTGGGCGAGTCGCTGCTACCGCTGGCGCAAGCACTCAAGGAGTGGGCCGAAACGCACATCGAAGCAGTTGAAGCTGCCCGCGTCCGTTATGCCCTGGCCGAAGAATGCGCGTCGTGAGGGGGTAGCAATGGATTCAGTCCGCGTGCAAATTCTGGAAGCGCTCGATCATTTGACTCTCGAGCACTAGACCCAATTGCTGGCCGTCGCCCGCCAACTCCAACAATCCAGGCACAACCCTGCTGCGAGCGATTGACCAGTTTCATTTTGCCCCAAGATTTCACTGCCAAGGCACCAGGATCGACAAGAATCGGAGTCTTTTACTTTCAACTTAGCACTCAGCACTTTCAACTTTCAGAGCAGGCACAGAGAGAAAGCGGAGTTTTTCACTTTGAACTTGGCACTTGGCACTTTCAACTCCTCGACTCCTTTGCCGCCGGCGGATCGGATTTGCGGTGGCGATAGGACGGGAGCGATCCGCCGCCATCCGCCAGCAAAGAAGAAAAACTGACCATAGAGTCGCAGAGGACACAGAGAGCAAATCATCGAGCAAACCTCAATCTATTGACGATCGACTGCCCTGTGGCGGCGGCGGCAGTGGCAGTCCCAAACAAGTGCAAAGTAACGAGTAACGAGTGACGAGTGACGAGGCTTTCGCAGATGGTTGCGAAAAGTCGTCAAAGTCGTCAAAGTCAGAACTACATCTTGTGACATTTAGCGCTCGGTTCGTAACGAGTGACACGCAACGAGGCATGAGCTTTTCCTCTATTGACTATTGACTATCGACTATCGACTACCGACTATCGAACGACTTCTTGCCCTCAGCATACGTCCATTCCCGCCGTTACGGGTGAACTTTTGGTAAACTTTTTGGTACGACTTAAGGCGAGTCAGCGTTAACCGTTTTAGGGGAGCGTGGAGGTTAAGGTTGTCGGTGGAGGGTTAGAGAACGGTTGGCAAAATTTAGGGTTGAGGGAGCGCAATTCGAGCCGATGAGAGTTTTTCGCCAGCAGGCTGAACACAGTCAGCTACGGCAGACCTTCACTCCCCGAAAATATCAGTCAGCCGCACCTGAAAGCCCGGCAGCACCTCACTGGCGTCCAACACGGCGTCGCCGCTCAGATGCAGCGGTTGTTCCATATCCGGGGCATACACCACCGCCCTGCCCCGCTGTGGCTTCAACACCCAGATCAGGCGGACGCCGTCGCTCAGATAGGCATCAATTTTGTCGTCCAGATCGCCGACCTTATCACTTGGCGAAACCCCCTCAATCACCAGGTCTGGCACCAGCGCCAGCGGCTTCTCCCGGTAATCCGGCGTGTGTGCCTTGTATTCGTCAATGCGATCCCCGGCGTAGACCATCAGGTCAGGTATGCGCGAACCCGTCACCCAGTCGGGATTCTGACGATCCGACAGAATGAAAGTGGTCTCGCTGAATACCCGCCCGGTCCTATGGGTCTGCGTCCATTGAAACAGCAACAGGAACAACAGTTGGATGACTTCGGCGTGTCCAAAAACGTTGGGCAATTGCGCGATCCTTTCACCATTCACCAGTTCAAACGGCTGGCGGGATTGCTCGCTGAGGAATTCGTCCAGCGGCATCCCGATGCGGGTTTGTGGGATCATTGGGGTGTTCCTCTATCATTTTGACCTGCGCGCCATTCATTCAACGCGGCAATGGCTTCTGGCGTCTTGATGCGTCGCAATTGCTTGCCTGCTCCGCGTCGGACTTCCTTATCAGGATCGTTCAACAAGCTGGTCAGCGTTTTGACGGAACACGCTTGATCCCATTGTGCCAGGGCTTCAGCGGCTTTCCAACGAACACGGGAAGTATTGTCTTCAAGCGCATCCCTGAGCGAGTCGATTGCACGCGGGTCATGCAGATGACCTAACAAACCTACCGCCCGACTACGAACAAATGGGTCTTGGTCTTTCAGTTTTAGCATAACTGGCTCAATTCCGGCCACAATGGCTAATCTGCCCAGCGCATCCTGACAATGCGACCGCAGCATCTCCGGGCCATCGAAGGCCAATTCCAATAGTGGAGTGAATGCCCGCTTGTCACCAATCCAACCCAGAGCAATAGCAGCATTGCGCTGTACTTGCCAGTCCCCGTCCTTCAACGCCTCAAGCAATGGTTCGACCGCAGCGGAATTTCGCATACGGCCCAGAGCAGCCGCGACCTGACTGCGAACATCGGCGTCATTGTCAGTCAGACTTCCAATTAAGGGAAAAATCGCGCGTGTATCGCCTATCATCGCAAGGCTGACGGCTGAAGCGGCGCGGACAAAAGAATCAGAGTCGTTTAGCGCGACTATAAGTGCGTCTACAACGCGATCTTCTTCAGCACGTCCCAAAACAAAAGCAGCTAGCCCACGCTCATTCGCATCGTCAGCGCGGATCATCACAAGCAGATGTTCAACCCCTGCCCCGCCCATAGCAGCCAACAGCCCGGCAGCGCGCTCCTTAACCCAAACGGTTGGGTCGTTCAATGCATCACACAGACTCTCTACAGCGCGGGATTCTTCCATCTTCAGAAGTTCCATGGTAGCTGAGTCATAGAGATTAGGGTTGCCAGTTTTCAGGTAGTCTCGCAGATGGTTGAACATCGATTACCTCTGTGTGTGCATTAAGCCCATTGGTCTCCAGCGTGGTTTCCGGCGGAATATGCGGGCGCTCAGTATTCAGTTGGGTTTCCATCTCGATGACGGTCAACCCGGCTTGTTCCAGAACTTCACGTAGGGAGGAGGTCGCTGCTGGATCAAGATCAACCCTCGCCTGACTGGGCAACTCGTTGATCTGCGGTTCACGCTGGTGGGGCAGCCGATCAACCACATCCCAGTCCGATTCGACCTGGATGACTTTCATGCCATCCTGCTCCAACTGTCCATAGAGCGCGCGGAAGAGGCAAAGTTTGTCGAGTGTGCTGAGTTGAGCGGTTTCCTGCATCAAGGCTTCAACGGTCATCATCGAAATCGTCCCTTCATCTTGATCCGATAACCTCATTATAGCGATAGTCCAGGACTACATCGGCACAACCCGAATGGGTGTTCCCAGGCGCGTCATGAAGTCTTGGCAGATGTCCCACGTCAGCGGGAACAAATCCGTATCGGCACCGGCCAAATACATGACGACATCCACCAGCAGGTCAATATCAGCTTCCGGGTCAAAGCCGCCCTCAACCATACACATCTCAGCCCATTCAACCAACTGCGCCAGATTAATCTGATTGTTGAGATAGCTCAGAATTTTGTCACTCACTGTTTGTCGGGTAATCATCCGCAATCACATACACCTATCAATACGGAATGACAGCCAATGGGCCAAGCAGCGGTTGAAAGTGCTTGATGTTACGGGTATACAGAATGAGCCGGTTGCGGCTCGCGGCGGCAGCGATCAGACAATCGAATGCATCGACATTATGGCTAAGTTTGAACTGCGCCATCCGATCAATTGCCCACTGCATGTCTTCGTCTGATTGGGGAATAGTGATGAATGTGCGGAGCAATTTGATTGCGTGTTCCTGATCCCGCTTGTTGGCTGCGCCTTCCAGCGTTTCCATCCAAATCGCTCGACATATACCGAGACCTGATTGAGCGAGATACCAGTTCTGCGCTGGCAGATATCCGCGTAGCAAATCAACGATGATGGCTGTATCCACTAAGGCTGCTGGAATTTCCATTGGCGCTTTATCTCTCGTTGGCGTTTTTGTTCATTGACCCATTCTGCCCCATCCGCTACGTTCGTCCATGTGCCGGTCAATCCTCGTGCCACAACCTCGGCTGGTGGCAATGGTTCGGGCAGGAGCATCTGCATCCGCTCGGCATCTGTCCATTCAGGGATGTCCGATGCGTTGGATGATTCTGACAGGCGTTGACGCAGGGCCGCCGCCAGTCGTTCCATCAGCAGGGCTTGCTCGGGAGGCGATAACTGCATCGCCTGTGTCATGATTTGTTGCAGGGAGAGGGTGGTCATATGGATTTCCTCGCATTATCCCTTGTTATTATACGCCCACCGTTTCTTCCGCGACATCCCGCGAGGGTAGGGCGAATTCTGTGTTTGGCCTCAATCAGTCGTCGATTGATGGATAACTGAAACTCCAGCCAAGACTCCGGTCTCGGTAATACTCGCTGTACCGGCGTTCCGCGGCGCTGCGTTTCTTCAAAGCCTGTTGAGCCTCAACGGTATAGTATTTCCGCAACACTTTGAGGGAAGTGCTTTCGAGCAAGCTCTTCGTTGGCCCACCGAATTTGTAATCAATCTTGTCTTCCAGAAACCTGATCAGGATGGGAACAGCTCCTTCATCATCGATCTGATTCAAAAGATAAATCGCGTAGACCCATGCGCCCACTGTAAAGATATTCATTGTGCCTTTACCAAGTATCAACTTCAATTTCTCCAAAATACGTCCTTTGTTTCCCTCTTTAACAGCCAGCTTGGCAAATTCGAGATCGCGGGCTGAGTAGTAGTATAGGATCGGTAAATGAATCGGGTTCGCGGCCTGGTAAACAATCTGACCACCCGGCCAGTTCTCGGCTAATTTCACCTTTTCCAATAGATCATCCACACTGAAAACATCGTGAGGCAATTCTCTCGGTGTCCAATAGTAGGTGATCTTGATGCGATTTAATTCAAGACGTAGGCTCTCTCCCGACTGGATGCCTTCGGAATAAGCAAACAGGCAATATGCGTTGATTTGCGTCCAGGGGGTGTCAGAATTCAATTCAGCCTTAACTGCTGTCCAAAAATCTCGGCTTGCGATTCGTGCCATCGTCTGAGACATGAGCTTGAACTCACGCGACATCGGGCGTTTCAGGTACTCCAACGCAGCCTGTTCAAGCCGCGTAACATCATTGATGGTTAATGGATAGCGCTTGATGTACTTCCAGATGATCTCTTTGGCGTAGCCGCTGCTGAAGGTCTTGGGATCTTCTTCCAGGAATCGGATGATGGCTTCCTGGAGCGACGAGTCAGCGCGGATAAGGGCTTTACGGAGGTTAGTTCGCCCCATCGCCATCAATTTGTTTTCAGACAATCACCACCTCGAATTCACGGCTTATCCGTTTCCATCCATTATAGTCACAACTTCCTCGCATAAGCTGATTGCAGTTGTCAGTCAATACAATGGCTGTCCATCCCGTTCGCCAGCGCGAGGTGTCCGCGTTACAATCGATGTGCAAACGCTTGCAGAAGTGGACGGCTCCCCGGCAGGCGTGTTAAGCTGGTGAGCAAGAATAGTTCTCGGAATAATGCCGTTGATAACGGAAAGGAATAGTCTCATGGTTCTCGCAGCGCAGCCCCAAATGACCCCGGCCTCACGGCTGAACAGTCGCCCGGTGACGCTGGGCATCATCGTCGGTAATCGCGGCTTCTTCCCGGCCTGGCTGGCGGGCGAAGGCCGCGAGACCATCCTGAAAGTTCTCGAACAGGCCGGCATCAAGGCCATCATCACCCCGGCTCCCGATACCAACAACGGCGCGATTGAGTCGCTGGCCGAAGCGCGCATGTGTGCCGATCTGTTCCGCCAGCACCGAGATGAGATCGACGGCGTGCTGGTGACGCTGCCCAACTTCGGTGACGAACGCGCCATCGCCAACACGCTGCGCTTCGCCGGACTGGATGTGCCGGTGCTGATCCACGCCTTCCCTGATGACGCGACCCGCATGGACATCAAGAATCGCCGCGACAGCTTCTGCGGCAAGATGAGCGCCTGTAACAACCTGAAGCAGTACGGCATCCCCTACACCCTGACCAGCAACCACACCATGGACCCGACCAGTCCGGCCTTCCTGCGGGATTTGCAGCAGTTCGCTGCTATCTGCCGCGTGGTCAAGGGGATGCGGACGGCGCGGCTGGGCATGATGGGGGCACGTCCGGAAGCCTTCAAGACGGTGCGCTTCAGCGAGAAGCTGCTGGATAACGCCGGCATCAGCGTCGAGACGCTCGACCTCTCCGAAGTCTACGGGCGCATCGAACGGCTGGCAAACGAGGATGACAAGGTGCAGGGCAAGCTGAAGGACATCCGCGCCTATGCCCGCACCCAGAATGTGCCGGAAGTCTCGCTCTACCGCATGGCGAAGTTCGGCGTGGTGCTGGATGGCTGGATGGATGACAACATGCTGGATGCCACCGCCATCCAGTGCTGGACGAGCATGGAAGAATATTTCGGCGTCGTCCCGTGTACGCTGATGAGTATGAGCAGCAACAAGCTCAACCCGGCGGCCTGCGAAACCGACATTGTGGGTGCGCTGGCGATGCTGGCGCTGCAACTGGCGAGCGGACGCCCCTCGGCGCTGGTCGATTGGAACAACAATTACGGCGAAGACCCGGATAAAGGCGTGGTTTTCCACTGCTCCAACCTGCCCAAAGATGTCTTCATCGACGACATCCCGGTGATGGATTATCAGGAGATCATCGCTGGTACGGTGGGCAAGGACAACACCTGGGGGACGATCTACGGCAAGATCAAGAAGAACCCCTTCACTTACCTGCGGATTTCGACTGACGACTTCGTGGGTGAGATCACGGCCTACACCGGCGAGGGCAACTTCACCGACGACCCGATTGACACGTTCGGCGGCTACGGTGTGGTGCAGGTGCCGCGCTTCCAGGAATTACTGGCCTACATATGCGAGAACGGCTACGAACACCACGTCACCATCAACCAGTCGTTGCAGGCGGCGGCCATCCACGAAGCCTTCAACAAGTATCTCGACTGGCCGACCTACTGGCACAAGTAGTGCCAAGTTGAACGTGCGGAGTTAAAAGTGGGGGCAGGCGATGTCCTGCCCTCGCACCAAAAGGATAAGTCAGTGGTATCCATCACCGGGTCGGTAGCCGGTATGGATTAGTCTGCAAACCTCGCCACATCATGGCCTATTCACACCCCAGCCTGATTGCCCGAGTAATCCTGATCACCGCCAGGGCAGAACTCATGCTTAAAGATGCCCACCAGATCTATCGCATTTTGTTACAACGTCTCGCTTTAGAACCGCTACGTCCCCATTTGGTCCTCGATACTTCGCCGGCCAACACAGCGCCGCGCCAATCAGGAGTTGGTGGATGTGCCGCTGTTTGGCCTGCTCAAGCGCCTGCCAGTCATGAAACCGATCATCGCCCACGAGACACAGCGGTTTTACCGACGCCACGAATCGTAAAGCAATCCGTCGCATGATGGCAATTCTTTAGCATTGTCTTGCGGATTGCGAAGTACAATCGATCTATGGGTCAGTTTACATAAGCCAGGGCTTACACAATTACAGCTCAGCAGCAGGAGCACACGGCCATACGCTGTTACCTTCCCCAAGCTGTGTCAGCACAACTCTAATCCGTCTATTCTATTTGAGCGAAAGAATCCGTCTCATGCCCTTTACGACGCAGACCTTACTCGAAAACCGTATCGTCGTCCTGACGCTGGATGGCGTCTTTAGTGTGGAAGCCGCACAGCAGTTCAACGCATACATGCTGGCGCACCTCACGATGCATAGCGCCACGACTCATCTGATCGCCGATATTACACAGGCACGCCAGATGCCATCGCATATCCCGGAACTCAAGGGGGCGTTCAGTTACCTGCGCCAACCCGGTATGGGCTGGTTGATCGTGGTCAACTCAAGTCCTAACCCGCTGGCGAACATGCTGGCTGCTGTTATCACCAAGGCAGCTGGTGTAAATATGCGCTTTGCCAAAACAATGGATGAGGCGCTTGATGCATTGCGGCGGCTTGACCTGACGCTGACGGAATGATGAGCCAGCATGTTCGGCTAAGAATGCTATAATCAGCACAGCCCAACAAGTGAACACATCTCATGCCTTACGCTGAACACCTGATCCTGCAAGGCCGTGTGATTCATATCACGGTCAACGACGAACTCACACTGGAAGATACCCAGCGGGCGAATGACGACATGCTCCAGCGCCTCAACGTATCGCCCTATCGGTTGCACATGCTCCTCGATATTGCGGCTGCCCGTCAGGTGCCAACCCATCTCAAGGATATTTGGTCTGTCACCGAGTATCTGCGGCACCGGCGAATGGGCTGCCTGATGGTGGTTCACCCTCAGCCACCCCCAACCGTGCAGATGCTGGCACGGGTGTTGGCGCGCTCGCAAAGCGCGAATGTGCGCTTCGTCGCCTCAGTCGCCGAAGGACTTCGCGCCCTCCACCAGATCGATCCTACGCTGCCGCAGGACGACAGCCGTCTGGTATAATCCGGGTTTTGCGGCTGATCGCTGTGAGGTCACGTGACCCCGATTCCCATCCTCGGTGTCCGCACCGACGCCCTGCCCTTTGACGACGCCATCGCCACCCTGCTCCGCTGGGCCGCCGAACCCGACCGGCGCTATGTCTGCACCTGCCCCGTTTACACTGTGATGATGTGCCACGAGAACCCGGCGGTAATGCGCGCCGTCAATGGCGCGGACATGATTACGGCGGATGGGATGCCTATCGTCTGGGTGCAGCGGCAGCGCGGCGCACCCCAGGCCGAGCGCGTCTACGGCCCGGATGTGCTGCTGGCGTTATGTGAACAGACTGCCAACACCCCGATCTCGCATTACTTCTGGGGTGGGTTGCCCGGTGTGCCGGAAGAACTGGCGCGGCGCTTGACCACCCGCTTCCCCGGTCTGAAAGTCGCCGGGACGTATTCGCCGCCGGTGGCTCCGCTGGGCGATCAATCCGATTCGGCGGTGGTCGAACGGCTGAACGCGGCCGGGCCGAGCATCATCTGGGTTGGACTGGGTTCCCCCAAGCAGGATCAGTGGATGGAGCTGTATCGTCCGCACCTGACCGCCCCGCTGCTGATCGCGGTGGGCGCGGCCTTCGACTTCCACGCCGGCACCCGGCAGCAGGCTCCGCGCTGGATGCAGCGCACTGGCTTGGAGTGGGTCTTCCGTCTGATGCAGGAGCCGCGCCGCCTCGCCAAACGCTACCTGGTGTATAACCCGCGCTTCGTCTGGGCTGTGCTGCGGGGGAAGTAGAGACTTCTGTCACGTAGGCTTGACGGAATCTACTGGGACGGGGCAGCGCGTGCCCCCGCCGGGTACGGTCATCGCTGATGCGCTTCAGCGCCGACTCCATCGTTTAGTGCATCGGTGAATACTGTCCCGGCAGCCGTCAGACGCGGGCAGTGGGAAGTGCAATTCCCTGGCGTAGGCGATCCTGTTTAATGCGCGTCAAGGCTTCATCCAAAGACCGGCAGACCTGACCTTGATAGGCCGGATCAATCATTTTTACAGTGGTAGCGACCACATTCATCAGCGATTGAAAGAAGGCAGCTGAGAGGTGCTGATTGACCATCAGGATCATGCCTTTACTCTTGACCGCTTTCATCCGGCGGGCATAGGTCTGCAAATGAGGCAGCGGATTGCTCGATTGCGCACGTTTGCCATTCATGAGCGTGATGACGTCCAACCGACCTGGCGCTGCCTGAATGTGTTCGATCAGATCGTGATTCATCGTATGAAAGTCGTCCCAGCTCGTTTCACCCATCACCTCGTAAATCAATACTGTTTCTTCGTCATCGTACCAGCGTGTCTGGTAAGCCATAAGATATTCCTTGCAATACCACACTTAAGGTCAATCATAACATTGTTGGCGTAATTTAATGCGTAAGGTTTTACTTTCCGCCAGTGGAATCGATGTAGGCAAATCAGGTATCATGGACATGATGTGTTGAGGAGGGTGACATGCTGCTGGAAAAGACCCTGACGGTCGAGGAATTTGAGGCGCTGGCGCTGCTGCCGGAAAATGAGGAGCGCCTGTTGGAATTCATCCGAGGGGAGATTGTCGAAGGGGTCGCCAGTCCTGAGTCGTCCAAGCTCGGTGTGCGGATGTCAACCCGACTGGGGATGTATCTCGAAGTCAACGATATTGGGCATCTGACCGGTGCCGATGGCGGGTATCAGGTGGCGGACGAGCGCTACATCCCGGATGTCGGCTTCATCTGTTATGCGCGCCAACCGCAGCTCCTCAACGTGCGCGGCTACAACCCCGAACCGCCTGATCTGGCCGTCGAAGTCCTCTCCCCCAGCAACCGCAGCGATGAGATGCGGATCAAGATCACCAATTATCTGCTGGTCGGCACAATAGTCTGGCTGGTCAACCCGGAGAACCAGACGGTGGAGGTCTACCAGCCGGGCAAGAGTCCACGTGTGCTGACGCTCCGGGACACGCTCGACGGTGGCGATCTGCTGCCGGGGTTCAACCTGCCGGTCAAGGCTATCTTCGGGATCAAGGATTAGCGTGTGGTGCAGGTTGATGATCGCATTGCCCCTGCCCCACGCCTTCAACGCCCATTCATTGCCAAGTCCAATAGAGCTTTCGATGCCCTGAATAGGGGTCGAAAGTGGAAATGGAGCGCAAACCAATGAAACCGTTAGGCTCAACCCTCTTGACCGTTGCCCTGCTGGTGTCGTTGATGGTCACGCTAGACGAGACGACCCATGCTGGTTTGATACCATCTGATGCCGATTTGTCTGCCATACAGTGGAGTCCAGATGGGAGCAAACTGGCAATCAGCACATTTTCTGACGTCTATGTTTATGATGAAGACTTTCGGTTGCTTGGGCAATATCTGACCGATGCTTCTCCAAGCGATCCGAATCACGTCCGGCCAAACCCCCGTTGGAGTCCAGATGGAACTCGCATCGCTGCGGGTCGGATGATACTGGATGCCGCAACAGTGACCCCAAGTTCAACAACCGATTCGATCTTTCCTCTCGGCCAATGGAGTCCTGATGGGCGATATGCGATTTCACTGGCTGCCGATTATCGCGGAACAGAGTGGTACGACGCTCAAACGGGTACGTTGGCTCGAAAAGTCGTTTTCCGTGACCTGATTGTATCAGTCACCCAATTCCCTTTTCTCAGTCCGGATGGAACCCGTTTTGTGAGTCGCGTTGGGAACGATCTTTTGACAATCCTCGACGCGGTTACCGGTGAAACGCTCTCAGAAACAGATTTCCCCTATGAAGTTAGTCCTTTTGTTTGGGATAACACAGGCACTCGGGTTGCTTTCTGGAGTTACGAGAATACACTAGCGAGTACGCCGGGAAGTATCCCGCAGACAGGCAATACGGGACGCGGGTATCTGGTATATGTCCACATTATGGATGTTGTCAAAAATCAAGTGATTGTCAAATCCGCACCAATTAGCAACTATCCCAGATGGTTGCAATGGTCAAACGATGACAGCATGATCATAGGACCTCTTGGTGACAATTCAATTCGAGCATGGGAAAGTTCGACAGGGGAGCTATTGGGCGAGGCATCATTTCCGGGAGAGATTGTTGCAAGTGATATCAGTCCGTTTGGCGGACGATATGCAGTGGCATTGGGTGCGTTGCCACCGCTGCTCGCAATGGCGCAAACTTCCGGGAATATGACTGCATATCCCTTGCAGACCCAACTCGAAGGCCGGCTACAAATCGTCGTGCCTGCATTTTCAAACGACTATCTCCAACGAGTAACGGCCAATTGTGATCTTCAACCGGCATTGGAACGAAGTCTCATGCGAGAAGTCGGCAACGACACTCTGGAAGCCTTTACGGAGCGGCTCACTAACATGACTGACTCGCAAATCCCTCCTGGCTGCCGCGCCGACCTGCTGGCGGTTGCGACGGCCTTGCAAGCCCAGGCGACGCCCTGACCGGCAGGCGATGGGAGTCGATTAACCTCTCCATTGCCAAACCCGGCAGAACGATATACAACCGTAGGGATGGATGAGATTCAGATGATAAACGACTGAACCTGATGATGCGTCACTACAGTTTGCGTTACCTCATGTTCCTGATGGCCGCCGACGCCCTGATCGTGGTGGCAGCGCTGGCGTTGTCCTTCCCGCTGCGGCTGAGTATCGCGTTTGGACTGCCCGGCGTGGTCGATGCCTTCGTGGTGCCGAACGCGCTGTATCTGCTGTCCCCGCTGATCTGGCTCTTCGCCTACAACCGCGCCAACGTCTACGGCCCGCGCCATAGCCCGGAGCTGCTGCACGAAATGCGCCATCTGCTGATCGGCCACGCCATGGCGGCGCTGCTGTTCTTCGGCGCACTCTACATCAGCTACCGCGATTTCTCCCGTGTGCAGGCCGGCTACTTCATCCTGGTGGCGCTGGTCGGATTGATGAGCTATCGCATCGTCGCCCGCGCTGTCTATCGCCGCTTCGGACGCTACCTGAGCGATGCCCGGCGGGTGCTGGTCATCGGCAGCAGCGAGAGCGCCCGCGCCATCGGTCAGACGGTGCAGCGCTACGATTGGGCCGGCCTGCAATTCGTCGGCTATGTGCAGGACGACGGCGACGCGCCGCTGCTGGATACGCCATCGCTGGGGACGCTCGACGATCTGCCGCGTCTGATCGAAACCCATCAGGTCAACGAGGTCGTCATCCCGTTGAAGTGGTTTGATGAACACACCGCCGGTCGCGTCAGCGCCATCATGCGGCTGTTGGAGTCGTTCGCCGTCAACATCCGCCTCTCGCCCGATTACTCCGATCTGGCCTACTTCGAGACCTCCGCCGAGGACTTCAGCGGCATCCCGCTGATCGGTGTGCGCGAGCGCGTCCTCTCGCCCGGTCAGCGCGCCGTCAAACGCGCCTTCGATCTGGTCTTCTCCAGCCTGTTCCTGCTGGTCACCGCACCGGTGTTCCTCATCATCGCCCTCGCCATCCGCCTCGACAGCCCCGGCCCGATCCTTTTCCGGCAGAAGCGCGTCGGTGAATACGGCCGGCTGTTCACCATGCTCAAGTTCCGTTCGATGGTGGCCGATGCCCCCGGCAGCGATCAGGAATATAGCAAGCGCCGTTTTGATCCGCGCGTCACCCGCATCGGACGCCTGCTGCGCCGCACCAGCCTGGATGAGCTGCCGCAGTTCATCAATGTGCTGCGCGGCGAGATGAGCGTGGTGGGCCCGCGCCCGGAGATGCCCGGTCTGGTCAATCGGTATGAGTGGTGGCAGCGCAAACGCTTCGAAGTGCCACAGGGCGTCACCGGCTGGTGGCAGGTGAATGGCCGCTCGGATAAGCCGATGCACCTGCACACCGAGGACGATCTCTACTACATCCGCCACTATTCGCTCTGGCTTGACCTGCAAATCTGCGCCCGCACCTTCGTCGCCATCGTCAGCGGCAAAGGCGCGTTTTAGTTGTTAGTTCATAGTTGTTAGTTCCCAGTTCCCTGTCCTTTGAGCATGAGCAGGAATGGAAAGGATTGCGTGGATGTTCGCCAGAGAACTCGATCTCCGTATCAGCGAAGCCGATTACCTGGTGCTAGAAGCTGCCAGCACCTTCAAGCACGAATTCTTTCAGGGATACATCATCAGCATGGCCGGCTCGTCGGTCGGCCATAACCGGATCACCGGGAACGTCACCTGGGCGCTGAACAACCAACTCATCAGGCGCGGTTGTCTGGTGGTCCCCAACGATCTGCGGGTGCGGATGCCGGGCGGTGATTATGCTTATCCCGATGTCGTGGCGCTGTGTGATGAGCCGCGCCTGCACCCCAACGTCAAACCGGATACCCTGCTCAATCCGACGCTCATCATCGAAGTCCTCTCCCCCGCCACGCGCAATTATGACCGGAAGGACAAGGCCGAAGCCTACCGTGCCATCCCCACCTTGCAGCATGTTCTGTTCATCGATCCCGACCGTGTGCTGGTGCACGTCATGTCACGACAGGCTGATGAAGGGGGATGGATGCTGCGCGATTACACCAGCCTCGACGACACCATCCCCCTGCCCGCGCTGGAGGCAACCCTGGCGCTGCGCGATCTCTACCTGAACGTGACGGGGTTGAGCCAGGAGTCAGTGCAGGAATAGATACCCCGTCTTGAACTAACAACGAACAACCAGGAACTGCACCAGATCACGCCGTCTGCGCCTTCATCGCCTGCTGGGCATAGCGGTCAATATTGTCCATCTCGCGGCGGTAGATGCGTCGGGTAATCATCGACGTGATCTGACTTTCCAGCCAGCCCTTGAATCCGGCGCTGGAGGGATTCTCGCTGCTGATGGTCAGGTGGGTCTTCCCCTCCCCAGCAGGCTCGACGATGAAGCGGGTGACGACCTCGGCCTGGGCATCGGCTTCCATCAGGACGCGCCCCGGCTCCGGCTCGGTGACCACCAGATGGAACGGGAACTGCTTGCCGAACATCTCCAGCGTGACATCCAGCTCGGTGCCAGCGCCGTGTCCACCCCGTGTCACGTGAATATCGCCGAACGGCGGGCGTGGCAGGATGGCGTTGTGCGCCCCGGCGTAATCGGTCAGGATGCCATAGACGACGACCGGCGCAGCGTTGATGATCTGACTGTGACTGACACGAAACATGATCTTGCTCCTCATCAAAATGTGAATACGAATTCGTGTTTATGTTTGCTATAATACGCCGGATAGGTCATCGTTGTCAACTCCGTCAAAAGGATGAAACACATGCGCGACTACTCCCCGAAACAGGAACGCGGACGGCAGCGGGTCAACCGCCTGTTGGATGCCGCCGCCGAGGTCTTCGGCGAAGTGGGCTACGAAGCCGCGACCACCATTCTCATCGCTGAACGCGCCGCCACCAGCGTCGGCTCACTCTATCAGTTTTTCCCGAACAAGGAGGCCATCGCCAAAGCCCTGGCCGAACGGTATGTCGCCACCTGGGAAGCCCAGACCGCTGCCATGCCGATTGAGCGCTTCACGGAGATGACGGTGGAGCAGATGACCGATGCTTTCATTGAGCCGCTGCGCGAGTTCATCCGAGACAACCGTGACTTTCATGTGTTGTTCGCCAGTTCCCAGACCTCGCGCGCCCTGGCTGAAGCTATTCACCCGGCGGATGAAGCCCTGTTGCAGCGCACAGATGCCGTCTTCGCGTTGATGCGGCCGGATCTGAGCGCGGCAGAACGCCGGCGCTATGGCCTGATCGGTCGCTACATTGTCAAGGGGCTGCTGGCGGCGGTGGCTTACTCGGATGAACTGGACTTTGACACGGTGTTCGATGAGCTGAAGCACGTGATGAATCGGTATCTGGAGCCGATCATGCGGCGCGAGGAGACCTTGCCAAGCGATCATTCTCCGTGACAAGTTGTCGCCAAATCTGTAGAATTCTGCTGGTATCTACAAAAATCTATAGATTTGGAGCTGCACCGTGTCCACATCGTCCTCGCCCATCGGCGTCCTGGTCGCCCAACTTGGCACCCCCGACGCCCCTACCCCACAGGCGCTCCGTCCTTATCTGAAACAGTTCTTGTCCGATAGGCGGGTGATCGACTACCATCCGCTGCTGTGGCAGATCATCCTGCGCGGCATCATCCTCAACACCCGCCCGCCCCGTTCGGCCCAACTCTACCAGCGCATCTGGCTGCCCGAAGGCTCGCCCCTGTTGGTCTACAGCCAGCAGCAAGTCGTTGGATTGCAGGCACGGCTGGGTGAAGGCTTCCGCGTGGTGCTGGGGATGCGCTATGGCAATCCCAGTATCGAGAGTGCCATGCATTCGCTGGCCGCCGAGGGCATCGAGCGCATCATCGTCCTGCCCATGTTCCCGCAATTCTCCTCGACCACCACCACCTCAATCTATGATGCAGTGTATACGGCTGCTGCCGGCCGGCGCTGCCCGTTGTTCCATGAGCGCAAACGCACCGCGCCCACGCTGCGCTTCGTCGAGCCGTACTATGACCACCCGGCTTATATCGCCGCCCTGACGGCGCACCTGAAGGAGCAGATCGCGGCTCAACCCACCCCACCCGATCACATCGTCATCAGTTTTCACGGCATCCCGCGCCGCTATGTCGAGGAAGGCGATCCCTACCGCCATCACTGTGAGGCGACAGCGCGGCTGCTGGCCGAGGCGATGGGCTGGCGCGGTGAGGAGTGGACGCTGTGTTTTCAGTCGCGCTTCGGACCGGAGAAATGGCTGGAGCCGTACACCGACGCCACGCTGGAGGGGCTTTCCCGGCGCGGTATCCGGCACCCGCTGGTGTTCTCGCCCGGCTTCGTCACCGATTGTCTGGAGACGCTGGATGAGTTAGGTCATGAAGGTCGCGCCCAGTTCGCTGCGGGCGGCGGCAATCCGGATCGATTCGTCTTCGCCCCCTGCCTCAACACTCATCCCGTCTGGCTGGAGGCGCTGACCCGGCTGGTGCAGACTAACGCGCTCGGCTGGGTAGACGAGGCGGTTAGCCCTGGAACATGAGGACTTGAACATCTTTGTTACGCATGGACGAGCCTATCGGGTAATCCTGAAAGCCCAGGTGTAGGCATATTGGACGCCGGCAGTCGAATTGAATTGTACACTTGCCAGATGCAATCCTTCCGACAGGTCATCGGTTTCACTACAGATTGAACTGCCGCCACCATGACTGCCCACTACGTTTTTATCTTCATCGTGAACGTATATGATAATCGCTAAAGATGTAACGAACGGTTCTCTAACGTTGTTGCCATCTACAACAAAGCGCATGGAGTAGAGTATTGCATTACCCACATCGTCACCGTAGTCGCCCGGATTCCAGATTTCGTGCTCACTAATACTTAGACAGAGTTGCCCTAATTCATTCGGTTCTTTGTCAGCCGACCGCACGAAATCTGGTCGCGGCAAAGGATTGTTCCATAGTTCGACAATGTCGTGAGTGGCTACTGGTGTTTGAAAGCCTCTACCCGCACACGAGGTGCACATCGTCAAGAACAGCAGCGGAGCCATCTTCAATATCATGTGCATGATATTCACCACAGGCGCATCTTCCACAACGTCTTGTTCTTTCTGACATTATACGCCTGTTCGGTATGTTGCCTGCTTAGAACTGTTTCGCTGTGTTTCAGATTACCACCCCAACCGTTTGCGGCTTGGATGATGGATACAGCGGGGACTGGCTCCCCTTCTATAGGTCGACTGTAGGGGCGGTTCGCGAACTGCCCCTACACGGCAATTCGGTTGACCAATGGGATCACTATTTTCTTGAGCAGCATAAGAACTAACAACTAGGAACCAGGAACTAGAAACTACCCTAGCGCGTCGTGTAGCCGTAGTTGATCGTGAGCGGCGTACCCGGCTCCAGCGTCACCCGCCAGCGCAGGAGATTGCCCGGCTCGCGTTCCGGTTCCAGCGAGAACGTCTCGTCCACCACATCGATGGGAAGGAAGGCGACCACCTCGATCTCCAGCGGCTCGCCGGCGAAGCTCTCCAGCGTAAGGTCGATACGCACTTCGATGTCGTAGTCGGAGAAGGTGTTCAGCGGTTGGCTGCTCTCCACCCGGCTCACCCGCACATCCTGTAGACTGCCGACGGTGATGCTGCCTTCGCCGCCGATGGGTGTCACTTCCACGAAATCGCTGCCGATGAAGATGTCGTCTTGGTACGCCCGCACTACCCCTTCCGCCAGTGGCAGCGTCGAGTCGTTGCGCACTTTGTAAATCACCTGCACCTGCCGTTCCACAGCGCTGTTCCACACCAGCAGTCGCCGCGCCGGCAGCGTCGCCTCCAGCAGCCGCACGAATACGCTGTCGCCGATGGCCGCGTCGATTCGCCCCGGCTCATAGATGTACTGGATGGTCGCCGCGCCCACTGCTGCGCTCTGCGGTTGAATTTCCTCATAGCCCGCGATGATCTGATTGGTCGTCACGGTGGACATGGTGTCCACGACTGAGGACGTATCCACTCGCCCGGCGATCAGATGCACCTGCACATCCTCCAGGTCGAACGCGCTGTTCTGCAACTGGGCGAAGAAGGCCATATCGACGCGCTCCGCCGCTTCGTCGCCGATCACCATGTCGTATTTCGGCGTCCAGCTCAACCCACTGAGCAGGTATTCCAGCGTGACAGTGCGCGCCGCCGCTGTGCTTTGGCTGGCCCACTCGACGATGAGCTGACCGTCGCGCGGCGCAACCCGGTACTCCGGCACGCGCACACCGTCCTCGCGCAGGATGAGCGTATCCGCGTAGACCTGCGGCGAGAGCGCCAGTCGGATCGCGCCCGTGCCTGGCAGGACGATCTCATCGCGGGCATAGGCGATGTTGTTCAGGAAAACGTAGACCTCGTCCGGCTGGCTGACGACGATGATATCGTCCGCCCCCGCAGGTATAACGAGCGCCACGCTGATGAGCAGGACGAGCGCCAGGGCCAAGAGCTTGTGTTTCATCATGAACCCCCTCCACTTCAAACCGATGTCTACCATGATACTTTACCTGGACGGTTCCGAGAAACGATTGCTCTCATCGTTAAGCCGGATTCCCCCGTAGGGGCGGTTCGCGAACCGCCCCTACACGGCAATTTTGTTGACCTACGGGATCACTATTTTCCTGGAATAGCCTAAGAACTAGGAACTAACAACTAACAACTAACAACGATCTGCATTTCTTGCGTGTCTCTTACGTCGGTTTAACCTCTCTCCCATCGAGGTGACTTACACTGGTGAGCGTAATAAGAAGGAGAGAAACTGCAATGAACAACATGTGGTGGTTCCCTGGTGCGATGCTGATGTTGGCTGGCCTGATGATCGCCATCTTCCCGGAACTGCTGTCATTGATTGTGGCGTCGGCGCTGCTATTCGTCGGCCTCACCTGGCTGGTCGGCGGCTGGCAGGCCAATCGGTGGCGTAAGCAGAACCGCAACGCCAACGTCGTCTACGTCCGTTTTCCCTGGTAATCTTCCGCCCTGTCCCCACAGGCGAAGGGCGCATTGAGTTCAGTGCGCCCTTTTTTGTTGATCGGTGGGTACTCAATCGCCGGTCGGTTTGACTCCCGATCCTTCAAACATCAGGATCACGGTTCGTTCCGGTGCGCGGGTACGATGTTCCACCAGTTTCGGTACGGTAAACCCCTGCCCTGGCATCAGCGTAACCGACCGATCTTCCAGATCAATGATGAGACTCCCCTGCACCACATAGAAGAACTCATCCTCCAGGTCGTGATGATGCCAGTGAAACTCACCCTGCACTACACCCAAACGCACCACACAATCGTTGACGCGGCAGAGGGATTGGTTGAACCAGGGTTCATGGGCGGCGGCCAAAGCCGGCACATCGATCAGTTCCAGCGGGTTGAACTGTACATCCACATGAATGGCATAGCGATCTTGATCGGTCATGGCGTGCTGCCTCCTGTTATGGGTCGGTTCAATTGTAGCAGCGCTCTCCGTCGTATGTCATGCCGGGGATCAGTCACGACTCCCCTCTCTGAAAAGTGATACTGTCGACAGCCACCGCCAGCGGACGCCTATCGGCGCTCTGACCGATTTCAGCGGGGACGATCACGGCGTCGTAGTCAAGCGTCAGCTTGAGATGCTTCCCCTCCCTTACCGTTTCGGCAGGCAGAGTGAAGCTGATGGTTTGTAATCCTTCGGTTTGGATAGTGACTGAACAGTCAGTTATTGCACAATCTGTTGAGTTATTGACTACGCGAAGATCAACCGGCACAAGCACGGCATCATTCAGCCGCAGCGTCAGGCGGCGCGGTTCGTGGAAAGCCTGCATCGTCAGCGTCACGGTGTAGGCCGCCGGTGGCAGATCAAGGTACACATCGGTCTGGGGATACTGCCCCGTCCAGCGCCAGGTGGTCGTCCCCCCCACCAGCTCCGGCCAGTGCCAGCCCCAGCCGATGAAGCGCTCATCGCCGCTGCTTCCAATGTCTATGCGAAAGACGCCCGGCTCGATCTCGTCCGGCGTCCGCCCTGGACAGCCATCGGGGTGCCACGCCGTGCGATACGCCACCAGAGCGCCCTCCACCCACAGCGGACACAGCAGGTCATCCAACTGATTGAAATAGCCGATGATCTCCTGCGGCGTCGCACCATTGCGCCCCAAGTCGTCCTGATGCACCAGCGCATACCCCACCGGCCACTCGTCGATGATCTGGCGCAGACGCGGCTCGACCAGCGAGGTATCGAGGTCGCGCCGCTGCCCCAGCCAGGCCAGCAGCGGGTCATCAGTGCGGATCGGCCAGAAGAACTCCACCGGTGCCCGCGAGATGAAACCGTTGAGCGTCCGCTTATGGTGCGTCATCCCGTAGAACTGATACTGAATGGCGCGTTCGTTCCCCACCAGCACCTCGCCCGTCCCAGCGGCCGTCGGCACATCCAGCACCACGTAGCCATCATAGGGTGCGCCGCGCTCCTCCCCGATGCGCTGGTGAATGGTGTACTCCGGCAGCACCGGCTTGACATACTCATTCAGCGGCGCCGTCTCGTACCAGCGGCCATCAACCGCTATGCCCAGCAGCGCCAGCGCCGGGAAGAAGACGCGAAGTGCTAAGTGCTTAGTTGTTAGTTGATAGTTCTTAGTTTTTAGTTCATAGTTGTTAGTTAAAGATGCAGCAGTTTTATTCTCTGTTCTCTCTGTGTCTCTGTGGTGAATCCGGTCTGGCCGCTGCTGCAACGCCCGTGTCACTACCTTGCCGATGACCACCGCAGCCGCCGCGACGAAGATCGGTGCCAGTCGCCAGGGCATCTTGAACATGCCGTCGGTGATGTCGTACAGCAGGCGGAACGGCATCGGCAGCGAGACCCCGAACAGGCTGATATTCGGCCCCATCGAGAGCAGCAGCGGCGGCAGCAGGATCAGCAGCCAGAGCCAGATGGGAGTAACGAGGGACGAGTAACGAGGGACGAGGGTGCTGCCACGAGAGTGCAAAGTGCTAAGTGCTAAGTTGAAAGTGGAAGACCCCTGCTTCCTCTCCGTGTCCTCTGTGTCTCTGTGGTTCAATTCTTCGTCTTTTTCTTGGCGCTCTTGGCGTCTTGGCGGTGAATCCGTCTTCTTCCCCAGCCGCCACCACAGCACCAGACTGATGAGCAGCAACACCGTCGCGCTGCCCCCCAGCGTCGGCACATTCCACCACCACCACACCGCATCCACCATCAGATAGCCACGCGGGAACGGGATGCCGGGGCGATCTTCCACCGGCCCCGGTGCCAGCGTCCCGCTGAACTGGCGCATATACGGCAGCGGCCCGGCGAACCACAACAACGCCAGCGCGATCCCCAGCGTCACCGCCCCGCACAACGCCAGCAGCATCAACCGCCGCAGCCGGTCTGTGTGGGTACTTCGCACACTATCTGCATTCTCATTCCGCAACGTTTCTCTAATCTCTCCCCTCTCCCTGTGAGAGAGGCTGCGAAGCGGGGGGTGAGGGCTAACCACCCGCCACACCGTCCACAACCCGTATGGCACCAACCAGAACGCCACGAAGATCGGGAACTGCAAATCGGTGTGACCGACACCCCACAGCGCCAGGCCCATCACCCCCGCCCAGAGCAGCGCCCGTACCGGCCTCCCCTGCCCCACCGCCCGCGCGATCTGCCCCCAGAGCAGCGCGCTGGCCGGCAGCCAGAACCAGTCGCCCAGGTTGATGTGATTGTTGTAGTAAAAATAGCGCGTCACCGGCGACGCTTGCAGCAGCGCCCCACCCAACAGCGCCAGCCCTGGATGCACCCCTTCGCTCCGCAGAAAGACGAACAGCACATAGCCGTTGAGGAAGGCCATCGTGAACAGGATCAGCGTCATCGCCGTCAGCGTCCCGACCAGCGGTTCGGTCAGCGCCCACAGCGGATACCAGAAGGCCGCCAGCGCGTGATAGCCAAAGCTGACGGTGTGCGGGGCCATCACCATGTTGTTGATGTACACGTTCAGCCCCTCGCCCAGCGCGTGTCGAATCCACCAGAAGTTCCAGTTGTAGTTGAAATAATCGAACCCGGCGGCATGGGTGCCGTTGTGGAAAATCAGGGTATGCAGCAGGATGAAGGCCAGCAGCGCGTAGGCAGCAGCGGCCAGCAGATGCAGACGGACAGCGCGACTCGGCACAGCGACTCTCCCGGAATAGCCTCACCAACGCGCCGTATTGTCACGCGCCCCGCCCGCAATGTCCAGAGGTGGGATGGTTGTTTTCTTCCATATCGAATTGCGATAATGACTCTTCGATGCCATAATTCACCAGTATCAATAATGTTATTTGATAGAGGACTTGTCCCATCTGTGAGTTGAGACGCAGTGGGTGAAAGGGCACAGGAATGGGCAACAACGCCGAAGCCAGGGCAATCATTCGAGCGGCCTATATCGGTGGCATATTCGCACTGATTGCAGCAATCGTTGTCGGTGTTTTTGGTCTCTTGAATACTATGCTGGCAAATAATCCGCCCGCGGCCAAGATATTGCCAGAACAAATCGCCCTTACGCCGCAAGCCTCGAATGCTGCCTGGAAACCCTATATCACCGAACAAGACTTCGGCGGCATTCCCATGATGCTAGTGCCGGCTGGTTGTTTCATAATGGGGGCTGAAGCAGAACGTAATGATGAGAAGCCTGTTCATGAACAATGTTTTAGACAACCCTACTGGATTGATAAGACAGAGGTGGCTAACAGACAGATTGGTTCTACAGGCTGTATGCGCTATTCCTCGGAATCTTCTCAACCGCGCAATTGTATCGGGTGGGATTCGGCCTCCAATTTCTGCAAGTCTAGAGATGCTCGATTGCCTACAGAAGCAGAATGGGAATATGCGGCTCGTGGACCGGATGGCTTGATTTATCCCTGGGGAAATGAGTATGTTGCAGAATACGTGGTTGGAAAAGATGATCCAACATATGGTAATACAAAAGCAGCGCCGGTCGCTCAGAAACCTGCTAATGCGTCGTGGGTAGGCGCACTTGATATGAGCGGCAATCTCTGGGAGTGGACAAGCTCTCTTTACAGGGATTATCCATATGGCGCAAGTCACGAGTCGGCAAGTGCGGCGGATGATCATCGTGTATTGCGAGGCGGTTCATTCATGCAGGGAGCAGATGTCTTACGTTTGACGTATCGTTATGCAAATAAAGGAGACGGGGATCTCCCTACCTTTGGCTTCCGTTGTGCCCGTGACTTTGACGGGTAAGTAGCCTGCGTCAACACCAACGGCGCTTGCCGGTGTGGTATCCTTATCATGCCCAAGCAGCGTATCTGCTATGATTGGCATATCATCGAGTGGAAAGCGACAGGCGATGTCCATCAAGACGATTGACCTCGACAAAACCCCGTTGACGCTGGAAGATCTGCTGGCGCGGCTGGATGACGAAGTCCTGCTGGTGCGCGGCGCAACCCCGATAGCGACACTGGCTCCGGCAGCCGCACCGCCTGTAGTCAGAGAGCGTGTCCTCGGTTTGCACGAAGGCCAGGGCTGGATCAGCGACGACTTCACCGATGAGCTACCGGACTCGTTCTGGTTGGGCAATGATCCATGAGACTGCTGCTGGATACCGTCACACGAGTCACCTCCCCCACCACCACCCAATCGTAGGGCAACCGTCAGGCAGCGCAACCCTTGACGCGGTAGAGTCAAGAGCATCTGCATCACCATCACAGGAAGCTGGTCATGACAGTGCGTCACTGGCTGGGGATTGCTCTGCTGCTCGTCAGTTTGCTACCGCTGGGGTCGCTTCAGTCGCAGTCGTTGACGTCGACTCCGGCTCCGGCCACGCCGAATCTCATTCAGGCCATCGCCTGGAATCCGGCTGGCACGATCATTGCGGTGGGCAACAGTGTGGGTGAGATCATCTTCTATGAGCCAACGAACAAAGCCGATATCAATCGATACTCAACTGCACAACCGGACATCTTCGCCCTCGATTGGAGTCCAGATGGCTCCCGCCTGGCAGGCGCCAGCAGCCGGGGTGATGGACTGATGACCATCTGGGATGTCAACACGGGACAAGTGGATCTAAACATTCGCGTGACCGGGGATGGCTCTCCGGTTTTCTCCGTCGCCTGGAGTCCGGATGGTAGACGAATTGCGGCCAGCACACGCGGTGGCGCGAGCATCTGGGACAGTTCTACCGGTGAAATCCTGGCCTGGTTGAGCCAACCGAAGTTCGCCGAAACGGTGTCGATTGATTGGAGTCCGGATGGTCGCGAAGTGGTCACCGCCAGCCGAGACGGCATCCTGCGGATCTGGTCAGCCGCAACCGGTCAGGAACGGTTAGCCATCGCCTCTGACGATGATGCGGTCGTTCGTTTTGCCCGCTGGAGCCGGGATGGGAAACAGATCGTCAGCGATAGTCTCGACTTCAAGCTGAATCTGTGGGACAGCACCACAGGTCAACTCATCAAAACCTTTGTCGGACACGCCGGAGGAGCGATCACTGCCCAATGGAGTCCGGATGGGCGCTATCTGGTGAGCAGTGCGCTGGACAATACCATTCGCATCTGGAACGTTTCAACGGGAGCGCTCATCAAAACCGTATTGACCGATGGCCCGGTTTACGCCGTCGCCTGGAGTCCGGATGGCAGCCGCATCGCTTATGGCAGCGCGGCTGGATCGCTCGTCATGATGGACGCGCCAGCGGATACCCATGCACAACAGTTACCGCCACTTATCCCTCCGCAAGTTTTCGGGGTCATCGACTGGACTTCCGATGGCCGACTCATCGCAGTCGAGCGAGATATTGGTTCGATTCAGATCGTTGATGCCGAGTCCGGGCAATCAATACAACACTTGTACAATGGCCCATATCTTATCCACAATCTGGCATGGCAGCCGGAGACCCACCAACTGGCTGTCATTTCGGCAGACAATGCTCTCCATCTATGGGATGCAGCCCCAGGCCGAGGGATCGAAGTCATCATTCCGCTTCCCGGAAGATGGTTCTATAGCATGATCTGGACACCCGATGGCACTCGCCTTCTGATTGGTTCGCTGGTGGATGATCCACGCCTGTTCGTTTACAATGGTCAGGATGGGAATTTCATCAGTTCGTACATCACAGGCAACATTAGCAATATGGTCTGGAGTCCGGATGGAAAGCACCTGGCACTGGCAAACCCTGGCGCAGAGCTTGAGCTACGGGATAGCATATCTTTCGCTTTCATCCAAAGCATTTCACTCTTACAGCTAGGAGGACTGAGCCAGGATTATTTTCAACTGGCCTGGTCACTCGATGGCACACGAATTGCCATCAGCAGCAGTAACGGCATTGTGCGCGTCCTGGATACATCTACCTGGACTCTCATCCATACTCTCAATGGCAATGACATAAACAGGGTTGACTATGATTTAAGCTATATTCGCGGACTGCGATTCAGCCCGGATGGCAGCCGGTTGACCAGCATCAGTGCCGACGGTACCATCCGCACCTGGGATGCCCTGACCGGTCAGGTGTTGCAGACGTCTCAAGCATCCGCGCCACGTCCAATCCGTGCCGTCTCCTGGAGTCCCGATGGCAGCCGCATCGCTTATGGCAGTGATGACGGTTCACTCGTCATCACCGACGCGCCATGAGCAGCCCGTATTGTCAACACAAGAAGCCGGTAAAGTCAACGTACCGCTGGCTGGGGCTCACCTAAAGCGTTCCCGTTATCGATGGACTTATCCCTGGCCGATGATGGCGGAAAGTGGGCGGCTATCATGTGTTACACTCTGGTCGTTATCCTGACCAGCGGAAATGAGCAGCATCATGAGCCTTCAGATTGGCGAGATCAGCGCCGCACCGGGCAGTAAAGCCAGCGGATTTCTGAGCGTCCCCGGCACAGCCATCACCATGCCCATCGTCGTCGTCAATGGCGCTGGCGATGGCCCCACCCTGCTGGTCACCGCTGGCATTCATGGAGGCGAATACCCCAGCATCGAGGCGGCTATCCGCTTCGGCGCTGAACTCGATCCGGCGCAGCTCAACGGGCGCGTCATCGTCATGTCGCCGGTCAGCCTGAACGCCTTTCATGCGCGCCAGGCATTTCTCGTGCCGGAGGATGGCAAGAACCTCAACCGTCAGTTCCCCGGCAAGGCGCTTGGGACCATCGCCGAACGCATGGCTCATACCATCATGGCTGAAGTTGTCCCCCACATTCACGCCTGGGTTGACCTGCATGGCGGCGACATCCCCGAAGCGCTCATCCCCTTCATGGGTTACGAAGCCTCGCCTGACCCGGCGGTGACCGAACAGTCGCGAGCGCTGGCCGCCGTCTTCGGCATCGATATTCTGGTGAAACCGGACAAGCTGGTCGGCACCAGCATCAGCGCGGCAGCCGCCCTGGGCATCCCAGCGCTGCTGGCTGAAGCGGGACAGGTCGGCATCCTCGACGAGCCGAATACCCTGCTCCTGCTGCACGGCTGTTATAACGTCGCCCGGCATCTCGGCATCCTGTCGGGTGAGATTGAGACCGTGCCGCTGCATGAATATGCTCACTGGCCCTGGGTGCGGGCGGCGCACAAAGGCTGCTGGTATCCCCGTGTCAGCATCGGCGATACAGTACAGGCGGGTCAGGTGGTCGGCGTGGTCAAGGATTATTTCGGCACAGTGCTGGCGGAGTACACCGCCCCGGCCAGCGGCTTCGTCCTGCTGGTGTGCGTCGCCCTCTCGGTCAACGTCAACGACCCGCTGATCGGCATCGCCCACGATTGAGGGAAAAGTTGCCAGAAGGCCCCGATTCGCGTAGAGTGAGGATGGGTTTGAATACTTCAAAGGGGGCAGGCATGTCACACGAACGGGTTCATGTTGCATCGCAGCGTTCGTCACAGCCACGTCATCCAGCGCATACCGCCGGCGCTACTCAGCTTTCGGCGGATACCATCGAGCGCGCTCAGACGCAACCTGATTCGCTTCAGGCCGATGAGGTGTTGCAATTGCAGCAGACGCTTGGTAACCAGGCCGTCATCCGCCTGATGCGCGGTGATGGGGCGACAGCCCTGCCTGCCATCCAGCGCGCCATCGAACTCCGCCCGCCAGGACGGGGTGAAGCCTCGGCTTTTGAACGCCGGGAAGAACTGGTCGAGCGCCTCAACCGCCAGTCCGAAGCCATTCAGTATCACCTGGAAGATCGTACCCTCAAGTACACCATCGTCGATGAAGCCGCCCTGACCAACTTCGACCAGCGCATGATAGCCTTCATCGACGCCGGTCCAATTGTCCCGTTTCGTCTCATCACCAACGAGGGACTAATCAGTGGCAACCGCCTGTTGATCGACAGTGTCGATTCGGCTTATGTCGATCTGGACGATATGCTGGCATCGGATGATCTGAGCTTCCAGATGAACATCATTCATTTTGTCACCGAACGGCTCGGCATCCGCAATTACGAGCGTCGCATCGGTACCAGTATTGCTCAGGATGCGGCGGGCAACACTACGCCAGAATTCCGCCGCGCCCACGCCGCCGGCATTGATGCTGAAACCGCCCATCTGCGCAGCGTCTTTAACGACCCGACCATCCGCTTCGTCTTTGAAGAAGATCAGGGGCGCGGGCGGATAGTCTTTGGCTTCCGCAGCCGGGAAGGCTACCGCATCTTCCACATCTTCACGCGTGGGCGACAGAGTGTTCAGGGCGGTCATGTGACCGTGCGCACAACCGATCGGCGAAATCTGACAGTCGAGGCATTCCTGGCCGAGCGCGCCGCTGCTCAGGCTGCTGCCCCAGCCGCTGCGCCGGCAGCCGCTGCACCCTAGAAAAGTAAACGGGGACGGGCACCGGCCTCTCCCCGTTAGCTGCGCCTCTAAAACGTCCAGCGTGTCGCTGTGCGCGGGAAATCCTGCTCCAGCCACGACAGCCCCATCTGTGGGGTGAAGCGGAAGCAGAAGGTGAAGTCGGTATCCGGGTCAGGCGTATGGGGAGGGTATTTCTTGCCATACAGGCTGGCGATGCGCGTCAGGATAGCGTGGTCAGACACTTCGTCAACCACCCCCTCCAGAATCACTGTCTCATCACCGCTTTCCAGATGAACACTGACAGCCGGTTGGTGGGCGATGTTGCGCACCTTGCGCGACCCACGATCGCTGCCAAAGTAGAGCGCACCTTCCAGCCACACGCCCCACACTGGCGCGACATGAGGCTTGCCATCTGGGCGAACCGTTGCGATCCAGTAGTTGCGGGCGCGGGTCATTTGGTCGTCCACCCACGACCATTCCATCAGACCGTCATTGTCGGACGCGATGCCATAGTTTTTCATGCTGGGGCGGCTGGCCTGGGGTTGATTCATCGACACACCTCCGGATGATAGAAGCGGAATGCTCATCATACAACAGCAGCGATGACTTATTCATCAGACCAATGGCGGAAATGCGCAGGAATCAATCCACCCAGCGCCGGTCATGGATGCGGGTCAGGCGCTTGCCTTCGGTCTCCTGATGCAGGATACGGTTGGCCGCCGCCACTTCTTCCAGCGAGGATTTCACCCGTAATTGCATCCACAGGGCGTTCGCCGCCTCACGCGCGGTGCATTTATGTTCGCGGGCATAAAAGACCAGTTTGTCGACCATCGACGGTGGGGTGAAGAGAACTTTCTTGGGAAAGACCGACATGATGAGCAGTGTCCTGAGCGGTGTTTGAGTGCATTGAATTTAGCCGGATTGTATCAGAATATTCCGTCATGCTTGACGATAAATGTGTGAAATGTCCATGAAAAATGAAGGAAGGGCGTAAACGTCGTCCTGAGTGGCATGGTGTACAATGAACACCAGCATCAGTCATCAACCACGGACGAGAACCGATGAACATCGCTCACGAAGCCCGTATCACCCTGCAACGTCTGCTGCCACGCCTCGAACCAGCCCTGTCTGGACTGCCGGATCGTGACATCTTCCACGAGCGGCTCAACCGCTATTTTCCAGAGGCATTCGAGCTACTGATAAAGGTCTATGGTCAGCATTACGACTTCTTCTACCATCTGGAACAGATCATGCTCCAGGCGGTTCGCTGCTTTGCCCAACGTCCGGCTGATCTGAAGGCGCTCGACCAGCAGCGTGAGGCCAATCCCCATTGGTTCCAGAACGAACGGATGCTGGGGGGCGTGTGTTATGTTGATCTGTTCGCCGGCAATCTGGCAGGGATACGCCAGCGCATCCCCTATTTTCGCGAGCTGGGGCTGACCTATCTGCATCTGATGCCGCTGTTCAAGGCACCGGCGGGCAACAGCGATGGCGGCTATGCCGTCAGCAGCTATCGCGAGGTCAATCCGGCGCTGGGGACGATGGCGGAACTGGCGGATCTGGCGCACGAACTGCGGCAGCACGGCATCAGTCTGGTGGTCGATTTTGTCTTCAATCACACCTCGGATGAACACGATTGGGCGCTCAAGGCCATCGCTGGCGACGAAACCTATCGCGGCTACTATTACATGTTCCCCGATCGCGTCATGCCGGATCGTTACGAATTCAGGCCGGACGGGCAGCGTGTCCTGCGTGAGATTTTCCCCGATCAGGCACCGGGTTGTTTCACCTATCGCCCGGATATGAAACAGTGGGTCTGGACGACCTTCAACACCTTTCAGTGGGACCTCAATTATGGCAACCCGGAAGTCTTCAACGCCATGATGGGCGAGATGCTGGGGCTGGCGAACAACGGCGTCGAATTCCTGCGGCTGGATGCGGTGGCCTTCATCTGGAAAGAGATGGGGACGGGCTGTGAAAATCTGCCCCAGGTGCACTGGCTGATCCAGGCCTTCAACGTTTTCTGTCGCATCGTCGCCCCGGCCATGTTGTTCAAGTCAGAAGCCATCGTCCATCCGCGCGATGTCGCCAGTTACATCAGTTGGGAAGAATGCCCGGTGTCGTATAACCCGACGCTGATGGCGCTCTGCTGGGAGGCGCTGGCGACCCGCGAAGTCCGGTTGTTGCGGCGCTCGATGGAACACTGGTTCAATCTGCCCGGCGATTGTGCCTGGGTCAATTACATCCGCTCGCACGACGACATCGGCTGGACTTTCGCCGACGAGGATGCCGCCGAGCTGGGCATCAACGGCTTTCATCACCGCCAGTTCCTCAACCAGTTCTATGTCGGGCGCTTCCCCGGCTCGTTCGCTCGTGGCGTCCCCTTCAACTACAACCCGGTCAATCAGGACATGCGCATCAGCGGCACCTGTGCCTCGCTGGCCGGCCTGGAACGCGGCCTCTCCGACCTCGGCAGCCCGCTGGAAATTGACCACGCGGTCAAGCGCATCCTGCTCATCTACAGCATCGCTCTGAGTGCCGGCGGCATCCCCCTGCTCTATCTGGGTGACGAGATCGCTACCCGCAATGACTACAGCTATCAGCAGAACCCGGCCAAAGCCGAAGACAGTCGCTGGGTGCATCGGCCGGCCTTCGATTGGGAACGGGCGGCGGCACGCCTCGATGTGACGACGGTTGAAGGGCAGGTGTTTCAGGGACTCACACGGTTGATCGCCATCCGTCAGCAGACCTCGGCGCTGGCAAACGGCAAAACTCAGTTCCTCGACTGCGGCAATGGACACGTCCTGGCCTACCTGCGCAACCATACCCTGCTGGTGCTGGCGAATTTCTCTGAGCGCAGTCAGCTAGTCAACCTGGAGACACTGCGCTGGGCCTGGCCGCTGCCGATGGATGTGCGCGATCTGATCGATGATGCAGCCTTGTCGTTGACCGGGACGCTGACGCTGGAGCCGTATCAATTCCTTTGGCTGGATCGTTCGCAGGTGAGCCATTGAATTTGGCTGTGTCAGCCCAGCCACCAGGGTCGGGGTGCAGCTCGCAGCGCCTCGACTGACCCGCCATCAATCAACTGACACCGACAGCCGGTATTATTCATTTGGCAACCCGGCACAGATACCTTACAATCCATCTGAACAAACGGATGCGGAGAATAGTCGGTGCCAATCCAGGGTCATTTCATCGAGCCAGGCATCTACCTGTCACGCTGGGTGAGTCCGATCACCAGCGAAGAAGTAACGGCCGCTACCCAGCAGACCTATTCCATTCTGGCGACGCTCGCCGACCCCACTCATGTCGTGCTGGTCGATATGCGCGAGTGCAGTGAAATACCCATCACCATGCTCAGCTACATTGACACCGTGCGCGACCTGAAACAGAACTGGCGCTGCCAGGGCTATGTTGCCATCCAGCCGCCAGCGCTGGTGCAAGTGATGATCGATGTGCTTGCACCGATGGTGGGGCAGTATTTTCAGAGCGTGGCGGAGTTCGATAATGGGCTGGAAACTGCGCGCCAACGGCTGCGCTCATCCATTTGACTCGACCATCAAAGCAGGAAATCGCCGCCGAAGCTGGTCGAGCGCCATGTAGATTCCGGCGACGCTGATGGCGCTGCCGATCATCCCACCTCGCAGCAGATCCATCACTTCATCCAGTGGGATCAGATGCACGGTGATATTCTCGGTTACATCGAGCTGCTGACCGCTGACCGGGTAAACATCCAAAGCTGTGAAAATGAAGGCACGCGAATTGAGCCGTGTCGGCTGGTGCATGATGCGTCCAACGTATTCGAAAGCCGCGCTATCGTAACCGGTCTCTTCGCGGAACTCACGCCATGCCTGCTCGCTGGCCTGCTGCGCCGAGAGCTGCGCAGGGGTATCGAAGTAGCCACCGGGAATCTCGAGGCACATCTGACCAATGCCGTGCTGGTACTGTTCGACCATCACCAGCTCGCGCTCTGGCGTCAGCGCCACCACGCTCCCGGTGTCATTCTCTTCGACCACATAATAATCTTCCAGCGTCACGCCGGTTGGCAGAAGGCAGGCATCGCGGCGCACCCGCAGCCAGGGATTGCTGAGCATCTCGACCGAACGAACCGATTTCCACATGCGACTGGTCTCCTCATCACGCCCATTATAGGCTGATGATGGTAGAAGACAAGATCGCCGCTAATCCGCCAGCATCGGCTCCAGGTGATGCATCGCTTCTTCCATCGTGCGGAAATACTGCGTGTGCTTCTGATGCCGGGTGTTGACCGCTGTCACTTCGTTTTCGAAGGCTTCCTGCGGATTGAAGCCGACGACCACGCCGCGCGCCGCCATCGGGTGGCTGTAGGCGCGATGCCCTTTCTGACTCAGCAGCGCATTGCGATCGGTGCCGGTGACCCGCTGCCAGTTTATCAGCACAATCACCGGACGAGACACCGTATCCATTGCAGCAGCTTGATCATCGAGGCAGGCACGAATCGACTCGGCTGTCTGATGACCGAAGAAATCCACGTACAGGACGCGCTCAGGCTTAAGCCAACGAATCTCATGGGACATGATTGGGTCTCCGCACCACTCATTTATTGTTGCAATTATTATAACGAAGATATTGTCGGCGAATCATTAAGCTAGTGCGGCTGCAAACCAGCAGGACTTTTGTCCTACCAGCGCGGCGGCCCCACCGATGCCCGTTCCAGCAGGCAGGGGGGAATCAGGATGTGGCGGTCATAATCGCGGTAGTGGCTGAGGATCGCTTCCAGCATCGAGATGAGCGCCTGCCCGGTCTCCGGGATGGCTTGCTGCAATGTGCTGAGCGAGGGCTTGAGGTACTGTGTCAGAGGGGTGTCATCGAAGCCGATCAGTGAGAAATCCTGCCCGATGGTCAGGCCGCGTGCCTCGGCCTCATTCATGATGCCAATCGCCACCAGATCGGTGATGGCAATCGCGGCGGTCGGTCGGGCCGACTCTGGCAGATCCATCCAGGCATTGAAGGCATGATGTCCGGCACTTTCGGTATGCTCGCCGCGCACAATGTACTCTGGCAGGACGGGCAATCCCGCCTGATCCATCGCAGCGTAGTAGCCTTCAAGCCGGTGCTTTCCGCTGATCGATTCTTCCGGCCAGGCCGCCATGGCGATGCGCTGGTGTCCCAGCTCGATCAAGCGCTGCACTGCCTGACGCACCCCAATCGCGCCATCGGTATCGACCCAGGGGAAATCCCACTGAGGGTTGGAGCGCCCGAAGCTGACGAAAGGAAATTCTTCTTCCAGCAGGAAACGGATACGCTCGTCATTCTGTACTGTCCCGGCCAGCACAAAGCCATCCACCCGCCCGCTGCGGATCAGCTCGTCGTAGACCGGCAGGGGTTGACCGACCGGATGGGTGAACGTCAGCAGATGATAACCAGCGGTCTCAGCCGCCTGCGCCAGAAAGTAGATGAAACGATCCAGCACCGCGTTCACCTGGTCGCCTGGCTCACGGTGCCAGGCATAGCCGATCAGCCGTGTCTGGCTGGATTTGAGATTGCGCGCCGTCATGTTGGGTGTATAGCCCACGCGCTGGATGGCCTCCAGTACCTGTTCACGGGTGCGGGCGCTGACGAAATGGCTCTTGTTATTCAGCACATAGGAAACAGTGGCAATCGAGACCCCGGCTTCGCGGGCAACGTCTTTGATGGTCGGCATTATCGTGTGTTCTCATGAGTTACGGGTCCAGAGAATGCAGGGGCGCAATATTCTTGTGCCTCTACCGGACAACCTAATATCAGGCGCGTAACGCCTGTTCTCTGACCCTGGTGGACGCTACCAGTATACCTGAAACTACTCGATGTCAGCCATGCGAATATCTTCGGGCGGGGCAGGTTGAGGCAGGGGGGGGCGCAGCCCGGCCACGATCAGCCGATCCAGCACCGCGCCGGTGCCGAGCGCCGCCAGCAGCCCGCCGGTGATGAGCAACCAGGGGGCACCCAGTCCGGTGCTGAGGAGCGCGACCGCGCCAGCGACGAGCATGATGACCAGGGTGAACAGTGGGTTGAGCAGGATCATCAGCGCGGCGTTGCGCATCGCCCCCAGCAGCGTCGGCTGTTTCATCTCGTAGTACAGCGGCCACAGGTAGAGCTGGAGCGCCAGCCAGAAGAACAGCACCAGCAACCAGACCCAGCGCAGGGCAACCGCCAGCACGCCCGGCGCATTGGCGTAGCTCCACAGATTGCTCAGGTTGACGCCGATGATGAGGGCGTTGAGCAGCGCCAGCCCGATGCCGCGCGTGAGGTTCTCGCGGAAGCCCTGCCAGAAGTCATCCAGGCCAGTCGTCGGCTCCAGATAGCCGCGCCGGCTCATCCGTACTAGGCCGGCCCAGGCGGCTGGCCCGGTGATGATGGGAATCGACAGCAGGAACCACAGGACGTTGGCCCAGACGAAGACGTAGCCGCGATGGTGAAGCTGGACGAGCGTGCGCCAGCAGACGAATAAGGCTGCTTTCATGCCGCCGACTATACCACGAAATCACCGAGGGTTGTAAACAGGACGCGATGATCTTGTGTAGGACGCAATCATGCTCACGAATAAGGTGTTCGGGTAACGGTTTAAACGGTCACCCCGTTGGGTGTCCCTACGAACGCGATGGGTGTAGGGACGTGCAACGGCGCGTCAGTCTGCAATTCTCGGTTTCTATCTTCGGTATTCCTTCAACCCCCGTTCACAAACGGATTGCTATACAGCGGGTTGGTGGTGAAAGTTGGATCGGTCAGCGCGTTCAGGAAAGCCAACAGGTCGGCGCGTTCCTCTTCCGTCAGGTCGAAGCCGGGGATGAAGCCGCTCTTGTACGGATTCTCGCGCCCGTCGCCGGCAAACGGCCCATCCACCAGCAGGCGGCCACCGCGCTCATAGAAGGCGATCACCTCTTCCAGCGTGGCGATGCTGCCATCGTGCATGTACGGCCCGGTCAAGGCGATATTGCGCAGCGTCGGCGGGCGGAATTTGCCCATATCACGCGGCTGATGGGTGAATTCAAAGATGCCGGGGTTTTCCGGCGGGTAGGCACCGGTGCCGCCCAGGTTGTACAGGCCGGTGTTGAAGAAGGGGCGGTCGAAGAAGGTGGTGTTGGCATGGACGGTGGAGAGCGTCATGTTGAAACCAGTGTGACAGTGATGGCATTCCAGGTCTTCCGAGAGGAACATCGCCATGCCGCGCTGCGCCGACTCTGAGAGGGCGCTGCGATCCCGGTCATAGACATAATGATCGTAGGGCGACTCGCCGGAAATCAGGGTGCGGACGAAGGACGCCAACGCCTGAACGATGCGGTTGAAGTTCACCGGGTCGGCGTCGCCGGGGTAGGCCGCGGCGAACAGACTTTGATAGGTCGGGTCATCGCGGAAACGCGCCAGCACTTCGTCCTCATTGCCGGTGATGCCCAGTTCCACCGGGAATTCGCCGAACATCGGGATGAGGATCTGCCGTTCCAGCGCGATCAGTTCCGGGTGCGCCCAGGTGAGGGTGGCGTTGTAGGCCACATTGACCAGCGCCATCGCGTTGCGCGGCGTCTGCTGACCGGTTGAGCCGACCGAGAGCGCCAGCCCGTCGGTGAAGGCTTTTTCCTGCAAGTGACACGATGAGCAAGATTGCGTCCCGTTGCCCGACAGTTGCGGGTCATAGAACAGGTAACGCCCCAGTTCGACCTTCTCCACCGTCATCGGGTTATCTTCGGGGATGAGCGGCAGAGGAAAGCCGGTGGGCAGCTCCCAGACGTAGGGCGTCCCTGCCACCGGCGACTGTGCCGCCAGCGGCAGCGCCACCAGCAGCAGAACACAACCGAGCAAGGCCAATGTGATTGCGAACGAGTGATGTTTCATGGCTTCACCTGGATAGAACCGTGAGACGCGTATCGCGGCACCTCACTGACGAACGGGGTTTAACTCAGAACCGAGATGAACATGATTTCAGATCGATGATATTCTTGTCCAAACAGGTCACGCCTGGAAACCAGAGGTTTCATCTGCATGTGTCTGTCAATGTCGCAGAGGGGCTAACCCCTCTGCTAACCTTTTTGGCAAGCCCACTAGAGCCTGTTATGCACCTTTTAGCCCTCATCCCCCCCGCCCCTTCTCCCAGCGGGAGAAGGGGAGATGTCGTGAACGTAGTGCTTTTAAGCCCCTCTCCCCGTAGGAGAAGGCTGCGTAGCGTGGGGTGAGGGCAATACGAGAGCGAAGTTCATAACACGCTCTAAACAGGCTGGTTGCACCCGTTGTCTCTTTCAGCGCCTTTAGTGCGCTTATCGTATTCCAGATAGCTGGGCGGCTTTAGCCCCCAGCGAACATCGGGTGACATTTGTGAACGCACTCCCTACTGTACCCAGAACATCTGCTGGGCGCTGTCGGTCAGGACGGCGCCGGTCTCCAGCGACAGGCCGAGGCTGGTGAAGATGCTGCCGCAATCCGGGTCCTGCGGGCCAGACATGCAGCCCGGCGGCTCCGGCACAGTGGTGCTGAGGTCAACATCGGCAAAGAGCGTCGCCAGATCGGCCACGACGAAGTTCATTGTCGGGTTGAAGTTATCCAGCCGCACCTCAACCGCGTTGGTATTGGCGCAGGGGCTTTCCGGCGGGGTGTTGCCATCCGGCGCTTCACAACCGGTGCTGCCCAGATGCAGCAGCCACACCTGATCATCGGCCAGCAACTCGATGCGGGCGAACTTATAGCCGAACTGCCAGTTCCACCACAGGGCCGGGATATTGAGCGGTGAGGGGGCGACAGTGGTATCGAGGTGGTTTAACTCGAACGGGACGCCCATGGTGAAGGCCAGCCCGGTGTACTCGCCTTCGGGGACGGTGCCGACCACCTTGTTCCGCAGCGCCTCATTGCCGAATTCGGCGCAGCCGGCGGTGCCATCTTCAAAGTCCAGCAGGGCGACACCCTCGGTCTGCCACAGGCCATCCTGCTTCAATTCCAGCGGCACTTCGGCACCATCAGCGGCGATCAGGCGCACATTCGAGACGTAGAAGCGGAAATCGGTCAGCTCGACACCGCTCGCGGCAGAACCCACGCCCGCGTATAACATGCCACAAGCGGCGTCCTTATCACCCACCCGCCCTTCAAAGCGGATGACTGTATCGCCACTGCCCATATCCGATTGGCTGCTGTCACTATGACCATGTTGAGCTGAGGCGACGCTGAACAGACTGAAGACCAGCGCCACCAGCAAAAACAAGCGTTTCATCCAAAATCCTCCAAACAATTAAACAATGACTGACCGGGTAAATCTCAATGATGATGTGGCTCGTGATGACGGCTCAGGTGATGCTGGGCTTCGGCGCAGGTCATTACAACGCCGCCGAAACCGCGCTGAAAACGCAGCGCATCGCTCTCGCTGGCAAAGCACAACACGCTCGGCACACAGCAGCGAACCACGTCGGAGTCCAGTACATAATGCGCCTGCCAGCAGTTGACCATCCGATCATAGATGAAATCGCGCGCCAGCGCTGAAGCGACATCGGCTGTGCCAGCCAGCGCCAGCAGACCACAATGGGCGCAGCACAACTCGATGACTGCACCGCGCCGGGTGTGGATGACGAAGGCCGAGCGCTCCTGTACAGCTCCCTGACATACCTGACAGGCCGCCGTTCCACGAGTCGGTTCATTCTGATGGATGCGGGCGGCACCACCATGTGTCTTGACCACCTGGCCGCTTTGTGCCAGCGCATCCAGATCGCGGTGAATGGTCATATGCGACACACCCAGCCGCAGCGCCATGTCATCAATCGTGAGCATCGGCTCGTCCTGTAACCAGATGAGTATCTGTTCACGCCGGGCAGCAGGTAAGCGGGTCATGAGCATTCCTCCACATGACAGGGGCATCCCCCGATTATCGGTTAACTGCGCCGGAACGACCACCTTCGCGTGACTGGTCTACACAACGGTGACTGGTGCAGAGGTTACACTGGTTCACCAGCATGACCCAGCGCACGATGTCTGTGATTTTATGTGACATTCATCACATTATATCACACTTTATCACAGGGACAAGAAACAGCGAGAAGCTATACGGGGGCGGACTTTGAGAAGTCCATACACCTGCCCTATGCACTACAGTCAATTTGTGATGATTGGTCTGATCTATTGATCCTCTGCCACCATCTGGCGGATTTCGTCCAGCATCCGTAGCGCCAGCAGGTTTTGCAGGGTGACACCAAATCGGGCTTCCTCGCCGCCAGAAAACTTGAGAAAGGTGTAGCCGCTGTTCCTCAGGTGGATGTCGTCGCCTTCCAGGCCATAACGGGGCAATGGACGCGACGCTGCCCACAGGTTGACCAGCGGCACACGATAATCAGCCGCGATGGCGATCAACGCCTGCTGAAAGGCCAGCGCTTTCGGCCATAGCTCATGTGCCGTGTCATAGGCGAAGAGCCATAGCACCGGGATGACCCCCTTGTTCAGCGAGGCCTCGACGATCAGCCGCATCTGCTGGTCGTAGCGTTCGGCGTCCAGCGCTCGCAGGTCATTCGGCCCAAACATAATCATCACCACTGACGGTTTCTTCAGCCGGAACTCGCATTCCAGCGGCGTCTCCGCCGGCAGACAGGCATCCCGATCCGCCCAGGCCGGGTCGAGCACCGAGAAACTGCTCATGCCCAGCCGCGCCGCCACGCTGTTGTTATGGGTCGATGGCGCGTAGTAAGCCAACGTCTCCGCCAGGAAGCCATACGGGCCGAGGTCATAATCTGATTGCGAGAAGATGTTCAGATACAGCCGGTTGGCAACCACGCTGTCGCCCACTTTGGTCACGCTCTGTGGATTATTGCCAAACGACTGACCTACCTGGTAGATCATGGTCATGGCCTCGTCCAGCGTCGGGATCACGGGCACCTGATACAGTGCCGCCAGACTCTCATCCGGCAGCCGCGCCCAATCCGCCAGGGGTTCCTCAGCCGCCACCGGCACATCGCCTAACTGGAAGCTGGCGCTGTAGACCAACGAGCCGGTCAACGCCCAGCCATCCATCACCGTTACACCCTCGACCGCCCGCATCACCCGCACCCAGTTACCGAGCCGGCTGCGTTCGATGACCTGCACCAGCACCCCGTCGTGCAGCACTGCCTCACGCTGAAAGGTATCCCCCGGCCCGGCATAGACCACCACCTCATCGCGGGCATACCCTACCGCCAGCGGAGCCGCTCCCACCGGCGCAACCAGCCAGAGCACCACCATCACACTCGCCACCATCCACCGCATAACCAACCCCATGCTCGTGATTTTGTGGGGCGAAGTATATCGCAACTGGCCGACGCGGTGCAGGGAGTCGCAAGACAGGTCTATATCACAATGTCCTATATTCACATCAGGTAATTATTTTCTTAAGGTTTGTTTCGACCGAATCAGACTATAGTGATGGTAACTGGGAGTGCGACAACATGACATCAACTACTGTAACCATTGAAGTACTGACCAACGATCCACCCACCCTGCTGATGCAGTGGCAGCCGCAGGCGCGCGGCCAGGATGTACACCTGGCTTTTGAGACGATCCAGCAGCATCTCGAACAATCGGATCAGCCCATGTTCGTAATGGTCGATCTCAGCCAGATGATAACCATGCCCATCCCGGAGACGGTGCGCGGGGCATTGAATGGCCCTTATCGTCATGACAAGCTGCGCGAGTGGTTAGTCATCAGCACCAACGCCGCCGCCCGTGTGGTCGAGCAAATGCTGGCGCGCATCACCCGGCGCTACAATGTTCGCTGGTTCAGAAATCGGACGGAAGCGCTGGCCTATCTGGAGTCATGCAAGAAATCGTAATCAACCGTACTGAGCGTGTTTCCGTTCACTCAGGAGACACTATTCCCACCATGGAACAGATCATTGCGATGGGGGGCGGGGGCTTCTCGATGGAGCCGGACAACCTCGCCCTCGATCAGTACATCCTCGACCAGACCGGAGTCGCTCATCCCAACGTGTGTTTTCTGCCCCAGGCCGGCGGCGAAAACGCGGATTACATCGCCCGCTTCACCCGCGCCTTCAGCCAACTCGGCGCGACGCCCAGCCACCTGTCGCTGTTCCAGCCGCATACGGCTGACATCGAGGATTATCTCCTGTCGCAGCAGGTCATCTATGTCGGTGGCGGGAACACCAAATCGATGCTGGCGCTCTGGCGCGAATGGGGACTGGATCGGATGCTGCGCAAGGCACTACAACAGGGCATGATCCTGGCCGGGTTGAGCGCCGGCGCGATCTGTTGGTTTGAGCAAGGGACAACCGACTCGATCCCCGGCAAACTGACCGTGCTGCCCTGTCTCGGTTATCTGAAGGGCAGTTGTTCACCCCATTACGATGGCGAGGTCGAGCGCCGCCCGACACTACATCGCCTGCTGGCCGATGAGGCCATCCTACCGGGTTATGCGTTTGACGATGGCGCTGCCGGTCATTTCATCAACGGCACTCTGCACACCGTCGTCAGTTCACGCCCCAATGCGCACGGCTACTATGTCGATAAGGTGGATGGCATCGTCCGCGAAACCGTGCTGGCGACCCGCTATTTGGTGGGGTAAACCCACACTATGGGCGTGAAATCAGTGATAACCCAAGGTGCGTTGCGATTGCTAGGAACAAGTGGAATAATGATTGCATCAGATTGAGGGAGAATACCCGATGACCATCCATGACCTGATGATCGAAATGGCTCGCCTCAGCAAAGTCGAACGCTTGCGCCTGGCTCAGATGCTCATTAATTCTGTGGTTGAAGACGAGATATTGACTGATACTCCTGATACTGATCCGCATCCCTATCATGCCCTCAGTGGAACACCGATCGTGACTGCGCTAATTCAGGTCGATCAGCGTAGCATCACCCCTCCGCTGGGAAATCAGTAGCCAGACTGCGTGCTTCCCAGGCCGTCAAATCCTTGCTGAGGGTATCCAGCTTCCAGCGCACATTGCTCACGGCGTCGGTTCCCATCACGATACGGAAAGGCGGCTCCGGCGCATCCACCGCTTCCAGCAGCAGCGTTATCCCCTTGACCGGGTCGCCCGGCTGCTTGCCATCCAGCTTGCTCAGATTAGCACGTCGCTGCCCGACCGTGGGCGCGTAAGCCTCGACTTCGCGCTCGACCACGCGCATCGAACGCCCCAGAAACTCGGTGCGGAAGCCGCCCGGCTCGACCAGCATCACCCGGATGCCGAGATGCCCGGCCTCGGCCAACAGTCCCTCCGAGATCGCTTCCAGGGCGAACTTGGTGGCGCAATACAGGCTCGACCCACCGAAGCCGCGAATGCCGCCCTGTGAGCTGAAGTTAATGACCAGTCCCCTACCCTGCCCGCGCAGCACCGGCACGCCATGCCGCAGCACATGGAGCGCGCCGAACACATTGACATCGAACAACGCCCGCGCCTCAGCGTCCGACGTTTCCTCGACCGCGCCGATCATCCCATGACCGGCGTTATTCACCAGCACATCAATCCGGCTGAAGCGCTCGACCGCCGCCTGGATCGCGGCCTGTACCTGTGCCTCATCGGTCACATCCATCACAATCCCCAGCGCTCGTTCCGGCGCAGACCGGGTGAAGGCCGCCGCCTGTTCCGCCTGCCGCATCGTCCCGGCCACCTGCTCACCCCGTGCCAGCAGCGCCTCAGCCAGCAGCTTGCCAAACCCAGCCGATGCTCCGGTGATGAACCAGACTCGTGATGTCATGTTGCTATCCTCTGCCGTCATGTGATGAGTTCTGAGCAGCGAGTATAGCCAATTTCCCACGCCTTCCCCATCGTTTAAGAGTAGGGTCAATCAGCAGCACAGAAGCGTGATTGTATTCTCTATTGACTGACGACTTTTGACTGACGACTGACACACATCTGGCATTCAGCTTGACGTGCTACCCTGATGCCATCTCCCATCCATCAGGATCATCATCATGCCACCTGTCATCCACTGGTTTCGCCGCGACCTGCGCCTGAGCGATAACACCGCCCTGAGCGAAGCCGCCCGACTCGGTCAACCCATCCTGCCGGTCTTCATCTTCGACCCGGCCATCCTCGAAAGTCCGCGCGTCGGGCTGCCCCGGCTGGCCTTCCTGCTCCATGCGCTCAACAGTCTGGACGCCACCCTGCGTCAGCGTGGCAGCCGGCTGCTGCGGCTCTATGGTGACCCGCGCCGTGTCCTGCCCGCCCTGGTCGAAGCCGCCTCGGCCAGCGCCGTCTACCTCAACCGGGATTACTCGCCCTTCGCCCGGCGGCGCGATGACGAGCTGGCCCGGTCGCTGACAGTCCCGCTGCATTGCCATGATGATGTGCTGCTCCTGCCCCCCGGCAGCGTCCTGACCGACGCGGGCAAGCCCTACACCGTGTTCAGTCCGTTCAAGAAAAAGTGGCTGACTCTGACCAAGTCGCCCTTGATGGATGGCCTGCCCGCTTCAGCCTTCGTCGCGGCGGAGATCATCGCCAGCTATGCGCTTGAGGGTCGGCTGAATGCCGAGGCTCCCCTGAGCCTCGCCACTTTCAACCTGCCGCAGACCATCGCCGTCCCGCAAGCCAGCGAGTCCGTCGCTCAGGCGCGGCTGACCGATTTCTTACAGGAGCGGGTCTATGCTTACGGCGACGGGCGCGATCAGTTGGCGGCTCAACCCGGCGACGACACCCGTCCCAGCACGTCGTTCCTCTCGCCCTACCTACGCTTCGGCCTGCTCTCGCCGCGCCAGGCTTACTGGGGGGCGCGGGAAGCGTATCAACCGGTGCGTCCGGCACAAGAACTGGAAGGCGTCGAAACCTGGGTCAGCGAGCTGGTGTGGCGCGACTTCTACGGTCACATCCTCTACCACTTCCCTCACGTGCTGGCTGGGAACTTCAAGCCAGCTTACGATCAACTGGAATGGCGTGACGCCCCGGATGAGTTCCGTGCCTGGCAGGACGGGATGACCGGCTACCCGGTGGTCGATGCCGCCATGCGCCAACTGAAAGCGATGGGGTGGATGCCCAACCGCGCCCGCATGATTGTCGCCAGCTTTCTCACCAAAGACCTGCTCATCGACTGGCGGCGCGGCGAACGCCATTTCATGGACTGGCTGATCGATGGCGACCCGGCGGCCAACAACGGCGGTTGGCAGTGGTCGGCCAGCACCGGCACCGATGCCCAGCCTTATTTCCGCATCTTCAACCCGCTGTCGCAGTCGGAGAAGTTCGACCCGGATGGCGTGTACATCCGGCGCTGGCTGCCGGAACTGCGCGGCGTCGCGACGGCCTATATCCATGCGCCCTGGACATCCCCCACCCCGCCGCGTGATTATCCCCCACCCATCGTCGATCACGCCTTCGCCCGTGACCGCACGCTGGCGGCCTTCAAGCAGGTGGGGGGATGAGATGAGGCTGAATCCGCAGATTATCGTGAAGGATGGCAAAGCAACCATTGTCGGACATGGGCATCTTAAGGCTGAAATGGTGGCGCGGCTGGTGGTCGATGGCAATCAATCGGTTGCGGAGACGATGGAACAGTATCATCTTAGCCCCGCCGAAGTCCACGCGGCGCTGGCTTACTACTATGACAATCAGGCCGAGTTGGATGCTGCCCATGCGCTCAAGCTAGCTGAGATCGAGGCCAATTCCCTCAAGTCCAGCGAGCACCTGGCCCAGCTTCAGGCAAGACGGTTACCCCTGCTTCGGAATGAGCCTCTTTGACTAGGGTCAGGGGTCTTGACAAGTCAGAAATTCTGGTGTATTTTACCAGTAAGTTAATTAACCATCTGGTTAATTGATAGGATATTCACCATGACGACCGATACACTCAGCGCAACCTTTGCAGCTCTGGCCGACCCCACTCGCCGGGCGATTCTCGCACGGCTGGCACAGGGGGAAGCAACCGTCAAGGAGCTGGCTGAGCCGTTTGCGATGAGCCTGCCTGCCGTGTCCAAGCATCTGAAAGTGCTGGAGCGCGCCGGTCTGATCACCCAGGGACGCAAGGCACAATGGCGACCCTGTCAGATCGAGGCTGCCCCACTCAAGGAAGCAGCGGATTACATCACGAAGTATCGTGCGTTGTGGGAAGATCGCTTTGACCGGCTTGACCAGTATCTGAGAACACTAGACGAAGGGGAAAATGCACCATGACACAGCCTGCCATACAAGACGACATCGCCGCCCGTACCTTTAGCGCTGAACGGGTCTTCAGTGCCCCGCGCGAGAAGGTATTCGCCGCGTTCAGCCAATGTGAGCATCTGATGCACTGGTGGGGGCCGCGCGAATGGCCGCTGGCCCATTGCGACATGGATTTTCGTGTGGGTGGCTCGTGGCACTATGCCATGCGCGAAACCGCCACCGGCAACGAGTCATGGGGGTTGATGCTGTTTGATGAAATCACCGCGCCAGAGTTCATCCGTTACCGTGATGTGTTCTCAGATGCTAATCGCTCCATCAATACCGACCTGCCGGAATCTGCGTCCACCCTGCATTTTTACGTCGAGGGTAACAACACCCGTGTGGTCAGCCAAACGGTGTATCCGACCCAGGAGGCGCTGAAGCAGATCCTCGATATGGGAATGGAGGAAGGTTTCAGGGAGACGTGGGATCGACTGGAAGAGTACATCTCACGCTGAGACTGAATTCGGTCATTGTGAGCAACGGATCGGCTGTAGGGCGGTTGGCGAACCGGCCTACTCCCCTATCACGAAAAACGCTCGCCTCAGAAGGTCGAAGGTGTCTCCAGCAGAATCATCAGGCTGGGATAGAAAATCACCAGCCACGACGCCGGCAGCGTAAAGACAATCAGGGTGACGATGGCGAGCAGGATGCCAACCGCATGAGGCAGCCCACGCGGGTCGGCGGGTCGGCGGGCTGACCAACGGTTCAACCCGCTGTAGCCCAGCCATAACGCCAGCCCATTGACAATCTCCAGCGCAATCACCAATGTCAGTCCGGTGACCGGGCCGAAGGCTTCCAGCAACCGGACGGCATAGCGCGGGTTGATGACGGTGATGACGATGAGCGCAGCCAGCGGCAGCCCCAACCACAGGGCGATCACCCATTTTTGCGAGCTAGTGAACATGGATGCGGCTCCCCTCGCCATCGGCTTTCAGGAATGGTCAGCGAATGCTTATCGCTATGGTGCTGAAACTCGTGCAGACTGTCTTGTACGGATTCATCATGATGCTGATTTCGCCCGACAAGCAAAGGAAATCACTGCCGAGTTCGCTCACCTGGATGGTGCTGCCATCCACATCCAATCCCCAGCTCAGGGAGCTGATAGTAAAGGCCTGCCCCTGATCGACCAGCGATTGAATATAGGCCTGCATATTGTCGGCCTGGGCATTGGCCGGGCGAGCATTGAGCGTCAAACCATACGCACCGATGACCAGCAGCAGCGCGACCAGCACCATCCATGCCATGAGATTGCGGTTCATGATTTTTCCTTTCGGGATGTTGTGTTATTCAGTTTGGATCGAACCAATCAGATTGAGATCAGGCAGCGCGATTCTTGACCTGGCGTTCGATGAACCCGCCCAATGGCCCCAGAATCAGTCCACCGAAGAGAAAGATCAGAGTGCCAATCAACATCGCATCAGTGGTAGCGCCGGTTGAAGTGCCGCCGGTGAGTATCACCATAAACCCGATGACGGGCGCAGCCAACACGCCGATACGGTCGCCCATCGGGCCCTTGAAGGTTGCGCGGAAGTAATAGCGAACCGTGCGCCACAGGATCGCCAGGATCATGGTTGTCCATGAACCCTGCAACCGGGACAGCGATTCATTCGCTCCAGTAGAATTATAGCCCTGTAACATAGCATTGGTCATTTCAAATGGCATCTGGGCCATGTCCCGCGATGCCTGGCGCATTTTCACATCGCTGTAGGTGGATGAGTCAACTTCTCCTAGGGGGATACCGGATGGCGAATTAACAGTATGACTGCCATTTGCCCCAGCGTAATCGCTGAGATAGGCTTCCTGACCATTGAGCAGAACTTTGGTGGGCATGATCGTTTCCTCCTGTAAATTGCATAAGGGATGTATTCCCTCATTGAGATCATGTTGATGAAGTTTTGTTTTCTTCCAACGAGCACAGGCGATCAAGGTGATCTTCCATACAGATGAACAAGGTGATCATTTCCGATATGACAATGATTCCGCCACCAATAATCAGGCCAGCGATAATGCCAGCAAACAGGTTAAAAAAGGAATAACGCATTTCAACAATGCCGAATGTGACAAAGGCCACTATCGTAAGCCAGCCCGCCATGAAGTAGATGTATCGATAGAGGGTGAGCATGGAGTATTTCCCCTGAAGTAGGTTCTTCATGTGAATCTCCTGGTGTGGTAGCCCTGGTCAATACAGTTGGTATAATTTTGTTTGCTATAAAGTTACATTTTTAATCTTACGGGGCATGAGGAAGAGGATTTAGTGATAATAATCATGCTTTGAGCATGATGCCTGACAGCAAGCAAGATTGGGTGATGGGAAATCAAAACAGCCCCACTCGATGAGCAGGGCTGTTGCTGACAAACAGAGGAAAAACCTCAGTCGAGGAAGCTGCTGACCCAATCCAACGCCCACGAGCGATCCATGCGGAAGACGCCGCCGGTGCCAGCACAGTTGCCGTTGATACCGAACGAAGTCACACCCGCAACAACATTACTACTGCCGAGGAAGTTCGGCCCGCCTGAGTCACCGAAGCAGGTGCCGCCGGTACTGGCATTGTTCGAGAGCAGCAGCGAGAAGTTACCGGTAAATCCGGGGACATTGATCTGGTTGAGCTTGGGATAAGCGACCATACGCACGCGGAAAGCGCTGTTCTTATATGCCACTGGATCAGGGAAGCTCTTCTGCAGACCGTAGCCAACAGCAGTGAATGTCACGTCCTGCTGCCCGCGTCGGGTCTTCAGCGCGTCGAGCTGGTTCAGATATGGAAGTTCCCCATACACACCGTTCGGGCTGGAAAAAGGCTCATCCAATATAACCACGCCCACATCGCGCAGCACAAAGGCATTCGGATTGAAGTCAGGATGAGTGTAGGGCGTGCCACCAGCCTGACCATTCAGAGGATAACCATTGCCAGGACGACCTGCGTCCACATCGGCCTGGAACCAGATCTCGACATGGGCCGCTGGCGCTTCAGTACAGTGACCCGCGGTCAGGAACACCGTCGGCGAAAGCAGCGTGCCGCTGCAGCGCCACAGTGGATTTCCATCTGCGTCCTGCGCCACCATCAGGCCAACATAGGGATGACCATTGCCGTCCGGCGCGCCATCGGTGATGGCGAAAGCCGGCATCACACTGAGCGCCAGAACAATTAAACTCAACAAAACAATCAATCGCTTTAACATTTTTTGTCCCCTGTGAAGTGAAATCCCCAATTCAACATGGGGATTTTTAAGGCAATGTTAAAGATAACCGATTCTGCCTAACGCGCAACTATCAGACGGGCGGCCTCACTCGCCCACCCTGAACCGAACAGTCGCCAGCACCTCGTACCAATCGTCGCGCATCAGCCGCGCTTCATACTCGCCCGGCTCCAGCCCCAGATCGGTGAAGGTTACCTGCCCGCTGGAGGCCTGTTCGGCATAGAGGAAGCCGAGATAATTGTACAGGTCGCTCTCGTCCGCTGGGTAAATGCCGATCCAGTCATAGCGATTGCCTGGCGCATTCTCCCACTGAACCGTGATGCCCTCGCCGACGGCATATGTGGCCTTCTCGGTTTGAACCTGTGGCACAGCATCCCGCGCCAAGAGCCAGAAGGTGTTGCGCCCGTATTCGACGCCCTCGCCATCCACCACCAGCGTGTCATACTGACCGGGCGCGAGCGTCTGTGAACCGAAGGTCACCGCGCCGAAGAAGTCGGCTTCCATCGGGGGCAGTGACATCAACGCAGCATCCGACGCAGCGCCTGACGGAACGATCACGATCCGGTCGGTGTCTTCGCCGTTGGGGGCATGATAGCGCACCACAATCGGGTCACCGACGCGCAGCACCCGCCGATCCACCGAGGTGAACAACGGCGGCACCGCCGGGATCAGGCTGACCGTCGCTACCATGCCGCGATGATCCGACGGATAGGGTGCGACGCCAATATCGACATCCGGCCCGCCGGCTTCACCGACGATCTGGGCATCCAGCACCTTGACCTTGCCCGACGCGAACACGTAGTCAATGCGATCCACCACTTCATTATCGCGCAAACGCGGCACCGGATAACCAGGCGTCCAGGTCATACCAACCCGAACAGTCGGGTCCGGGTGGATGACGCGGTAGGTATCGGCAAATCCGGCTTCGGCCAGCGCCAGCGTCACCGGCCATTCCACCGGGTACTGGATTTGTGGCACGACGCCCACCATCGCCTCAGTCCAATCCAGATGTGACGGGGTGTTGAAATCGCCGGTGAACAGCACCGGATACCCGGCCTCGACCAAACCCGGCAGGACATCGAGGAAGGGTTGCAGCGTCGGCATCCGCGTCTCCATCTCATTCTGAAGCACGGCCTCCAGCGGCTCGCCATCCCGCACCAGATACGGCCCGTAAGGGTCAGACGGCAGATGGGTATTGGCGATGGCGAAGACCTGACCCGGCGCGACCTGGACGAAAACATACAGGCCATTCGCCCCCGGCGGATCGATCAGCGGGTAGCGTGAGATGACATGCAGCCGGTCGCTAACGTGCTGCCAGCCCAGCGCCTCGGCCAGACGGCGGGCATTGCCAGCCGGTTCCTGTAAGCCGACCACATCAGCACCGGCCAGTTGAACCGCTTCGACCACCTTGCCGAAATCGACCAGTTCGCCACCGACCCAGATGTTGAAGGTCATCACCCGGACTTCGACCGGCGTGATAGCGGTCTCCGGTTGGGCGGCCACCGGCGCGACGAGGACGAGGAACGCGATCATAATCAACAGGCGAAAACCAGAACGCAGCATCAGGAGGGTCTTTCTCTAATCGAATGGGATTTTTGAAGATACTACCCAACCGACGTGAAGCGAGTGCTAAGACCCGGTTAACCCTTTCATCCCGCGCTCAGACGAATGCGGTATGCTGGAAGACAATTCGTCAACTTCCGAAGGTCAACCTCATGCTCAAGTGGCTGCTGCGTATCGTCATCGTCCTCATCCTGGTCATCCTGATCGGGCCGTTTCTCATCCCCCTGCCCCCGCTTGGTGTCGAGGCGGCTACCCTGGCTGATCCCGATGGCTTCTTCATCGAGGTGGACGGCCTCTCGACCTATGTGCTGGCGCGTGGGCCAGCGGACGGAACGCCAGTGCTGCTGTTGCATGGCTGGGGCGCTTCGACCTTCACCTGGCGTGACCAGATCGATGTGCTGGCCGAGGCCGGTTACCGCGCCATCGCCTTTGACCGCCCGCCCTATGGTCTCTCGGCCAAGACCGGGGACAATATCCCCTACTCGCCTTCGGCCTTAGCCGCCTTCACTGCCAAAGTGATGGATCAACTGGAGCTGCCGAACGCGGTGCTGGTCGGGCAGAGTCAGGGCGGTGGCGTGGTCGGTTACTTCACCGTCCAGTACCCGGAACGGGTACAGAAAGCTGTGTTCGTCTCCGGGGCGCTGCGCCCCACCGATGACCCCCTGCCAGAAGGCAGCGGCGGCCGGGGCGGTGGACGGGTGGGCGGGGCGCTGGGGCTGCCCTCCTGGGCGGTCGGCCTGTTGCAATTTCCGGCCTTCGAGCGTTGGGCGCGGCTGGGCATTCGCGCCTTCGTCACGCCGGACTTCACCACCAACATTCTCAGGAGCGCCTATCACGATCCCAACTTCATGACCACCGACATTCAGGCCGGCTACGCCCGCCAGCTACAGGTGATCGGCTGGGATGAAGCCCTGCTCAATCAGTTGACCGGCAGCACCTTCCAGCCTGACCCGATCACGGCGGCTCAGATCAGCGCCATCAGCGCACCGGTGATGATCGTGTGGGGTGAGGATGACACCTGGTTGCCGGTCAGCGTCGGTCAACGGCTGTATGAGCTGCTGCCGGAAGCGACGTATATCACCTACCCTGACGTGGGGCATCTGCCACAGGAAGAAGCTGCCCCAGCCTTCAATGCTGACCTGCTGGCGTTCCTGGCCTCATGAAGCGCCGGGGATGTCTGCGCGGTTGCCTGGTTGGGGTGGGGATATTCCTCATCCTGTTCGGCCTGCTGCCCTTCCTGATTCCGGTCTCTACCGAAGGGATCGACCCGCGTTCGCTGGTCGTGGATGGCGGGCGCTTCATCACCGTCGAAGGCTTGCAGACCTATGTCGTCGAGCGCGGTGAACCGGATGCCCCGGCGCTGGTGCTGGTGCATGGCGCGTTCGGTTCGACCTTCACCTGGCGCAATCAACTCGATGCGCTGGCGGAGGCCGGTTTCCGCGTCATCGCCTATGATCGTCCCGGCAGCGGCCTGACCGATAAGCCGCGCGATTTCCGCTACTCGCAGCGCAATCAGGCTGATTTCGCTGCGTCTCTGCTGGATGCGCTCGCCGTTGACCAGGCGATCTGGGTCGGTCACAGCGCCGGCGGGAATGTCATCACCCATCTGGCCGTGCATCACCCGGAACGGATCGCCCGGTTGGTCTATGTCGATGGCGCGGTGCTGGGCATGAGTGGGCCGCCCGCCCCGGTCGCCGGGCTGATCGGAGTCGCGCCGGTGTATCGCTGGGCGCAGATCGGGATGCGGACGGTCTTCAGCCGCGAGACGCTGGCTGGTTTCCTGCGCGGCTTCTACGCCGACCCGTCTCAGGCCACGCCGGAGGTGGTCGAGGGATACTGGCGCACCTTCCAGACGCCGAGCTGGGAATATGGGCTGCTCGGTCAATCACGCGATGCCACTGACACGCGCTTCGATGAAGCCACCCTGCGCGGCATCACCCTCCCTACCCTGCTCATCTGGGGTGAACGCGATACCGTCACGCCGCTGGCACAGGGCGAGCAACTGGCGGCGCTGCTACCGGATGCGCGTCTGATGGTCATCCCGAACGTCGGTCATCAGCCGATGGAGGAAGCGCCACAGACCTTCAACGTGGCTTTGCTGGCTTACCTGACAAGCGACTCATGAACGCCACGACCCGATCATTCATCGAGGCGCTCAAAGCTGACTCGGATATACGGGGGATCATCCTGTTCGGTTCATGGGCGCGGGGCAACAATCGCCCTGACAGCGATGTGGATCTGCTGGTGATCCGGCGTGAAGGCTTCCGCCGTGTGGTCGAGGTGGTCAATGAGCAGGCCTTTGAAATCACCTACACCACCGAACAGGGTGCGCTTGACTTCTGGCAGGCCAACCCGGACGATGCGGTGGAACTCTGGAACATCGCGCAGGTGTTGTTTGATCGGGACGGGGTGATGGCGCGGCTGCGGCAGGCTGGTGCGTCTATCCGGGCGCAGGGAAAAGCGCCTCTCGACCCGGATCAGCTTGCCCATCTTCAATTTGATGTGTTCGATCAGATCAGGGCGGTTCGCGCTCTTTCAGCCAGCGATCCCACTACGGCGAAAATGATCCTGTCGTTCAAGCTGTTCCAGTTGACCGAACTGTACTTCGACATCCGCCAGCAGTGGACACCACCCCCCAAGCAGCGCCTCGCCCGCATTCGCCAGCAGCAGCCGGCGCTTGATGACCTGGTTAGGCGGTTCCATGAAGTGCGCTCGCTGAGTGAGCAGGTTGACCTTATCGAGAAGATTGCTCGGCTTGTCTTTCAGCGATCAGGTTAGCTCCTGTCACATAAATCGTATCGCGCAGATCGGTTATGAGGATCTCCTTCAATTCTCACGATTATTGTACTTGAGGTGAATCAAAAAAGGCGGTACACCCGCCTTTCGACCACACTTACCAACAATTCCAGTTACAGATGAGATTTGGGAGGGACGGAATACAGCACTTCGATCTTTGGCAGTTCGGGCAATCCCAAGCCGGCGGCGTAATGCTCGACTACCCGGTTCAGGTTGCGCAGTGCTTTGGGAATGGTTTCCCCCTCAGACGATAACGGAACCTCGACCCCCTGAATGCGATAGCGTTGGGCAACGCTACCCTCTTGCTGTATCATGCGGAACTGTATAATCGTGGACATAAGCATCCTGGGTCTATTGAGCAGTTGAGCGGATTATAGTGAACGGATGATGTTAAATCAAACCCCTTAATGAAGTTCAAATGTTAACACTGCAAAAGCTCGTCATGCTCCTTGTCATGACCTTGACAGGACTTTTCGGCTTATCAACGACCCTGGCACAGTCCCCTGCCCAGGCGGTGGAAATCACGGCTGCTGATGGTAAAACCCTCTACGCCAGCTACTACGCGGCGGCGGGCGATGGGAAGGCAGTGATCCTGCTGCATCAGTTGTACACCACCCGCGACAGTTGGACGCCGCTGATCGAGCCGCTGCTCAACGCCGGCTTTGATGTGCTGGCGGTTGACCTGCGCGGCTACGGCCAAACACGTGGCAAGATCAATTGGAAGGCGGCACAGCAGGACACGCTCGACTGGGCAGCCTGGCTGGTGTCACAGCCGGGCGTGACCGGACTGCTGCTGGTCGGTTCCAGCATGGGGTCGAACCTGGCGCTGGTTGGTTGCGCAGGGATCAGTGAGTGCACCGCTGCGGTTGCGATTTCGCCCAGCCTGAATTACTTCGGCGTCAAAACCAGCGACGCGATGCAGGCTGGTTTTCCCGCGCTGATCGTCTATGCCGAGCAGGATCGTTACCCCAAAGCCGATGTGCCGGGGATGCTGGAGCTGGGCGCGGGACACACCGATCTCATCCACTTCAGCGGGCGGACGCATGGGATGGATTTATTCGCCGAACACGCTGATCTGGCGGGGTCAATTGTGACGTGGTTGGCAGGACGGTGACGGTGAAGACAATCCTGTGGGAAACGTTGTATCAACCGGGACTGGAGCATCTGACGCTCACCAGCAGCAGCGAAGGAACGGAGATCGACAGCATGGTTGTAGGGCAAGCGGATGGGCGTCCTTTCCGCCTGAACTATCGTCTGATCCTGGACACCGCTTATCGGGTGAGATGGGTTAATCTGTCCCTGTTCCCCAGAGAACCTCTGATGCTGTTCAGTGACGGCACCGGTCATTGGTTTGATAGTGCCAGTCGTTCCCTGCCGGCGTTCACTGGCTGTATCGACATCGACATCATGACCACGCCCTTCACCAACACCCTGCCGATCCGCCGCCTGAAGCTGCGCCCTGGTGAGGCGAAGTCCCTGCGGATGGTCTATGTGAGCGTCCCTGACCTGAGCCTGCGGGTCAATGAGCAGCGCTATACCTGTCTCGATGCCCATCATTATCGCTATGATGGATTAGCCAGCGGCTTCAGCGCGGTGCTGGAAGTGGATGACGACGGGCTGGTGGTCGAATACGAGGGATTGTTCCAGCGACTGGCGTAACCTGGAACATTCAACGCTGCGTTTTGATGGAATTTGTATGATAAACACTGTCAGAACAAATGGGCATGTTTCTGACACCAGCGGGGAAAACACGGGTCGCGAGTGATAGCTTCCTGGCTGCTACTTTGACTGATGACCGTTCTCCTTTTTTGTTCCACTCCTTTCTGCCCTCCTCGGTCTGCCCATCAAGGAACGCAAGTTCAGACCTGCCGATCTTATGACTGTACTCTAACATCAGAACAGGTTTAGAATATTGCAAACTATAGAGGGGGGAAGCATGGAAAAAGTCTTTATTCAAGTCATTTATCGGCTGACCGAACAAATTCTGCGCCGGGACTTTGACCCAGTCACCACGGAGCAGGAGCTGCTGAAGCATCTGGCGAAAGCGCGGCAGATCAAGTCGCGCCTGTACGAAGCCGAAACACTCAACACGCTCGGCATCCTCTATTCGCTGGCGAGCGATCATGGGCGTGAAATTGAGCATTATGAGTTAGGGTTGGCGATTGCCCGAGAGCTGAATGATCTCGATCTGCAACTGAAATTCTCCAGCAATCTTTCCGAGACATTTGTCGCGCTGTGGATGCTCGACGAAAGCCGCACCATGCTGGAAAATGGCATCAGACTATGTGAGGAACGTCAGCTCAAATCGATTGTCAGCCTCTATCTGTACAGCAATGCGGTCAAGCTCGCCGTGCTGCTGGGCGATCTGGAGACGGCGCGCGCACGCTTCAAGACAGCCTGGGAGATTTCGCAGGATACCCACATGGGTCAGTATTCACGCACCGAATATGCTCAGGTACTGGCGCAGCTCCATCTCCACAAAGCCTTAATCGACATCGCAACCAGGGAATGCGACGATGTCCTAAACCGGATTGAACTGGCCTCGGGGCTGGTGATTTCCTCTGCTGAAATTGCCACTGTGGGTCTGTATCATGCTATCCTCTGCCTGGATCACGAACAGACAGGTCGTGATTGGGAGCAGCGTCTGATTGAAGCCGAAGGCGGGAGCCTGTCGGCAGTAACCGCGCTGATGTGTGCCGACTTTCTGGCACGGCAAGGCGAAGGGGTATGGTCGCGGCATTTTCTTAAGCTATTCGGCACCCAGGAAGTCATTGCCAGTGACGCCATGCGCAAAGCGGCGGCGCTGTTACGGCAGCAGTTAGCGAACCTGCCCGAGTCATGAACCGAGAGGCGATGATAGGTAGGCTCCGCTTCTCACTGGCGCGTAAAGACGAGGCGATGGACGCGCTGATGCAGCAGACCGATCACAAAATGCTGGCTGTTTGGGCCGCAGACTGCGCTGGGCGGGTGCTGCCCTGGTTTGAGGAAGGTTATCCACATGATCCACGCCCGCGACAGGCTTCCAAAGCCTGTCTGGATTGGGTCAGAACAGGTGCATTCAGAATGGCAGACATTCGCTGGCAGCGCATGCGGCGGCGCGGGCAGTCGGCGCAGACAATCCAGCGCGCTCAGCGTCCCATGCTGCCGGTCAGGCAGTTGCTACTGCACATGTGCACACCCACGCAAGAGCCGCAGCCAACTATGCCTTGCAAGCCATCTATCGAGCCAAGAGCCTGGCCGATGCCGAAGCTGCCGTTGCCACCGAACGCGACTGGCAATTTCAACATTTGCAGGACTTTAGTAGAAACACATAAATCCTCATCCAGCCCTTTTACCCAGGCTGGCCGCGATCAACTCATCCGATACCAGCCGCAGCCGCGCGCGAATAGCCGGGTCGAGCGCCTGTGGATTGGGTTGGGCAATGATGCGCTTATCGAAGAAACAGCCCGTAGTAGTCGCCAGCGCCTCATCCACAATCAAGGCAATCGTGGCATCAATGCCGGTTTCCAGGCTGTCTATTATTCGGGTATAGCCTTCCCGCACCATATTGGTCGGCATGAGCGACGCGGGATGCAGCGCGTTGACCGTCACACCAGTCCCAGCCAGCTCAGCGGCAAGGTCGAAGGTGAACATGATCTGGGCCAGCTTGGATTGGGCATAAGCCCGTTGTCCCTCAAAATCGCGTTCCAGTTGCAGGTTCTCGAAGTCCAGCGGATGCTGCCCTAACGACGAGACATGGATGATGCGGGCTGGAGCCGAGGCCCGTAGAAGCGGTAGCAACCGTCGCGTCAGGTGGTAGCCCGCCAGATAATTGACAGCGAAGCGGGCTTCGATGCCGTCCGCGCTCAGGACACGCTGGCGGTTGGCGAACCCCGCCCCCATCCCGGCATTATTGACCAGCACATCGAGGCGGCTGTGTCGGGAGAGGACTTCATCGGCCAGTTGATCGACCTGGCGCAGCGCCATCAGATCGGCCAGCAGTGTGCTGATCGCGCCTGTTGCCTTCGCTGCCAGCATCCGCTGCACATCTGCCAGCTTTTCCGGATTGCGCCCATGCACGATCAGGTGATGACCCTGCTGCGCCAGCACCCGCGCCACGCCAAGGCCGAGACCGTCGGTGGCACCCGTGATGAGAATAGTCTTGCGCATAGGTCAATCCTTGTTTAGTGGGTCGATGCGGATTCGGACGAAAGGCCAACCCGATTCTTACGCTCGGCACAGCGCGTCAAGAGGTATCAATCAGCCGGGCTGGCCGAGTGGAGAACCTGGTGCAGCAAATCGAATAATTGTCGTGGCCGGAAGGGTTTTTCCAGAAAGGCGCTGAATCCCTGTTCTTGTGCCACCTTCCCCCAGAAGCAATTGGGAACCGCCGACATAATGATAACCGGCTTACCCGCGCAGGATGGCTGTTCAGCGATATGCCGCACCCCCCACCAGATGTCTTCAGCGTGACCAGGGAGCAGCAAATCGAGGAGCAACGCATCCGGCGTGATGGTTTCGGCAAGAGCCACAGCTTCCTCAACTGAAGCCGCCGTCTCAGCATGAAAGCCCTGCGACTTGAGCAAATGGAATAGCAGATCTAGCGTGGTACGGTCATCATCGACACAGAGTACAGTGGGCATCGTGCTGATCGTGTGGCCTCTGGTGGCGGGTCATCGCTGATGAAAGGCTGCGCGACCCATTGTTACCTACAGTTATTGTAGACGATCTTTTGTCAATAGGAACAAAGATTTACTGTTTTGGCAAAATCACTGGCCCCTTGAACCAGATTATGTGTCGCAGAGGGGCGGGCTGATGCGACAATGGCTGATGATGGTGCTGGCTCGGTGATAACAGGATTGGGGTTGGCGTTGGGAATGGTTCCAGGCGAATGTTGACAAGATTTCCTGACAGAATAGGGGTGTTGGAAAAGGCGCAGCAAGCTACGCCCCAAAACGTGCTAATGCAGCGGTTCGGCTGCCAGTGAGTGCTCAATGGTCGTGAGGAGCTGCCGCGGTTTGAAGGGTTTGGGGATGAAAGCAGCAAACCGCTCATCTAGTGCCTGCCAGCCATAGGCGTTCGGCGAAGCGGCTGAAATGATGATGGCTGGAACTTCGGCCCAACGCGGCTGACTGGCGATGGTACGGACCCCGTCCCAGGCGTCTGCCTGGCGATTGGGTAGGAATAAATCCAGCAACATGACATCCGGGTCAAGGTTTTCGTGCAGTGTCAGGGCATCTTCCACCGAACTGGCACTGACTACGCGGTAGCCATGCGGTTCCAACATGAATTTGATCAGGTCGACGGTTGTTGGATCATCGTCAACACACAGCAATGTTGTCATTCAAATGAACTCCCCTGCCAGTATCCAAACGTCGGTAACGTTTAGACTTGTTTACTATCTTCAGGTTAAGCCCGTTCGTAAGGAAAATAACCTTAAGGATTGCCATTCTTCATCGATTACTCATATATCCGTTAACAGAGACACTGGTTGCGCTGCATCGGAGCGTCGTTCCGAGGTGAGAAGGGTGTGGGGATAAAGTGCCGCAGCATCGTAGGGAATCCGGCAGCCAATCAACCAGCACAGTTCTGTATCAGAGGAATAGAATGAGGGAAAATCAACATTTTTCGGAGGAGCAACCCAATGTCGATCAACCGTCTGTTCACCCTTCTCATCGCCACTGTTGTCCTGTCTGGTATGGCACAAGGCCCTAGCGCAGCGGCCAACCCGGGAGCATTCCGGGTCTATCTCGCGTTCGAGGATGGCCCCACCGACGCCTACACGCCGGGCATCCTCGATATTCTGGCGCAGTACGGGGCAAAAGCCTCGTTCCTCATTGCTGGTATGAACATTGCCGGGCACGAAGCCATTCTCCAGCGGGAAATCCGCGAGGGTCACGCCATCGTCAATCACCTGTGGGAGGAACCAGGGGTGTATGCTGGCGCTCCCGATCAGGCTGTGATTGACTCATACCGCCGCACTGAAGCAGCCATTCGTGACGCGCTGGGACCTGAACTGGCGCGCTATGATGCCCAGACCAAAATGTTCTGGCAGCCGGGTGGAGGTGCGCAACCCTTTCCCGCTTCCACCGAGATTGCTGTCATCACCTACAACTGGAACGTCAACAGCGACGACTGTGGTTGGGGTATGCCAGCAGAAGTTGACCTGGATACGGTTGAATTCGATCAGGCTGTCATCGCCAATGTGCTGGGAGAGTCGGTCTCTGTCGGTTCGTTCCATAACCCCTACAATGCCTATGATTATGGCGACGGGGTCGTGATCGCCTTTCACGACTTGAATCGCGTGACCGGACGAGTGCTGCCGACCATCCTGAGCGAGCTTCAGGCGGCAGGTGCGACCTTTGAACCCCTGCCCCGTCCCTGGGATGAGATCGGGACAATGCCAATTGCGTTGGGTGTCCCACCGCAGGAAGGCACAGGCATATCGGGTGTAACCCTCGATGGGCTGGTCATCACCGACGCCCGACTGCGCAGCCAGCCATCCCGTTCTGGCGACATCCTGGCAACTGTTCCGCCTGACACGCTGCTCACGGTGATTGGGCGCGCGCCGGGCTGGGTGCAGGTGCAGTATGGCGATGGCCTCGCCTGGATCAGCCGCGATCTGGTGCGAATTTTTGGCCCCATCCCCAATCTGCCGCTGATGGGCTGAGCAAAGTGCTGCTCTACGCTGGTCAGAATTCTCATCGTCTGCTAATATACAGGACATCATGATCCGTTGAAATGAGGAAGATCATCATGTGGATTCGCAAATGGCTGACGGCTATCGTTGGTCTCGTTGGGATGCTGGTGACCGGGCTGTTGTTTCTGCCATCGCAGAAGGTGGAAGCCTGCCTGCCCTGCTCCTGCCCCACCAACACCAGCATTAATTGTTATGGCGATTATGCGCTCTACACCAAAGTGCAGAAGAACGGCACCTGCGACATCGAAGTCCTGGGCATCAATCCCAAGACGGGCAAGCCCCGTCCCGCACTATTGGTGCGCGCCAGCACTTTAGCCAAGCTGCCGGATAACCCAGAGACAAACACGCTCATCAAGTCGTACTACGAGTTCTCCCTCTACAAGCTGACCAGCGGGGAGTATCAGTTAAACGTCGGGCCAGACTTCGAGAATAAGGTCCATGTCATCATCTGGACCGGCTGCCCGGCCACTAACCCCTACGAAAGCTCGTTCATCGCCGAGAAGCCGTAAGGCATTCCGGTGCCCGCCAGCCCCTGCCAGCCTTGTTGACAGGGGCTTTTGTTTGACTCGTATCAGGGAAGGTCACCGCACTTGTCCGGTCTGTTCGGTCTGTTCACCACACCGCCTGCTGCACCCGTCGCCCCCACGCTGGAGGCAATGACCGGTTCGCTGCGGCATTTCCCCTGGCAGCAGGATGATCGCTGGCTGAGCGCGGATGGCACAGCCGGGCTGGGGCGCAGCCACCTCAATATCATGAACCGCGAACCACAGCCGTTCATCAGCCCGGACGGACGGTTTGTGGTGGCACTGACCGGCGAATTCTACCGCGACACGGCGCTGCGGGCACAGTTGGGCATCGGCCAACAGCAGCCGCCCACCGAACTGGCGCTGGCGGCGTATCAGCATTTTGGCGAGACCTTCGCCCGTCACCTCGATGGCGACTTCTTCATCGCCGTCTACGACACCCAGGCGCGCCGGCTGCTGCTGACCTGCGACCGGCTGGGGCAGTATCCACATTACCTTTGGCAGGAGCGCGGACGGCTGGCCTTCGCGCCGGAAGTCAAAGCGGTTCTGTGCGCCCCATTCGCCCGGCGTCAACTCGATCTGACAGCATTGGCTGAATACACCCGCTTTCAGCACTTGCTGGAGACACGCACCTTTCATCAGGGCGTCGAGCGCTTTCCCTACGGCAGCGTCGGTGTATTCGATCTGAATGACGGTTCGTGGCGCGTCGAGCGCTACTGGGATTGGGATCAGATCGCCTTTCAGCCGAATATCACCCGCGAAGAAGCGGTGCGCGAAGGCGGACGGCGGCTGCGCGAGGCAGTAGAAGTCCGCACTCAGGATACACTACGTCCTGGTGTGTTCCTCAGCGGCGGTCTGGATGGACGTTCGATAGTCGGGATGATGCCGCCGGGCAAACCATTGGTGACGGCCACTTTTGGACAGGCACGCGCCCGTGATGTGATTTACGCCGCCATGATCGCCCGCGCCGCCGGATCACGGCATCACTGGTTCGACCTGCCCGATGGGCGCTGGATTGTCCAGCATGTCGAGCAGCAACTGACAGTCACTGAGGGATTTCACAGTTGGGTTCACATGCACGGCATCACCATGCTGCCAACGCTGCGCGGGTTGATCGATTACAACCTGAGCGGCTGGGATGGCGGGACGGTCATGTTCAGCTCAGACCCCAACGATCCGACATACCATGCGCCCGATATTCCAGCACTGGAACAGGCCATTTATGAGGGCATGACGGGACTCAACCAGGCCGCGACCTGGACCTGGCCGGGACTGACCGATGTCGAAGCCGCGCAGGTTTTCAGCACGGCTATAGCGAAACAGGTCAATGGGCTGGCACGCCAGTCACTACACCAGGCCGTGCAGCGGTATGAAGCCTTCCATCCCCAGTGGCGCGGTGAGTACTTCTTCATCATCAACAGCAATTTTCGGCTGCTGCAAAACATGGTGACGCTGGCACGTTCCCATATCGAGGTGCGCGCCCCATTCTGGGATTACCGGCTGGTGGAGTTCGTGTACCGGCTGCCGCTGCACCTCCGGGTAGGCCTCTACCGCGAGATTATCACCCGCGAAATGCCGCGGCTGGCGCGTATCCCGATGGACAAGACTGATTATCTGGCGACAACTGAGCTCTGGCTCTACGAAGCCCATCGCTTCACCGTGCGGGCACGGCGCAAGCTCGGGTTGTTCCCGGCGCGTGTCTCGCTCTACGCCGACTATGAGAATTACCTGCGCCACGAGCTGCGTCCCTGGGCCGAGAGTATTCTGTTTGACGAACGCACGGCTGATCGCGGGATATTCAATCCTGATTTTGTCCGTACTCTGCTGGAACGTCATGCCGCTGGACATGAACCACTGCTGTTAGGCAAGATCGCCCCACTGATCACGCTCGAGATGGTGCTGCGGCGGTACTTCGATGAGTGAGCGCAGCGCCGGACGCATCATCGCCCGCAACACAGCCGCCGGGTTGTTGGCTCAGGTCGCCCTGCGCGGCGTGGGCTTCCTTTACCAGATCTTCATCGTGCGTCAGTTAGGCGATGCCGAGTTCGGGCGCTTCTCCATCATCACCGCCTGGGCAGGATTGTTCAGCGTGCTGGGCGACCTGGGCGTGGATCAGTACTTCGAGCGCGAGGTCGCTCGTCGCCCGGAAGAGGCCAGCGACTGGTTCTGGGATGTAGTAGCGTTGCGCGGTGTGCTGGCGGCGCTGGCAGTATTAGTCACCTGTATTGGGGCGGCACTGCTCTACCCCGGCGAAATTGTGTTGGGGGTGGCGCTGTTCACACTGACCTATTTCCCGATGGCCTTGCAGGCACCGCTCTACTCGCTGCTGGTCGGTCACGAACGACTCGACCTGACCTACGGTCTGGATGTCGTCAACCAGTTGATCGGCATCGTGATCGGCGGACTGCTGCTGATCGTGTTCCCCAGCTACCAGTCGCTCTTGCTGATCGGATTTATCCAGATACCACTGATGATTGGACTGACCTGGCGGACGGCGCAGCGCAACCAGTTAGCCCCGCCCCCCTTCCGGCTGCATCCTCGGCTGTGGTGGGGGCTGCTGCGCGGCGGGCTGCCCTTCGGCTTCACCCATCTGGCGCTGTCGTTCAGCTTCCGCGTCGATACCATCATCCTCAGCCGGTTGGTGAGCGAGTCGGCAGTGGGCTGGTATAACATGGCCTACAATCTGGCGCTCAGTTTCACCAGCCTGACGCAATCCTTCAACGACTCGGTGCTGCCGACGCTGGCGCGGGAACACGCTCAGGATGAAACGAGTGTCCACCCCTGGTACTTCCGCTCGGTGCGTTTCATGCTGCTGCTCGGGATGCCGATAGCGGTGGGCGGGATGCTGCTGGCAACGCCCATCATCACCACCCTCTACGGCGACCCCAACCTTCCAGCGGCGCTGCTCTTCATGATCCTGATCTGGGATCTGCCGATTGTGATGTACACCTCGTTCTGCGGCAACCTGACCACCTCGATCCAGAAAGAACGGCGCGCCGCCATCATCTATAGCACCATCGGCCTCGCCAACATCGGGTTAACGCTGCTGCTGGCCGTGCCATTCGGCGTGGTCGGGGCGTCGTTCGCCACCGTGCTGACCGATCTGGTGGCTGCCGGGTTGTTCTACTTCCTCTTCCGCCGGGCCTTCACGCTCGACTTCAACTGGCGGCGCGGGCTGACCATTGTCATCGCCTGCGCCGTGATGGGCGGGCTGGTGGTGTTGCTGCTGCCCATCCTCCCCTTCTGGCTCATCATCCCGCTGGTCGCCCTGCCCTATGGCCTGCTGGTCTGGTTCGGCGGCGCACTCTTGCCCGATGAACGCCAGCGTTTCCTCAGGCTGCTGCGACGACAAAGTCGCTCGACTACTGAATAACTCAGGCAACATTTTCTTTAGGCTATGTTCCCCAAATATCACTACTGATGCTTTGAGTCATTGAGCATTTCAGTTAACCCTAAAGCGCTGTGTCCATCCGCTAGACGGCAAAGAGATCTCCAGCCAATTTCAACATCAACACGCATGGGCATAGTGGCATCAGGCTCAGACGTTACGGGTATGCCTTATGCGTCCTTAGAAAATGGGGTGTGGAAAAGTTGGGGTGGGCTTGAACCCGGAAAGTGCATTGCATATGCTGTAAATATTCGTTGTTACGCTGGCATATAAGGCAGGTCTTATGTCCACTCATCTGAAGAAAAATGTTCTTCTTCTATCTATTGCCACAGTGGGTTTTGCGCAAGCATCACAGATTGCTAGAGCACAAGACGTTGGTCGTTCACAAAGAGAAGTTCGTATTGATGAAGTAATTTCCCCATAACCGCTCACTTTGCCGAATGCTATCGGGGCAACGTCGGCTGTTCGAGGCGTAGCCTTGCCCATCATGCGTGTCTTGCTTCCGCTCACATAGCCGCAAGATCATCGATTCATTATCGGTGTTTTATCGGTCGACTATCGCTTTCTGGTTAGTGGTGCCGCAAAGGCTTCACGATAATTCTTGATGCAATCAGGTGTCTATCCCTTCAAGGGCAACATTCCACCCGGGGAACGGTAGCGTTCCAAAACTGTTCCTTGCCTTGTACCAGTGCCCAAAGCTTAGTGATCCGTCTTCAGCCAGTAATGTGAGTGCATGACACAGTGAGGGAACCAGGCTATGACCCGCATCCCCTATCTGATTATGTTGGTCGCTGCTGTCGCTTGTTCGGGATTTGCCAGCCTGACGGCCAGCGCCTTGCTGCTGCCTCAGACGGGAGCACCCCCCGCCAACCCCTTTATCACCTATGCGGACATCCTGCCCGGCCAACCCAAAAGCGCGGTCGTCGCACGTGGATTTATCTGTAGCAGCTCTAGCGAGGTTAGTTTTGGGACAGGGAGAGACGAACACTGTGTGCTGGAGAGTGATCGGGAATTTGCTCAGATCCAACTCAATCTTTCTCGTGGAGTTGTCGTGTCAACTCAATTCCTGACTGCCCATGAGTCGATCCGGCTTGGCGACCTGATGGCATGGCTGGGAAAAGCCACGCTTATCGAACAGTGTGCTATGTCCGGGTTCTCCTGGCGAGGGCAGTCGGTATTGATCTGGTCATCCTCAAGCGACCTTTCGCCGTTTTCACCGTTATGGAAAGTTACGGTCACCCGCACCTGCTAATGGAAGAACGATTCCAAAATAAGTATCTATCCGTAAACCTCACCCCTGCCTCGCTTTGCTCGACTCCCCCTCTCCAATGGATTGGAGAGGGGGTCGGGGGGTGAGGTGAGCGAAAAAAGTTTACGGATAGGTTCTAAGATAATCTTCCGCAGAGGCGCAATATTGAGGTTTGATTAATTGATTCGCTAATTGCCTATAGGTATGGCGGACGCGCAATAACCCGCAGCCTCCGTGACCCGCAAAAGTCGTCAAAGTCAGAACTACATCTTGTGACATTTGGCTTTCAGCCCTCAGCATTCAGTAAAGGACTAACACAGAGGACACAGTGAACAGAGAGTGGATTACCGAGTAGTGCCTTTATCTATCGACTATCAACTACCGACTGGTCTGTGGCGGCGGCAGTGGCAGTCAGACAGTGAAAAGTACCAAGTTCAAAGTAACGAGTGACAAGGCATGAGCATTTCTTCTACGGACTACCGACTGACGACTTCTTGCCCTCAGCATACGCCCAAATCCCCGCTTACGGGTGAACTTTTGGTAATCTTTTGGGTACGAGTTAAGGTGAGTCGACACCAACCTTTTTGTGGAAGCAGGAGGATTAAGGATGTCGTCGTGGGGTTAGAGGATAGTTGGGAAAAATCAGGGTTGAGGGAGCATGATTCGACTCATTAGCGGGGGTGGTAGTTTCTAGTTGTTAGTTGTTAGTTCTTGGTTCAGTTTGGCAGGACCAACGCACATAAGCCTAAAATTCCCCGGAGGCACGCACATCCATGCGCCCCTACACTCCCTGAACTGCGTAAGTCTATGAATTCAATTGACTTCGTAATTTGCATAGCAGCTCCCCGTTATCAGCCCAGCCCCAGCTCGGCGGTCAACAATTCGCGTGTGCCATCCGGGCCGGTCAGGGTCAGGGTTGCGGTGGAGGCGGCAGGCTCCAGCGTGATGGTGAAGCGGAGGAAGGGGCAGCACAGACGCTCGTTCGCTACGACTTCCATCAGCAAATGCAGCGTGTCGTTATCCACAGGGAGAGTCAGGCAGAAGCCATCGGCCAACCCATGCTGCCCGATCAGCCGCCCCAGCAGTTGCGCCCAGCGCTCCCCATGACGTTCGCGTTCGTCAGACGGGATGGCGTTCGGTTTACAGACCAGCGGTTGGTCGATCATGGCACCGAGGTCTGCATCTGACCTGGCATATTGATGCTGATGACGCCGGCCCACATGCACATGCATTTGCTGCTGTTGTTGAGCGCCGGGAAGGGGCCGATCATGACGGTAGGGGAGCCAGGAGCCCAGGGAGCTGTGGTAACCGGGATGCACGGCATCGGGGTCAGGACACCCAACGCCGCTGAGGTGGCCGAAGCAACGGTGGGATTGGCGATAGAGCTGCACATGCCAAAGGGCATGATGTTCTTCATCGGCACGAAATCCATGATGGTCGCTGCTGGCATATTATTGACCATCACGCGATTTTCCGGTGTAACCATCAAGGTGGAGGGTGCGACACCAAAACTGCACATCAACATTGCGCCATTGCATACCAACTGAGCCATGATCTTTGTCCTTTCCGCACCATACGATCACTAACAGGCATTATAGCAGGATTTGCCGGTGGTGCTCACGCCGGGCTGCGTTCAATAGGCAACCAGACAGTGAAGGCCGTGCCTTCTCCGGGCACACTCGTGACGGTAATGCGTCCGCCGTGCGACTCGACGATGCGGCGGGCAATCGGCAGCCCCAGCCCGGTGCCGGAGGTGCCGCTGCGGGCTTTGTCGCCTTTGAAAAAGTGGTCAAAGATATGGGGCAGGTCATCCGGGTGAATTCCGCCGCCGGTATCGCGCACAATCAGAAAGGCTTCCTGCTGGTGCGTGCCCGTTTCGATAGTGATGCTGCCACCTGACTCGGTGAACTGGATGGCGTTGGTGACCAGATTGCGGATGACCTTGCCGAACATGACCTGATCGAGCATGACATACATCTGCGGCGTCTCAGTGATGATGTGGATGTGCTGCCTCTTGGCCGTCGAACTCGATTCCAGGCTGACCAGCACGTCGCGGATCAGGCCGTTCAGGTTGACGCGGCGGAAATCAAACTCGGCGATCTGCTCTTCCAGCTTGGAGATATCCAGCATGTTCTCGACCACTTTGGTCAGGAACTCGATCTGTTCGTTCATGGTCTTGATGTGCCGCGCTTCGGGTAGATCCGGGTCGAGCCGGCGTTTAAGCAGGTAGAGGCTGGTGTTCAGCACCGAGAGGGGAGTGCGCAGATCATGCGACAGGGCATTCAGGAATCCCCGCAGCATCTCCACCATCTGGCTCTTGACCTTCAGTTCGTTTTCCCGCGCCTGGGCTTCCAGCCGCTCGCTGATGTCGACCATCGTGCAAATCAGTCCCTGCGGGCGATTATCGCCATCGACCATCAGTTGCATCCGAATTTCGACCGGCACGACAGCGCCATCCTTGCGGCGATAGGCAGTGGTATAGCTGACGTTGTTCTGCTCGCGCCGGATCAGCGCCCGTACGATCATCAGATTGTGGTCAACTTCATTGCTTGCCAGGAAGCGCAGCCAGGGTTGGCCGATGATCTCGCGGAAGTGATAGCCGGACATCTGGGTCCAGGCGTAGTTGGTGAAGACGCAGTTGCCGTCGATGTCGAGCTGGAGGATGCCCTCGTAAATGTTATCGACGACTGCCCGATACTTCTCGCGGCTCTCGCGCACGATGGTGTACAGCCGCGTTCGTTCCAGCGCCATGTTCAGATGCTCGGCGATGGTCGTCAGCAGCCGCAAATCCACATCGGTCATCGGTTTGCCGATGCTTTCCACATTCAGCACCCCCACCACTTGCTGGTCGACCAGCAGCGGTACGGCGATCTCTGATGTGATGTCGGGGCGGACGCGGATGAAATCCGGGTCCTTTGAGACATCGCTCACCAGCGTCGGAATGCCCTCGCGCACCACCCGTCCGATGATGCCCTGGGTCATCTGCACACGCTCCATCGCGGCGCGGTCATAACCCACCTGATGTTGCAGCACCAGTTCGCCCTGCTGTACCAGATAGCCGGCCACCAGGTTATAGCGCAGGATCAGGGCGATGGTTTCGACGACGGTGTGCATCAGTTCGCTGGCGTCGAGCGTGTGTGAGATGCTGTGAATGACCTGGTCGAGCAGGCGAAGTTCCTGTGCCTGTCGTTCGGCAGCGACGTAGAGTTCTTCGTACAGGTGGCGGCTCTGGCGTAGTTGTTCTTCCTGCTGGCGGCGCTGGCTGAGATCAGTGGCGTACCCAATCAGGTACAGCGGATCGCCGGCTTCATCACGCGCCAGCGCCAGATTCTGATGAACGTACACCCGTGATCCATCTTTATGCACATAACTGCGTTCCTGCGAAAAGACTTCGACTTCGCGATTTAGCAACCGCTGCACCAGGGTCTCATCGAAGCCGCGGTCATCGGGTGGCAGCATGTGTTCGATGTGCAGGTGGGGCAGATCGCTGGCATCATAACCAAACAGGTGCGTGAAAGCCGGGTTGAAGTAGAGATACTGCCCATCGAGGCTGGTGATACCAATCGGCAGGGGGGATTGTTCGAAGACGTGCTCATACAAGCGTGCCTGCTCCACCGAGCCAGCACGAATCTGACCCTCGGATGCGCCCAAAGGGAATTGTTCCAGGAACTGCTGCCAGGTATCAGGATCGCTGGGGGGATGCTCCGCCGACAGCCCCATACCCGACAGCCGCTGTACAAGCTGTGGATCGAGTTTCATGTGTTTACCGGTAAATCGACAACCTTGATCTGATTTTAACACTTCGTAACATAAGTTTCATGAAAAGATTCCGCAATCTTTGTGAAACGCGCCAAACCGTATTTTCCTTAACAATCGTCTGCTACAATGAGAACATGAAAGTTCGCAATACGGAATAGGAATAACCTGTGACTGAAGTACGCAACGATTTGCGCAATATCGCCATCATCGCCCACGTCGATCATGGCAAGACCACGCTGGTGGATGGCATGCTGAAGCAGGCCAAAGTTTTCCGCGAAAGCGCCACCATCACTGAGCGCATTATGGACTCGAATGATCTGGAGCGCGAACGCGGCATTACCATCCTGGCGAAGAATACGGCGGTCACCTGGCGCGACACCAAGATCAACATCGTCGATACCCCTGGTCACGCCGATTTTGGCGGCGAGGTCGAGCGCGTCCTGAACATGGTCGATGGCGCGCTGCTGTTGATCGATGCGGTGGAAGGGCCAATGCCACAGACGCGCTTCGTGCTGCGCAAGGCGCTCGGTTTGGGACTGCGCGTGATCGTGGTCATCAACAAGGTGGATCGTCCGTTCGCCCGTCCGGACGAAGCGCTCAACGAAACCTTCGATCTGTTCATCGAACTGGGGGCACAGGACTGGCAGGCGGAGTTCCCGGTGGTGTACGCCGTTGGGCTGGTCGGCAAGGCCGGTTACACACCGGCGGGATTGCAAAGCGACCTGACGCCGCTGTTCGAGACAATCATCAAGGAAGTACCAGCGCCCAAAGTCGAGCTGGATGAGCCGGCGCGGCTGCTGGTGACGACGCTGGAATATGACAATTATAAGGGACAGATCGGCATCGGGCGGCTGATGACCGGTCGGGTGCGCAAGGGAATGCCGGTGGTGCGCATCTCGACCAAAGGTGAACGCAACAACGCCCGGCTCGATCACCTGTTTACCTTCCATAATCTGCACAAAGTCGATGTGGACGAGGCCAGCGCCGGTGACATCATCGCCTTCGCCGGCTTCGATGACCTGGGCATCAGCGATACGATTGCCGATCCGAGTGTGACCGAGGGGCTGCCTGCGATCAGCGTGGAAGAGCCGACGGTGCGGATGACCTTCGGCGTCAATACCTCTACCCTGGCCGGGCGTGAAGGCAAGACTGGCTGGGGAACCTCCCGACGGCTGCGTGAACGGCTGTACAACGAGACGCGCAGCAATGTGGCGCTGCGGGTGCAGGATGGCGAGTCGGCGGATAAGTTCGTCGTCAGCGGACGCGGTGAGCTGCACCTGGGCATTCTGATCGAGACCATGCGCCGTGAAGGTTATGAGTTCGAAGTCAGCAAGCCGGAAGTCATCTATCATCAGGACCCGGAAACCGAAGAGATGCTGGAACCGGTCGAAGAAGTGCATATCGAAATCGCCGATACGATGGTCGGTACGGTGGTTGAAATGCTGGGCAACCGGCGCGGCACAATGACCGATATGCGCAGTGAGAATGGCACGACTTACCTGACCTATCTCGTCCCGACGCGCGGGATGCTCGGCTTCCGCCCCAACTTCCTGCGCGCCAGCAGCGGCATGGGGCAGGTGCACAGCCTGCACCACAGCTACGAACCGCTGACTGGCGAGATCAGCGGGCGGCAGTTCGGCAGCCTGGTGGCGATGGAGACCGGCACATCAACCGCTTATGCCATGGTCAATGTGCAGGCGCGCGGGACGTTCTTCATCGCCCCCGGCGTGGATGTCTATCAGGGCATGGTGGTTGGCGAACATATCCGCCCCGGCGACCTCGATCTGAATGTGGTCAAGGAAAAGAACCTGACCAACTTCCGCGCCAAGCCCAGCGAAACCACATCCGGGCTGAACACACCGCGCGACATGAGTCTGGATGATTGGATCGAGTTCATGGCCGAGGACGAGCTGCTGGAAGTGACGCCGCTCAATCTGCGCCTGCGCAAACGCATCCTCGATACCGAAGAACGACTGAAGGAACGCAAGCGCCGCGAGAAGATGATGGCGGGGGTGTAAGCGCACTGTCGTCTATCTGAGCATGCGAAATTCCGAGGTTATTGACGGGTACGCGCTCCTGTGAATCTACAGGAGCGCCTCTGAAAACGCATTGAGGACGACATCATCGAGTATCGCTTGATGATGGGATGTCCGATTTTGCGGGTGGTGCTGGCGCGGATGGCTGCCACATATCATCCAGATATGCTTTTCTGCTCATGCGTGATGATCTTTCGCAACAATAATCACTCGGTAATTATTAAGATTACACCTCCATTTGACTTTCGCGTTATAATCCGCAGTCGGTGAAACGCGACAGCTAAGACAGGAGGTTCGTGTGATCCGCTTGCGCAAGGAACTCAATGAACGAGGCGTATGGTTCGTCACCGCTGATGGGCTCCAGCATCTCATTGACGTCTGCCGTGAACCATCCGCTGAACTGGAACTGGAAACCCGGTCATCTGATAACCTGGTGTGGATGAGCTCTTCGCTGGCTGATGTGTTGGTAGCTGCCAATGAGCGAGCCCGTCACCTGCTGCGCGTGGCACTTCGCGCGGCTGATTCCACAACTAATGCTCATCACGCCTTCAGCCTGTCACTGGAAACACCAGCCGGGTTCAACGACCCGACTCTGCATCTGGTGGTGGCTGGAACTGATCCGAACGACGTCGAACAACGGACCGCGCGTATCCTCGCTGCACTGTCCCCATTGAAAGCCTCTTCGCTGTACACTTTTGTGAGCCGGCTTAATCCGGTCGGCGTCGCCAGCCTGATCTGGCTAATCTGGCTCTCACTCATCAGCCTGACTGATTTCGAACGCATCGCCATCATTGTCACTGAAACGTCGCTGCCTATTATGGTGGGACAATTCCTGCAATACATCATCACGCTGACCATCGGTCTGTTCCTGCTGCTGCTGTTTTCTGGGTTCCTGCGCCAGTTGCACCGTTTCGCATTTCCGTTGGTCGTGTTTGCTATGGGCGCTGACTACCCCCGCCGCCAGCGGCAGCAATGGGCGGTACGCTCGGTCTATTTTGGTCTGATTATTCTGATCCTAATATCAGCTATCCTGGTCAGGTTGAGCTGAGCGTGCATAGGGTGCCGGTTCTGTAGCCATCGGAGTAAGGTCGGATATGCGGCGAGGGGTGGATTATATCGGCGTTGGCGTCGGCGCGATCATTGTCGATGCAGCCGGACAGTTGTTTCTGGCGCAGCGTGGGCCAAAGGCTCAGAACGAGCGCGGCCTGTGGGAGTTCCCCGGCGGGGCGGTGGAGTTCGGGGAGCGGCTGCGCGAGGCGCTGGTGCGCGAGATCCGCGAGGAATATGGCATCACTATTGAACCGGGCGAGATGCTGACGGTGACCGACCATATCCTGCCCAACGAGGGTCAGCACTGGGTGTCGCCATCCTATATCTGCCGCATCATCGACGGCATCCCGACCATCCGCGAACCGGAGAAATGCTCGGCGATTGGCTGGTTCGCCCTGGACGAGATACCCGATGATCTGACGCAGGTCACCCGGCACGACCTGGGATTGTACCGGGCTTACGTCACGCCGGCTTCATGAAGCTGGTGGATAACTCTCGCCGTCGAAAACATACTGATGATAACTCTGCACCTGATTATCGCGCACCACATTGTAGTAACAGGCGTCACCGCCACCGAATGGCAGCAGTACCAGCGGTTCACTGATCGTTCGCTCGGTCAGCGTCCAGCCGGTTGGTAACGTTGGTCCGGTCACATCCGGGATGCCAGTGGCGGTGGCGTGCATGACAAAACGGTTGCCCCGGTCGTCGGCCAGTTCATAGATTATCGGCCCCTCGTAGACCATGCGGTGACACTTGGCGATGCTGTTGATGCTGACGTATCCCGGATCGACCACATCCAGGCGACAGCCCGCCGCATCGGGGAAGCAGTCGTTACCGGCTACAGTTGTCAGCTTCAACCAGGTATAGTCGAAAATTGTCTCGATGGTGAAGCAGTCGTTGCCGCTGCAAGTTGCCGGCGCGTCGGGCGAGCGAAAGAAACACGAACCATTGAACAGCAGATTACGGGTTGAGTTCTTCAGAATCGGCAGGCGAAAGCTGGCGTTTTGCCAGACATCATCCGGCATCGGGTTTGGCCCGCCGGCGACAAAGATGTCATCGGTCTCCAGGTTGAGAATCTCTTTAGCGATGCCGGTGCTTTCGCTGCTGCCACCGGCACAGCTCGCGCCCTCCGGCATTGTTGTCTGAACGGTGGCGAAGCTGATCGCCAGCGTCTTGGGGGCAATCAGCGACTGATATTGCGAATAGACGACAAGCCCGACTGCGCCGATCAGGACGATGAGCGCCACACTGCCAGCGATCACGCGTTGTTTACGAGACATGCTTTGATGCTTTCTGCCCGGTTAGAGGCATCGGTTGGGGCGCAGCACTCCGCGCCCCGGTTTCGAGTGATCAGGACAGCGGTTGGCGCGCCATCTGGTAGGTGTTGAAGAAGTCATCCTGCACAATCGTCGCCTGCCCACCAGAGAGCAGGATCAGGTCGCGCTCCAGCCGAATGGGCGCATACATCCAGCCGTCAGGTAGGTCGAGCCGGTCACCCAGGGTCAGCAGATCGTCGATGGTCAGCGCCGGGTCAATGATCTGGGCATAGGACTGCATGACATAGATTTGACCGTCCGGGTCGGTCAGGGTGTAGATGTAGTCGCCGGCATAGAAAACATAACGGGTGTCCCGTTGCACTGTATTCGGCGTGTAGAGGTGATCGCCAACCAGATCACCGCCGATTCGGGTCTCCAGCACGGCCCGCAGCCGCATCCCAATCGTGCCGAAGGTGGTCTCGTCTCCCGCTGCAGTCAACCCACCGACCGCGGTGATCTCATCCAGCACCCAGTAGCGCGGGCCATTAAGCCGCACATTGACCGCTCCCAGTTCAGACTGTAGAGCCGCGGCATCCAGAGCCTCCCATTCTTCAGCCGGACAGTCATTCAGGCCGAGCGTGTTCCAGATCTCGGTGCGCAGCGTCAGGCCACGCCGGTAGGTACTGACCACCTCACAGTAGCGGACATTGCGCGTTGGGGCGGGGGCGCTGTCAGGATAGACCTGGACGGCGAGACTGCTCGCCGGGTTGAGCGCATCGCGGTTGGGGTCGAGCAGATGGCCGGCCGGGAACGAAACCGTGAGTGGTGTCCCACGCTGATCCAGGCACAGCAGATGATTGTTGTCGCCATCGCCCAGATCGGCCAGCGCGAAGGGTGTGACGTTCGTCTCGGTTCCATCTGCCAGCCGCAGACTCACCCGATACAGCGCCCGTTCCGGGTCACCGGCTTCATCACCCTGGGCATTGCTGACACCACCGGCCCAGGTGACACGAACGATCTGCATTGTCCCGGCAGAGGGGCAGCCATCGCCCTGCTGCTGACCGGATTCGCGATCCAGCGTCCACTGCGAGGGTGGCACGCTCTCCGCCACGATCAGCCCTGGCCCGGCAGATAGCGGCGTCACGACCACGCTTGCGCCCTGAAAGCTGCGGCCATCCATGCCCAGAATAACCCCGACGATCTCGACCCGCGCCGGCGGATCCGTTTCCGCGTCGCCCAGTTCACCGATCAGCAGCGCTGTCCGAAGTTCGCCGCTGTCCAGCGCTGGACTCAGCGTGACACAGCGCGGGGTATTGACCACGCCGGACTCGGTGATGACGGCAAAATCTTCAGGTTGAAGGCTCTCCGCTTCAATCTCGCTGGAAAAGATGACTGGCATGCCGTCCTGCCCCCCTGCCCCCCGGCACAGGGCGATGTTGGCCTGTCGCGGCAGGGCGTTATCCAGGCCGAAGTAGGCCGAGAGCAGGGTGGGCGCATCAGCCTGGGCAGCCGCGCCCATGAACATCACAAGACATACCAGCAGCGCTATCGTCATTCGCATCCGTTGTTCTCCTCCTGTGGGAAATTGCCAGATTTATGGTACACTGTGTATCTGTGTGACAATGTGTATCATAAGGAATGACAGAGCGTTGTCAATCAACGATTGGCGCACGGCGTTACATAAGTAACAGGTGTATCATTTATGCCGCTCAATCCCGATGATCCCCGTGTGCGCAAGACTCGGCGCAGCCTGCAAGCGGCACTGGTGCGGCTGATCCTTCGCAAGGGGTACGACGCAGTCTCGATTCAGGACATCGCCACCGAAGCTGAAACGGCCCGCATCACCTTCTACCGCCACTACGCGGATAAACAGGAATTGCTGACCGACTGCCTGAACGAGTTGTATGAGGAACTGACGCAGAAAACAGAACCCATGGCTGCCGAGCGGCTGCGCCGAGGCGAGTCCCCGGTCAGCGTTTTATACACCCATATCGAGGCGCATGAGATCCTCTATCGCATTCTGTTTTCCAGCCAGGGGACGCAGACGGTTATGGAACGACTGCGCCATCATCTGAGTGAACGGGCGGCTGAGGCACTGCGACAGAATGCGCCGGCCCAGCTCATTCCGCTTGAGGTGATCGCTGCCCATGTCGCCAGCGCCCAGATCGGACTGGCGATCTGGTGGCTGGACCACGACAAACCGTATCCAGCGAGTTACATGGCACAGGTCTCGACCTGGCTGACGCTGGGGGGCGTTCTGCGCAGCGTGGGCATCGACCACTTTCCCTTGCCGGTGCCGCAGCCCCAGGGCCAGCCTGCCACACCAGCTTAGCAGGTGCGGGTGACCGTCACTTTCCATAACGGTGAAAACGGCGAAAGGTCGCTTGCAGTCGTCCAGATCAATCTTGGCTGTTCATGCCAGGAGAACCCGGATACCGCACACTGATCGACAACGGTGGTGTCTCTCAGCCACATCATCAGATCGCCCACGAGGATCATATCGTTGGCAGCGATGAAATGGATGGATGCGACCACCCCTTGAGAGAGCTTTAGCTGAATCTGAGCAAATTCCCCTTCAATATCCAGCACACAGACTTCATCACCTTCCGTCCCATAGTAGTTGCGATTATTGCTGCTACAGAGGAAACCGCGTCCGGCAACCGCACTTTTCGGCTGACCGGGGAGGATGTCGGCATAGGTGATGAAGGGGTTGGCAGGCGAGGCTCCCGCCTGAGGCAGCAGCACGGCGCTGGCCGTCAGGCTGGCAAATCCTGAACAGGCGACAACAGCTAAAATCAGGATCAGGGATAGAAAGTAGCTCATGGGGCGACGGCCTTAAGCACGGTCTGATCTGACCGTAAGGGTCGGGCTGGGAGACAGTCATGGGCTGATTCAGGACAGAGGTAAGGAGTGCAGCCTTCACTGAGAGGGCTGCACCCTACATGACAAAGACTAACCGGAGCCGTCGCTATTTGCGTGCGCGATGACCGCGCCAGCGACATCCTGACCGAGCTTCGCCCCGACCACGATGTCAATGCGGAAATGGATACCACCCCAGATGCGCGCTTCCGAGGCTTCCTGTGCCAGCGCCAGCACCTCTGCAGCGTTCGTTGGGAACAGGTCAGCCAGGACCGTCGCAACGGCTGTAGAAATGCAGGAATGGGCGGAGGGGTAGCTGGGATGATTCGGGGTCGTAAACAAGGGCTTAAATTCCGGGTCAAGCTGGAAAGGCCGCATCGCCCAATACGTGTATTTGGCCTCAAAGCAGGCGATGGCCGAATCGTCAGCGGCAATGTTCACCAACGCATAAGCACGCGCAGCCAGCGGAGCATGCGTATTCCATCCGGACTCCAGAATGGCTCGATTTCCAACATCGTTCCAGAACCAGTAAATGCGGCGGCCACCAGCGCCGAATTCCCAGAACATGGCGATGGCATTGCTGGCTGGTGTTCGTTCAAAGGTGCGCACTTCGTCCATATCGGCGGCCAATTGCTCTGAGTCGTAGGCTGGCGGCGGGAGGGGGCGGAATTGATCGCCTGAAGTCAGTGCCCATGTCTTCCAAGTGCCTTGTGACGCAAACGCGGGATTCTCACCCGTCCAGTAACCCGGTTCTGTAGGGATGCTGCCTTCCCACTTGGCGTCTGAACCATCCGCCTTGCCGTATTCGATCACCAGCGCAGCCACCTGCCGCCCCAGCGCTAGACCAGACACGACATCGCTGGGGTACTCAACCCCGGCCAACAATCGTGAATTCACCGCTGCCTGTGCCATGTCCTCAAACACCTGGTCTTCATCGGGGAACAGCCAGGCCAACACTGCTGAGGCTGCTCCAGCGGTGACGGCATATTCGGATGGATAAGACGGATTGGGTGGGTTGGAAATGACCGGCGCGAGGGCAGGCTCTAACTCACTGGGACGCGGGCGATTGTAGGCATATTTGCTGTCCCAGGCGGCCACTGTCGCATCGTAGATCGCCACATGCAGCAGCGCCAGATTGCGAAAGGCCATGTTGGCTGGCAGACCACGCTTCAGCATAGCGTTGATGGCGATCTGATTCCAGCGGTAGGCAGGCGGACCGGCATTCCAGTAGGCGATCTGCTGTAAAGCGGCCTCATCGCGCAGGCCGACCATCGCCAGCAATTCGGCAATCTCGGCTGTCGTGGTAGCATCATTGGGTGGTGCATCGAGCCGAAATTGACTGCCTGACTCCAGCACCCAGGTCGTCCAGGTGCCTGCATCAGATTCAGTTTGCAGATTGACCGCTGGAACGGCAACCGCCTGATTGAATAGCCCAAAGCTCAACAGCATCACTGTGATGATGACGGCTCCAGGAACCCGGTATCGGAAAAACCTGAAAGAAACGTTCTCAAACATGGTGCAATCCCCTTGGAATAGTTGAATCCGGCTCTACGCCGATAGTTTCACTTTAGGGGATTGCGCCGGCAGGAACATCTGCCAATGGTTTATTCTAGGGTTTATTTTTGCGGTTTAGCGCGACGAATTACACTAGGCCGCGCCGGTTGGCCTCGCTGACAGCCTGAACCCGATTCTCCACACCGAGCTTCCCGTAAATGCTGCTGGTGTGTGCCTTGACCGTTCCAACTGAAATGACCAGCTTCTCGGCAATGGCCGGATTGGAGA
>JALHNT010000029.1 GCA_022843385.1 Anaerolineae bacterium | reverse complement strand
ATCATTGCCATACACAGCAGCGTTAACAGACTGGGTAAATCATGTTTGTGCCACTCCCGATATTCCGGTACTTGCTCAAACGCTTGTCTCAGGCTTTCCATTCTTCCCTCCTTTTTCTTCTAGCCTACGACTCTTTCCTGAGACTTCCGTTTCTTTGAGTCAGCCCTTAAACAGCGGATGTCCAGTCAACCCTAACCAACCGAGCGCGATGGCTTTTGCCGGGCATGGGCTATAATGACAGCTATCCTTGGCCGCGAGTGAGTTGGGGAGTGCGCCGGATGCCGCGACGTTGGTGGGTGATGGGGGTCATGATCGGGCTGCTGCTGGTCGGTCGTCTGGCTTGGGCGCAGACGACGGCGCTGGCCCCGCTGCGTCAGATCAGCACGGTCCCGTTGGATGTAGTCGCCATCAGTGCCGACGGGCTGCGGCTGGTCAGCGGCGGACGGGACAACATCCTGCGCCTGTGGGACACGACCAGCGGCGCCTTCGTCGGTCAGTTCACCGGACACAGCGGCTGGATCACGCGGGTCGCCATCAGCCAGGACGGACGCAGCATTCTCAGCGGCAGTCAGGACACCACTGTTCGCCTGTGGGACAGCAGCACCTTCACCCAGCGCGTCAGCTTCACCCATCACACCGCATCGGTCACCGGCGTGGCCTTCAGCCCGGATGGTCAGTTGATGGCGACCACCGGACTGGATGGCGTGATCTGGCTGGGCGAGGCCAGCACTGGGCGCGAACTGGCACGGCTGCCGGGTTTCGAACAGGGGGTGTGGAGCGTGGCCTTCAGCCCGGATGGTCGGCGACTGGCGACTGGCAGCGCCGACGGGGCGATCTGGTTATGGGGATTGTATGACAGCAGCGTGACGCGCCTGAGCGGACACAGCGGGGCGGTCACCGGACTGGCTTTTGACGTAACTGGCACCCGGCTGGTCAGCAGCAGTTGGGATCGGACGGCGCGGGTGTGGGATGTCACGTCATCGCCGCCCAACGCCGGGACGCCGCTGCTGGCGCTGGTCGGGCATTACGGGCCGGTGATGGGGGCGGGGTTCAGCGGGCGCGGCATCATCACCGCCAGCCTGGATGGGACGGCGCGGGTGTGGGGTAGCCAGGGTCAGACGCTTGCCACCTTGCAGGGGAGTGCGCTGACGCTGGGCGGGCTGGCGATCAGCCCCGATGGGCAGTGGGTGACGACGGCGGGCATCGATGGCCTGCTGGAAAGCTGGGACCTGGCGGCGATCACGTTGGCTGAAGCGCCGGTTGAAGTAGCCATGCTGCCGACGACTGACCCCAACGCTGTGCCGACCAGCGCGGTTTACCCCGGCCTACCGATCTACACTGCCCAACCGGCTCCGACGCGCATCCCGGTCACGGCGGCTCCGGCGCTTCAGTCTGTCACCGGACAAGCGACCCCGGTTCCACCGTCCCAACCGGCCATGACGCTGCCGACCAGCGGCACCATCATCTCGCTGCCGACGGTCAATGTGTTCGCGCCGATTACCCTGTTCCCGCTGGATGGCGTGAGCTGGGCGATTGATCCCTGGGAACGGCGCGTCGGTCATTTGCAGGGGACGGCCTGGTTCGATGCGCCGGGCAATGTGGTGCTGGGCGGGCATTCCGAGTATCCTAACGGCAGCCCCGGCATCTTCAAAGGACTGTATCAACTGAATCCGGGCGACCCGATCATCATCTCGATTGACGGGAACGAACGACGCTATCTGGTGACACAGAAATTCTCGGTGCGCTATGACGACCTGACGGTGGTGTATCCCAGCAGCGACAGCCGCCTGACGCTCATCACCTGCGACATCCCCTCGTTCAATGCCACCACCCAGACTTATGATGACCGGCTGGTAGTGGTGGCTGTGCCGGGGTAGGGTAGGGGAGTGAAAAGTGCTAAGTTAAAAGTTGTTAGTTGTTGGTTGAGGGGCTATTTGAGCAGTCGCCTCACGAAAGACGGGCGTGCGTCAACGGCAATGCCCGACGGGTTTGAGCCGACTTTAGCCGGCTTCCGGCAGCAGCCGCCAGCCGGGGGTATGCAGGTAAAGGAAATATTCGGGTAACGTCGGTTCAGGCGGACACCCCGTTGGGTGTCCCTACGAATGATCGATTGCTATAGGGCGTGCAACGGCACGTCCGCCGAAGCATTATCCGATTTAATTCTTGAAGCGCATGAACCGCAGGCGGACTTAGCACTCAGCACTTAGTGTCTATCCGTTAACCTCACCCCCGTCTTGCTTTGCTCGACTCCCCCTCGCCAATGGATTGGAGAGAGGGCTGGGGGGTGAGGTGCATGAAAAGGTTTGCGGATAGGTTCTTAGCACTTTTCACTCATGGGGGGGAGCACATGCACATGGCATTCAGCGGCAACATCTGGTTCTGGAAGGGGCCGGCACCCTGGTTCTTCGTCACCGTTCCGCTGGAGGAGAGCCGCGAGCTCAAAGCGATCTCCAACATGGTGACGTATGGCTGGGGGGTGATCCCGGTGACGGTGCGGATCGGTGAAACGGTGTGGCAGACCTCGCTGTTTCCCAAAGACGAATTGTATCTGGTGCCGATCAAGGCCAGCGTACGCAAGGCCGAACAACTTGACGAAGGCGACGAGGTACTGATCCATCTTGACATCGGGAAGTGAGAGACGATGAACATCATGAACGCGGATATGGTGTGGCGTCAGTTTGGCGCGGCCATCGACATGCTGGGGGACGCGCTGCGCGACTGCCCGGATGAACTCTGGGAGCAACAACTGTGGGAAGACGAGGAAGGCCAGTGGGTGGCAGCCGGTTTCTCCCGATTCTGGTATCTGGCCTATCACACGCTGTTCTGGCTCGATCTCTATCTGACCGGTGCCGAAGAGGGCTTTGCGCCGCCCGCGCCGTTCGATCTGGTTGAGATGGAAACGGGAGAAGTCCTGCCGCGCACCTACAGCCGCGAGGAGCTGCTTGGTTATCTGGATGTCTGTTCGCGCCGGTGCCAGACCACGCTGGCCGGGCTTACCAGCGAACAGGCCAACCGCCTGTGCCATTTCGCCTGGGGAACGGTGACCTTTGCCGAACTGCAACTGTACAATCTGCGGCACGTTCAGGAGCATGGCGCTCAGTTGAGTATGTTCCTGGGACAGCAGCGGGGGAAAGCCGCTGTCTGGCGGGCGCGGGCGCGGGAGTGATAAGCTCGGCTCATGGTTTGGATTGAGTTCCATGAAGGGTGACGAGGTTCCGATGTTAAAATCGATTCGCAATCTGGATTATGTGGTGCTGCTGTGCCGCGACCTGCCGCGCATGAAGGACTTCTACCAGCGGGTGATGGGCTTCCCGGTTCACCTGGAAACCGACTCGTGGATCGAGTTGCGGGTCGGCGCGGTGCTGCTGACGCTGTCCCGGCGAGAGCGCCCCTTCGTTGGGCCGGGGCTGCCGGAGGGGTCGGCGGCGGTGCAGTTAGCGTTTCGCGTGGCACCGCATGAAGTGGACAGGTGTTATGAAGAACTGAAGGCGCAGCAGGTCGAGATCCTTCAGCCACCGCAGTTGATTGACCAACGGGTGTGGCAATACTGGAAGCACCGCACCCTGTTCTTCAAAGACCCGGAGGGCAACCTGCTCGAAATCTATGCCGAGGTTGACGGGCCAGCGGAGTCGCAGGATAGGTGAGGGGAGAATCCCTTGAAAAAACGCTATGCCATTGTGGGGACAGGGTCGCGGGCTGGCCTGTACATTGAGGCGCTGACCACGACCTATGCCGAGGTGGCCGAACTGGTGGGGCTGTGTGACCTGAGCCAGACGCGGATGGACTGGCACAACGGGCATCTGAGCGAGCCGCGCCCGACCTTTCTGGCGGCTGAGTTCGACCAGATGATCGCGGCCACCCGCCCGGATACGGTGATCGTGACGACGATGGATGCGACGCACCACCTCTACATTACGCGCGCCATGCAGCTCGGCTGTGACGTGATCTCGGAGAAGCCGATGACCACCGACATCGACAAGCTGAAGGCGATTGCCGACGCCATTCAGCGCACCGGGAAATCGCTGCGTGTGACCTTTAATTATCGTTATGCCCCGGCCTATACCCGCTTCCGCGAAGTCATCATGCAGGGACACATCGGGCGTCCGCTGGCGGTGGATTTCTCGTGGCTGCTGGATACGAGTCACGGGGCGGATTACTTCCGCCGCTGGCATCGGGAGAAGCAGAACAGTGGCGGGCTGCTGGTGCATAAGGCGACGCACCACTTCGATCTGGTCAACTGGTGGATCGATTCGGTGCCAGAGCAGGTGATGGCGATGGGCGATCTGCTCTTCTACGGGCGGGCGAATGCCGAGTTGCGCGGCGAACACTATGACTACGACCGTTATACTGGCGTGGAGGCGGCGCGACATGACCCGTTCGCCTTGTTCCTGGATGACGACGCGACGCTGCGCGGGCTGTATCTGGAGGCCGAGGCGGAGACCGGCTATCGGCGGGATCGCAATGTCTTCGGTGAGCCGATCACGGCGGAAGACACGATGAATGTCTCGGTGCGCTACCGCAACGGGGCGCTGCTGTCGTACTGCCTGATCGCCTATTCGCCCTGGGAGGGGCTGCGCGTGGCGGTGACGGGGACCAAAGGCCGGGTCGAGATGGAGATCCGCGAGAATGTCACCCATCTGCCGGGGAGCGAACCAGGGACCGCCAGCAAGGGCGCGTTCAAGAGCGTGTCGCTGACGCTGCATCCGATGTTCGGCCAACCGCAGCCGGTCGAGGTGCCGCTGGGCGAGGGCGGTCATGGTGGGGCTGACCCGGTCATGCTAGAGGATTTGTTTTCCCCCAACCCGCCGCCTGATCCCTTCCATCGCGCCGCCTCACAGGTGGATGGCGCGGCGTCGATTCTGGTGGGGATCGCCGCCAATCGTTCGATGGAGACCGGGGGGCTGGTGAACATCGCGGATTTGTTCCCGCTGCCCGGCCAGAGAAAGTAAATAGAGGTGACGATGCTGACCGAAAGCAACATTATCGAAGCGAATCTGACAGGTATCCGATATGTCGATGAACTCGGCACCGAGCGATTTATCGACTTCGCGGCCTGTTACGAGAATTATCTGAAGAAGTGGAACGATCCAGTCTACCTCGCACAGTTCCAGGACATCAGTAAGATGGATGATGAACGGCGCAACCGGTGGCTGGAACGTGCGAGGCAAATTAGAGAGATCGCCAAGCGAAACCCCCTGACGCCTCCCTGGGCGGATGGACCCTATGTGGAGTTCCATACCGATCCGCCGACGCGCTTCCGTTTCTCAGATTTCGATGAATATGGAAAAATCATCGAAGTCATCGCTGATGCCGGCTGGAAGACTTTTGACCAGGGTTGAGTGGCGATAGGAGAAAGCCACAACATCACCATAAGCCAGTGGGCGATAGCTTGACCGCGCTTGATATGTTCAGGCGCTTGAGCGGGTAATGTAGTGACTGTCAACGAAGCTGTTCCCATTGCCACAGCACTGAGGGAGTTATTCGGAATGAATGACCGCTATTTTTCCCCTGATCCGGCCCAACGCCAGATCGCGCGCGGGCTATATGAGTCGGTGAAGGGGCTGCCGCTGCTCTGCCCGCACGGGCATGTTGACCCGCGCCTGTTCGCCGACCCGTACTACCGCTTCGGCAGCCCGGTTGACTTATTCATCATCCCGGATCATTACATTTTCCGCATGATGATGTCGCAGGGCGTGTCGCTGGAGTCGCTGGGCATCCGGCGCAAGGATCACCAGCCGGTTGAGTCCGATCACCGCAAAATCTGGCAGACAATCTGTGACCACTGGCAGGTGATGCGCGGCACACCGACGGCGATCTGGCTGCGCGATGAGCTGCGCGAGGTGTTCGGCATTGATCTGAAACTGAACAGCGCCAATGCCCAGACAATCTACAGCCAGATCGAGGAGCGCCTGACGCAGCCGGATTTCCGCCCGCGCCGGTTGTTCGAGCGCTTCAACATCGAAGTCCTGGCGACCACCGATGCCGCCACCGATACGCTGGCCCATCATCAGGCCATCCGCGATTCCGGCTGGGGTGGGCGGGTCATCCCGACCTTTCGCCCGGATGCCGTCATCAATCTGGATACCGAAAACTGGGTCGGTCACATCGAGCAGTTGAGCGCGGTTTCGGGGGTAGCCATCACCGATTACCCGTCCTATGTCCGCGCCCTGGAACAGCGCCGCGAATTTTTCCGCTCGATGGGAGCCGTCGCCAGCGATCACGCCGCCGCCAGCGCCTATACCGAGAGCCTGAGCCAGCGAGATGCTAAGGCGATTTTCCAACGGGGGCTGAAGGGAGAGGCGACGGCTGAGGATGCGGCCCGTTTCACCGGCCATATGCTGATCGAGATGGCGCGGATGAGCAGCGAGGACGGGTTGGTGATGCAGCTCCACATCGGTTCGTATCGCAACCACAACCCGGCAGTGTTCCAACGCTTTGGCCGGGACATGGGGGCGGATATTCCGGTCGCCAGCGAGTTCACCTATAACCTGAAACCCCTGCTGGATCGGTTTGGCAACCAGCCGGGTCTGACGCTGATTCTGTTCACGCTGGATGAGTCCACCTACGGGCGCGAACTGGCCCCGCTGGCCGGTCATTATCCGATCCTGCGGCTGGGGCCACCCTGGTGGTTCTTCGACAGCCTGATGGGGATGCGGCGCTATTTTGACAGCGTGATGGAAACCGCCGGTCTGTACAACACTGCCGGCTTCAACGACGACACCCGCGCTTACATCTCCATCCCGGCGCGGCATGATGTCTGGCGGCGGGCCGCGGCGGACTGGCTGGCGGGGCTGCTGTGTCGGCAGATGATTGACGAGGAAGATGCCTACGCGATGATGGCCGATATGGCCTACCATCTGGCAAAGACGACCTACAAAATAGAGAATGCCTAATTGGGTGGGTATTGCATTCTGTTTTGAAGTAGGTTATGCCATGAATTTCACAGCCCTCATCCCCCCTGCCCCTTCTCCCACTGGGAGAAGGGGAGCCGTCAGGGACGACTCGTTTTGAAGCCCCTCGCCCAGTGGGAGAGGGGTTTGCGGTGAGGGCGTTAGGATAGCGAACGTCATCACACATTTCGGGGTTATATTATGTACCCACAAGTTTTGCCACTCCCACATCATTTACCGCGCCTCAACCGGCAGAACCGGGGCATCACCAACCCCTATCCCGAACGCATCGTCCAGTTCGGTGCCGGGAACTTTCTGCGCGCCTTCGTCGATTGGGCGGTGGACATCCTCAATGAGCAGGCCGGATTCGCCAGTTCGGTAGTGGTGGTCAGGGCGACGCCCGGCGGAACCTATGCGGCGTTGGATGAACAGAATGGTCTGTTCCATGTGCTGTTGCAGGGCATCCGGCATGGCGTCTATGTTTCAGAAACGCGGCTGGTGAGCTGCATCAGCCGGGCGGTCTATCCTTATCAGGATTTTGAGTCATACCGGGCGCTGGCGCGCCAACCGGCTATTCGCTTCATCTTCTCCAACACCACCGAGGCCGGCATCCAGTATGTCGCCAGCGATCAAGCGGATGACCGCCCACCCTCGTCCTTTCCGGCCAAGCTCACCCAGTTCCTCTACACCCGCTACCGGCATTTTGCTGGCGCGGCGGACAAAGGCTGCATCATCATCCCGACCGAACTGATTGAGGATAACGGCTCGCAACTGCGCGAGATGGTGCTGCGCTATGCCCAGGAGTGGCGGCTTGAGGCGGATTTCTCTCGCTGGCTTACGGATGATAACCGGTTCTGTAACACGCTGGTTGACCGAATTGTGACGGGCTTCCCCCAGGAAAACGGCCCAGCTTTACAGGAGCAGCTCGGCTTCGAGGATCGGCTGCTGGTGGCCGGCGAACGCTATCACAGTTGGTTCATCGAAGCGCCGCCGGAACTGAGGCGGGAACTGCCCGTGGAGAAGTCCGATCTCAACATCCACCTGGTGCCGGATGTCCGGCCGTATCGAACGACCAAAGTTCGCATCCTCAACGGCCTTCACAGCGCGATGGTTCCGCTCGGCCTGCTGCTGGGGCTGGAGTCGGTGCGCCAGTGCATCGAGCATGAAACCCTCTCCCGCTTGCTGACGGATATGGTCTTTCAGGAGATTATCCCGTCGTTAGATGGGGATGAAGCCGCCCTGCAAGCCTTCGCCCACGACACGCTGGAGCGCTTCCGCAACCCGGCGCTGCATCATCGCCTGAGCGCGATTGCTCTGAACGCCAGCGCCAAAATCCGGGCGCGCCTGCTGCCGACGCTGCACGCCTTTCACGATAAACGAGGGGAACTTCCGGCGCGGTTAACGCTGGTTTTGGCGGCCTATATCCACTGTTACCACAGTGACACGATTTCCATCGCCGATCACGCGGCGGTCCTCGCCGAGTTCAGCGAAGTCTGGCAGACGGCGTCATCGCTGGATCAAGTGGCAGCGAGGGTGCTGGCGAAGCGTGACCTGTGGGGCAGCGATCTGACCGATGTGCCGGGGTTAAACGCTCAGGTGAGCCACTATCTGAGGCGGCTGGAGATGGACGGGGTTCAAACGCTGGTGCAGGAATTGAACGAGGTGCCTTGAGCGAGGATGCTTTCCGCCTCATCATGCCGCAACGATGATCTTCGTCACTACACATGACCGAGGGAACAGGCCTATGATGAGAGAATGTTTGGCGTTGATTTCGAGAGCAGAACGATGGCAACTATTCCTGAGATAATTGAGTCGATTGGGGCAGCCCTCACGATCATTGCGACTCTCCCTTTGAGTCCGATGCTGCGGGTGCGCTATAACCGCGAGGGAGCAACCGAGGCCGAGTTGAACCGCAGCTATCCGGGCGATGAACGGGTTCCGCAGCCCCGGCAGATCTACACCCGAGCCATCACCATTCAGGCCGAGCCGGAACGGGTATGGGCATATCTGGTGCAACTGGGACAGGATCGGGCTGGGATGTACAGTTACGATGCGCTGGAGAATCTGGCGGGCTGCCAGATCCACAGCGTTGATCGTGTGCTGCCGCAGTTCCAGAACCCGCAGATTGGGGATGTCATGCGCTTCGGCCCCAAAGGCAGTGGCTATCCGCTGCAAAAGCTGGTGGCATTTGAACCGGTGCATTACCTGATCTGGGCCGGGGCCGATCCCAAGACCGAAGCGGTGCCGGATTTCAGCGCGTCGCTTCCGAAAAGCTATGTCAATGCGACGTGGGGGTTTTATCTGGAACGGGTGGCGGAAGGCACTCGCCTGATCTCCCGTTCACGTCTCGACCACAGCGGGGAGCGGGCGATGGTGCTGATCTGGCGTATCACCGAAGTGCTGAATCTGGTGATGGAACGGAAAATGCTCCGCATGATCCGACAGTACGCCGAGCGCGACATGGGCCAGCCGCAGCCCAGTCTGGCGTAAAGCGATTCTCAGGCCGCAATCTACCGTCATCAGGACTTACGCGACTGATGGCAGATTTTCCCGTAGGAGAAATTCTGTTGACTGATAGACGCATTAACTTCTTGGAATAGTCAAAAAGCAAAAAAGAGTAGCTCCAGCTTGCAAACCCATGTTTGTCTTATGTAGAAATCTTGTGCTATGCTTATGTGATCTGGCACAGCATCAAAGGATGAACATGAACAGCCTTATTCAAGAAGAGCTTCCGGGAAATCAAGACCTGCGCGACCAACTGATGGATATGCTTTCTGACCAGGAATTGGCGTACAAACTGCCTGGAAACAATCCAACGTTAGGCGAATTGTGCGAGGAAATGGGCCAAATCCAGCAGGTGTACACCCATTCTTTTAGGACTTTCAGGCACGATTGGGCATACCGTGATTCTAAACCAGAAACGCCCAACAGTGTGGCGAGTCTCAAAATCTGGTATAAAAAACTGGATGCACAACTCGTCGAGGCGTTGAGCGGATTATCGGAAGCGGATGTCCACGCCAAGCTGATTGACAGGGGGCATGGGTCTACCCCTTCTCCTTATGTACAATTCCAGATGTATCGCGAGGCAATCCTGATCTTCTACGCCAAAGCCAGTGTTTACCTGAAAGCCCTGGAAAAACCCTACTCCGATGAGTGGAAACGGTGGGTTGGGTAGTACGCGGCAGGAAGAGCACTTCGCGCGAGCCAAATCATTTGGCTCGTTTTGTTGTCTCCTGTTTGCACTTTGGCCGGAAACGTGCTAGACATGTCATGGTCTCCTGCACCAGAAACGAGCCAACTCATGCAAACCAATCTGACCAAAGCCAAACTCAAAGCCGGTGAAGCGGTGTACGGCTGCTTCAGCCGCACCCCCGACGCCAGCTTGGTGGAATTCCTCGGTTACCAGGGCTGGGACTTCATCATCTTCGATGGCGAACACGGCACCCTGAGCGTGCGCGATTGTGAGGATATGTGCCGGGCAGCGGAAGTGCGCGGCGTGACACCGCTGGCGCGGGTGATGGTGAACCAACCGCACATCATCCTGCGCTTCCTCGATACCGGCGTGCTGGGCGTGCATGTCCCCTGGGTGAATTCCGGGGCGGAGGCTGAAGCGGCAGTGCAGGCCATCAAGTATCATCCCCGTGGGGTGCGCGGGCTGGGCGGGTCGCGGGCGGCCTCGTATGGGCAGACGATGAGCTACGGCGAGTATGTGCAGCAGGCCAATGCCGAGACGCTGACGGTGATCCATATCGAAACGGTGGAAGCGGTCAACGCGCTGCCGGATATTCTGGCGGTGGCCGATGTCGATGTGATCTTCGTCGGCCCAACCGATCTGTCGCAATCGCTCGGTGTGCCGGGGCAGGGCGGGCATCCGTTGGTGCAGGAACAGATCGACCGTATCTTCGAGATGACGCGCAAGACCGAGGTGGCGATTGGGACGATTGCCAAAGACGCCGCTGCTGCCCGGCAGTGGCGCGAACGCGGGGCGCGTTACCTGGTCATCACGCTGGAGAGCGTGCTGGGGCCGGCCTGCCGCGAATACCTGAAGGCAGCGCGGGGATAACATGAAACTCGGCATCAACACCCATTTCATCATGAAGTTCGATTTCGCTGCCGGGCTGGATTTCTGCCAGCAGCTCGGCGTGCAGGCGATGGAGCTGGCCGCGACAGGGCCGGCTGCCGCCAAGTATTGTGATGTCGAGCGGCTGCTGACCGATGCTGATGCCCGTTCGCGCTGGCTGGAAACGTATCAGCAGCGGGGGCTGGAGCTGTATTCGTTCAGCGGTCATGGCACGCCGTTAGCGCCTGATCCGCGCATCCGGGCGGATTATTCGCAGCAGTTCACCCGTGCCTGCCAGTTGATGGAGAAGCTGGGCGTGAAGCGGATGGCGCTGGTGGCCGGGCTGCCGGAAGGGGCAGAAGGTGACCGGCTGCCGGCCTGGATCGTCAACACGGATCTGCCGCTGTACCGGGCAGCGCTGGAGTGGCAGTGGGAACAGCGCTTGCTCCCTTTCTGGCGTGAGCATGGCAAGATCGCTGCCGATCATGGGGTGACGCTGTGCTTTGAGATGCAGGTCAACGACATGATCCACACGCCGGAGAAACTGCGCCGGCTGCATGACGAGATCGGGCCGGTGGTGGCCTGCAACTTCGATATTTCGCATATGTGGGCGCAGGGAATCGACCCGTTCGAGGCGATCCAGATCCTCGGCAGCCTGATCCAGAACGTGCATCTGAAGGATACCCTGCTGCACAGTCCCAATCTACGGCGGCGCGGCTACTTCGACTCGACCAGTCCGACGCAGCCAGCCCAGCGTTCCTGGACGTTCACCATCCCCGGTTGGGGACATGGCGAGCAAGTGTGGCGTGAGGTGATCGCGGCGCTGCGGTTGGTGGGATATGAGGGGATTCTGTCGCTGGAGATGGAGAGCGAGTATATCGAGATTCAGGAAGGGCTGGAGAAAGCCGCCGCGTTCATCCGTCCGATGATTCTGCAACAACCGCCCGGCCCGGCCTGGTGGGAAGTGACCGAGATTCATGCGCTGTCACACGACAGGAAAGCGAGTCAACATGACGATTCAGGTTGAGTTCATTGGTCATGCTTGTTACCGGCTGTGGGTGGATGGTCGCCCGCGCCTGATGACTGATCCATTCAAACATGCCGATCTGAAGATTCCCGACGATGGTCGCCGCTACGAAACCGACATCGTGATCGTCAGTTCGCTGCTGGATGACTCGCATAACAATTATCAACTCGCCGCTGGCACACCTCAGGTGATCGATGCGCTGGCGCTGGCCGAGGGGAAAGCGACGGCGACGGTTGATGGGCAACCGGTGTACGCAGTGCTGGCAGGCGAGAATGAGGATCGACCGGACAACCCCAAAGATAATGCCTGCTACGCTTTCAACCTGGACGGCGTGTGGTTTGCCCATCTGGGTGACACCGGTTATGGCCTGACGCCAGACGAGATGGCTCCCTGGCGCGGGCGCTGCGATGTGCTGCTGGCGATTGTGGGCGAGAAGTTTACCCTGTCGCTGGATGACCTCGATCCGATGATCGACTTCCTGCAACCCAAAGTCATCTTCCCGATGCACTATAACCTGCCGCCGGTGGGGCCGTTGATGTCACCGGTCAGCAAGTTCGTCGAACGGCGGCGCGGGCGCGACCCGATCATCCACGTGCCGCATCATACCGTGACGCTCTCGCTGACGCCGGTGCTGGAGGGTCGCCCGAACATCGTCGTGTTAAAGCACACCGGCTGGCCGTCGCCCTGAGCCGGGTGGACACGGCATTGCCGTTTCCCTACTGCGGCGGCGCTCCCTCCCGAAATGCTGCCGGGTTCATCGTGATGTGGATCAGAAGATGGGTGCGGATGTCGAGCGCGATGGGATAAGAAACGCTACGGGTGATGAGCGGCGCGCTTGGCATGTCCAGGTGGAAATAGGCGAACACCTTGCGCGGATCGAGGCGGTGTTCCTGGATGACGGGGAAGGTCGAGTTCATGAAGATGGCCTTCTCCACATAGTCACGTCCCCAGGTGGCTTTGGCCCCGGCCTCGTTGCCGACTACCATCATCATGTTGTAATGGGCGGTGTTGTGGAATTGCAGCGCAGCTCCCTCGCAGCGCGGGCAGACCGGGCCGGTGTCAGGGGTGTAGGGCATCTGTCCGCCCAGATAGGGGATGGCGCGGGAATAATCATACAGTTCATCCGGGCGCGGTTCATAACCACAGCCGGGGCATTTGCCATCGCGGGTCGGGATATTGACGAGCTGGCGACAGCTCAGGCACAGGTACAGGCCGAGATGCTCCGGCCAGTTGCCAATGACAACGCTATCGCCAGCCTGACACGCGGGACAGTGGCTTTGAATCTGGTAGGGCATGACCATCTCCCTCTATTGATTTGTCTCCGGGATACAGTCATCGTAGAGGGAAATGCTGACGCCGCGCCACCCCCATATTCAGGGGGTGTTATTAACGCGCCCGCATCCGGTTGCCCTTCGCTTTATGCTCTAGCTCGGCCAACCCCAGTTCTTCTAGCAGCGGCGGAATGTACATGCCGAAGCGCCCGCGCAGTCCTTTCTTCAGGCCGTACCACCCGCCGACCGGATTGTCCGCGGAGCGCCCCCAGGCTTCGACGGTGCCGGCTTTGGCCTCTTTCTGCTCATCAGCGCTGCCCAGCTCCACCCAGTCTCCAGCATCCTTGAGCATCTGGTGGAGATGCTCGATGCAGCGCAGGTCATAAAGCAGGGTGGTGGTGCCGACGGTACAGACCAGCACCGGTGGGTTGTGCGACTCGTCCTTGTAGAGGGTGTACTCCGATGTGCCGGGGGGTGTCTTCAGCACCCAGGGATTGTCTTTGGTTCCTGTGCCGCTCATGCTGTTTAGCCTCCAGATGGTTGTAAATGCGTTGACCAACACTCATGTGACGGCGCGGTGAGCAAAAAGGGTGCGGTCATCGTCTGGCATTCATTGTGGTGCGCTTGAAGCCGAATGGCAAGCTGACCGGACGAAACGGAACATCACCTGGCTGACATGATACAAATCATGAATAATTCATCAATAATCCAATCTCAATGGTGGATAGCCTCAACTAGAGATAAATTAATAGAAACATTGGAAAGCGTGGAGGACGCTAAATATGGTGCAGAAATCATGGTTTGACGAACACAGTTGCATTCGTCTGCATCGTTACGAGGGCCGCTGGGATGCTGGTGACATCTATACGTCGCTGGGCGAGCTGCCCGAACTGACGCGGGACAAGGGCCGGCCGGTTGATCTGATTGTTGATTTTACCGACTCAACGCCGGTCATTGGCAGTAATCTTTTCCCGCTCATGGCCCGCACAGAACGCATCACCAGCCAGGGCGCACGCCATGTGGTGGTAGTAGGGGCTAATCGCTACCTCAAGACGATGGCGAATTTTGGCAAGCAGATGTTCCCAAATACGCTGGGTAAGTTCGCCTTTGTTGACAGCATTGATGAGGCCGCCGAGTGGTTCGCCCAGGCACCTGTCGCCTGACCGGTTGATTGTCTCGCCACGAGACGAGGATAAGCTGGGCTCCCTGCAACCGCTTTCTGCGAACCCAGCTATTGACCAATCAGTGACGCCGCTACTGGCGGATCAGTTCCTCTGTTCCTCACGACTACGCAGCAGCATCCAGCCGCCGACGATCAGAAGGATGACCGGCCAGAAGCGGCCAACCTGTTCCAGTAGATTCATGGACGTGGGCGTGTCGATGGTCAGCAGCACGCCGATCACACCGAGGATGCCCCCTGGAACCAACGGCCACCAGACGGCTTTGCGCTGGAACAGGACATTCATCAGGGCGATGCCGAAGAAGGCCATCGCCAACCCCAGCACGATCACACCACCGCCCGCCGCACTACCGGGAGTAACCATCTGATCGGAGACGAGGACGCCCACGCCGATGCCGGTCAGAATCCAGCCGGGGATGGTGAAACCATAGCGCCGGGCGAACAGGCCGTAGCCGAGGAAGGTCAGACCCAGCGCCACCAGGATCAGCAGCCCGATGTTTGCGGTGACCGTGACAAAATTCGGGATGAGCCACAGCACGCCCAGCACGATCAGCATCAGGGCGAGGAAACGCCGGTCTCTCCCTTCCCAACGTTCAGCAATATCCGGTTTATTGTTCATAACAATTTCTCCTGACAATACCCATTTGACCTCATGGTATGACAGGCAGCAGGGGCGCAACAGTGACATCCGGCACTGGCGTATGATCTGTTTGTCACCTGCGCTGTAAGATACGGTGAAAGACCACTCATGAGGTGAAAGAATTGTTGGACGCTGATCTGCCTTTCTCGGTTCGTTATACCCACGACGAATTCTACCTGCCCACCCGACTGCATCATCCCAACTACCGGTTGACGGTGGCGGAATTTGGTATCCACCGGAAAGATTTGCCCTGATTTGGTCATTCCAATTTGATGGTACGTGAGTCATCGAGTTTGCGGGCGGCCATCAGGCCGGGTAAGATGGAGCTGATGTGGCTGGCCTGAACGTCATATGGGTACAGCACATCCCCATTATCCGTTACTGAGTGAAAGGAATTAACGTGTTCGACATTAAACGAGGCTATCAAATGGAGATGAGAGACTATGACCACGTTAAACGCCCCCAATTACGCCGAGCGGGCTACCCCGGCGCAAATCCAACAGGCCATTAATGGACTCAAAGCCGGTGGCATAAACGTCCAACTGGTCGAGACCCCCGCTCAAGCACTCGACAACCTGCAACAGCTTATCCCCAGCGGCGCGTCCGTCATGACCGCTGCCTCACAAACCCTCAAAGAGATTGGCTTCGAAGATCTTTTGAAGGCCAAAACACATGCCTGGGTCAACCTCAAAGAAGAGATGCTGGCCGAAAGTGACCCGGCGAAACAGGCTGCGCTACGTACCCAAAGCGCTCTGGCGGAGTATTACGTCGGTAGCATTCACGCCATTACTGAGGCGGGCCAAATGGTGACTGCCAGCCACAGCGGCAGCCAATTACCATCCTACGCCTTCACAAGCCGGCACGTGATCTGGGTGGCAGGGGTACAGAAAATCGTGCCAACGCTGGATGCGGCACTGCGACGTGTCCGTGAGTATTCGCTGCCGCGTGAAGACGAACGGATGAAAGCGATGGGAATGCGGGGAAGCCGGATTGGCAAGCTGCTTATCTTTGAATGGGAAGCACCACACTTACAACGGCAATTGAATCTGATTCTAGTGAATCAGGTGATTGGGGTGTAACTATCCCCGCCATTGGTAGAGAGCGGAAGGGCGGGCCATCTATGCAGATGGCCCTTTTTGCGAGTTGGGATGTTTTGGGTGAGCGGTAGGAGCTGAAAAAGAGGTGGAGAATGCCGTCGCGGTGTTGCAGGCCGAGAACTTGTTTGCTGGACAAAATCTGGCTAGAGCATGTCATAATCTCTATGCCCCCTCAGCGACGCAAAACGGCACAATTGTTCAAAAAAGGCTTGACATCGGTAGCCTTTTTGTTCTATAATTGCTGATGTGGGAAATGACGATGTTTCCCCGTGCAACTTAACAACACCCTATACACCCAACCAGATGCAATGTCCTCCAGACAACTGCCACTACCGGGACTGCCACGACTGCCGCCGCCACACAACAGTCGTCACTCAACAGACTGAATGCTGGGGGCTGACGGCTCAAAGCTATTCTGCATAAACTGCAAAAAAGCCTGTGCAGAATTTGACGCATTTGCAGAATTTGACGCAGATTTGCTCTGCTTGCTCTCTCTGTGTTCTCTGTGTTGGTTTTTCTGTCTTTGTCGTTCTGTCGGTGTCTGTCCGACGACGACGACGACGACACAAAACGAAGTTGCACAAAACGGGACTCTTGCCGTTGCAACACTTGCAACTGTTGCAACAAATGAGGGAAAACGGTGAGCCAAGATTCGCGAATCGAAAAAAGAGTGATGCGAATCTGACGAATCTGACGAACGTTGCGAATCAGATAATAGGCAGCAGGGGCGCAACAGTGACATCCGACACTGGCGCATGACCTGTTTGTCACCTGCGCTGTAAGATAAGGCGAAAGATCACTCATGAGGTGAAAGCATTGATGGACGCTGATCTGCCTTTCTCGGTTCGATATACACCCGCTGTCGTTTGGAGTTGGGATGGACGTTATATTGCTGCGGCTACCCACGACGATGCCAATTCGGATGGAGATGTCAAAAACCAAAAAGTCATTGTGAACGATGCTGTTTCGAATACAACCGTTCTCACGATTCCTGTAACGGATCCCTTATGTCGTGTGGATTATGTTGCATGGACGGCGGACAATGCGGAGTTGGTGATATATGATCCACGAGTAGCCCGCTATGATGCGCGTCCGGGTCAACAAGGCCAATTGTTGGGTCGCTGGCGGGTCAATGGCATGGTTACTGATGTAAGCTATCAACCCCACGACCAGTGTATAGCACTTGTTGTTCGATTAAGACTGCCTTCATCAAATAAACTATCTCTGGAGCATACGCTCCAAATCCGCGCAGTCCACGATGGAAGTATCATAGTTGATCTCACCTTACCCCTCCAATATGATGAGATGGTTGACTGGCTTGGCTGGAGTCCGGATGGAACGTGCCTGGCCTTACTCAATCGAAAGGGCACGGCGTTGATCTATGCCTGGAATGGCACCGCATTGACGTGGCTGCGAGAGTTTTCCTACGGGCCTTATGACCGCGGGTTCAGTTGCGGCGCATGGTCGCCTGATAGTCGGCACCTTGCGATTTCAACCGATGCTATCACGGCAACGCCCAGCGTGGTCATCTACGATGTCCAGACCGGGACGCCGGTGCAGTCGCTACAAGAATCTGGGGCAGCCTACCCACTCGCCTGGAGTCCGGTGTCCAATTGGATTGCCAGCTTTATCGACCACCATACCAAAGTCCGTATCTGGGATGCGTTAACCGGTCAGGTGGTTGAGGACATTGATTGTTCACCCTCGATGGTCAGCTCGATGGCCTGGAGTCCAAACGGTACACTGGCGCTGGGTCGGTGGTGGACGGCCAAGCAAATTCAGCAGAATTCAGATGTTCCCGTCATCGCCGTCTATCGTCCCGGTTCAAAGGCCGAATAAACTCGACTTGGTTCAACTCATAGTGAAAGCGCGTGATTGTTTGTTTTGACCGCAGTCAATTCTTCATCGCGCCCATCGTCAGGCCGCTTTATGGATGGGCGGAAGCGTTCCGGGGAACAAATACGTCATGGTCAAAATCGGGATGGCGCTGCAAGTAGATTTCCGGCATCAGTTGGCGCGGGAGTTCACATTCCAGGGTCAGCCGCTCATCCCAACCCAGTTCAAATAGTTCCGCCACTGCCGCATGATACTCATGGGCATAGGCTGCCTGAAGGTCATCATCCCCATAGGCACCAGCCCAGAGCGCAGCCAGATTGCTGAGGGTGGCTATCAGGTGGTCAATGCGCGCGCTTACAATCACATCAGATGGTTCAGCCATAGTATTCCGGTCTGACCTCAATTCTTCATCGCGCCCATCGTCAGGCCGCGCACGATGTAGCGCTGAAGGAAGATCACCAGCAGGATGCCGGGGATGATGGCGATCACACCGGAAGCGGCGATCTGCGCCCACAGGATTTCATGGCCGCCGGCCAGCGAGGCGATCATCACCGTCAGCGGACGCACCGCCCGCCGCGTCATCAGCAGGGCGAACATGAACTCATTCCAGGTGAAGACGAAGGTGAACAGCAGCGCCGTCACGATGCCGGGGCTGATGAGCGGCAGCGTCACCCGCCAGAACGCCCCCAGCGTACTCGCGCCGTCGATCAGCGCCGACTCCTCCAGTTCCACCGGCAGGTCTTCGATGAACCCCTTGAGCAGCCAGATGGCGAAGGGCAGGTTGAAGATGGTGTTCGCCAGCATCAGCGCCCAGTAGGTATCGAGCAGGCGGAGTTGACGGAAGATGAGGAACAGCGGGATGGCCGAGGCCACCGGCGGGAACATGCGCGTCGAGAGAATCCAGAAGGCGAACTGGTCGCCGCCCAGCTTGTAGCGCGCCAGACTGTAAGCTGCCAGCGCCCCGATGAACACACTGAACAGGGCGGTCGAGGCTGCCACGATCAGGCTGTCGCGCACCGCTTGCAGGCCGCCGCTGTCGTTGAGCGCACCCAGGTAGTTGTCGAGATTCCACTGCTCGGCTGGCGGGATGATGACCGGCGGCGTGGCGAAGATCTGATCCTGCGTCTTGAACGAGGTCAGGAACATCCAGATCACCGGCGAGAGGAAGAAGGTCAACGCCAGCGCCAAAATGACGGCCACCAGCAGGCGCAGGGCCGGGCGGGCGGTGGGGGAAGCAGGGGCGCGTTTGACGACGGCGGACATCGGTTTACCCTCTCTGCTGGCGCTTCTGCACGCTCAAGAAAACCCGCGACACGATGATGATGACCACCAGTTGGATGAAGGCGATGGCGGCGGTATAGCCCATCGAAAAGAACTGGAAGCCGTTCTGATAGGTGTAGAAGGCGACAGTCTCGCTGGAGGTGCCGGGGCCGCCGCCCGTCAGCAGCACCACCAGATCGAAGGTCTTGAAGCTGTCCATCACCCGAATGAGCAGACCGATGATGATGACGGGCAGCAGCAGCGGAATCTTGATGCGCGTCAGAATCTGGCGGTAATTCGCCCCATCCACCCGCGCCGCCTCGATGATCTCCTGTGAGATCGACTCCAACCCGGCCAGGATCAGCAGCATCAGGAAGGGCGTCCACTGCCAGATGTCGGTAATCATGATGGTCAGCAGCGAGGTGTTGGGGTTGGCGACCCAGGCTGGCGGCTGGATCAGCCCGCCGCTGAGGGTGCGCAGCAGGTAATTGAGCGGACCGAAGGTGTCGTTGAAGATGACGCGGAACTGAAAACCGGAGACCACCGGCGCGATCATGATCGGGATGAGAAAGAGCGTCACCCACACCGTCCGGCTGCGTCCGCCAGTGGCATCGCTGATGAGCAGCGCCAGCAGTCCGCCGAGAACGAGCTGAATGCTCACCCCGCCGATGCTCAGGACGGCCGTGTTCCATAGGGCGTTACCGAAGCGCGGGTCGGCCGTCAGCGCCCGGATGAAATTATCCAGGCCGACGAAGGTTTCGACCGGCGAGACCGAGAGTTCGAGTTTGCTGAAGGCCAGCGTCAGGGTGCGGATGAGGGGATAAATCGTGATCGAGAGCAGCAGCACGAAGGCCGGCAGAGCGAACAGCACCGCGATTCTCCAGTGCCGCCGTTCCACACCCAACCGTCGCGCAATCCAGTCGTCAGAGGAAGACTTCGGTGTTGGGGTCATGATCGGTCATTTTCAACTAGGGGAATAAGGCGACGTGTAAGGGTACATCAACTGTACCCCTACGACGCCTCATTTCCCCCGAAGCAAGCGCTGTAATCTGCTGGTGATTCTAATCTGGTTTTAATTTTTCCGCAATCGTCTGGCGGAAGACATGATAGATGTCATGGTCGGGATGGGTTAGAAGGACACCCCGCCTCAGACTCGTCCCAGATAAGCGCTGGTATACGACTCTTTCACGCCGAGGAGCTGACGCGGCGTTCCCTCGAAAAGGATGCGCCCGCCCCGGCTGCCGCCCTCCGGCCCCATATCGATGATCCAGTCGGCGTGGCGGATGACATCCAGGTTGTGTTCGATGACGATGACCGTGTTCCCGCCATCCACCAGCCGGTTCATCATCTCCAGCAGATGCTCGATGTCGGACATATGCAGCCCGGTGGTCGGCTCATCCATCACATAAATGCTGCCCTGTTTGTGCAGTTCGCTGGCGAGCTTGATGCGCTGGCACTCGCCGCCGGAGAGGGTGCTGAGGGGTTGGCCGAGGCTGAGGTAATCCAGTCCGACATCGCTAAGGGCTTGCAACCGCCGGACAATCTCCTTGATCTGGAAGATGTCGAGCGCCTGGCGGATGGTCATCGCCAGCACATCGGTGATCGATTGCCCGTGCAGCTTATACGCCAATACTTCATCCTTGAAGCGCTTGCCGCCACAGATTTCGCAGGGAGTCTTGACCCCGCTGAAGGAGCCGAGGTCGGTGTAGATGACGCCGAGTCCCTGGCAATTCTCGCAGGCACCGCTGGAATTGAAGCTGAACAGCGAAGCGCTGACCTTGTTGGCTTTGGCGAAGGCTTTACGCAGATCATCCATGATGCCGGTGTAGGTGGCTGGATTGGAACGGCTGGACGCCCCCACCGGCGACTGGTCGATGACGATGGCGTCGGGATGCTGTTGCAGAAACGCCTCATTGATGAGCGAACTCTTCCCCGAACCGGCGACACCTGTGACAACCGTCAGCACACCCTGGGGAATATCGACGGTGACATGCTGCAAGTTATTGACGGTGGCATCGGTCACCCGTAGGTGTCCGTTGGCCGGACGGAAATGCTCCTTGATCGACATGGCCTGCTGGAGGTGTCGTCCCGTGAGGGTATCAGCCTGGAGCAGCCCGTCATAGCTGCCTTCATACACGATCTGCCCGCCCTGACTACCGGCACCAGGCCCGACATCCACCACATGATCGGCCACTTTGATCACATCTGGGTCATGCTCGACCACGATGACGGTGTTGCCTTTGTCGCGCAGCTTTTGCAGGAGTTCATTCATGCGGTGGACATCGCGCGGGTGCAGCCCGACGCTCGGCTCATCGAAGATGTACATCACATCAATCAGGCTGCCGGCCAGATGCTTGACGATCTTGACGCGCTGCGATTCGCCGCCGGAGAGGGTATCAGTCGGGCGATCCAGGCTGAGATACTCCAGGCCAATATCTACCAGATGCCCCAGCCGTTCGACCAGTGTGGCGACAATCGGGGCGGCAATCGGCTCGGTGATCGACTGAATGATCGAAACCAGTTCGCCCACTTCCATTGAGGCCAGCTCAGCGATGTTATAGCCTTGTATCCGGCAACCCAGCGCCGCCTGACTCAGACGCGCGCCTTTGCAGACGGGGCAGGTCTGCATCTTGATATATGGGGCGACCATCTTCTGTGTGCGTTCGGAGAGCGTCTTCAGATCGCGCTTGATATAGGAACGGGTGAATTTCTCGATGACGCCGGTATAGGTGGCGTTCATGAAGCCTTTGCCGATTTGCAGCTTGAACTTGCGATCTTTGCCGTGAAGCAGCAAATCCATTTCTTCTGACGTGAAGTCGGCCAGCTTCTTATCGTTGTCGAAAAAGCCCGAACCGGCGTAACTGTCGCGCTCCCAGGCGGCGAAGAATGGCACCTGTACCGCCCCTTCATTGAGCGACTTTGACAGGTCGAGGAAGCTGTCGGCGATGACACCCATCTGCTTCCCCAGCCCGTTGCACTCAGGACACATCCCCTGTGGATCATTGAACGAGAAGCTGTTGGAATAGCCGACGAAGGGCTGGCCGACGCGCGAGAAGAGGATACGCATCGCCGAATAGATGTCGGTGACGGTGCCAACGGTTGAGTGCGACCCGCCGCCCAGCCGGTTCTGATCGACGACGACGGCCATGCTCAGATTTTCGATGGCATCGGCTTCGGGTTGGCTGTAACGCGGGAGAAAGTTGCGGATGAACAGGCTGAAGTTTTCGTTCAGCAGCCGCTGTGCCTCGGTGGCGATGGTATCAAAGACGATGGACGACTTGCCGGAACCCGATACGCCGGTGAAGATGGTGATCTTCCGTTTCGGAATGTGCAGCGAGACATTTTTCAGATTGTTCTCGCGCCCGCCTCGAACGACAATGTATTCCTGCGCCACGCTCGTATCCCTTCTGATTGACCCACCGGAAAGAGAGCAAGTGTTCTATTATACAGGAGACAAAAATGGGTCACAAGGGGCGATTTCAATTCAAGAGGCGTTCAGGTTATTCGCCGAAGATGACCTTGACCGGCAGGGTAAAACCGGGCAGCACCGCGCCGCCATCCAGCACTCCGTTCAGCCCAACCCGTTTCATCGGCTGACCGGGAGTGTAGACTTCGACATCCTTGTTTTCGGGGTAGACCACCCACAGCAGCGTCCCCGCCGCCATGTAAGCTGCGATCTTGCTCCGCAGCTTGCGGGCTGAGGCCAGGGTTGAGGGGAAATCGACCTCCACCGCGAAGTCCGGCGGATTGGGATTGTAGCCAGAGAGCGCCAGTTCCGGCTGGCGGGCAAAGCTGATGTAGGCCACATCCGGGGCATAACGTTCACCTGACACCATGTAACCGCCTTGCTCGCCGGTGACATAACCGAGTTTGTTCTCATCGACAAAATTGCCCAACGGACGCAGAATACGCATGGCAATGTAGGATGCAAACGGATTCGATGGCACTTCGTAGACCTCCCCGGCGATCCATTCCAGCAGCTTATCCTCGTTTTCCGGCAGCAGCGTCCATTCGTCGAAATCCTCGACGGACATGACCGGGTCTTGGAGTTGGGCTTGCAGAACCATCAGCAGTACCTCGCCTCAGTGAACGGGTAGAGGCGATCCGTGAATCGCCCCTATATCCGAATTATACTCGAAGCGCCGGCTTACTCAATCAATCCCAGCGCGCGGTAGCTTTCCAGCGCCTGACGCCAGACAGCGATCTGGGCATCGCGCCCCAGCGAGTCGGTGATCTCGTTCCAGCGGACAGCAACGGCATCCAGCGCTTCCTGCGGCGTCTTGCGCCCGGCCAGCGCCTCATTCACCTCGGCATCCAGCGCATCGTTGTACTGGGCTGAACCGGGGATGAAGATTTCCGGGAAGCCATCGGCCAACGCCTGTTCCAACCCGGCCAGATAAGCAGTTGCATTCTCTTCGCCCATCAGCGCGGCGAAGGCACCGACGTTCTCCAACTGCGAGGTGCGATACGGATCGAGACCGGTCAGCGGGGTCGAGACATTCTCGACGCTGGTGTTATAGGCCACATGCTTGATGACGCAGTAAGCGGCATCCTTGACATCGCTATCGGCGGCGATGGCGACCACGCGACCGACCGGCATCATCGAGCGATGCACGATGGTGTCACCGACCAGCGTCCCTGGCACGCGCCCGACACCGACCTTGCCAGCGATCTTACTCTGGCTGGGATCAGCCGCCTTCTTCGGCACATCCGTCCACTGGACGACCATAGCGGCGCGTCCCTGGATGAAGATGTCGCGCAGTTCATCGTAGCCGAAGTTCAGCACATCGGGCGGCGCGAACTGGAGCGTATCGACCATGTTTTGCAGGGCAGCGACGGCTTCCGGCGAGTTGATGCCGGGGTTCATGTTTTCATCAAAGTAGATGACGCCAGCGCTGGCGGCGCGGTTCATGAACCAGGCGAAGCTGAAGCTGCGACGGGCAAACTCGCTGGCACCATAGAACGGCTCGGTCAGGGTTTCACCGGCCAGAGTCTCGCCAGCATCGCGGGTGAAGAACTCGGCCACCTGGAGCCACTCGTCCCAGGTCTGCGGCGGGGTCAGTTCACGCCCATACTGTGCCTGGAATGCGGCCATCTCGTCGGCGTTCTCGAACAAATCCTTGCGGTATTGCAGCACCAGCACATCGCCATCAATCGTCAGGGCGTAGGTCTGGCCGCCAAACTTGTTGTACAGTTCACGGAACGGAGCCAGCACATCATCCATCATCGGGTCCCAGACAGCGGCGGGTTCACGGGTGATATAGCCATCCAGCGGTTCGAGATAGCCATTGCTGGCGAAGTCGCCGATATAGGCCGGGTAGAAGGTCACGACATCAAAGGCGCCGGTCTGACCGACGAATTCGGTCTTGAGCTTCTGATAGACATCGGCGAAGGGGACCTCGACGATCTCGATGGTGATGCCCATCGCGGCGAAATCATCCGCCCAGAATTCATAGGGCTTAAGATTGTGGCCGGCATCGCCAACGACGGTGACGGTCACACCGGGGTCAAAAGCGGGGCATAGTTCGTATGGCACAGCATTCAGGCGAGCAGGGGCATCCTGCGCCAGCACCGCGCCAACCACCAGCGCCAGGCTCAACATGGACAGCAGAACCAGTATTCGACGAGTCATAAAATCCTCCGTCACTATTTTGAAGAATGAACTTTGAGGGGTGGGGTGAGCCAGTGCTCACCTGACTCTCATCGTCAGTATAACGCCGCGATTTTGCGCAGGGCAATCATCGCTGGCGGATGAAGTGCTGAATATCACGGGTCAGTCCATTACAGCGCTTAGCGTATCTGCCAGGTGTAACAGGTAATGTCGTACAAATGTGCTATGATAGTGCCATCGCTGACCACTCAGGAATCGATTCATCATGACGCTGAACCTCGACCTCGAAACCGCCCGCCGCTTCATCCTCGGCAAACAGGGTTTGTGGCCGGGTCGGCGCTGGCGTGGAGGCGACGGCACTGAACAGGCCATGCGCGCCATCGACTATCTGCAACTCGACCCGTTGCAGATCATCGCCCGCAGCCACGACATCCTGCTGTGGGGCAGGGTACTCGATTACTCACCTGGCGGGTGGGAAGCGGTCACTTATCAGCAGCGCCAGTTCTTCGACTGGGGTGGCTGGCTGGCCGTCCGCCCGATGGAGGAGCTGCCCCACTGGCGGGTGGTCATGCGCCGCGAACGGGATGGTGGCAACGACAGCTACCGGCGCATTCATCAGATGGGGATCGATCACGCCGAGGCCATCGCCGAGATGCGAATCATCCTGCAAGAGCGCGGCATCGTCCGCAACCGCGACTTCGAGATGGCCGCGCGCAAACGGACGACCAGCTATCGCGGGCGCAAGGATAGCTCGTTAGCCCTGTATTATCTGTGGCGCACTGGCGAGGTGATGACGCACCACCGCGAGAACTTCGAGCGCGTTTACGCCCTGACCGAAGCCGTCGCGCCGGCACATCTCATCCGCGAGAGCGATGATGCGGAAGCCGATCATTTCTTGATTAAGAAGGATGTCAGCTTTTCCGGTCTGGCGCGGCTGAAGATCACCAGCGATGCCTCGCAACGCGGCGTGCCACTCAGCCAGGCCGAAGCGCAAGTGGAGGCGCTGCTAGCCGGTGGCGACATCATCGAGGTGCGGGTGGAGGGCTGGAAAGCGACCCACTACGCGCTCGGCAGCGATGCGCCGCTGTTGCATGAGTTGAGCGCGGGGCGTGTCCCCCAGGAGTGGACGCCGCTGGAGGCAACCACCACTGAAGAAGTCACCTTCCTGGCACCGCTCGATCCGGTCAGCGCGCGCGGACGGGGCAAAGTGGTGTTTGACTTCGACTACATATGGGAAGTCTACAAGCCGGCCGATAAGCGCAAGTTCGGCTATTACACCCTGCCGGTTTTGTGGGGCGACCGGCTGGTGGCGCGCTTCGACAGCAAACTGGATCGAACGAGTAACACCTTCATCATTCTGGGCTTCTGGTTGGAAGACGCGAAACTCGGCCAGGACGAAGCCTTTGCCGAAGCCCTGGCGCGCGGGTTCACCCGCTTTGTCGCTTTTCTCGGTGCGGCCAAGTTAGATGCCACAGCCGTGCAGGAACCGCTGTTGCGCCAGCGTTTGGCTGCCTTGTCCTTAACTATTGAACATCGCTGATGCTCCTTATCCATTCCCACTTCTCTTGTCACCTGCCGTCATTATGCGCTACGATTCACCGGCTAATCACAGGGGTAGGGGGCTGGTTGGTCATGCCTTAGCTCATGTAAGGACAAAATAGATGAGCATTACGTTCGACGCCGCCACCATTCTGCACCGGATAGCCGCCGCGACCACCCGCGAATTCAGCTACCAGAATCGGATTCCCGGCGACCCGTTGTATGGCGCAATCATCAGCCCGGAGCATTGGCTGGATGAAAGCGGGCATGTTGGCACGACGCGCGCCATCGTGCGCTGGGGTTACATCGCGCTGGCGCAGGGCACCTCGACCACCCCATCCTTCGTAGCGCTGTTGGAACGCCTCGAAATCGCAGTCGATTATCTGCTGCGCGTTCAACGCCCGTCCGGACTGATCGATTTACGCAACACAAACTACGAATCTGGCCCAGACACGGCCTTCGCCCTCCAACTGATCTGCGCCTTCATTGAGCGCGCCCGATCCACGCCAGAGCTGGCGAGCATCGTGTCCAGACTGACGCTGTTCGCCCAGCGCGCCACCGCTGGTGTCATGGACAGCGGCTTCCACACACCGAATCACCGCTGGGTGATCGTCGGCGCGTTGGCGCTGGCGCAAGCGGTCCTGCCCGATCACCCGAACACGACGCCGACGATCAACCAGTATCTGGCGGAAGGGCTGGATATTGACGCGGACGGCGCGTATCTGGAGCGCAGCATCGGCGTGTATGACGCGGTCACGGCGCGCTCGCTGCTGTTCTACATCGAAAACACCGCCGACTCGGCTGTGACCATGCCCATTTTACGGGCACTTGAACGCAACCTCGATTTCGATCTGCATCTGCTGCACGCCGACGGCACCGCCGAAACAGGCTTGTCGGTGCGGCAGGATTACGGTCAGCGGAAGGTGCCGGCTCCGCTCATCGCCAACTACCTGAACGCCGGGCTGCTGCTCGGACGCCAGGATTTCATCGATGCAGCGGCGTTCCTGTACGAGCGCACCGACGAGACGGACTTCGAGTGGCTGCTCTACGTGCTGCTGAAGCATGGGTCGAGCGTGACCGCCAACCCGATGATCCCAGCGGATTATGCCAACGCTTACCCGACGAATCAGTTGTGGCGTTATCGTCACAACGCCCTCAGCGCCAGTGTGTTCGGCGGACGCACACGCCTGCTGCACCTCGTCTATCGTTCCGCCGAGCTAGTCGCCCTCAAAATCACTCAGGCCTACTTCAGGGTCGGTCTGTTCATTGCCGACACGCTGGAGATGAGCACGACTGATGTGCTGCTCGTCTCGTCCGGCAAGCAGAAACCCGCGCTGCCCGCCTACCACCTTCCGATGGGACGCCCGGTTTCACCGGAGACCTTTGAGGCGACGAAGGTTGATCGTGAGCAAAAGTGGATTCCCCCGGCGGAAAGCGTACTGAAGATTACCCCGTTCGAGGGAGGGTTTGACCTGCATTACCGCACACTCGATGGGCTGGATGATGTGATCGCGCAAATCAGCTTTGATTTTCCGCCCGGCGGCCTGTGGGAAACCGAGGATACCGTGGTCACGTGTGCGCCGGGTTCAGTCATTTTCCTCAAGCGGGGGTGGGGACGGATGCGCTACGGCACAGACGTCATCGAAATTGCGCCCGGCGCATGTGCCCATCTGGCACGGGATATGCGCCACAGCGAAGCGTCGGGTGATTTAGTGCGCGTGCTGCTGACGTTCCGCACACCCGTCGATCACCGCTTCGCCATTCGTACCTATGACCTGCTGGAGCGACTGCCTGCCAAAACAACTGTGGACATAGATCGCTGAGAGTAATCGCCGAGCATCTACGCCAATCGCTGAATTCTGTGCAGGTTTTAGAGAATGGATCACCTCTTCGGAGTGAGCGTCCCGGTTTCCGCGGCCTTGCTCATAACGCCACCGCATCGTTCAGCGCCCGCTTCAGAAAGCGCTCATCGCGGGGATTAGGGTCATCGGTCACCAGACTGACTTCGCGCCCCAGCAGGTCTTTTAAGTCCAGCCATAACCCGACCAGATCAAACATGCTCGTGCCGGGCGGGAAGCTGACCAGCAGATCAATATCACTCTCTGCCGACGCCTCGCCACGCGCCACGCTGCCGAACACCCGCAGGTTGTACGCGCCATAACGCGCCGCCAGCGCCAGGATTTCCGCCCGGCGACTCCGCAGTTCATCGAGGGTAGGGGGCTGGTTGGTCATTCCTTACTGCTCCCTCGTGGCAGCCCACAGTCGTTCTCGCGCCCGAATCTTGAGCTGTCGGACAAAGTGTTCCAGGCGCAGATAGGCTTCCAGTTCAGCCCGCTCCGCGTCATTCAGGCTGTTGTTGCGGTTGCCATCCAGCAGCAGACGCAGCCGTTCCTGCGCCGCGTCGGATGGGCGCAGGGCGATGACCTGTTCCGGGGTAGGGGCGGAGAGCAGGAAGTCCAGCACTTCATCGGATACCGGGTGGCTGTGTGGCGCATCAATCATCATGTTTGACTTTCATCCACTGCAAACACCCCCGATTATAGCTCACTTCCCGGCTTCGACCGCCGCGACGATCAGGCGACCGGCCGCTTCTTGCAGCAGAGCATCGATCTCGGCCAACGTCAGCGGTTGGGTATCAGCGCGCTGCTTGATGGTGTGGGTCACATCGCGCACCGTGTCGTCATCCAGCAGCAGACCGAGCGCCTGTGACCGCGCCCGCACCGCGTTCCAGCCAGTCAGCCGGTGACCGATGGCGATCTCGCGCGTCAGTCCGAAATCCTCCGGCCGCAGAATCTCATACGTGGTCGGGTCGGCCAGCACGGCTTTGGCGTGGATGCCGGCTTTGTGGATGAAAGCCGCCGCCCCGGTGATGTAATTGTTGAAGGGAATATCCAGGTCGCAGATGTCGGCGATCTTCTGGTCGATCTGCGGCAACAGCGTCAGCTTATACTTGCGGACGTACTCGCGGTTGAGGGTGTACAGCCGCGCCACCAGCCCACCCAGCGGTGTGATGCCGTTGCGTTCGCCGATGCCCAGCACAGTGGTATCGATATGGGTCGCGCCAGCTTCGAGCGCTGCTGTCGCATTAGCGATGGCGCAGCCGCTGTCGTTATGTCCGTGAAACTCGATGTCGAGTTTGGTCAGCCGCACCAACTGCTGCACCATGGCGTACACCTGATTGGGCGTCGCCACACCCACCGTATCAGCCACGCCGAAGCGATTGACCAGCCCCAGATCGGCCACCGCCAGATACACCCGCAGCAGATCGGCCTCGCGGCTGCGGAAGGTGTCCTCGGTGCTGAAGCGCAGGATGATGTCCGGCTTCTGCTCGCGGATAAAGCCCATCACGTCGGCAGCCAGATCGATGATCTGGCGGATGTTCTTGCCGTGACTGTGCTGCATGAGCTGGGGCGAGGTGCCGATCACGATGTCCAGTCCATCCACGCCGGTGTCGAGCGCACGTCTGGCGTCGTCCTTGTGGCAGCGGATGTGGGTCAGGATGCGCGCCTTATATCCCTGGCGGGTGATGACGCGAATATCTTCCTCGCTCTGTGGGCTGGCGCTGGGCGAGGTCATCTCGATCATCTCCACGCCGAAGTCATCCAGCAGGCCGACGATCTCCACCTTCTGGGCGGTGGTGAAGGTGGCGGTGTTGAACTGTTCGCCCTCGCGCAAGGTGCTTTCAATAATGGAAAACTGGTTAAAAGGCATCGTTCAAAGTCTCCTCAATGATGTGAACCGCCTGCCACAGATCGTCATCGGTCATCACCAGCGGGGGCAGCAGCCGCAGCACGCTGGGGCCAGCCGGCAGCGCCAGCACTCCGCGTTCCTGTAACAATTTCAAGACCGGCGCGACCTTGCCGCGCAGTTCAATGCCGAACATGAAGCCGCGCCCGCGCACTTCCCGCGCCGCTTTCTCCGGCACATGGGCTGTCAGATGCGCCCGCGCCTCCGCCCCCAGTCGGTACGCCCGCTGGATCAGGTCGCCATCGGCCTCGCGGAAAGCATAGTTGTTAGTTGTTAGTTCATAGTTGCTAGTTGTTGGTTGCTGCTTATGGGTTGCTGATTCGACTGGCGTTCCCACGTTTGAACTAAGAACTAAGAACTCGGAACTAACAACTCTCGTGTATTCCCGCAGCGCAGCCAAGGCGACGGCACAGGCCAGCGGGTTGCCGCCGAAGGTGCTGCCATGCGTGGCTGGGTCGAGTGCGCCGATCCGTTCGTGTAGCAGGATCGCGCCCATCGGCAGGCCGCCGGCGATGCTCTTGGCAACCGTCACGATGTCTGGGCTGAGGCCATCCTGCCAGTGGGCGAACAACGAGCCGGTGCGCCCCCAGCCGGTCTGCACCTCGTCGATGATGAGCAGCGAGCCGTTGGCGTGGGCGAGTTCCTGTACCGCGTGAAGATACCCCGCCTGTGCCGGATGTACCCCGCCTTCACCCTGGACGCATTCGACGATCACCGCGCCGATGCTCGCGTCCAGCGCCTCACGCAGCTTGTCGAGGTTGTTGTAGGGGACATGCACCACGCCGTCGATCAGCGGCAGGAACGGCTCGCGGTAGGCTTTCTCCCAGGTCGCGCTGAGAGCGCCCATCGAGCGACCATGAAACCCGCGCATGGTGGCGATCACGCCGCGCCGCCCACTCTTGAGCCGGGCGATCTTGAGGGCGCCTTCGTTGGCTTCGGCACCGCTGTTACACAGGAACACGCGGGCGAACCCGCTGACCCGGCACAATTCCGCCTGATACTCGGCGCGGATCGGGTTATGGAACAACTCCGGGCAGACCGTTAGCGTCTGCGCCTGATGGGTCATCGCTTCGACCAGCGCCGGGTGGGCATGGCCGAGGTTGGCGCTGCCCTGTCCGCCAACCATGTCGATGTAACTGCGCCCGGCTTCATCAAACAGCCGCGCTCCCTCGCCGCGCACAATCTGAATGTCACGCTTGAGGTACGCCCCGCTGCTGTGGGCATCTTCTACTTCATTCCAGTTCGTCATCAGCCTTACCTTGCTCCATTCCAAACATTCACCGCCAAGACGCCAAGAGCGCCAAGAAAAACAATCAAGGCATCGATTTGCCCAAGACAACCCGATGGACATCTTCTTTCAACACCGCGACATTGAAGTTGATCAGCAAGCCGAGCAGCAGGTTGGTCGCCTTCAAATAGGACAGGATTTGAGCATGATGGATCGGCGCAATCCGGTCTACTGCCTTCAGTTCAACCACCAGCCGGTTATCCACCAGGATGTCAATGTACCCTGTGCCAACCGGATGTCCCTTGTATGAGACGCTGATTTCCGCCTGACGCAGGTACGGGATGCCACGCTCCTTGAGTTCAAAGCACAACGCCTCCTCATAAACGGCCTCCAGGAAACCCGGCCCCAGCTCTTTATGAACCTCAATCGCCGCACCAATCACCGCGTAGGCGAGTTGATCGGTTCTGCGATCAGGCTCGCGGTAGCGCATATCAACCTCCAGGCCATATCATTTCTTGTTTGCACTTGGCGAACTTGGCGTCTTGGCGGTTAGATCTTCATCTTGTGTAAGCTCGTCACTCTGTGGTTCAATTCTTCTTTATGCCACCACCGTTGCCTGGGCTGCTGTGATGTGCGTGCCACCACCGGCCAGGGCGGCGTCCAGCGGGTGATCGCCCCGTGAGTCGGCCAGGATGGTGCGGCTGACCTGGGCTGCCTGGGCTGCCAGCAGCTTCTTCTTCATCCGTCCGGCTGCCAGCGGTTCGTAGCGTTCTAGCTCATCCAGACTGAAACCAGTCACCAGCGAGGTCGGATCGTGCAGGTCGCGCATCAGCCCCGGCACATTGCTCAGGATGACAAGTGCATCGGCACCCAGCGCGCGGGCGAGGTTGGCCGCCACCAGATCGCCATCGACGTTCAGCCGTTCAAATTCCAGCCCCATCGCCATCGGCGCAACAACGGGGGTGAAGCCGGCATCGAGCAGGGTGGTGAGCAGGGGGGCATTCACGCCGGTGATGCTGCCGGTGTGGTCGTCGCGGACGATCACCTGCCGTCCATTGACGATGGCGCGGATGGCCGCTTTGCGCTGCGCCTGGATGATGTTCGGCCCGGTCAGCCCGACGGCGTTGACACCCTGCCGCGCCAGTTCCGCCACCATCAGTTGATTGACTCCACCGACGGCCTGGCCGAAGATTTCGATGGTGCGGGCATCGGTATAGCGGCTGCTGTGACCGCCATTGGTGGTGAGCATCTGCGCCGGATAGCCGACCTGGTCGCCGAGGCGGTTGGCGGCATCGCTGACGCCATGCACCAGCACCCAGCGCTCGCCGCGCTGGATGCGTTCGGCCAGATTCCGCAGCGTGGCAGCATGGTCGTTGCCGGCACCGCCGCCCAGTTTGAGGATGTGGAGTGGGTTGGTCATGGGTAGTTCCTGGTTGTTAGTTCAAAGTGCTAAGTGCTAAGTTCAAAGTGCTAATGGCGAAGTCATTTCAAAATGAGATGATCTTCAGTAGGGGCGCAATATTGACCGTTGATGAATTAAATCGGCATTGTGATTGGCGAACCAGCGGACACCCCATTGGGTGTCCCTACGAACGATCGGGTGTAGGGACGTGCAACGGCACGTCCGCCGTACCTGATAGCGATTGCCGAATCAATTCATCAAACCTCAATATTGCGCCCCTACACCCCTCTCGTCTTGTACAGCGTCATGTCTGTTGACTACCGACTACCGACTACCGACTGCTACGGATAGATGCCGCCGAAGGTCAGCGCCGTCATCTCTTCAAATCCGCACATCAGGTTCATGCACTGTACCGCCGATCCCGCCGCACCTTTTCCCAGATTGTCGATGGCACAGATCAGCGCTGTCCGCCCGGTCCTGGCATCATACTCCCAGCCGACATCGGCATAATTCGTCCCGGCCAGCAGGCGTGGTTCGGGATGACGATGCAGGCCGCTTTTCTCGTGAACAATCCGCACAAACGGCTGTCCACTCCAGGCGGCGCGATAGGCTCCCCAGAAGTCCTTGTCCTGCAAGCCCGGCTTGAGCGTGACATAAGCCGCAGCCGCCACCCCGCGCACCAGTTCGACGCTGTTGACCGCGATGCGAATGTCCCATCGTGGTTCTCCCTCGCTCATGACGGTGAGGGCTTGCATCACTTCCGCCTCATGCCGGTGACCGACCAGGGCGAAGGGGCGCACAATGCCCGCCCGCGCCGGATGATGGCTGCTGTCGCTCGGTTCGCGTCCGGCCTCGCTGCTGCCGACTTTGGCATCGATGAACACCGGCTGATCCGGCTGGAGCAAGCCAGCCCGCGCCACCGCCCAGATCGCCAGGGTGCTGGCCGTCGCATTACAGCCGACACCGCTGGCATAGGACGCCCCGCGCAGTTGCTCACGGTGGAGTTCCGGCAGGCCGTAGACAAACTTGCCCAGCCACTCTGATGCGGCATGGGGATGCCCATAGGTCTGCTCATATAGCGCCGGGTCGCGCAGCCGGAAATCGGCGCTCAGGTCGATGAGGCGTGGCGCGAGTCCGGCGTAGCGGTTGATATGCTTCTGCGCTTCGCCATGCGGCAGCGCCAGGAACAGCAGGTCACATGCCTCCAGCCCATCGCGTCCGATGAAGCGCAGTTGGGTCTTGCCGCGCAACTGCGGATGCACCTGATAGGCGAACTTGCCGATGTTGCTCTCAGAGGTCGCCTGGACGACTTCGACTTCGGGATGCGTCACCAGCAGCCGCAGCAGTTCGCCGCCGGTGTAGCCGCTTCCGCCGACAATCCCCACCCTTAACATACGGCACCGCCCGGAACAGAGTTGCAAGTGCTGAGTGCAAAGTGCAAAGTGGAAGACTGGGATTGCGCTCTCGAAAAGACGGCGACCAATCGGTTGTCCGCCGCAGCGGGATTAATCCCGCTGCTACCCTTGCGCAGAAGCCTACTGAAGGGGCTTCTGTTCCAGACTGTCTTTTTCAGCGCCTTTAGTGCGCTTACCGTATTTCCCGCGAGCTGGGCGGTTATAACCCCCAGCGGAAGAGCAATAGTCTCTGCTTGCTCTCTGTGTCTGCTCAGAAAGTGCAAAGCGCTGAGTGCTAGGTTGAAAGGAAAAGACCTCTGATTCCTCTCGGTGTTCTCTGCGTCTCTGTGGTTCAATTCTGCTTCTTTTTCTTGGCGTTCTTGGCGACTTGGCGGTAAATCTCTCCTCTTCATCATCATCCACCCCCCTTGACCGTGCTGAGGGCGTAGGCCACGACTTCGCTCGGAATATCGACGCCGGTGGGGGCGCTGGAATTGCGGAATTCCATCGTGTGATTGATCTCATTGACCAGCAGACCGCGCTGCGGGTCCTCGAACACATCGATGGCGACGATGCCCCCGCCGACGGCCTGCGCCGCCTTGACGCACAGCGCATCCAGCTCCGGCGTCACCGGACAATTCGAGGCTTTGCCGCCGCGCGCCGTGTTGGTGATCCAGTGTTCCGAGCTGCGGTAGATGGCGCAGATCGTCCGCTCCCCCAGCACGAAGGCGCGGATGTCGCGCTGCGGCTTCTGCACATATTCCTGGGTGTAGTAGATGTGGTGCTGGTAATCGCCGAGCGTCTGGCGATGTTCGATGATGGCCTCGGCCGCGGTCGGGTCATTCACCCGCGCCAGCAGCCGCCCCCACGAGCCGGTGACCGGCTTCAGCACCGCCGGATACCCCAGTTTGGCGATGGATTGCAGGGCGCTGTCCGGGTCGAAGGCCGTGCGCGCCGCCGGTTGTGGCACGCCCGCCTGAGCCAGCGCGATGGTAGTCAGAAATTTGTCGGCGCAGGTCGAGGCCGTCTGGTACGAGTTGAGCGCGTGAAGCCCCCAGCTCTGGAAGATCGCCAGCAGGTACAGCCCGCGCGACGTGCTGACGCTGCGCTCCAGGATCAGGTCGTAATCGCCCCAGGCCGCGCCGCCCGGAGCGAGTTGTTCCGCGCCCGCTGTGAGTTCCAGATCGATCTCGCGGTCAGAGATGATGTCCGGCGTAAGACCATGCTTCTGAAAGGCTTCGATCAGCAGCTTTTCTTCGGGCCGGACGTGAGAGATGATGATGCCGACGTGCATGAATTATTCGCCCCAATCTTCCTGGACTTCGGGAGCCTGTTCGACTTCCAGCGGATCGAGGTTGACGATTTCCAGTTCGGTGCCGCAGTCCTGGCACGGGATGATCTCGTGCTTCATGACGTTGGCCGGCACCAGGATGGATGCGCCGCAGACCGGGCAGGTGGGCAGAGTGGACATGATCGATTGACTCCTTTGAACAACAAGCTGATGACCAGCGTAATCCACACGTGAAAAGGCAACAAAAAACCCGCCTGTCCGGGCGGGTTCGTGTGCGCGTTTGAGTGACGCTTTCCAGAAACCAAAAATCCCGGACTTAGGTCGGGCTAGGCTTCTTATCCTTCTTAGAAAGCGCGAGATTAGACATGATTCAACCTCTGCAAAAACAATGTGGATGACTATAACCTGCGGGTCGTTTGGGCGCAAGTGTGCAGCCTGCACGAATGCGTTTGGATAGTCTGCCACAGATTTGTGGCCGGGCTGCCCAGGCTATCCTGCTACGATTGCCCCGCATCAGGAGGCTGCCGCCTCCAGTTCGGCTAGCGCTTTGGCCGCCCGCTGCCCATACAACCCGGTGTCGAGGGCGACGGCCTGCCGGAAATGCTCGGCGGCTTTCTCGCGCTCGCCTTTCAATAATTGTACCTGTGCGGCCATGTAGTGGAGAGCCGCCTGGAAAATGATGCTGTTCTTGGGGACGCTGGAAAAAGAGCGTTCGATGGACGCCTCGGCTTCCGCATATTGCCCCAACAATGCCAATGCCCAACCGCGAACACCCTGCATCAGGCTTCGCGTAACGGGAGTGGCCGTTGTTGAACGTTCACCGGCCTCCAGTATGTCCAGCGCGCGGTGTGCTTCTGTCCCCGCCTGAACATAGATTTCAGCCAGATTGAGATAAAAAGCCATCATGTTTGGTGATTTTAGCAACGCACATTCGACGAAGCGCAACCCTTCTGCAAACCGACCCTGGTAACTGAGTGCCATGCCGATAGGGTTCAGCAGCGTTGCCTTCATCCAGAGGCTGCCATGCGGCATATCGATATAAAGCTGACGACAAATGGCTTCCGACTCAGCCGGTTTTCCAGCAAACAGCAGGCATGTGCCTTTCAATAGAATCACGTTGGCAGTATCGGGGTACCAACGGAGCATTGAATTGACCCGCTGCTCGACTTCGCTATGACGACTCGCCCGTAATGCAGTGCGAATGCGGTATCCGGGAAGAATCGCTGTATATCCCCACCAGGCAAGTACGAGGGCTGGGGCAACCACAGGAGCATCCATCCATGAACTTACTGCAACCGCCAGGCCGAAAACACCATAGAAAACAACTGTTGGAATCACATGCCCGGCTGCCTGGGCAAAAGATGTCAACCGTCTGGCAAGACCATGGGAATAGATGGATATTACCGCGTTCAGGATAGCGAAACCGATGGCAATGCCGATATTCTGCCAACTGAAGATCACAAACAAGAGCAGGGTCATGACAATCAGGTAGGCAATCTCGTACTGATTCCAGGGTGGAATGGGCGTTGTCGGCAATTCAGGCCAGATTTCGCGCAGGATCGCATCAGCCTTGCGGCTATTCGCTGCCCAGGGCTGCTGAAGAGAATTCAAGCGGAGCATAACGGCGATGAGAGTGCCAACCATGATGACCAGTGGAAGCCCAGCCGTGAGAACTAAACCATCACCCCTGATATTTGGATGGATAAGTCGGTCAACCAGAGGTTGCCCCAGAAGTATCAGCCCATAAGCCAGGGCGAACATGAAGATTGTCGCCCGCCAGGAGCGCTGCCGTCCGCGTTTATACGCCTGTGCCTGCTGTTCCAGTACCCCTAAATCCAACTGGTCGCGCATGGGAGTTCCTCGATCATCGCTGGCTGGTGCCTCCACTATAGCTAAGAACAGGAGTAGCAGCCAGTTAAGATTCACCGGGCAGTGGTGCAGGCATCTGACCGATGGCAGGCAGGAGAAATTTGGCTCACATAATTTACACGTCGGGAGATTATTTCATATAATGAGCGCAGGTCATACCATAAAGGGGTGCAGATCAGATGGCGGAAAAGGTTTATAGCAAGCGAACTCTACGCAAGAAAGCATTGGTACAGCGGCATGGCATTCCTGCTGAAGCCGAGTACGCGCCAGAAGCCGCCACCCCCGATCAGGTAGCCAGCGCGATTCATCAGCCCAACGCCGATACCCTGACGCCCGATGTGGTACGCCAGTTACAGCGCACGCATGGCAACGCTTATGTCCAGCGCCTCGTGGGCAATTCTCAATCCCCTGAAACCGAGGCTGACGAGCTGACCTTTGCCCCGACCGGCTACGCCATTCGCCTGCCGGGCGGGCGCAACCCGATTGCCGAATCGTTCCATAAGCCGGATACACGCTTTCGTGTGCCGGAGTTTGACCGGATCAAGGCTGCTTATACCGCTAAAGACCTGAAGATTCCCGAAGATGTCATCAAGAACCGTATGGCGCAACTGTTGGGGCGGATGCAATTTGAGAAGCGGCTGAAGACGACCGACCCCATCCCCGACATCATCGCCCGCATCTTCCCTGGGCCGGGCAAGATCGATGAAGCCGAGTTCAACAAGGTGGTTGATGCCAGCGATAAGACTCAGGTCTATAAGGATGTGAACGACGCCAACACCACCGTCAAGGCCGGCGATGTCCCCAAGCTCAAGACGGCCATCAAGGATGCGATGGACCTAATCACCCAGTCACAGGGCGATAGCGCCGGTCTGAAGGCGGTCTTCGGCTCGAAAGATGCGGTTGCCAAAACCAATTATGGCAAGGCGCACAAGGCGCTGGAGGAGATACACAAGAATCTCAACAGCCATGTCACCACCGATTACAACCTCGACGATCCTGAAGTGGGGTTAGGGGGGTGGGCCCATTTCAATTCGCAGCATATGCACCTGCTGCTGGAAGTGGTGCAGGTGGTTGACGCGGACGAAACCAAGATCACGCTGATTCATGAGGCCAGCCACCTGGCCGACACCGCAGTTGATGATCTGGGCTATTACGGCTCACAGGGTTTTGAGGCGATGACGGAGAAAGAAAAGATCGCCAATGCGGCACATTACGAAGAACTGCCGCGCCGCATCCTGAAGAAGAGCAGTTTCCCGACTGACACCTTCACGCCCGGCGTCAAGCAGGGTGGGGGAGTGATGACGCGCGAGGACAAAATCCGGCGCGATGCCAGCGAACATATTCGCGAAGCCTGGGATGCCGCGGTCGATACCCACTCGTTCATTCGCGGCCTGCGCATTGCCAACCTCAAGGGCGACAAAACGCCGTTCACCACCCACAAAGCGCTCATCATGGAAATATCCAAGCTGGTCGATATGACCATTCACACCCAGGCCGCCGGGCAGGAGATTGTCACGATGCTGGACGTGACCATCAGCGAGAGCATCGCCCGCGCCATGAGCCTGATTGGGAATGAAGTGTCGGGCGTGCCGTTCCCGCCTGTGGGTGCGCTGACGGATCTGGAACTGCGTGATCTGGTGGTGGCGGCTTCCGCCAAAAAATACGATCATCTCCTGGGCAACCCAGCCCGTGATAAAGCAGTGATCGATTGGATGTCCGCGCATTACAGAGCGCTTCCATCGGTTTAGGGGGAACACACCATGATGGCTGAAACGATTCGCATCGGGGACTATACTTTTCCGCTGGACACCGAAGTGCTGGAGGTGGTCAATGTCACGCCGCCTGATCTGGAGATGCTCCGCGCCCTGACTCATCTGCGCGAGCTGCGCATCCGGCACACCAATCCGCATCGCAGTGTGGTGAGCCGCCCGCTCAGTCTGGAACCGCTGGCCGGGCTGACAGCGCTCGAAGCGTTGGCGCTGCCCCGACTGGCCGTTGACGATCTCAGTCCACTGGCAAATCTAGGACTGAAAGAACTCGAACTCAGCCATACCCGCGTTGACGATCTGTCACCGTTGCGCCATCGGATGACGCTGCAAACGTTGCGCCTACGCAACACCCGCGTGCGCGATCTGTCGCCGCTGCGCGAGTTAACCGGCTTGACCACCCTGGATGTCGCCCACACCTTGGTGAGCGATCTGGCCCCGCTGGCCGGCTTGCATCAGTTGAGCGAACTGCATATCGAAGGGACGGGCGTCAGCGATCTGGCCCCGTTGCTGGGTCTGGAACATCTGACGAACCTGACGCTCGATAGTACACCGATCACCGATCTGGCGGTCATCCGCCGCCTGCGCTGGTTTCAGACCACCGAACGACTCGACCTGAGCGGCACTGGTCTGATGGATCTCGATGGCATCGAACAGGCGGCTGCGGCCAGTGAGTTGTTCCTCTACAACACGCCGATTACTGATCTGCGCCCGCTGCGGCCGATGCGTGGACTGCGCGAATTGCGCCTGGACAACACGCTGGTCAGCGACTTGGAGCCGCTGTATGGGTTGCATCAGTTACAGGAAATAGACCTGAGTAGGACGCCGGTGAGCGCCGAGCAGGTGGTCGCGCTCAAGGCCCAGCTTCCCCAGGTTGAAGTGACCGGTCCGTAGTTATCGCTTGCCCTCCCGAAGGCGAGAGGGCAGGGGCATTTAGACGCTGTGTCCCCCGAACGGGATAATCGTGTACTCAGTCGTATAGAGGTGGGCGCGGATGACGGTGAAGGCGTCGCCATCCGCCCCGGCCTCGATGCCAATCGGGGTCTTGAACGAGTCTTCCATCGCCTCGATGCTATCCCACCACAACTCCGCCGTGCCGTCGTACAGCGGTTCGCCGCCATCGGGTTGCTGCGGCGTGGCGATGTTGATGTAATACCCGCGGCAGTTGGGCAGCTTGCCGGAAATCTTGGTATGTTCGTCCACCCAGCGCACCTTGAACTCGTCCATCGACATGCCGGGTTTGCGCTTCAGAAACGCAATCAATTTGACCATGATGAACTCCTTTTGACTAGACGGGCTGATCGGTCAGCCTGATCTTTTTCTGCCCTGAGTATGACTCCGCCGTCTCGTCCGTGCAAAGGCCGCCAGCCACAGTAGCCAAATCGATAGGGCTTGGTTAGAATGAATGTTTTGGTGGGGATTTTCATGAAAGGGCAGGGCGATCAAAACTCGGAAGTCTCGCGTCAAGGACGTCCCGACTCCGTCCTTGCCCCTCGCGCCCCCCAGCCTGTTCTCGGTCATGACCTGGCGCTGCCCCAATTGTGGACAGACTTTCTTCGGCGATCACCCGCCCGACCTGTGCGCCTATTGCCGCGACTTCACCACCTGGCAGCCATTGAGCAGCAGCGGGCCACGGGGCGACGGGGGGAAGTGAAAAGCGCATTTTTCTACTCTTTACTCAGCACTTTCAACTGAGCACTGACTTCCCGGAACGATCACCATGAACCTCCTCATCAGCGTGGACGGCGGACAATCCAGCACCCTGGCCCTGGTCGCCCGACCGGACGGCACCATCCTCGGTACCGGGCTAGCCGGGCCATCCAACCATGTCCTTGAGCCGGGCGGCATGGAACGGCTGCGGACAGCGCTGGACGACTCGATCACGCGAGCGTTGACCGAAGCCGGAGCCGAAGCCGGGGAGGTCTCCTCGGTGTTCCTGGGCATGACCGGCGGCGCGGCCACCGCGCGGGAGATGACGCAGCCGCGTTTCCCCGGGGCGCGAGTTGAATCCGATTACGACCAGATCACCGCGCTCTATGGCGCGAGCGTCGCCCAGCCGGGGGTGGTGGTGATCGCCGGAACTGGTGCGGTCGCTTATGGACGGGATGCCGCCGGGCGCAGTGCCAAAGCCGGCGGCTGGGGTTATGTGATGGGCGACGAGGGCAGCGGCTATGACATTGGTCGGAGGGCGCTGCTGGCGGCCACCCAGGCGGCGGATGGGCGGCGCGACCCAGGCCTGTTGCAGCAGATGATCCCGCAATCGCTGGGCGTGGCGGATTTGTGGGCGGTTCATGCCCGCGTCTATGCTGGTCAACTGGATCGGGCTGGCATCGCCCGGCTCACCGTGCTGGTCGATCAGGCGGGGCAGGCTGGCGACGCGGCGGCGCTGGAAATTCTCAGCGGGGCAGGGGAGCATCTGGCGCGGGCGGCCTGGGCGGTGATGCAGCGGCTCGACGCGCCGACGCTGCCGACCTTCACCGCCGGCGGCGTCTTTCAATCAACCATTCTGCGCCATGCCTTCATTCACGCGCTCGGTCAGCTTGCGCCGGAGAGCGTGGCGCATGAGCCGGCTTTCCCCCCCGTCATCGGCGGGCTGCTGCTGGCGATGCAAGGGGTGGGCATCGACATCACCAGCGCCATCGTCGAACGCATCCGCGCCACCTTTCCCCAATCAGCCTTCGCCAAACATCAGGCGCGCGAGTCCAGCGGCGAGTGAAGCCGTCCACCGCATCGGTCGCTTATTGGTTCTCGTTTTCAACCGGGCTCCTGGCGGCAGCGAGTTGTGCAAACTGCTTGCGATACCCGCTTGGACTCAAACCAAAATAATCACGAAACCGGCGCGTGAAGTAATTGGGGTCGTCCCACCCGACCGCTTCGGCAACCTGGGCAATGGTATCGTTCGTATGCAGCAATAGATTGACCGCCTGTTCAACCCGACAGCGGATCATGAAGGCAATCGGTGTTTGGGCGGTGTCATGCTTGAAAATGCGGATCAAATACGAGGGGGCAAGGTTAACGAGGTTGGCAAGCTCTTCAATCGACCAGTCGCGCCGGATATCGCTCTCGATGATCTGTATCACGCGCAATACCGCGTCATGGACTTTGCTCGCGCGATCTTTTCCCAACACATCATCCTGTAGCGCAAGCTGTTCCGCCAGTTGAGCGATGAGGACGACCAGGTAACCCAGCGCCTCAATCCGCTTGTGTTGTACAGCCTCCATCACGCGCAACACCTGGCTGAAGTTCTTCAGAACAGGGAGATCGAGATCGACCATCAACGTTCCACATTGGTTTAGGGATGTCAATCCGCCCCACAACAGCGTATTGAGAAGCGAGTTCTCGCGCATCCACGCCAGTTCACGGTGCAACAACTCCATGCCAAAACAGCAATTGTAAATGTCCAGTGACTGACAGGCAGTATACGAATGCCATGCGCCTGGGCGAATGAGGATACACTTCCCGCGCATCAGGGAGTGGGTGCCAAGCATCGAGTGATGGATGCCTTCGCCTCCCATCACGAACGCGATTTCCATGAAGTCGTGGGCATGAGGTTCAATATCGTAGTCCAGCAGCCAACGACCCACCATCACCGGCGCGAATTCGCCGCTAAAGACGAGATGTTTGGTATATCGTGCGAGCGCCATAAGGGAATCCAGCGAGCGAATTCGTGAAAGAAGTCAATATTGTGCTAAAAGTAACGCCTATTATTCTATCGTTCAAGTCGCGTTTTGCGGCATGATTGCGCTATCAATCGATACCCTGCGAAGGAGCTGGCCGCCGTGAATGCCCATTCCGACCATCCGATCACCACTGCCGAGACTCTCTCTGATTCCACCATCCAGAGCTTTCGCACAAATGGCTTTGTTCACATCCCATCAGTTTTGACGCCTGAAGAAGTGGCATACTTTCATGATGCGGCGGTGAGCGCCTCTGAGCGCATGACGAATCTTGCAGCGGGCTATGCTAAAGACATCTTCACGCAAAACGTCAATGTCTGGCGCGTCGATGAACCGGTGAAGCAGTTAACACTCCACCCGAACCTGGCGTCGATTGCCCGGCGTCTGGCCGGAATTCCTTTGCGTATCTGGCACGACCATATTCTGATCAAGAAACCGCACAACAATGCTGCCACCGAGTTTCATCAGGATGGCCCGTATTGGCCTCATGACAATCATAAACACTCGCTTTCAGCCTGGGTGGCGTTGGTTGATGTGCCGGTAGAGCGCGGCTGTATGACCTTCATCCCCGGAACACAACATCTGACCGATTTGCGCCCACAAAACCTGGCCGATAGCGACGACTTATTCGTGGTCGCGCCGCATCTGATGTGGGAACCGCGTGTGACCATCCCTCTGAAAGCCGGCGATTGTACCTTTCATCATTCGTATGCGGCGCACATGGCGACCCCCAATTTCACTGATGTTGCCCGCGTTGCCCATGTGATTATTTATATGGATGGCGATACCCGGTTCAATGGAGCCGCGCACGTCATCACCGATCCACTTCATCTGACGCCAGGAGACTCCCTCGACCAGGACATCTTTCCTTTGGTCTAGAGCGTGTTATAGACCTTGCTCTCGTATTGCCCTCACTCCACGCTACGCGGCCTCTCCCACAGGGCGATGGGCTTAAAAGCACTACGTTCACCACATCTCCCCTTCTCCCAGTGGGAGAAGGGGCGGGGGGGATGAGGGCTAAAAGGTGCATAACAGGCTCCAGGCGCGTGGCTGCCCATCCTTCGTAAGGACATGCCACTGGCGTGTCCACTTTGACCCCCACCCGGAACTTCGTCCCCGGTTGACACGTACATCCTTCCTTGACCTATTTCCCGACTTGACAACCATACCATACTGTATGGTATGCTATGTTCATCTAGATATCCACACGGCGAGAACCACTCCGATGACCATCCGTAAGCGTGACTGGCTGATGACCGCCTTCCACCTGTTGGCTGAGCAGGGCGTGGATGCCCTGACTATCGCTCATCTGACCGAGAAGCTGGGCGTGACCAAAGGCTCGTTCTATCACCACTTCCGCGATATGGCCGATTTCCGCGAGCAAATGCTGGCGCTCTGCCTGGAGGAAAGCGTCACCCGCGTGATCGACCAGGTCGAGGAAGCGCCGACGCCGCACGCCCGGCTGCTGCTGCTGGAACAAGTGGCGGCGGGCAACAGCGCCCTGGAAGTGGCGGTGCGCGCCTGGGCGCTGCGGGATGCGTTGGCTGAACAGACGCTCAGGCAGATTGACCAGCAGCGGCAGGATTATCTGCGCCGCTTGTTCATCGAACTGGGCTTGGGCGAGGCCGGGGCCGCGCAGGCCGCCCGCCTGCATTACGCCGTCTTCATCGGTGCGCTGCACCTGATGCCGCCGTTGACCCGTGAGGAGATCGGCGAGGCGTTCGCCGCCATCCGCCGTCTGGTTCTCATCACACCATCAGAGACGATAGGGTAGGGGAAGGAGAATTCATATGGAGATGCATGTTGCGCTGTACCGGCTGGCGGCTGCCGCTACACTGGGATTGGCGCTGCTGCACCTGGCGATGATCTTCGTCGGGGCGCGGGCTTATCGTTACTTCGATGCCGGCGAGAAGATGGCGCAGATGGCGGAGAAGGGATCACCTGTCCCGGCCATCATTACCTTGTTCGTAGCAGCAGGGCTGGCGGCCTTCGGCATCTACGCGCTGACTGGTTCGGGCGACCTCGGCCCACTGCCGTTTGAATCGCTGGCGCTGGTCATCGTGCCGCTGATCTTCCTGCTGCGCGGGGCGGCGGTCATCATCGAAGCGGTGCGCTATTTCAGCAAAGGTTATTCGCTCAAGTCCATCGGCTTCAGCTTGGTCGCGCTACTGGTCGGTCTGGTCTATGCCGCCGGGTTCATCGCGCTGTCACGTCCCGACATTGGCGGGTGATGATTTGGGAAGGTTGCAACTGGCGCTTCGTTCTGTTGCACCCTTTCTTTTTTGCTGCTATACTACTTCTTATACCAATCATTATAGGAAGTAATTAGACTACCCTGTTATGAGCCTTATTCCGCGCCATGCGCGCTACGAACAGAACTTCACCGCCCTGATGCCGCCGCAGCCCAACAAGGATGTCTACTCGCGCTTGTTGTTCTTCCTCGACTGGCTCGACGATCATCATCTGTCCTGGACACAGCCGATGCTGGCCGACTACAAAGACTACCTGCTGCACCAGCGCACCCGCCCTGATCCCAGAAGTGGTCAACCCGTCAACGCGACCTTATCGCCCGCCGCTGCCAACGCCCACCTCGCCACCATTCGTGGACGCTACCGGGCGCTGCTCAACAGTCCGCCGCTGCGCCAGCGGCTCTACGACGCTGTGCCAGCCGATGTCACCGCCCCGGCTGACCGCAAGGCGCTGGTCGATGAACTGGTCATCCGCCTTGAACACGCCATCCACCCCGGCAGCACCAGCGTCAAGGAAGTTACCGTACAGGATCGCCCAGACGCCGAGCATCTGCGGCTGACCCCGGAACAGGTGCAAGCCCTGGTGCGTACCCCTGGGGTGGATCGGCTGACGGTGCTGCGCGACACCGCCCTCATCGCCCTGCTGGTCTGCACCGGCATCCGCGAGGCCGAACTGGTGGCGCTCAACGTCAGCGACCTGCGGCAGATGCTCGGCCGCGAGCTGGCGCTGCTGGTGCGCTCCGGCAAGGATAAGAAGCAGCGCCTCATCCCTTATGGCCCGCTGGGCTGGTGTCTGGTGTATGTCGAGCGCTGGCTGAGAGCAGCCAAAATCAGCGAGGGCGCGGTCTTTCGCGGCGTGTTTCGTGGCGATAAGCGCGTCCGTAAAACCCGCCTCACCGAGCGCGCTGTCAACCAGATCATGAACCGTTATCCCATCGCCATCGACGGCGTGATGACCGTCGTCCAGCCCCACGATCTGCGCCGCACCTATGCCCGCAACGCCTATCTGCACGGCATGGACATCGAGCGGCTGCGGCAGAACCTCGGCCACGCGAACCTGCACACCACCCAGCTCTACATCGGCACCCTCAGCGCCGAGCAGCGCCGCCCGCCGGCCATGTTCCCCCTGCCCCACTCCGCGACCGAGTTGGTGCCTTTAGAGGAGCATGGAGCGCCAGGCGCATAAGTTCTACAGAACAGCCGCGGAGATCCATCGATCATCTTCATCCACAAGACACATGGTACAATTGGTGGAATACTTGACCCAGCCATGAAGTCGATGCTCGAGGAGAATGAGTAGCTATGCGTGTTACCCTCGAACTCCCGCCGGAGGTGGTGCGGCGGGGAAAGATTGTCGCCCGCGAGACCGAACGCACGCTGGAAGAAGTCCTGACCGAGTGGCTGGAGTGGGGCGCGCAGATGGATGACCTGGATGGCCCGGCCCTGGATACGGTCTACCCGATTGACCGGAGCGACGAGGATTAGAGGGCAGCCCGGACCTTTCCCTCGCCTTCCTACCCCCAATAATCGGGTGTTCATCGAACTGCCGATTTTCGTCCGGCTGACCTTTTGATTACAATAGGAACTACATCCACCAATCGAGGTCATCTGATGGAACAAAAACGCCAATTCCAACTGAACCTGCCCGACCTGCTCAAAGTGCTGGCGGAACATCTATATTCCAGCCGCAAGGTCGCCATCCGCGAATTGATCCAGAACGCTCACGACAGCATCACCCGTTATCAGGCTGATGGCGCACCCGCCGGCTACCGCCCCCGTGTTGATCTGACAGTTGACCCGGAGAGCAAGCGCATCACCATTCAGGACAACGGTCAGGGCATGACCGACCAGGACATCGTGCAGTACCTCACCACCATTGGCAACAGCTATACCCGTGAATTCAAGGAACGGATGGAATTCCGGTCGCCCGACAAAGCCACCCAGCTCATCGGTCAGTTCGGGCTGGGCTTCCTCAGCGCCTTCCTGGCCGCCAGCGAAGTGACCTTGCTCACCCGCTCGACCAAGAGCGATCAGGGCTGGCGCTGGTTCTGCGACGGCAGCGAGTTCTTCGACATGCGTCCAGCGGATGTCACCTTCGTCGGGACGCGGGTGGAATTGACGGTCAAACCAGAAGCCGAGTTCCTGCTGGAAGAAACGGTGCTGACCGAGACCATCCGCCAGTACGCCGACTTCCTCGGTGTGCCGATTTACCTCAACAACGACCCGGCCCCGATCAACCTGATGACCCCGCCCTGGGAGGCACCCAATCGCCAGCAGGCCGAACTGGAATACATCGAGCGCGCCTTCCGCCAGCGCAACCCGATCTGCATCATCGAACTGCGCGATCAGGAGATCGACCTCGGTCACGATACGATGGTCATCCCGCTGCGCGGCTTCGTCTATGTGCCGCAGGGATCGGTGGTGTCATTACAGGAATACGGCGACCTCAACATCTACATCCGGCGCATGTTCATCGCCGCCCACGAGCGCGATCTGATGCCGTCCTGGGCGCGCTTCTTCCGCGGCGTGATCGACTGCCCCTCGCTACAGCCGACCGTCTCGCGCGAGAGTCTGCATCAGGAAGACAATTATCTGGCGGTGCAGCAGGCGTTGGAACAGCAGCTCCTCGAAGGGCTGCGCAACATCGCCGAAGATCACCCGGACATCTGGAAGCAGATTGTCATCAGCCACACCGATCTGGTGCTGGGCTGGATCACCGTCAATCAGGAGTTCTTTGAACAGGTAGCCGACCTGCTGCCGCTGCGGACTTCGCGCGGACAGTTGACCATGATCGATTATCTGGAACAGACGCACAACACGCTCTACTTCGTCACCCGTGAGATGGGGTCGTTGCAGGAGCAGGTCTTGGGCGAAGGCTACGAAGTGCCGGTCATCGATGCCTCGTGGTTCGCCGTCCGGCCCTTCCTGGAGAAATATGCCAGCCGGCACAAAGGGATACAGTTGGTGCAGATGGATGGCGACGCCCGCCGTCTGATGCGCCCGGTGCCGAATGAGGATTACACTGAGATTCTGGCCTTCTACAAGTCGCAGAACATCAAGGCCAAAGTGGCGGCCTTCAAACCACCGGTCGTCCCGGCGCTGGTGCTGTATCCGCGCAACGCCGATACGATTGCCGAGGCCAAGCGCGCCCTCGACTCGAACGAATTGAGCGCCCCCTTCGCCGCCATGATCCAGGCGTATCTGGATCGACAGGATGACGAAGCCGAGGCCAACGACGACGTGGATGCCGCGACCGGTGTGTTGTATCTCAACGCCTCGTCGCCGCTGATGCGCCAGATGGTCGAGACGCCCCCTGCCCCGGCGGTGCGCGACTCGGTGCTGACGCTGCTGTATCAGATGGCGCGGTTGTTCGCCGCCCGCACCATGACCGCTCAGGATGCCGTCAAGGCCTTCGAGGGAGCCAGCACTGCCATCAAGGGACTGATGAAGTAGGGAGAATATCTATGACAACGCCATCGGTCGAACGCGTTCTGCGAATCAGGCTGACCGGCACGATCACCGCCGATCATCAACTGGTGCTGGATGTCCCGCCGGAAATCCCGGTTGGCACGTCTGAAGTCGAGGTGATGATTCCGCTGCGGGAAGCGCTGTCATCGGTGGAAGTGAACGAGAAGCATTCGGCGCATGAGATCATTCGCAGCCAGTTGCGGGAAGCCGGTTTTCTGGCTGAAAGTGATGTGTCGATTGAGGGTGATGAGATCAGTGACGAGATGTTATGGGAGTGGGGCGACCAACTGCCTCCGGGGCCAAGTGTACAGGAACTCATTGACGACAACCGAGGTGACTGATTGGTGAAGGCTTCACCATCAATGACCCGAACCTACACCCGTAATCTGGAACTTTGTTAACAGGTCAAAGAATCGACATGACCGACAACTGGCGTATCCACTTCTGGCGGGCGCAGAACTTGCGCGAACAAGACCCTGAACTGGCGCTGGAAGAATTCCGCATCGCCCGAAAGCTGGCGACCCAGGCCGGCGATCCCCGTGCCCTGCTGGAGATCGACCACTGGACGCTGCAAGCCATGATCTACCGGGCGCGCGATTTCACCGCTGCCCTGCCGCTGGCGGTGCAGGCCACCATTGAGGCGCGTAAGCCGCAGTTCCAGGATATGATGGAGCGCATCTGCGTTCACGACGACATGATCGGCACCTACCTCGGCATCGACCCGCTGGGCTACGACGCGATGATCGAGCAGGCGATGGACTATATGGAGCGCGAGACGCCGCCCGGTATCCAGTGCGCCTACTGCCTGCAAAGCTACCGCGCCAGCTTTGCGCTGCACTGCGGACGCTATGAGGAAGCCGCCCAGCGGATCAGTGAGTATCTCGCCATGAGCGAGCATTTTCAGCATCATTTTCTCGCTGCACAGGTGATGCTGTGCCAGTATACCTATCGTCAGGGACAGTGGGAAGCCATGCTGAAGATCGCCCAACAACTCGAATCCGATCTGCTGGATGACGACGGCTATCTGCAAGACCTGTGCCTCGTCCTAGCGGCGCAAGCGCTAGGGCAACGCAAACAGGGCGACGAAGCAGCCGCCACGCTGGCCTATCGCCGGGCGGTGACCAAAGCCGCCTCGACCCGCGTCGTGATGGAGCCGATGTACTTCGATCTGCTGGCGGATTATCACGAAGCCAGCGGTGGGCTGGAAGAAGCGGCTAACCTGCGCCAGCGGCAACTGGAACAGATGGCGGGCAAGGGTCAGCACTACTGGGAGGCGCGGGCGCGGCTGCACCGCCTGTCGCTACTCAAGCGCCTCGGTCAGCCCATCGAAGCGGAGATCGAGCCGACCCGTCAGGTCATTCAACGCTTGCAGCAGCCGGCGGAACTGCTGACCGCGCTGGAGAAGCTGAGTGGGTCATGACATAACAGAAAATAGACTTAACAACAAATCTGCTAAAGCCCTACACGGTCATCAGGGCATGGTCGCTGCTCACAATACGTGCCAACCCATTACCTGCTTACCCCTGGATATGAATGGATAAATTTATTATTTGCCCATTACAATAAGTGTTTCAGAGGCTCCTTTCGATGTTAAAATTAGGTAAAGTGCGTTAATTCTGATTTAAAAAGAGAGAGCTTTGCATGACCCACGATGTTCACTGGCTCAAGACCAACCGCGTCCTTTACGTCAGTTATCAGGGGCACCAAACTGCTGAAACGCTCAAAGACTGCCTCGATGACATGGCCGCCCACCTGGATACCGTGACTCACCCGGTAGCGCTGCTTATCAGTTGGCTGGAAGTGACCGGCGAAGACCCCGGCGTCCTGCGCTCCAACCCCGGTCATCGCACCTACAGTCACCCCATGGCCGCGCGCGGCGTCCTGGTCGGCTTCAATCCACTGCAAGCGATGGAAAACGAGGTTTCCTCGGTGCAGACGCGGGGCAACAAGAATACCCATTACTGCAAAACAATGGATGAAGCCATGGATTACCTGGAAGCGATGCTGGCGGATTGAGCTACCCTCTGAACACGAACTGATTCACTGCGATCAATCAGCCTGTATCATTAGGCCGAGAAGATGCCCCTTCCCGGCTCTTTTGCTTGGACGGCCGCAGTTAAATCGTTGACCCAAATTAGATTAATATAATATAAAGTCTTTACGCCGAATTCATGAAGACTATATAATTTTTTAAGAAGCGGCGGGATTACACTATAGATGGAAGGTCAATCGACGTTACTTTTTTGTGCATAAGCTGCACACCCACAACTCGATAGGAGTTGCCTCATGTCCCCATTGACGATCATTGAAAACGACCATGTCACCCTGATGTATCATACCGATACGAAGATTGTGCATCATATCTTTCATCAGACGGTGCAAGGCGAGGTTTTTCGCCATGCTCTGGAGACCGGTCTGGAAGTCTTCAAGAAGTATGAGGCGCACAAATGGCTGTCGGATGACCGCAAGAATTCAGCCTTGCCAGAAGATGATACGGAATGGGCCAAGACCAACTGGTTCCCCCGCGTCCTGCAAGCCGGTTGGCAATACTGGGCATTGGTATGGCCGCCCAGCACAGTGGCAAAGTTAAATCTGAAGGAATTTATCGATACCTATCAACCCTTTGGCCTGCGCGTCATGGTCTTCAATGACGATAAGCCGGCAATGAAGTGGCTGGAACACAATAAGCTGACCCCGAAAATCAAACCGATTACACCACAGGGCTAACATGACAGGCGGAGGTGAAGTGGTTGCTACACTTCACCTGTAAACAAACCATCAGCGCATCCGCTCCAGCACCGTCTGGACGGTCAGTGAGCCGACGCCGGGCGCGGTCATGTGGGCGTGGCCGATGGTGGATGTGCCGATGCCAACCGACCAGAAGCCGCCCGCCAGCGCCGCATCAATCCCGGCTTCGGCATCCTCGAACACCACCGCTTCATTGGGCGGCACCCCCAACGCCCCGGCCACCCAGACGAACAGGTCGGGCGCGGGTTTGCTGTTGACCACGCTGTAGCCATCGCCCACCGCGTCGAAAGCCCGCGTCAGTTCCAGCCGTTCCAGCACCTCGGCCGCATTCTTGCTGGCCGAACCCAGCCCCAGTTTCAGCCCGGCAGACCGCGCCGCCGTCAGGAAAGCCGGCACACCCGGCAGCGCGTGCTCCGGCGTGATCTGATGAAGCAGCTTCTTATAGTAGATATTCTTTCGTTCCATCCAGGCCTGCGCCGTCGCTTCTTCAATCGGACGCCCCTTGAGCATCCGGTTCAGGCTCTCCCGGCGCGAGACGCCACGGAGCTGCTCGTTATCTTCGCGGGTGAAGCTGATGTCCTCTTCATCCGCCAGTTGTTTCCACGCCAGAAAATGAAACTCGGCTGTATCGGTTATCACACCGTCCAGGTCGAAGATGAAGGCTCGGATCGGGTTGGTCACGCGCAGGTCTCCTTGTGATGAGGTCGCCACGATAAAGGCCTGATTATCAACGCGACGGCGGCTGGCTGCAAGCGCTGTAACACAATTTGCCACTTTGACGGATAGACTGGATGGGGCAGCATCTCCGTCGAAAGGTGGATGAGCATCGGGCATACGTTTATTGACAGTCATCGGAGGGCGGCTGATAATGAAGCCGGAACGCTGGCTCAATTCTCAACGTCTTATTCGGATAAATGCCGGATAATGAGATTGCGCCGATCATCAACCTGGATACCGTCACGGACAAGGCATGAGCAACCGACAGATTCAACCCGTTCGCAACAATTATCCGCTCGCCCGGCAGGCACGCCCACGTGGGCTGGTCGGCCAGGTTTGGGCGCTGGCCCTGCAACCCAATTACTTCTTCAGCACCCTGCCCCAGGTGGGCGATGCCCGCCAGTGGTTCATCGTCGCCGTGCTGATCCTGGCGCTCAATGGCTTCGCCGCCGTGCGGCAGGAAGCGCTGGCGGGTGGGGCCGGTGCAGATGCCGGTGGCGGCGCGGCCATCCCCGGCGATCTGGGCGGTTTACCCGGCGATCCGTTCCAGAGTGGCGGTGGGCCGGGCGGCTTTGACCCTGGCATCCTCGCGCCGCAGCCTCAGGCACCCGCTGCCAGCGGCGACATCGCCTCGACGTGGGTGACGGCGCTCATCAGCGGCAGCCACATCATCCTCGGCTGGCTAATCCTGATGGTGCTGCTGGGGCTGGTGCCGATGTTCAACGGACGGCGCCCCAACTTCGGCCAGAACCTCCAGATCGCCATCTGGACGAGTGTGCCGTTTGGCCTGATGGCCGGGTTGCAATTGATCTTCTATGCTGCCGGTGGCACGGTTGGGGCGCAGGGCATCGCTGGGCTGCTGACCTTCTGGCAGCCCTACCAGGATATGGCAACCTTCGGTCAAAGCCTGCTGCTGTCGCTGGCGTCGCGGCTGACCGTCTTTTGGGTGTGGAGTCTGGCGCTGGTCTTCATCGGGGCGCGTTCGGCGCTGCAAGGCAAGGTCTGGGCGGTGCTGATCGTCGTCGTCGTCTGGGCATTGATCCTGGTGGTCGCGCCGGTGCTGACCGGGGCCATCGCCGCTCCGCCTAAACCAGAGGCCGAAGTGCTGCCCACCGAGATTCCGCTCGACGTTCCACCGGAGGCGCTCGATCCATTTGCCACGCCAGAAGCCGAAGATGTCCTGCCGACACTGATCGTGCTGCCGACGGCTGATGTCGGAACCGCCCCGCCGATGGGCGACGCGCCAGTCACCAACGATCAGGCCATCCCGACTGCGGGGTCATGAGACAGGCACGATGGCGATCAAACCCTACGTTAACGGCAGCAGCGAGGTGCAGGCCGCGCCCCCTATCATCCAGACGGTGGATCTGCACAAGGATTTCCAGCTGGGCGATGAATGGGTACACGCCCTCAACGGCGTTGACCTGAGCATCCCCGAAGGCCAGTTCACCGCCATCATGGGGCCAAGCGGCTCCGGCAAAAGCACCCTGCTCTACCTGCTGGGCGGGCTGGATCGGCCTTCCAGCGGTCAGATTATGATCGCCGGGCAAGACCTCGATCAGTTCAACGGTGAGGAACTGGCGGCTTTTCGCGGCGTGACCATCGGCTTCGTCTTTCAGGCGTTCCACCTGATCCCGACCATGACCGCGCTGGAGAATGTGGCGCTGCCGGGTGTGTTCGTCGGTGTGGCGCGTGAAGCCCGCGAGGAACGCGCCTATAAACTGCTGGCGGCGCTCGGTATGGAAGATCGGCTGGAACACCGTCCCTGGCAGCTTTCCGGCGGGCAGCAGCAGCGCGTCGCCATTGCCCGTTCCCTGTTCAACGATCCACCGATCATCATGGCTGACGAGCCGACCGGCGCGCTGGACAGCAAGACCGGCGAGACCGTGCTGAAACTGCTCAAGTGGCTCTGTCGTAAAGAAGGCAAGAATATCATCGTCGTCACTCACGATTCCAGCGTCGCCAACAAGGCTGACCGGTTGGTGCGGCTGCGCGACGGCAAGATCGTCGAAGATCGCCCGGTTCAGGACGAACAGCGTCCGCCGCTAGCCTATCAATGGCAGGTGGTCGAAGATGCCCTGCGAGGGGAAGGAAACGAATCATGAACGCAACACTCATCATCCGCCGCCTCAGCTTCGGTCTGTGGCTGGCGCTGCTCATCAGCCTGCTGCTGACCGGCTCGGCGCTGGCACAAACGCCGACGCCCTTCGTGGTCAATATTTCACCGAACGTCATGGTTGCGGGTCAGGGCGGTGTGCTGACCGTGCAGGGCAACAGCCTGACTCCCGATGTACGGGTACGGCTGACCGGCCCGGCAACCGTTGAATTGGTGACGGTGTTTGCCAATCCCAATCAGGTGCAGGCCAATGTGCTTGGCTCGGTCAACGCGGGCCTGTATACGATTGAAGTGTATGATGTCGTGCCACCCAATACGGTTTACAGCAATACCTTCACCCTGAACGTCCAGCTTCCTACCGCCACGCCCACGCCTAGCCCGACACCAACGCCCACGCCCTCTCCAACCACTGCGCCCCCGATCACCGTCAGCAGCATCAATCCTACGCAGATCACGCAGGGGCAAAGCGGCATCATGAGCATCGTCGGGACGAACTTCCGTCCGACCACGCTGGTGCGGCTGCTGGGTTATGGCACGCTCTCGGCGGCGCTCTCCGGCGACACCGTGCTGAACGCCGCGCTGCCCAACAACATCCCGGTGGGCAGCTATGTCATCGAAGTCAGTGACCCGTCCGGTGGGTACGACGCCCGCTTCACCCTGACCGTCATCGCCGCGCCGCCGCCAACCGACCGTCCCCAGCCGCCAACGGCTGCCCCACCCGCCACCGACATCCCTGGAGCGCCCTCGCTGGTGGTACGGAGTTTCAGCGCCAACCCGACCACCGTCCGCCCCGGCCAAACGGTGACTTTCACCTTCGACCTGTACAACCAGGGGAGCCGGCCAGCCCAGGGTGTGTCGGTGGCGGTCGATACCGGCGGCAAGTTCGTCCCCTCCAACGGTCAATCGACGATCATCCTGCCGGATATTCCGGTGGCTGGCAGCAGCTCGGTCTCGCTCTCGGTCATCGCTGCCAACGACACGCCTGGCGGCCCACAGACGGTGGGCATCACCATGACCTACCGCGATTTCACCGGTCAGTCGTATACGGCGCGCGGCTCGTTGACCGTCAATGTCGAGGCCGTGCCACAGTCGTCGCAGATCACACTGTCGCGCTATCAGTTCGACCCCAATCCGGTAGTGCCGGGACAACCGGTCACCATTACGGTGCTGCTGACCAACACCGGCAACGAGACTGCCTCCCAGGTACTGGCAACAGTCAATGCTGATGGCATCCTGCTGGCCGGGCCGGAGGGCAACAGCTTCCCGGTAGGCGATATTCGTCCGGGGGCCAGCGCCAGCATCGATATGCCGCTGATCGTCAACAGTACCGCCAAAGCCGGGCCGCAGTCACAGGTGTTAGGGATCACCTTCCTGCAAAAGGGCGAATCGCGGAGCATCAATGCCACTATGACTATCGAAGTCGCCCGTGTGCAGGCTCCCGCGCCAGTCATGATCGTCGAGTCGTATGATTTCGGCGGCGATGTGCTGCAACCCGGTCAGGAATTCACCCTGACGCTGCAACTGCGTAACATCGGTAACGACGACGCCAGCGAAGTCCAGGTCACCTTCGGCACAGTGGATAACTCTGGCGGTGGCGTCACCAATCCAACCCCGGACAGCAGCACCACCACCACCACCACGACCAGCAACAACTTCGCCCCACTGGATACACTCGGCACCCAGTACATCGGCGATGTCCCGGCGGAGGGCGATGCCATCACCATCACCCAGCGTTTCATCGTCAACGGCTCAGTCGAAAGCGGAGTCTATCCGCTGCCGGTCACACTGCGCTATCAGCGCTCGGATGGCGCGTCATCACAGGACAATCTGCGCGCCAGCATCCCGGTGGTCGTCCCACCGCAGATTCGGATCAATCAGCCCAGTCCGCTTCCGGAACAGACTGAGGTCGGCAGCATCCTGCCTCTGTCACTAGAGATCAGCAATCGCGGGCGCAAGGGCGTTAACTTCACCAATGCGGTCGTTACCACCGACAACGGACAGATTATTTCGGGGGCGACCACCTTCCTCGGCCCACTCCGTAATGATGATGCCACAACGCTCGATGCCAGCCTTATGCCTGAGTCCGAAGGTCAGATGACCATCACCGTCAGCCTGAACTACACTGATGATCTCAATCGTCCGCAGGTGATCGAACAGAAATATGTGTTGACGGTTAACCCGCCGCCCGAACCTATTGACATCGGTCAGGAGATCCCTGATCCGGGTGTGTTGCAGCCAGTCGAAGAACCCAGCCTGAGCGACCGTGATCTGCTTGGTCGCCTGCTTCTCGGGCTGTTGGGGCTGGGCAGTTAGGCTGTTCCAAGAAAGCTATAATCCCATTGGTCACCCGAATTGGGACGGTTCGCGAACCGTCCCTGTCTGGAATGGCCTTAGCTGCGCATCGCCCACAGGTAGATAGTCTCGTGCGGGGGTAGTTCACGAATCGCCCCTGCCCCGAAGATATTCGAATGGCACTGACGTGTGGCAACCCTGTCTTATTGGTTATGGATAATAGCATCCGCTTAATGATAAAATGATTTAATTTTCTGCCTGTCCAGGCATCACAGCCGGACTGAAAACTGCCCATCCCTGGCTGACCAAACGCCCCAAAAAAGTTTACACAAACTCCATACTTCCTGCACAGCTTCTCGATAAGTTGTGGCTATTGTTTGTCCATAGCACCTTTTGTAAGGAAAGCATAATCGCTGTTGCAACCCACACGGATCATCCTCACCCTGCTTGTCATCCTCACTCTAAGCGCGGCTGCCCTCGTCGCCGCCCTGCAACCCGCCCAACAGCGCCAGACCGAACAGGCCATTGATACTGCCGTGGCTGATGCGGCTTCCCGCTTCGAGCGGACTCCGCCGCTGCTGCTGGGGCCGGATGATGAGCAGCCCTTCAGCAATATCGCCGAGGTTGTGCTGACATGGCACTGGCAGCGTCCGCTGCGCGAAAACGAGGTGTTCGATGTGCGGGTGTGGCGCGAAGGCGAACCGGCCAACGGCATCACCTGGACGGACGACACGGCCATCAATCTGACCTGGTGGCTGCTCTATCAAGCACCTGGCCCCTACCAGTGGACGGTCTCGGTGATTGAGCTGGATGAAGACGGTCAGGCGCTGCGCGACGTGACCGAGCTGGCTGCGCCGCGCCGCTTCACCCTGGTTGATGACTGCCTGTGTATCCTGGAGGTGCCGCCCGGCTTCCAGTACGATGTGTATGCTGAGCTGCCCTTCTCATTGCCGACGGTCATCACCTTCGGCCCGGATGAACGCCTGTACGCGCTCTCGGTGGAGGGTACGCTGGCGCGGATGGACGATAAGGATGGCGACGCCATAGCCGAGACAGCCACCATCCTGTTCGACGACCCCGACGATCAACTGACCTGGGCGGTTGGGTTGGATTTCCATGAAGGCGAGGCGTTCATCTCCCATAGTGGGCAGATCAGCCGGTATAGCGACAGCGATGGCGATCAACAGTGGGACACCTTGCAACCGATCATCGAGGGGCTGCCGACGCTCCAGCATGTGTTTCATTCGAATAATGGCATCGCCTTCGGGCCGGATGGTAAGCTGTATGTCGGCGTCGGCTCGACCACCGATCATGGGCCGCTGCGGGTGCCGTATGAAGCCGCTATCCTGCGCCTGAACCCGGATGGCAGCGATCTGGAGGTTTTCGCTACTGGCTTCCGCAACCCATATGACCTGACCTTTTCGCCCACTGGCGATCTCTTCACTGCCGATAACAGCCCGGATGAACTGGATGACCGGCTGTATTTCCTGCCGCCGGAGGAATTGAACTGGGTGCAGCAGGGGCGCGATTACGGCTTCCCCGATACCTTTGGCCGGCTGAACCTGGAGCCGGATAGTGAGCCGCCGGTGGCCGAGCTGTTCACCTCGTCTGCCAGTTCCGGGCTGGTCTATTACGCGGCAGCCGCTTTCCCGGAGCGCTATCGCAATGGCATCTTCCTGGCGCAATTCGGCACTGGTGCCGCTGTGCCTATTGATCGTGGCATCCGCACCGGTCAGCAGGTGGTGTTCATCCCGCTCAACCCGGAACCGACTGGCGGCTATAGCGGTGTGTTTGAACCGTTCATTCGCTTTCGCAGCGAACTGGGCGATTATGCGCCGATTGATGTGACGGTTGGCCCCGATGGAGCGCTGTACGTGGCGGAGTGGACGCTGGGGGTGGTCTTTCGGGTGAGTTATGTCGGTGAAGCAGCCCATGCGACAGCGGATCTCTCGCTCGACATGGGAGAAAGCCTGTTCACAGTGGGCAAAACCGGCGTACCCGGCTGCGTCACCTGCCATCTGGCAGCGGGCGGTGGAGTTGGACCGCCCCTCAGTGGGCTGTCTGACTCACCGCCGACCCGACTGAACAATCTCCCCCTGGCCGATTACATCCGGCAGTCGATCATCGCCCCGTCGGCATTCATCACCCCCGGTTACCAGGACGGTCTGATGTACCCGGGGTATGCCGGGCAGCTCACGCCGGAAGAGCTTGAGGCGCTGGTCGATTATGTGCTGATGCTGAACGGGATGGGGTGATAGCCCGCTAAAGCGGCAGCATGACGCGCAGCGCGGCTTCCAGCCGGTCAACGCCATCACCCAGTGTCTCGCCCAGGAACATGCCCGGCACACGGTCGCGCCATTCTGGCTGCTCGTTGAAGATCAGGCCGCCATAAGCCACCACCGGCCTTCCCGTGCGCTGCGCATCCGGCAGATGAAACGGCCAGTCGGTCAGCGCCCTGGCACCGGCTTCCAGCATGGCAACCAGCACGATCCCCGGTGTGTTCATCTGTTTGGCGATCTGGGCCAGGTCTTTCAGCGGCATGTTCTGCCCCAGGTAGGCCACCGGCCAACGTCGGCGGCGCAGCAGCACTCCCAACGCCATCAGACTGCCCTCGTGCCATTCATCGGGCGCACAGGCCAGCAGCAGCGGCTGTACCCCTGCATATGGCTGCGGACCGCTGTTCATCCACATCAGCATCTGCTGCCGCAGAAAGTTGGTCGCCAGATGCTCAGTAGCGACATTGATCTCGTCGTTCAGCCACGCCATGCCAATCGCGTTCAATGTCGGGATAAGCACCTCCAGCAGCAGCGACTCCAGCGGATACAAACCCAGCACATCGGCTAACAGTTGCCCGGCCAGCGCCAGATCATTCACCAGCAGTGCGGCTGTCAGCCGGTCACGGTAAGCCGACAATGAAGCATCTGTGATGATCTCGCGCGGTGGGGTGGAAGGCTGTGCCTCAGGGGAACGCCCCTGCTGTTCCAGGTGCTGCAGAGCACGGATGGCCTGCCCGGTCTGCATACCCTCATCGACGCGTGCTTTCACCCAGCGCAGTCGCGCCACCTCGCGCTCGGAAGTCAGACGGTGACCGCCAGGTGTCCGGCTTGACTGCGGGAAGCCATAGCGGCGTTCCCAGACTCGCAGGGTCGCCACCGGGATGCCGGTCATGCGGGCTACAATACCAATGTTATACAGGGGTTCATCGCTGGCACCATCCAGTCGGGGAAAATTCACGGGGAAACCTCGTCACAAACTCGTCATTACAATAACAATATCTAGCTTAGCATAGCCTTATAATGTCAGCAAGCGAGAGCGAACGATCCCTTGGTCGCCTGCCCAATTCCAGGTATGCTCTGTGCTATTCCGTGCTGATCGATCAAAAAGGTGATCCATGAAAGTCCGATTTATGTGTTCGCTGTTTCTGCTCCTCGGCCTGGTGGCGAGTTTCAGCTCGGCCTCGGCACAGAACGACTGCCCGGATACTCCATTGGGTGAGCGGCAGTTGAGCCGGTGTACCTATGCCGGACGGCTGCGGGCGATGTGGCTGGGTGAGACCATTGCCAACTGGACTGGCCTGACGACCGAGGCAGTGCGGCAGGATGCACCCTTTTATACCGACGCCGATTGGGGACTGGATCAAAATTTGTCGTGGAAGCGCGATGATGTCATCGACTTCGTGCTGCAAGACCCCTGGCTAGCCGACGATGACACTGATATTGAATATGTCTACCTGCACCTGATGGATCTGCACCAGACGCCCCGACTCACGGCCGAGCAGATCGCGGCGGGGTGGCGAGAACATATCAACGATTTCATCTGGGTATCGAATCAGCGGGCTCGCAATCTGATGGAAGCCGGTACGCTGCCACCGGCAACTGGACTGGGGGCGCTGAATCCAGATTACCTGCAAATCGATGCCCAGCTCACCACCGAGCTGTTTGGCGCACTGGCTCCGGGAATGCTGGCCGAGGCGCTTCAACTGGCTAACCTGCCGATTCTGACGACAGCAGGTGGGTATGCCGCTCATGCCGCCCAGTTCTATGTCGTGTTGTACGCGCTGGCAAGCCAGGTTGACCCGGCTGCGCCGCGCCGCGACCAGGTGATCTGGTTGGTCACCCAGGCACGACAATACATACCTGACACATCCAAGACGGCGGACATCGCCGATTTTGTGCTGGCTGATTATCTCAGTAATCCTGATATTGATGACTGGGAACGGACACGGGATCGGGTCTATGACCGCTATCATCGGAACGCCGCCGACAACGGCTTTGTCTATCGTGACTGGACTGAGTCTTCGGTCAATTTCGCCTCCGGCCTGATCGCACTGCTGTACGGCGAAGGGGATTTCCGGCGGACGGTGCAAATCGGCACGCTGACTGGCTGGGATTCGGATAACGGCACGGCGACGATGGGCGGGCTGTTAGGGCTGCTCTATGGCCTGAATGGACTGACGGCGGCCTTTCCCGATGCTACCCTCTCGGATCGGTATCAGATCCATCGGACGCGCCCCACCCTGCCCGACTATCTGCCGGAAGATCGCCGCGCCCAAGACACCTTTAGCGCAATGGCGGCGCGGATGCTGACGCTGACCGACCAGGTCATCCTTCAGGCGGGCGGCAGCGTGGACGGCGATACCTGGACGCTGCCCCCTGCCCCAGATGCGCCACTGCTCCAATTGAACCCACTGGTTCAGATCGATCAGCACAGCGCCAACACACAGATTCAACGCGCTGGCGGCACCGTCACTGTCGAAGTGGTGGGCGAGGTCGCAGCGTCACGGACGTGGGCCATCGCTGATGGACTGGAACACAACTTCTCCGGTCAGGAGCAGTTGCGCCGTATCCCCCGTCCCTATCAACGCCGTGTCGATGATGGCGTGCTGGTGGTATCGGTCATTTATGATCGCGTCCTGCCAGTGCAGACCATCCGGCTTATCGAGGGCAGCAACGGTGGTTCATCGCTTCAGGCCGAGGGGTTAGTTGGTGATGAGTGGGTTTCGCTGATGGACGGCGCGACCGTATCGGCTGCCCCAGACCCGGCCATCCCTTACCAGATCATCGACATCATGCTGGCACAACCCCAGGCGATCAGCGGTATCCGCCTTCGCATCGCTGTTGAGGGACGACTGCCAGAGGCCAGCGTGGTCGAGCTGGACGCCTTCTTCATCGGCGACCTGCCGCCCGCCGGTGAGTAAGATCACAGGGCGCTCAGTCTGAATTTGCCAGCCAGGGCGACGGTGAGTGAAGCGATCAACATCATCCTATCCCCATGACATTCAACACGGGGCAATCATCTGTTCCGGCGCTACACTATATTCAGAATTCTGAATGTAGGAAGTTGTCCATGGACTACGAACAGCCGAGCGACCTCTTCAAAGCCCTAGCACACCCTACCCGCCTGCACATCCTCGATCTGCTGCGCGCCGGCGAGATGTGCGTCTGTCATATTGAAGCCGCGCTGGATAAGCGACAGGCATATATCTCACAACAGTTGATGCTGCTGCGGGAAGCGGGACTGGTCGAGGCGCGCCGCGACGGGCTGAAGGTCTATTATCGGCTGAACGATGGACGGGTGAGCAAGATGTTGGACATCGCGCTGGGGAGCCGTCCAGTGATGGGAGTTCAACCCATTGATGGCTGCCCCTGCCCAGTCTGTTCCCCTGTTGTGATACCGGTTGGTTGATGAAAGAAGGATTATCATGCTGAACATCAAGGTTCTGGGCGCGGGCTGCGCCAACTGCAAGCGATTGGAAGCTGAAACACGGGCGGCATTGGAAGCGGCAGGCATCCCGTTTGAACTGACCAAAGTGACCGACTACGCTGACATCATGGCCTATGGTGTGATGAGTACCCCGGCGCTCGTCATCAACGAGCAGGTGGTTTCCAGCGGGCGCATCCTGGCACGTTCGAAAATTGTCGAGATGGCTCAGGCCGCCGAAACCCCAACCACCTGAACCGGCATAAACGAGAGACAGGCTCATCATGGCAACACAGGCAGGTATACCGCCGGTGGATCGGCGCGATCTGGCGCTGGTCGCTGGCGCGGTCTTGACCGGCTGGATACTCTTCACCCAACTTCCGGCCATCGCCGACTGGCTCACCTATAGCTTGCTGGCCTTTGACCGCGACGATCATCTAGGGCAGTCGCTCAACTTTTTCGTCTACGATGTGCCCAAAATCCTGCTGCTGCTCTCTGGCATGATTTTTGTCATCACGCTGCTGCGCACCTTCGTCACGCCGGAACAGATGCGGCGCTGGCTAGGCGGCAAACGCGAGGGAGTCGGCAATGTGCTGGCGGCGCTAGTGGGCGTGGTGACACCGTTCTGTTCGTGTTCGGCGGTGCCGCTGTTCATCGGCTTTGTTGAGGCCGGGCTGCCGCTGGGAGTCACTTTCTCCTATCTGGTGGCAGCTCCGTTGGTGAATGAAGTGGCGCTGGTGATGCTGCTCGGCATGTTCGGCTGGCAGATCGCCGGGTTGTACCTGCTCTCCGGCTTGACCATCGCCATTCTGGCAGGGATGCTGCTGGGACGAATGGGCATGGAGCGCTACATCGAGCCATTTGTCTTTCAGGTCAAAGTTGGCACGAAGGGTCAGCGCCCGGATGAACGGCTGAAGTGGCATGACCGCTTCAGTCAGGCGTTCGACAGCACCCGCGAGATTGTCGGTAAGGTGTGGCCGTATGTGGTGATCGGCATCGCCATCGGCGCCGGCATTCACGGCTTCGTACCGGATGATTTCCTGGCGGAAGCCTTGGGCAAGGACACCATCTGGGCCGTGCCGCTGGCCGTTACTCTCGGCGTACCGCTCTATTCCAACGCCGCAGGTGTGATCCCTGTCGTCAGCGTCCTGCTGGATAAGGGTGTCGCCCTCGGCACCGCCCTGGCATTCATGATGTCGGTCGTCGCGCTCAGCCTGCCGGAGATGATTATCTTGCGTCGCGTAATGAAGCCGCGCCTGATCGCCGTATTCATCGGCATCGTGGCGGCTGGCATCACCGTGACCGGCTACCTGTTCAACGCCGTTAGCTGACTGGCTGCCGCACATTGCGCCCGTAACCCGGCTCGACATGGAAGAAGCCGTCGTGGAACACATTCTGCCCGCGCAGATAGACCCGCTCGACCCGCCCGCGCACCGGCATCCCGGCGAAGGGCGTCCAGCCGCAGCGCGTCACCCCCTGCTCCGGCACGACCCACTCGGCATCCACATCGACTTCAATCCAGGTATCCGCTTGTTCCGGCAGGCCGAAGATGCGCCGGGGCTGATGCGCCATTTTGTCGATCAGGTCGTCCAGCGTCAGCCGTCCGGCATGAACAGCAGTCAGCATCAGCGGCAGAGAGGTCTCTAGCCCCGGAAAACCCGGCGGCGGATTCGACCCATCCTTCTCGCTCAACAGATGCGGCGCATGGTCGGTGGCAATACAGTCCACCACATCCATATTGTCCCAGAGCGCAGCCACATCCGCCGGTGCTTGCAGCCGGGGACGGACTTCGCTGCGCCCCGGCCCGATGCGGTGGATGTCGTCGTGCGACAGATACAGGTGATGCGGCGCGACCTCGCAGGTCACTGACATCCCGCGCATCTTGGCGTCGCGGATACACTCGATCTCGGATTGGCGACACACATGGACGATATGCACCCCCCGGTTTTCCAGATGGGCGCAGAGCAGCACCGTCGCCAGATTGCGATCCTCGGCATGGCACAGGATCGGGCGGTCTTTCGGCCAGCGGGCGAAATGCTCACGGATGTCGCCCAGGTCAGCCAGCAGCAGACTGCCAAAGGTGGCATCGAGGTAAAACTTCAGCCCCACCACCCGCTCCGCCAGCATGTACGCAGTGGCCGTGTTGTGGCTGCTAGCACCCAGATGAATGCCGAAATCACAGACCGCTTTAGCCGCCCCCGCCTCTTCGGCCTGACACAGACTGTCATCGTCAATCAGCGGCGGCAGGGTGTTGGGCATGGCGACCACGATGGTGAAGCCGCCCGCCAGCGCCGCCCGTGTTCCGCTCTCGAAATCTTCTTTGTGGGTTGCGCCCGGCTCGCGCAGATGCACATGCACATCCACCAACCCCGGCAGCCGCACACTCGCCATGATGTCCTCTTCTCTGCTGAAGCCTCACCGATCATCCCGCAGATCATCCAGCCGTTGACGCCACGCGGTCACCTGCTCCACCGCAGCGCGGCGCTGGTCAGCCGTCAGCAAGCTGGGAAACGGCAGAGCGCGTTCCTCGTATCCCGTTTCGTCTAGAACTTGCGCGGCGATCCCGGCAGCGCGATATGCCCGATCATAGGCCGGCTGTGTCTCCACCGGCAGGACACCCTGGCGCAACGGCAGGGCGAAACGCTTGAGCGGCTGCCGCACCCCACTCAGTCGATACAGCGGGGGCTGCTGCGGCTCGGCTGGCAGGAATACTGCGATGTGATAGGGATGGCTGTCGGTTTCACTGGAGTCGTGCATCCGCTTGACCGAACGAGTGGCGTCGATTTCGACCACGTTCACGCCCCGCGCCGTGAGCATGTGCCACCGTCGGGCGCGGTAGTCATCAATCAGAACATCCTCGGCTTTATTGCGCGGTGAAATCACCTCGACGATGGTGACCAGCGTCCCGCCCGTCTGTTCCTTGATGTGGATGGCTTCCAGTTCGCTGCTGTCGCTCCATTCATCCGGTTCAGCCATCACCGCTGCGGCTGCCTGACGATAGCGCAGCCGATCCAGCATCAACTCTTGCGGCACAGCCGTCTGCACAAACACATCCGGCTCGCGGCGCTCCAACACCTGTAGGCTCGTTTCACGCCCGGCATAATACCCCAGCCGCAGCAGTTCCGGCTGAATCTGTTCCAGGATGCTGTTGATGAGTCCGCTGTGGATTTGCTGGAAATAGCGTCCAGCCTCCGCCCATAGATCGACTGTCCCCGGCACCGGCCCAGCTTGCAGCGTCTCGACATATCGATCTGAATAAGTCGTCATATCGTTCACTCAATTATTTTCACACCAACCAACCGCAGTCCATGAAATACACATCTGTCCGGGACGGCAAGCGCCGTATCAAGGCAAGTAACCGGTCAGGGTAACATTCCAACCTCAGACCATTATAGCTCGCATTGCCAGGCAGCCCTACCGTAACCGGTAAAGATTCTGTGACGTGCGCTTATATTGGTTTCTGCTATACAATTACGTAAGATCTTGATGTGACTGGAGGGGTGCTATGAAGTCAACCCAGGACCAGATAGTCAGACTGCGCGAGCTGGTTCAGCAAAAGCGCTACGATGAAGCCAGAGACATCCTCGAATCGCTCGATCATCCAAAAGCCGGAGAGTGGCTGCGGCAGATCGAAGCCCGGCAGGCAGCAGAGAAGTCTGCCCCACCAACCCGATCAGCCTCCAAACCCTCATCCCCATCCCCTGATCCCTACTGGAATAAGCTGAACAAAACACCACCGTCAAAGCCCGCCGCCGGAGCCATTGATGGCACGATAACGGTGTTGCGTGTGTTGATTGGCAGCATCATCGCGCTGGTGGTGGTGGTAGCGGGTATGGTGTGGATTGACCAGCAGTTCTCCATCCACCCCTATTTCATCGATGACTCGAACCGCCGCATCTTCCTCTTCACCACCGGCTTCGCTTTTCTCAGCACCGGCGTCTTCGGATTCATCGCCCGGCTGATTGGCGGGGCAGCTAACTTTTTCATCGGCCTGTACTACGTTGTGCTGACGCCGCTGCTGTTGGGCGCATGGCATTATCTCAGCGTATACCTATTGCAGAATGGTGATGGCGCACTGGGTTCTCCACTTTCAGCCCAGGCGATAGCGGCCTATCGCGCCTTTCTTGACCGCGCACCGCTGCAGACGATGCTGGCCTATGGCGTGGCTGTAGTGGTGAGCCTTGGCGCAGCCTATTTTCTCGGCGCGACCTCGGACGAGGAACTGCTCAAGCGGGCGCGTAGTCGTTAGTGTATCATTGGACTGAGTCGCATACAGGAGCATCGAGCATGTCGGCCTCACCTCGCACTGGCTGGACGGCGGAAACCTGCCTGGCATATGAACGCGAGAGCGAAGAAAGTTGACGCTGCCGCCGGAGTAGTCCGCAGCAGGAGAACATATGACACCTGGCAGCCAATCCAATGCGTCCCCTACGACCATCACCCGGTTGCCCGTTGGCCCAATCCTCGCGCTCATCGGGTTGCTGTTGATCGGCCTGCCCGCATTCTATGTGTCGCCACAGATACCGGAACCAACCTGGTCGAATAGTGTGCCGCAAAGCAGCCTCGGCACCATCCCGCAGCGGCAACCGCTGGTCATCGGCAGTTATGTCATCGCGCTGCTCGTCTTCTACCTGATCTGCTGGCGCAGGCAGCGGGGACTGATGATCCCGTTAGTCACCTTGCACCTGCTGTCAATCCCGCTGCTCTACCTGTGCAGCGCGGTCACGGCGGTGGGTGGCGGGATAGGGACAGCGATCATCACTCGGTTGGAACACGATCAGGCGGAATATGTGCTGGTGATGCGCAACATCGTCGGCAATGGCAAGCTCGATCTCTATCGCTGTCTGGATGGGCAGTGTCGCGGGCGCATGATCGCCTGGGACGAGTGGGCGACCTACAGCAACGCCACACTGACGGTAGCTGGCGATCCACCGCAGCTTGTGGTCGATGCCATCGGCCGGATTTGCTTCGATCTGGATCGCTTTAACACCGCCATCCTCGAGTATGCTACCCGCCCCGAAGCCGGGGGGCGCCGCGACCAGATGGGCTGGCAGGACGGCTGCAATCCATCGAATGCCCCACCTGGTGACTAACGGCTCACAACTCCCATGCCCGGCCTGCGTATAGACAGGCATGAGTGAAGGAGCGTCGCATGAAATCCCTGTGCCTCATCGTCCTCTTCAGCCTGTTCCTGTTGCCCATTCAGGCGCAGGAGTCTAACCGTGTGCTGGCAGTCTCAGCCATCCCCGCCCTTGAACCACCGCCGACAATTTGGTCCTTCATCGCCGCCGCCGAGATGGTGGTGGATGCCGGCGTGACGGGCAATATGATGACCGAAGGGTGGAGCAAGCTCGAACCCCAACCCGGCGAATACACTCTGGACGATTTCATCGCTGGCATCACCTACTGGGCGGAAACCTATGAGGTGGTGGGGTACGTTGGCTTTCAGGTCATCAACACCGTCACCCGCGAAGTCCCGCCTGATTTACAGGGTGCCGCCTGGGACTCGCCGCAGATGATTGCTCGTTTTCAGGCACTGATCGACCAACTGCGCCCGACGTTACAGGAACACGTTCGCTATGTTTCGATTGGCAACGAAGTTGATGCTTATCTCTCGTCCCATCCGGATGAATGGGAACCTTACCGGCGTTTCTATGAGGCGGCGCTGGCCTATATCCACCGGACGCTGCCGGGCATACAGGTCGGCGTCACCGGAACGTGGCAGGGGGCGCTGACAAACCGCGACCAGATGACCGCGCTCAACCGCCGCAGTGATGTCTACATCCTCACCTACTATCCGCTTCAGTCCGATTTCTCGGTCATGCCACCGGACTCGCCGCTGGCCGATTTCCCGACGATGCTCGATCTGGCGGGCGATTTGCCACTGTTGTTGCAGGAGGTTGGTTATCCCGCTGGTGAATCGCTGGGCAGTTCGGAGTCGCAGCAGGCTGAGTTCGTCACCCAGGTTTTTGCGGCATGGGAACAGGCCGGCGAGCGCATCCCGTTCCTCAATTACTTCCTGCTGCACGATTTTTCCGATGAATTGACCGAGGGCTTTGTGGATTACTACGGGCTACCCGGCTTCGATAACTTCTACGACTTCCTGCGGACGCTCGGCTTGCGTCAAGTCGATGGCACCCCCCGGCTGGCGTGGGATGCCTTTGTCGAGGGCGCGAAGTCGCTGGAGCATGAATCGTAATGCGTGGCATCACGGTTGGGCCCGCATCAACTGCTCCTGCCACTCCTGTGCTGTCCTCAAGGCTGCTGTCCGCTAATCGGCTGTGAGCAACGACGGAAATCAGTGTTACTCAGGCGCTTCCCTGCGGCACGATGCGGAACACCGGATATGTTCCTGCCACCTTCTCGAACTCGCTCAATGGCGCATCCTTGTCGACCGGGATGTGTGGCCGCGCACCCGGTGCCCGTTGAAGATAGGCTTTCAAAATGGGAGCTCGTTGCTCTACCGCCACCGGTTCGAGCAGGATTGGCTGGCTTTTCCCCGCCCGCAGCACCGCCCGGTTGCCATCGGCCACAATGTTCTGCACCCACTGCGCCTCGTTCCCCAGCATCGAGACCAGATAGCGCTGTCCATTGGTTAGGGTCAGCACCACTGGCACCGCAATCATGTTGCCGGATTTCCGCCCTTTGACATCCAGCGTTGCCAGATAATTTGGCGCAATCCCCGAAGCATGAACCCATGCCCAGAAGTGGTTGAGTATCTTGGCGAGCCAGTTGGGACGCTCGCCCCGATAAAGCCATCGTTTTGTCACGTTGAACCAGTGCATATCAGCCTCCTCAGTTGTGCTGAACACAAACACACCTGCTCTGGCGACATGAAGACGTCAGATCAGGGTCGATACACTTAGCCTGTCAACGTGCATTCCACACAGCAGTGAGGGTGTTGCTGCCGTTCTGCTCCCATACGAGTCCAGTATAGTACACAATCGATGTCTGGGCGCAGGGGATACCAGATACAGAAGCCACATCACCGAGGGCGAGACGGGTCAGTGAGGCAAACCAATAGCTCACTGACCTCACATCGGGATCGGGGAGAAGATTATTTATCCCGCCACCTGCCGGCGGATCTTCTTCAGCCGCTTCATCACATCGTTCTTGCCGCGCCCGAAGGTATCGTAGAGCGTCTTGTAGTCGGCGAACAGTTCATCGTATACGTGGCTGTTCTCGGAGATCGGCGTCACCACATCATCACTCAGTTTGCCCATCTTGTCGGCAGCCGCCTCGATGTTGGCATACACCCCCGCCGCAACCGCCGCGTGCATGGCCGACCCCAGCGCCGGTGCCTGAGCCGACCCGGCCAGCCGCAGCGTCCGCCCGGTGACATCAGCATAAATCTGGCGCAGCAGCTTGTTCTTCTCCGGCAGCCCACCGGCCACGATCAACTCGGTCACCGGGACACCGCGCTCGGTGAAGGCGTCGATGATGACGCGGGTGCCATACGCCGTCGCTTCGATCAGGGCGCGGTAAATATCCGGGGCGCGGGTGCCGAGCGAGGCACCGATCAACAGACCGGTCAGGTCAGCATCGACCAGCGTCGAACGGTTGCCATTCCACCAATCCAGCGCCAGCAGTCCGTGTTCGCCCACCTTCTGTTTGGCGGCCTCGACTTCGAGATACTGGTGCAGGTTCATCCCGGCCTGTTTGGCTGCCTCATGATAGACCGGTGGCACGGCGTTATCGACGAACCAGGCGAAGATGTCACCCACGCCGCTCTGCCCGGCCTCATAACCGTAATAACCGGGGATGATCCCGTCCGGCACCACGCCGCACATCCCCTCGACCGTTTGCAGCTTATCGCCGATCAGAATGTGACAGGTCGAGGTCCCCATAATCATGACCATCGTGCCGGGTTTGGTGGCCTTCACCGCCGGATAGGTCACATGGGCATCGACGTTCGCCACCGCGACGGCCGTGCCGGGTCTTAATCCGGTGTAAGCCGCTGCTTCAGCCGTCAGGCCGCCAGCTTTGTCGCCCAACCGGGCGAAGGTGCGCCCCATCTTGCTATCGACCACATCCGCGAAATCAGGATGCAGCGCGGCGAAATATTCCTTGCGTGGATACTGCCCGTCCTGCACCATCGCCTTGTAACCGGCGGTGCAGGCATTACGGGTCTCGACGCCGGTCAATTGCCAGATCACCCAGTCCGCTGCTTCGATGAAGCGATCGGTTGCCCGGTAGACCTCCGGCGCTTCCACCAGGATTTGCAGCGCCTTGCTGAAGAACCACTCCGACGAAATCTTGCCGCCGTAGCGTTCCAGCCAGCCCTCGCCCATCTTGCGCGCCGTCTCGTTGATGAGATCGGCCTGCGGCTGTGCGCCATGATGCTTCCACAGCTTGACCCACGAATGCGGGTTGTTCTTCCACTCGGCCAGCCCACACAGCGGCGTGCCATCGGCTTTGGTTGGCATCATGGTGCAGGCGGTGAAATCGACCCCCACCCCCACCACCTGGTCAGGGCTGATGCCGCTCTGCTTCAGCACCGCCGGGATGGTTCGCTTGAACACCTCGATGTAGTCGAAGGGATTTTGCAGCGCCCAGTCGGGGGGCAGCGGCTTGTCGCTCCCCGGCAGATGCTCATCGATCACCCCGTCGCCATAAGCGTGGATGGCGGTCGCCACTTCGCGCCCGTCGCGGGTATCAACCAGCACCGCCCGTCCCGACTCCGTCCCAAAATCAATGCCAATGGTATACATAAGCTGCCGTCCTTTTCACGATGAAGTTCCCTATAGGCGCATAGTGTACCGCAGGTTGCGGAGCAGGGGGAATCCACACGGGTGATTGTCGACAAGGATAACTATGTCTTGCATGGAACAGGATGGCTGCGCCTGACGACTACCACCGAGGGTAAGGCCGACATCCTCTGATCGCCCTGGTAGCCCCATCACTTACGAAAAATTACGCTAGAATGGAGAGCGCATTTAACGACGCGGATGAGGGCAGAGCCAGAGACGTATCTCACATCGAGATTCGCTTCAAGGACTTGTACACACTCCCTGTCTAGGGTTTGACCGTGCAAACAGCCCCCGAAATCGTTTCGGGGGCTGTTGTAGGATGATGTGAGAAAGCCATCGCACGTCCGCCAATGGCAGTCCCAGACTCGCTGACCGTTAGAACCCTTGCACCTCATAGGTGATACCAGGGAAGCTCACTGCATCCGGCGCCAGAGCGGCGGCAGCTTCAGCGTCCCCCTTGAGCTGGTCAAGCAGAAATGCCATGATGAAGTGATTTGCCAAGTCATGAACGCGGTTCATATCCCACACCGGATCACTGTACAGATAATAGAAATCCTTGCCGAACATTTCGACTGTGGTCGGGGCATCTTCATAAGTGGAAGTGAACATATTGTGGTCACCAAGCTCAAAGGCAACGAGGATTTTCTCGGTGCTGGTGATATGATCGTAAATCATACGGCTGCCCCAATCGAACGGTACCGCGCCATCGAGTGTGCCGCCCATCACGAGCGTAGGGAGGGTAATTTCTGCCAATCCCTGATCGTTGAAGATTGCAGCCCCGGCTGAGATAGGGACGATGGCATCAATGCGGGAATCATTTAGCGGGTCCCACAATCCTTCTGGCGCAGTATCCAACCCCAGGATCGTGAGCATTTTAGCCTCTGTATCCGCCGGAATGGGCGTACATACATTATAGTATCCCCAGGGCGAATCTTCGGTAATCGGCGCGCAAAGTGCCGCATACCCCGCCATATTGAAACGCGCCCCCCCTACCGTCAGCGCGGTCTCGCCTCCGCCAGAATGTCCAACCAATGCGATATGTTCCATATCAATCATGCCTGCTAATGCGCCTGTCGGGGCAGCCAGCATCTCGGCATAATCAATTGAGCGTGACACGGTAACCGGACGGGCAAGCGTGGTTCGCGGATAATCCGCCCAGTCCGGTGGTTGATTCTCTTCTTTATGGTCAGGTGCAACCACCACAAATCCGTATGAGGCAATATGTTCAGCCAACCACGCATATAACACCGACTCACTGTTATGTCCATGCGAGAACATGACCAGTGGATACGGTGCAGCACTCATATCGACTTCAGCATCAGTGAGGGCGTGTCCCGCGATATTGACGAGCGTCTGATCACGGGTGAAGCCGAGAGACTCAGCTTTCCAGTGCATGACATAGGTTATATCGCTTTCAACTCCAGCCGGATTAAGTGCCGGGTACCAGACTCGAATAGCCAATGGGCCATCGACATCTTCACCCACAAAAGTCCGCGTGCCGATCCAATATGGGCCATGTAACGCATAAGTTGGGGCGTCGGGGCGGAAACCAACCGGAGCCGGAACAACCGTGTCCTGTGCTTCCAGGAACGCCGGGAAAGACAACAGAAAGACTATCCCGATACCGACCAGTAACATGATGTAACGTTTCATAATCCATGTTCCTTTATAAACAAAAAGGCGCTTCCCATAGCAGGTGGGCGCGCCTTTGCTCTGCAAAGATATCCGTTTTATCTGTCGCGGTAAACCTGCGCAAACCAGGGCGCGCTCAAACAATTACTATATGTTCTTATCTGATTATCCCATGAAAACTTCCTGGACCACGAGTGACAAATGTCACTTGTCTCGATCCTGGTAGCTTGGGTAATCCCGGCAATGCCGCCCATCACTTACGAAAAATTACGCTAGAATGGAGAACGCACTTAACGACGCGGATGAGGACAGAGCCAGAGACGTATCGGACGGTGGCTGGGGATGTGGGTTGGGTTATGGGCACTGCTGGCTGCCGGGTCGCTTCAGGCTCAGGACGATGCACCACTGCGGGTCGCCATCAAACCGCTGACCCCGTTCGTGAATGTTGAAGTGGATAACACTTACAGCGGCTTCAGCATTGACCTGTGGGATGAGATCGCCCGCCGCGCTGGTCTGGATTACACTTATGTCCCGCTGGAAACCGTAGCCGAGGTGCTGGATGCAGTGGCCGGCGGAGAGGCAGATGTTGGGCTGGCTGGAATCAGCATCACCCGCGAGCGTGAGGAAGTCCTCGACTTCTCCCAACCGATGTTCAATTCCGGCCTACGTATCATGACAGCGTTGCGTGGCGGTAGTTCTCCCCTCACCCTGCTGGCGAGCTTTTTCACCCCTCAACTGCTGCTGATCGTCGGGGTGCTGCTGGCCGTGATCGTGGCTGTCGGGCATCTGATCTGGCTGTTCGAGCGGCACAACCCGGAATTCCCCGATGCCTACCTGCCGGGAGTGGGCGAAGGTATTTGGTGGGCGGCCTCAGCGCTGGTCGGCAGCAGCGACAAAATGCCACGCAGCCCCATCGCCCGTGCCGGTGCCATCGCCTGGGTCCTGAGCGGCATCATCCTCGTCAGCGTCTTCACCGCCAATGTCACGACTCAGAACACCATCCAGCAGTTAGAATCCAGCATTCGCGGTCTGGATGACCTGCCGGGCAAGCGCATCGCCACCGTCGAGGGGACGACCGCTGCCGCTTTCCTGCGTGAGGAGCGCCTGATCTTCGCGCCAGTAGCATCCATCGAAGACGCCTATCGTCTGCTGGCGAATAACACTGTTGATGCTGTCGTCTATGATGCGCCAGTGCTGCAATACTATGCCCTGACCGAGGGGCGAGGGCGCGTCACACTGACCGGCGCGTTGTTCGCCCGGCAGGATTACGGCATTGCGCTCCAGGCCGGAAGCCCGCTCCGTGAATCGATTGACCGCGCCCTGCTGGAAATGCACGAGGACGGCACCTATGACGATCTGTATCAGCGCTGGTTTGGCAGCGAATAGGTGGACCTGAGTGTCGTCTTGTGTTCATTTTTCTTCCTGGATTCTGGTTAGCCTGCTAAGTTCTTCGTCTTCATGTAGGGATATGGCTTATTGACTATGCGCAATTTAACGATCCGTATGCGGTGAAGACTTCATGTGCTTGACAGAGATAGCCTTTTCGTTCTATTCTACTAACATGGTCAGTCAGGGTGTTTCTCGGCGGGACTCATCATGCGTGAAATCTTCCCGAATATCTACGAAGTCCTGCCCTCTCGTCCAACGCCGAGCAAGTATCGCTCGTTCTTCGTCAAGCGGGCAGCGGGCAACCTGCTCTTCCCCTGTTTCTCCAACCAAAGCACCATCGAAGCACAGTTCGATGCCATCGCCGCGCTGGGCGGGCTGAGCCACCAACTGCTGGGAGACTCCCACTTTCGCTCGGCTCACTGCGATGATGTGGCAGCGCGTTTTGGTGCCGCACTCTATTGCAGCGTCAAGGAGGCACCAGATGTCACCCGCAAAGTCAGTCGTGTAGAGGTCTTCCCCTTCGAGCGTCATTACCTGACCGACGACATCGAAGTCATCCCCACACCGGGTCATCGGCCCGGCGGCGTGTGTTTTCTTCTCAGCCTGAATGAGCAGCGCTATCTGTTCGCCGGTGACTTCATCTGGCACAACGGCAGCACCTGGATTCCGACCCCAGCCACTGCCACAACCCGCGCCTATAGTGAGAGCCTGCGGCTGGTCGAGAGCCTGGGGGTGAATGCCCTGCTGGTCAACACGCAGCTCAGCAATCCAACCTTCAGCATCAGCTTGTCCCCCGCCATAAGCGGTGCCTGGTTCAGTGAACTGAGTCGCCAGATACCCTCAAAAGGATAATTGTGATGCTTCGCCACGCCCTTCGCTATTAGGCAGTATAATGGGTATGGCATAAGCAGCACTCACAGGAGGAATATATGCCAACCGGACTGGCATGGTTGGTGCCTGATCAGCTCATACTGGTCAAGGGATGGCACCAACTGAAGACCGAGGAATTAGCAGATTTCGATGATCGGGTGCTGGCGGCGCTGGATGGGACAAAAGCCCCGCTGGTACATGGCATTCATGATTACAGTGAAGCCGAAGCCATGCCGCCTATCCAGGAGCTTTCCAAGCTCAAGTCCGGGCGGCATCCCAAAGTCGGCTGGGTAATTGTGATCGGGCTGGACAACCGGCTGTTTAAGTTTTTTGTCTCAACTACCCTGCAAATCTTCCGTGTGCGGATTCGCTTTATGGACGACATCGCCTCAGCGCTGGCCTTCTTGCAGGATATTGATAGCAGCCTGCCTGATCTAAAGTCAGTCGATGTTGCGGCGGCTGAAAGCCGGGCCTACGAGCAGATTCGTCATCTCATTGACCCGGCGTTACAGAAGCCTGTTGTCGAAAAAGGGTGATCGCACTCACTCATCCAGCTTGAACTGGTAGTTCTGATAATCGGCTACGACACACTGTTTCCGCTGCTGGACGACCGTGAAGCCCTCGGCTTCCAGTCGCGCCTTCTGCGCTTCAATCCCACCAGGGAATTTCTCGTTCAACTTACCGCCGGGCCGGAGCATCCGCCAGAACGGGGTGATGTCATCTTCACCCCGCGCCTCACGCTCGACGGCGGCTTTGGCGACCGTGTTGCTGTAGATCGCGGTGCTGACCGGGCAGGCTATATCAGCCTGATAACGCCGCGCCAGATGCGTCCGCACATCGTCGAGCGTCACGACATACCCTTTTGGCACCCGTCGTAGGATGCCGTTGATCTCGTTTTCGGAGGACACGACCATCGAATCGTGATCCTTCCAGCCGGGGAAACCCGGTGGAAGCGGCGACACCACATGCGCTTCGCGGACTTCTTCCACACGCTCAATCGCCGTTTTACGCTTACCCATCATCCTTCTCCTTATCAGGACTCACTATAAAACTCAATTCCATTGCCATCCGGATCAGCCATCACGAACAGGCGATATGGCCCGTTCTGGATCAGTTCACTGCGGAAGGGCGACGGCAGCCCCTTCAGCCGTTCGTATTCGCGGTTCACATCCCCCACCAACAGGTTGGGCGTCACATTGTTTCCGGCCTGCACCGGGCTGGGGTAATCCGCCCGGTTGAACAACCCGTACAACCCGCCGCCATCCAGCGCAAACATTGAGTAGCGTTCGCTCTGCATCACCGGTTCGCGCTCGAACACCTGCCGGTAGAAGTCCACCGCCCGCGCCATATCGTTTACGATCACATACAGATTGAGCCTCATGTTCCTCTCGTCCTTTGGTCGATTGCGTCTAATGGAACAACGATTTCAAGATGAGATAATCTTCTATAGGGGCAATATTGACCGTTGATAAATTCAATCGGCATTGTGATTGGCGAACCAGCGGACACCCAATTGGGTGTCCCTACGAACAACCGATGGGTGTAGGGACGTGCAACGGCACGTCCGCCGCACCTCAAAATTGCGCCCTACAATCCTCCCGTTTAGTTTTCGGCACTCGATAAATCTCACCAATCATGAGTCATCGCGCTCAACCGGGAACTGGATTTCCGTCACATAGCTCTCGTCATCCAGGCGCGACGGCAGGGTGTAGTACAGATAGACTTCGCGGCTCGCCCCGGCAATCCGGTAACGATTCTGATCGATCCACACCAGCAGCGCGTGATAGGCCGCCTCCAGCCGCAGGAATGACCCGTGATGCACCACGCTCGCCATCATCGCCCCCGGCAAGTCATAAACCTTGACGCGCGCCGTCTCGCGGATCGGTGCGCTCAGGTAGAAGGTGGCCTCGGCATCCACCCCCTCACCCGGCACTTCGTCATACCACACCGCCACCGGCAGCCCTTCCGCCCGCTGGTGCTGCATCACCAGCAGCAGCTCATCGAACAAGACGCCGACGCTGTGGTAACTGCTGATCGTCTGCCGCAGCGAGGCGACCAACTGCGTTTCAACCGGCTTGAGGATCACCTCGTAGGCCGGTGGGCCGGGTTCGCGCTCGATCTGTTGCAAGCGGGCAGCCACCCGCGCCAGCCGCGCCTGTTCTTCCAGCAGCCTCTCCTGGAGTTCAGCCTGTTTGAGCAAGAGCATCCCTTTCAGTTGGTCGGCGGGCAGATCGTGTTCCAACAGCCGTCCCACCTGTTCCAGCGAAAATCCCAGGTCTTGCAGCGCCAAAATCCGGTTCAGACGCGGGAGCTGCTGCGCCGAGTAGTAGCGGTAGCCGCTTTCCGGGTCAACCCGCGCCGGCTTCAACAGCCCCAACTCGTCGTAGTAGCGCAGCATCCGAATCGAAATCCGCGTGAGCTTCGAGAAATCACCGATCCTGAGCATGTTATTGATCCCTGAACGTTCAGTGTCCAAAGGATACAGTCTGACACGGTGTGAGAGTCAAGGGGTTGATCTGAAGATGCTTGCAATCAGGCAAACCATCTGCGTGGATTGACCATTATCGCTAAAATAGCCAGACGCTTGATTGTGAGTATAAGGGGGTTTGATGCTCACCGACCACGTTGCTCAGGGATGAACATGAGTCTGGGAAGAGCAGCCAGAATTCGCTAAGATAGCGAGTAAACGCCGAGCAGATGAGGTCAAGCACATCATGGCTGAACAGGTGATTCTGGATGTGAGCGACGAGCAGAAACGCCGCATCAAAGCGCAGGCGCACAAACACGGTTATGACTCGATCCGTGACTACCTCTTGGCGCTAATACAGGCGGGAGAAACTGACGATGAAGTGGCCGCCTACGAGGTTATCCGTCGCCTGATTGACGATTACGAAAACGGCTAATGCACCCACTCATCAGGGTATTGATATCATAGCCCTTTTGTTCTACCCTAATCGCTGTGGGAAACTATCTTTTTCCCCGTGCAACTTAACAACACGATACCCCCTGATCTGAGACCAACTGCCACAGACATGACGACTGCCACTGCCGCCGCCGGCTGCATCGCTGACCCGGCCGTGGTGATGGGCGGGTGGAAGGAAATCGTATGACCGACATCTGGCTTGAGCAGGCCAATGCTTACATCAACTATGTTCCTGAAGTAGACAAGCCACGTCCATCCCTTGATGGCGTACTGGCGAACTCGCCTGAAGGCACCCTGCTAGTCATCAAGCATCTGATGAGAAATCACTTGGATTCCCCTGCCGAACTGATCGACTATGCAGCCGAAGCCGATTTAGCCGAACTTGCGGCGCTGGCCTATGAACTCATTATAGGCGACCCGATGCGCTACAACAGCCTCGCCAGTGGATTCATGCACAAAATCCAACAGCAGTCGCCCTCCGCAGCCTATCCCTATGTTGAGTTGTTATTCGGTAAGTCGTATGCCTCGATTTACGATCATGTTTTCTGGCGTGATCCAGCGCACATCCCGTTTCTCAAAAGCATTCTGACCGATCCTAACCGTGCCGACTTTGAGCGCCGTTTGGCCCTTGAATATCTTTTCCAGAGTCATGACATTCCTACCATGAAAGAGGCCACCGCCATTGCCAGAACCCTGCCTGCACTGGCAGGGGGTGCTCAGGGAGACAATGCCGATGCGATAGAGCAGCTTGTCAGATATTGTTGTATGCGCGCGGGTCTTGAGCTTCTGGCGAACGACGAATTTCGGCGGCTGACCAGCGATACAGTTTATCATCTGGCCTTTGAAGTACCGTATCTCAGAACAATATCGTATAGCGGATACAAAAATACACGCTACCTCAACCATCCGACATGGTTTCGGAACGAGGTTGATGTGATCCATGCGCCCTTTGGCGGTGTAACTAATACCACCTGTGCTTGCTGTAGTCGTCCGCTGCATCGCTTGCTGACCCTGGATCCAGTGCCGCCGGGATTGGTCGTGACTTCCCGCAGACGTCTGGAACTGGTGACCTGCAACACCTGTGTTATCTGGACAAATGAGCAACTCTACTTCGTCTATGATGAACAAGGTCACGCCACATCTTATGGAGACAAACGGTTCATTGAACTCGAATACCAAAACAAACCCTACCTTCCAACATCGGTTCGATTGGTAAAAACACCGGAGCGCTGGCGCTATCAGGATTATTCCCATGAAACAAGAGAAAATATCTGTCGCCTGGGTGGATTTCCCACCAGGGATCAGAACCCTGAATATCCCGCCTGCATCCAATGCGGGAAAACGATGTCATTCCTGCTGCAACTCCCCTATAACCTGCCTCTGTCAAATGGCGATGACAATATGTGGGGAGATAGCAATACTGACTACTATTTCTGGTGCGACGACTGCGCCATCAGCACCATGGTTGGGGAGTCGCGTTGACGCCGAACAGGACAACCGCTTTATCTGAAAAGGACTTCTTTCATGCACGCCACCTATGCCATTTTCCCCTAATGGGATGAAGGCTTTGCTCAACCCCCACCCATTGGGGGGATTGACATCGTAGCCCTTTTGTTCTACAATGATCGTTGTGGGAAACGCCTTCTTTCCCCGTATAACTTAACAAGCGCATACAGTCGTCAGCCATCAAACGAAAGCCTCGTCGCTCGTTACTCGTCACTTTCGACTATGTACTTTCCACTTTGCACTTCACACTACCCGTGCCAGTCAACTCACGGCAGAAGTTGGCCGTCGCCGAAGCGAATTGACCGACGGCCATGATTCGTGAATTGAAAAAAGGACTGATGCGAATCTGACGAATCTTGTGAATCAACACGGGAAAGTTCAAAGTGCTAAGTGCTAAGTTCAAAGTGTAAAGACTCTGCTTTCTCTCTCTGTCCTCTGCGTCTCTGTGGTTCAATTCTTCTTCGTCTTTTCGTGGCGGTGAATTCTTGTGTCGGTGTCTGTCCGACGACGACGACGACGACACAACGGTTGAGGGAAATGTTCACAAAAGGCACTGGTGAATTTGACGAATTTGACGAATTTTGTGAATTTTCGCTCCGTGTCGTCTGTGCCTATGGGGTCACTTTTGCTTCCGGCGGCGGAACGCGGCGGATCGCTCCCGTCGTTCCGCCACCGCACTGTCGATCCGCCGGCGGCAGATCGGGAGTTCAAAGTGCAAAGTGCTAAGTTCAAAGTGAAAAGACCTCTGCTTTCTCTCTGGGTTCTCTGTGTCTCTGTGGTTCAATTCTTCTTCGTCTTTTCTTGGCGGTGAAATCTTGTGTCTGTCCGACGACGACGACACAACGGTTGAGGGAAATGTTCACAAAAGGTCGTTGTGAATTTGACGAATTTGACGAATTTTGTGAATCAAGTAATAGTTCGGTAGTTACCTATAATACCAATCCGGCCCCCATCTGGCGCGGTGTTAGAATAGCCAGAAGCCCAATTGCCAGTCATGAGAGGTTGTGATGCTCGCCGACCACACCGCTTTGCTCATCATCGATGTTCAGGTGGGGCTGGATGACCCGCACCTCGGCCTGCGCAACAATCCCCAGGCCGAGCAGAATATGGCGCGGCTGCTGACCGAGTGGCGTGCCAGAGGTCGCCCGATCTTCCACGTGCAGCATATGTCGATTCACCCGCATTCGCCACTCCGCCCCGATCAGCCGGGGAATGCCATCAAACCCATCGTCGCGCCGCAGGGGGATGAACCGCTGTTCCGCAAGTCGGTCAACAATGCCTTCATCGGCACCGATCTGGAGCAGCGCTTACGCCAGGCCGGCGTTCAGTCCATCGTCGTCATCGGCCTGACCACCGGTCATTGTGTTTCGACCACCGCCCGCATGGCGAGCGATCTGGGGTTCAAAACGATCGTCGTCGCCGACGCCACCGCGGCCCATGCCCTGCGCGGCTTCGATGGCGTGGATTACCCGGCGGAGACCATCCACACCCTGTCGCTGGTCAGCCTTCAGGACGAATTCGCCACCATCGTCACCACCGACCAACTGTTGAACCTCACCTGACCGACGACCGGGCAATCTGGCGCTATAGTATTTGCAGCATCAAGGACGCGCAGTGATCTCCTGCACTGCCCAGGAATTACCATCGGGATCACTGAAGAAGATGAACCCGCTGTTGTTCAGGTCATCACCGTCTTCCGCCTCACGCATTTTCCCATCCCTGCCATACATCTGCACCGGGCTGCACATCACACCGCGCTCGGTCAGGAAGGCATGAGCCGCCCGCACATTGTTGACGACGAGTTGCAGTCCTTTCTGTATGCCTGGCTCCATCTCCGTCATGCCTTTGCTGATGACGATTGAGCAGCCCGAACCTGGCGGCGTCAACTGGATGATTCGAACGGCATCGCTTATCCGTGTGTCATGATCAACATGAAACCCCAGCTTATCCGCGTAAAAGTCTTTTGCAATATCCACATCCGAGACAGGGACGACCACGACTTCCAGTGTCCAGTTCATTGTCATGCTCCTTTTTCCTGACGGATTCGATCATAAATCAGCCATAAGGCACTGCTCTCGGTAACGGTACTTTGGCGCAAGTTCCAGGATGTGGATGGCAGCCCATCCTCCAGCAGGCGCGCACCGCCGCCAACGATCTCTGGGCATAAGGTTATGCTCAAGCGGTCCAGGGCATCCGCCTGAAGCAGGCTTTTGATGACACTGCCGCTGGCGAGTACGATGATGTCGCCGCCCCTGCGTTGCCGCTGGTCTTTAACGACTGTAGCCGGATCAAGATTGACGATGCGAGAGTTTTCCCAGGTAGGCTCCTTTAACGTGGAAGAGAACACAATTTTCTCCACAGAATTCATCCATTGAGCGAATGCTCGATCACGCGGGTCGGCATTCTCGTCGTTGGCGACAGGCGGCCAATAAGCCCCAAAACCCTCGTAGTTCTTTCTCCCCAGGAGTACGGTGGTGGCTGGCTTTGTGACCGCGATCATGTGAGTGCGCGCCCCGTCCGTGATGGCGTGGGGGACAATCCATCCCATATCGTACTCACCACCAAGACCGGTCGTTCTTCCGTCTAGTGACAGGGAAATGTTCGCAATAACGGTGCGGACAGCGGATGGAGTGGGTTGAGCAGTCATTGTTTGTCTCCATTTCTTCTGGTCGTTGTTGGAGTATTCACGATGACTACATGATACAGTGAGGCAAACAGGGTTGTCTTGAACAAAATGGCAAGGTCTTTCAGGTCAACAGGGGCGTGACCTGAGCGGGTGTGTAGCCCATAAACTGTTTCAAGGATCGAGTGAGATGCGGTTGATCGGCATAACCGAGAAGCGACACTACATCAAGAATGGAGTATCCCTGCTGCAAAAGACTCATCGCTTTCTGAGCACGATCAATTTGCCAGATGCGATTTTGCGATTGACCGGTGACATGCAGAAAGCGATGTCGAACGGTACGAGACGCCAGCGTTGGTAGATGGCCTCCCAAAACCGTATTCACGACAGGGTCGCATACCAGCAAACCCTCGCGCACCAGCCGCTCAACAAAAACATCTACATTTTCGTAGTTTGGAATTTCCCAGGCAGAACTCTTTAGCCAGAAAGACTTGGTCGATGCATCCGGTAGAATCGTCTCAGTATCGAGAAAATTCACCGGAGGCATATGAGGCATAAAGGTGCCTATCTTAAACCTTATCCACAGAATCTCAGCGTCTTCTGTCCACGATACAACACCGGGTTTTGTCCAGGGTCCGACAATCAGGGGAAATTTGCGCCCTTGTCGATTTGAAAACACCATATGCCAATGTGAGGCAGCAGGGCGAACAAGGGTGTCGCTGGCAACGGTTAAACCGTGCATTACCAAGTCGATATACGGGGAATCGATTGATCTATCTTTGTAGATAAGACTCTCCAAATTGTCATCCAGTCTCCATACTGCAACACTTCGATTATAGCCTACTTCTCCCCAAAGAACTGCCCGTGAAAGCCGAAGGGGATGCCGTGCGGCGTGTCGGCGCGGGCGATCTCGCTGAAGTTAGTGGCATCCAGCACCAGCAGGAACGACACCCCACGCTGCGTATCCAGCGCCACCGACAGGATCACCCCGTCATCCTCGCGGCGGGCATCCGGGGCGGGGACGAACACCGGCTCGGACGGATAGCAACCCGGCTCATGCCAGACCTGCGCCGTCCCGCGTTCGACATCGATCTTGACCAACTGGTTGTAGAAATCAACTGAGGCGTCCTTCAGCCCGACGCCATAAGCGTAGCGATACTCACGGGTGTTATGAGCGCGGTAATGGATGCGCGGAAGTTCCAGCGTCGTCTCACTGATCTGTTCGTAAGTCGCTCGCCCGCCCTTCAGCGGCACCCGGTAGCGGCGGAACTCCCCGGCCTGGACATCCCCCGGCCCGATACGCAGGTTATCCAGCTTGAACTGGTGGACAATGCGGGCGTCGGTATAGGCGGCAATATCCAGCACCAGCTCATCGCCGCGCTCGAAAGCGTTAATGTGATGGAAGCCGAAGAAGGCTTCAGTTTCCACCCGCGCCACCACTGCCCCGCTGTCCTTGTCGATCACGCTGAAGACCGCCGGCTGATCCGGCAGCCAGCGATAATTCTCGATCAGGGGTTTGCCGCTGAACAACACCGCCAGCGCGTTGGGCAGCCGCAGCGAGAACTCAGCCAAAATGACATACTGCTGGGTCATCCCGATGCTGTGCATGTATGCCGCCGGTTGCGCCGGAAGGCGGGCGATGCGCCGGCGCGTCTGCCCCTGCCAGCCGTAGATGTGATAGGTCATGGTCGGCCCGAACTCCAACAAGTAGTTGATGCCGAGGTTGCGCTCCGGGTCGTAATGCGGATGCGCCGTCGTCATCTGCCCCTTGAGCGCGTCGTCATACTCAACCACGCCCAGCGTCTCCAGCGTTTGCGGATCGAAGCGCACGGCCATCGGAGTCTCGGTCAGCGCCACATACTGCCCGGCGATCTTCTCCACGCTGACGTTGGCGTTGGCTGGCACATCGCCATCGCCGGAGAACAACGAGAACACCCGCGAGAACCACGAGCGACAGGGATCGGTGGCGAAGCTGCGGTAGTTGATGCGCCCGCTGGTCGTGTCTTTCTCATAGACGTTGCTGTGCAGGAAGCGGTTGGCATAGGCCACCTGGCCCTGGGCGAAGGTGAAGCTGTGGAGCATCGCCAGCCCGTCGAACCAGTGATTGTAACGCTGCTCCTTCAGATCCCACTGACCGGGGCCGTTGCGTACCAGCCGGCCACTCAGCCAGTCGGGCAGCTTCCCTTGCACCGGCAGATCATCGATATGGGTTTCGCGGGTCAGGCTGGCAAATCCCTGGGCATAGGGGGTGGTCATGGGGAATCCTTGCGTGATAGATGTTTACTGGTTCTTAAGTGCTGCCTGTTGCTCTTTAGAGACGCCATGCAGATGTCCTTAATCAATTGCTGTGTAGTCTTGTTTTCCAGAATAGAATGGCACTTTCTGGAAGACCCAATCCGCTAACCTGATGTTCGTCCGCAAAAAGCTGTTCGTACAACTCGAGAAATGCAATGATGGCAGCGATTTCCTCATGGGTGAAAACGCTAGCTCGGATCAAGAACTTCTCCGACAGACTTCGAATGCTATCGGGTGATAGTTGACCTGGGAAGGCGTTCGGAGGACATAGGCGCAAAAGAAGATTGAGCGAAAGCCTATCGACATCATCGGGATGGTTAAGCAGAGCAAGCATGAAAGCAGGGAGAAAAAAGCGGAATCCATCATCGGTGAAGTACATCAAATCTACACGATGTTCATAGATGAAAGATACGGGCAAAGTCCGCCAGTGCATCCCCTGGAAAAGTTCCCTAATTGATTCTGCCTCATGTGACCATCCAATACGATCATCACCAGGATAAGGGGTATCTGCAAAGGCTGACTCAATTTTCAAAATGACATCCTGTTTGTCGGTCATGCCTTAATCTCCAGATCCTTAAGTATGAACTTCTCCAAAACTAGAAGCACAACCATGTCTGTATGTCCAACTAAACGGATTTCTTCATCTGTTAGGGAGGTCTGCTGTATTCCCCAGAAGTCACCCCATACCTAAATCGTTTCTCCATCAGTCAGCTTCCGTCTGGTAGGGAATAGGCCAGCACGTAATCATGCCGACCATCGACAATAGCAATGGTCATCGTCCCGGCGAGTCCGGCTAACCGACCGGCGCCTGAATCCGGGACAATCGCAATGGTGAGTTGTTGAGCGCCGCGTGACATCACGCCGGTATGCTGAAGCGCAAACGATCCTTCACGCCCATCCAGCGTTCCGGTCACGCGCTCCATTGCCACATACCCGGCAGATCCTTCCACATCGGTCATGACAGCCAGCATTTGGCCCTGGCTGCTCGCGCTCAATCCGCCGCTGAATCGCTTATCAATCGACATCCTGCTGATACCCACATCACCTGCATCCGCTGCCAGAGGCACCAGTTGCACCTCGAATTGTCCGCTGGCCTGACCGGTTATCATCTTCGTCATTCCTTTCGGCTCGGTGAACCGCTTTGGCGTATCTGACATCCTGTGATGGATTTGCTTTCTCCATCGTTACCTTGCAAATAGGCCTGGCAACCCGCTGTCCGCCGCAGCGGGGTTAACCCCTCTGCTACCACGAGATGCAAAGCCCACTGAAGGGGCTGCTGTCCCGGACTGTCTTCTTCAGCGCCTTTAGTGCGCTTACCGTATTCCCCGTTAGCTGGGCGGCTTCAGCCCCCAGCGGACAAGGGGGTTCAAAGGAAAAAATCTCTGATTCCTCTCTGTGTTCTCTGTGCCTCTGTGGTTAATCTCTTCTCTACCCAATCAGATCCGCTGCGATTTTACCGCTGGACAGCACCGATGGCACCCCCGCGCCGGGGTGTGTCCCGGCACCGACGAAATACAGATTGTCGAACTCCTCCGACTGGCAGTGCGGGCGGAAGTTGGCCGATTGCAGGAGCGTCGGGCGCAGCGAGAACGCTGCCCCGTACTGGCTGTTGAGCGTGTGGCGAAAATGGGTCGGGTCGATGTGGTGCAGCGCCACGATGTTCGCTCGCAGATCCGGCAGATAATGCTCTTCGAGAAAGGCCAGCGCCTTATCGCGCAGCAGCGGCCCAACCTGCTCCCACTTGATGCTGGCACGCATATCCGGCACCGGCACCAGGGCATAGAAGTTCTCATGACCGGGCGGGGAAATGCTGTCGTCACTGCGCGAGGGCATGTGGACGTAGAGCGAGAAATCTTCCGGCAGCGTGGCGTGACGAAAGATGTCCTTCAGCCAGCCGCGAAAGCGCGAGTTGACGATGATGTTGTGGTGCGCCAGCGGACTATCCAGATAACGTTTCTTGGTGCCGAAGTAGATCACCAGCAGCGACATGCTGTAGTTCATGCGATCCACCTTGCGGTCGGTGAAGCGGCGCCGATGAGCCGCCGAGATCAGATGCTTGTAGACGAACGGCAGGTCGCCGTTACAGACCACCGCATCAGCCTTGACCTCCTCGCCTCCATCCAGCCGGATGCCGGTCGCCTTGTGGTTCTGGATGACGATCTGCGCCACCTCGCGCTGAAGGTGAATGTGGACGCCCAGCTCGCGCAGCAGCTTTTCAAACCCCCGCACAATCGCGCCCGTCCCGCCCTGGGGATAAAACACGCCCCACTGCTTCTCGAACTGCATAATCAGGGTGTAGATGGCCGGCGTATCCAGCGGATTGCCACCGATCAGCAGCGGGTGGAAGGTGAACACCTTACGCAGGAACGGGTCTTTCAGGTAGCGCTCGATGAACCAGTCAGTGTTCATAAAGGCTTGCAGCCGCACCATATCCGGCATGATGGTCATCATCTGACCGAGCGTGGTCAGCGGTTTGTCGCTGTAGGGTTGAAACGTGTCGAAGATGTGGCGGATGTGTTCCAGCATCGCCCGGTAACGCTCGGCATCGTCCGGGTTATAACGCGCCACTTCCTGCGCCGTCTCGTCCAGCCCGCGCCAGTAATTGAAGCAGCGGCCCTCCTGGTCAAAGAAGCGATACAGCGGGTCGAGCGGCAGCAAGGTGAAATAATCCTCGCGGCGGCGTCCGGCAGCGGCGAAGATGTCGTCGAACAGATGCGGCGCGGTGATGACGGTCGGGCCGCCGTCGAAGTGAAAGCCGTTGATTTCATACTGATACGCGCGCCCACCCAGTTGATCGCGCTTGTCGTACAGATGAACTTCGTGTCCCCTCGCCGCCAGCCGTGCCGCTGCGGCCAACCCGCCGAATCCCCCACCGATGACTACGACCTTCTTGCTCATTCATCCGCCTGTTCGCTGCCATGCCAATTCACCATGAAAGCTATCGTACCAGCCCTGCCCGCTGGATCAACTCAGCGCGGCAACGCTCACCAAGCGCTCAGGTTCACTTCACCAGCCCGGCTGAGACGAGCCATTTGTACAGCGTGCTGGTCGGCTTGACCGAGGAATCCACCAGCGCCTTCAGCCGCGTTTGGAAAGCCGTCAGCCGCCCGGCTACCTTCTGAAATTCCCAGTATTGATACTCGCTCATCGGCCTTGCTCCTTTCCCGATTTGCCAGCGACTCTACCGCCAACCGCCCTGCCCAGCCACTTGACAGAATATACGTTCTATCCTATCATGTAATCATGGCGATGATCCAGCCCCACACCCACCCTTTCCCTGTACCCCCATCACACCCCCGTCTGACGCACGCTCCGGCGGCTGGCTCTCGTGTTCCCGTTCTGAGTGTCACTTCACTGCACAGCGGCGGTTCGCTCGCGTGTGGATGCTGCGCACGGCGACAGCAGCCGAGCCTGAGCGTTGCCAGATTATGCAATTCAGCGCCAGCTTCCCGTATTCTCGCCTGCACATTCGGCGGGAAAACGGCAAAAACTGCACCTTGTGAATCATGTTAGAAAGCCGATAGGAGCAAGGACGCATGTTCCCTGATCTCGAAACCCTGAAACAACAAATCCACCTGCACCTGCTCGATGCTTACGAGCAATCGATCCTCGCTGCCGTCAGGCCCGGCATTCAGATGCGCCTCACCCCAGTTAACGAGGATGAACTCCCGCTCGGCACGTCCAAACTCGGTGGCAATCCTGATCTACCACCCGGGTTTCAGTGGAAGTACAAAGACGAAAAACCGCTCACCTTCATCGGTCAGTTCCGGCTCTCTGAACTGGCCGTCCACGAGGCCGCCTCAGTCCTGCCCCCGCATGGGATGTTGTACTACTTCTATGAAGCCTCTGAACAGCAGTGGATCGATTACCAAAATCCTGAGTTCTGGCAGGTGGTTTTTCTTGAAACCGAGGATATACCCTACACCCGAGTGACGCATCCTTCTCACGATGGTGGGGATTATTCACCTGTTGAAGCTCGACCTGCTCACTGCATCCATTTCACCAGCGGATTGTGGCTACCATTCGAGCATACCGATGCAGGTTTGCCGCATTGGGCGTCAGGTGAAGTTAAATCAGACAATCCTTCGGAAAGACTTGATAACTGGACAATGTATCGTCGCTACAATGGCCTACTGGATCGCAGAAATCCCGAACCTCGTCATCATTTTTTCGGTCATCCCTGGACACTTCAGGATGATTGTTTGTGGGGAATAGTCATCGACAAATATCAGATCAAGCCGAATAAATCCTATGCATATGCGCCAGAACAAACCTCCTTTATCAAAGCAGAGGTATACAAATGGCAGTTCTTATTCCAGATTGATACCGACAAACGGCTGGACTTCATGTGGGGGGATTGTGGAACGCTGTACATCTGCATCCCAAAAGAGAGCCTCGCGGCCCGGCGCTTTGAGGATTGCGTGACCGTTGCAGAGTGTTTGTGAGTGCAGGGATGACATTGCTCAGGTCAACCCACTTTCACTCAGCACTTTGTCCTTTGCCAGTTCAGATATTCGAATCGAGCCAGTCGCGCAGCCCTTCGCTCAGCAGGTTGCAGCCCAGAGCGTGTTATACACATTATGGTCCTCATCCCCGGCCTCTTCTCCCAGTGGGAGAAGAGGCGATGTCGTGAAGGAAGTGCTTTTGAGCCCATCGCCCTTTAGGAGAGGGCTGAGTAGCGTGGGGAGAGGGCAATACAAGAGCGAAGTTCATAACACGCTCCAGAATGACCAGCAGGATCGCCAGACCGGTGAAGGTCATCAGCCACCAGCAGCGGTGGGCAGGTGCGAACCGCGATGGGCAAAGCCCATCATCCGGCATGGCGGCGCATGAAGTCATCCAGCAGCCCCACATACTCCTGCACGAAGGCCGCATCGGTTGCCCAATGCCCAACCGGGATTTCGGCATAGGTTTTCGCTCCGCCCAGCCGGTCGTAATTGCGGCGCGTGACGGCGGGAGCGACCATGCGATCACGAGTCGGGTTGATGACCAGCGCCGGCAGGCGATTCTGCTCCAACGGAATCGGGGGCGGCGTGGTGAAGGTGCTCTGGAGGTAGCGCAGGCTGACAGCTTTGATGGGCAGCGGATCGGCCTTCCAGATCGGATAGAAGCGGGTATCGCGTTCATCAACCATCTGCTCAAACCTGCCCAGCAACCCGAAGGGAACTTTCAGGCGGGGGAGCAGCGCCGCGCCCAACCCGGTCAGCCAGCGTGATAGTGTCACCACGCCCGGCACCTTTGCCAGCCCGGCGAAGCGCGACACCGCCAGCGCATCCCGTTCACTGCCGAATTCATACAGATTGTGCAGGATTAGAGCATCCACCGGCGCACCCAGCGCCGCTGCCTGGTAAGCTAGACCGCTGCCCACACTCGCCCCCAGCAGGAACAGCCGGCCACTATAACGCGCCCGCGCCCAGGCCGCCGCATCCGCCACATTCCGTGCCAGTTCGCCGACCGTGAAATCACTACGATCACCCTCTGAATATCCCTGGCCGCGCTGATCCGGCAGCACCACCGTGTAGCCGCGCTCATACAAGGCCAGCGCAACCGGCACGAACAGGCGCGAGTAGCCCCCGCCCCCATGATTGAACAGCAGGGTCGGTGCACTTCGGTCGCTCTGCTCATAGACATCCAGATGCAGCCGAACCCCGTCCGAGGTGATCGTCATCGCCTGCCGCTTCGCATCGCTCTGCTTGGCGGTCGTCTCGTCAAAATACTGACGCCAGTAGTCCGCGCGCTTCGTGGTTTCTTTTACTCCGCTTTCCATCCTGCCGGTTATTCCAATCATCTCGCAATCACCCTTACAATTATCTGATCGATGCCGGCATGGTATACTGCTTCACCATCGTTCAGGTCACGCATGACACTTATCAGACACATGTCTACTTCTGAAGATCGACGCTTCCAGCGCACCCGCCAGGCGCTCCAGCAGGCGCTCCTGACGCTCATCAACGAGCAGCCCTTCGACCAGATCACGGTACAACAAGTCATTGATCGCGCGGACGTTGCCCGCAAGACTTTCTATGCCCACTATGCCGATCTACATGAATTGCTCTGGGATTGTCTGGAACAGTTCTTTGCCGAGACAGTGGCTGCATTGGGCCGCGCCGATAGTGACACCCTGCTGCTGGATGGCAAACCGTTGAGCTACTCGATTTTTCGGCATGTCGCCGATCATGTCGCTTTCTATCGTCTCATCCTGAGCGCACACGGTTCCGCCGCCGTTGTCGCCCGGCTGATCGAGTTCATGGCGCAGCAGTCGTATGAGCTGCACGCCCCCTTTCGCGCTGTCGCCCCGCGCATCACCGTGCCGCCCCACCTGATCGCCCATCATCTGGCCGGGGCAGTGGTCGGAAGCATTGTCTGGTGGCTGAAGCAGCCCGATCCCCCATCACCTGAAACGATGGCTTACACTTTCTCACAACTGGCTGCCCCTGGAGTCATGAATGCGCTGGGGTTTGACGAGTGACGTCAGACGCGGGTGGTCGCATCACTTCTTGCCAGATATGACCGCATGGTATCATCGGCATAAGTCCTCTGATTGGCAACGGATTTTGGACGATGTGGATTCCGGGACAGCCTGAAGTCAATCGCGCTTATGCCCTGCTCGCCGCCGAGTGCTGGGGAGCCGATGCCGCATCGATTGAACACGTCGGCGACTTCGGCAACTCGGTGTACCGTTTCAGCGACCAGGGCGAGACCTTCATCCTGCGCCTGACCGACCCGCGTGATCGTTCCCAGCAGGTCAACCAGGCCGAACTCGATTTCCTGCTCCATCTTAAGCGCAGCGGCGTCCGCGTCAGCACACCGATTCCCTCACGGGCCGGTCGTCTCATCGAAGCCCTCGCCGTCGCTGATAGCCCGCTGCTGGCCTCGGTCTTTGACTACGCACCGGGCTTCGTAGTGACGCCCGACACGCCCCACTGGAATGAGCCGTTCTTCCGCGCCTGGGGACGAATGCTGGCGCAGATTCATCAGGCCGCCACTTCGTTTGAAGCGCAGCCCGACTGTCGCCGCTGGCATTGGCACGAGGAAAACCTGATCGCCCAGGCACGCCACCTGATCCCGGCCAGCGATACCCTGTCGCTGCGAGAACTCGACGACGTGCTAGAGCATCTTAGCCGCCTGCCCATCAGCCGCGAGAGCTATGGCCTGACCCATGCCGATCTGGGTGCGCGCAACTTCCACTATCACCCGGCGCTGGGCATCACCGCTTTTGACTTCGGCAACTGCTGCTATCACTGGTTCATCTCTGACCTCGCCATCGCCCTCTCGACGCTGCGCTTTCACCCACAGGCAGAACGCGACCAATATCGTTCATGGCTGCTGACCGGCTATGCAGCTATCCGCCCGCTCGAACCCTTCTGGCTGGAACAGATAGATTGGTTCATCCGCCTACGCATCCTCTACGTCTACCTGGATCGGCTGCTGCTCTTCGGCACTGCCCCATCCGCCGCCGATCAGGAGACGCTCCGCCTGCTGCGCCAGCGGGTGCATGAGCGCTTTGTGTGGTAACGCCATTGCTGTCCACCTAGCGGTCATACAGCGACTTTCATCGTTGCGTTTAGCAAAGTGCAAAAACGCATATTTATGGTATATTAAGGTAGCACTATATTTGCGGAGGAGGCGCAAACACCGATTCAAAAATGAACTGGTGCACTTAATTTTTTTGCCTACACCCAGGGGAATCACGATGAATAAGATACAGTTCTTGCGCAGGCTCTTTATTTTTGCCTGCCTTGCGATGTGCGTCATGCCCGTTTATGCTGGCAACCCCGCTTGCGACAACCGCGTCAATAATACCTTTCAGAAGTTGTTGGAATGTGTAACTGTCCAGGGAGTGCGGGGGCATCTGGCAGCTTTCCAGGCGATCGCAAACAGCAACAATGGCGAGCGTGCATCGGGCACCAGCGGCTTCGATGCATCCGCTGCTTATGTCGCCAACCTGATGCGTCAGGCCGGTTATATTGTGACGGTGCAGCCGTTCCAGTTTTTCACATCGCGTGAACTTGGACCCTCAACCCTGACACAGGTGGCGCCATCCAGTGTGGCCTACGTTCAGGGGGTTGATTTTGAACTGATGGATCAGACTGACGCAGGCGACGTGACGGCGTCAGTCACCGCAGTTGATCTGCAACTGGGATTGGGTAATACCTCGACGAGCGGCTGTGAAGCGGCAGACTTCGCTGGCTTCCCGGCTGGCAACATCGCCTTGATCCAGCGCGGCTCGTGCAGCTTTCAGCAAAAGGCACAAAACGCTGCGGCAGCCGGCGCATCCGGTGCGATCATTTTCAACCAGGGCAATACACCGGCGCGCACCGGCATTATCAACGGCACACTGTCGGCTGCATATAATGGCGGTATTCCGGTGCTGGATACAAGCTATGCGCGCGGAGTCGAATGGGCAGGCACACCTGGTCTGACCATGCGGTTGTTCGCCAATGTGTTCCGGGGCAATGCCACCACCAGCAACGTCTTTGCCGAGTCAGTCCAGGGCAATCCTGAAAATGTCATTATGGTTGGTGCCCACCTGGACTCGGTGCCGCTTGGTCCTGGCATCAATGATAATGGTTCGGGCAGCGCGGCGATTCTGGAAGTAGCACTGCAGATGGCGAAGGTCAAACCCTGGAATAAGGTGCGCTTCGCCTGGTGGGGCGCTGAAGAATCGGGATTGATTGGTTCGACCTTATATGTCAACAATCTAAGCGTCGCAGAGCGCAATCGCATCGCGTTGTATCTCAACTTCGATATGGTCGCATCGCCCAATTATGTACGCTTCATCTACGACGGTGACGGTTCAGCCTTTGGCCTGCAAGGGCCGCCCGGCTCAGAAGCCATCGAGCGGCTGTTTGAGGGCTTCTATGCCTCGCGCGGTCTGGCGTTCGAGTCTACTCAGATCAGCTTCCGTTCAGATTATGCAGCCTTCTTCAATAACGGGATCGCCTTCGGCGGTCTGTTCACCGGCGCGGAAGGTATTAAGACACCGGCTCAAGCATCCATTTATGGAGGTACCGCCGGTCAGGCCTATGATCCGTGCTACCATCAGCCATGTGATACCTTCTCCAACATCAACGATACAGTCCTTGACCTGAATGCCGATGCGATTGCATATGCCACATTGCAGTACGCCATGAATACCGAGTCGGTCAATGGCTTGCGCGGCAAGGGCAACTTCAGACCAGCGCCAAGCGGTGAATGGGGCGGACACGCCATTCAGTGATTGGTTAGCGCAGCGATCTAGCCAAACGGGCTAACGTGAGTTCGAGTGGGACGGCTGTAATAGCCGCCCCACGTCTCTTTTCCCCACACTATTGACAGCTCATATGTCACAATTTATCGCTACGCTTAGTTCAGCATCGCCTGGGCAGCGGCTTCAGCAACTTCAGCCGGGTCAACTGACTCGCTGGCGCTCAGGACGACGATAATGGCTTCCTCATCAGGCAGGTACATACCGATGGTCACGAAGCCAGTCACCGCTCCAGAGTGTCCCCAGGCCGTGCCAAATTCGGTATCCCATTCACTCAGCCCCAGGCTGTAGCCATCGCCCTCTCCAGTATCCTGGAAGTCCAGCAGCTCATCCATCAGCGCCGCATCGAGCAGCGACTCCTCTTGCAGCAGGGCAGCATAAAACGCGGTCACATCGCCCACCGTCGAAACCAACGCTCCATCCCCCAACCCGGCGCCATCATTCACCGTCGTGACATCCTCGAGCGCCCCGTCGCCATCCAGGTCGCCGAACGCCTGAACAAAGCCACCTGGCAGCGACTCGCTGATCTGGGTATAAGTGTCGTGCAACCCAAGTGGATCGAACAGCCACTCGCGTGACAGTTCATGCAGCGACATACCTGCGGCCTCCTCCAGAACCATCTGAAGCAGCAAATAATTGGTGTTGGAATAGTCAAAAATCGCGTCTGGTTCGTCCAACGCTGGTAGCTCATAGGCATAACTCAGCGCCTCATCCAGCGTCCATTCACGTGCCGGGTCATCCAGCACGGCATCCCAGAAGGCATCCGTCCCCAGATAATCATCAATCCCGCTGCGCATCGACAGGAGTTGCCGCAACGTCACCGCGTCAGCGTTGGCGATGTTCGCCACAACTTCATCCGGCAGCCATTCCCGCGCTGGGTCATCCAGATCAAACATCCCCTCCTCGACCAGCAGTAGCGCCAGTGTCGCCACATAGGTCTTGGACATGCTGGCAATGCGGAAACGGTCATCGACCCGTGCCGCTCGCTCACCATCCGAGAAACCTGCCGCTGCGGCCCAGCTCCCATCCGGCGTTGTCACCTGTACTGCCAGCGCCGCCCCCTCTGCCCCGACAAATTCGCTCACCACCTCGTCCAGAAGCGCCTGCTCATCCTGTGCCTGGACGCTCCCTACCACCAAACTCACGAGTAGCCCGACGACCATTCCGAAACGTAGCATTGCGGCCCTCCTTCAATGATCTCAATCTGACTCTTATTTTGCCCCAGAGTAGCATCATCCGTACCTTGAGATGATGCCATAGCTTTCTTGTTTCCACCCCTTGACAGAATATCCGTTCTACTTTATCCTGTAGGTATGATGATGAACCGTCCCCACACCCACCCTTTCCTTATCCACCCACCACATCCCCTTCTAAATCGCGCTCCGGCGGCTGGCTCTCGTGTTTCCGTTCCCACTGTCACTTTATTGCATAGCGGCGGTTGGCTCACGTGTGGATGCTGCACACGGCGACAACAGCCGAACCTGAGCGTTGCCAGTTTGTGCAATACTGCGCCAGCTTCCCGTTTTCTCGCCCGCACATTTGGCGGCAAAACGGCAATCTGTGCAAACCACGAGAAGTCTCAATGACATCAAGAACAAGCGGATGTGAATTAGGCAAGATCTGAGATGCGAAGTGATACCGCTTGCATCACAGTGTTGGCATGCTAATGAGGGGTACCGGTGCAGACTCCCCTGGTTAGGCAGCGGGGAAGGTGGGGATGGCGCGCTATAATCTAGCGCGCATCCCAGACCGCTTCACCCTTGAGGATACGCTCCATCTGTTCCGGGAAACGGTCGCTATCCACCGGCTTGCCGATAAAGCCGTCGAAACCCTTTTCCTGAGCGGTGAACACCTCGCTGACATGAACCGTGTAAGCCACAATCGGCACATTGGCGAAACGTGAGTCCGCCCGGAGCATGTTCAGCACATCGTAGCCATTTAGCCCCGGCATCTCCAGATCGAGGAACACAATATCCACTTTCTCCATAGACTTTAGCACTTCCGTCAGATGTAACGGATTGTTCACGCGGGTGGCGCGCGCCCCTTGTAAGGTCAGGAGCTGCGCCAGCACGCCCAGATTCTTCACATTATCATCAATCACTAAGGCATGTACTGACTTCATAACCTCGTTCTCCTCATTACGGTTAGTTCTCATCCTGCGTGCCAGACCGGTTGTCCATTCATCACCTGAAGGAGCTGGCGTGGAAATAACTGGTCATCAATCGGTTTGGCGATAAATCCGTTGAAGCCGGTAGCCTGGGTGCGGGTAATGGCATCGGATGGATCGGATGCCGAAACCGCTACGATGGGTACGCTGGCATATTGAGGCAGCGCCCGCAGCTTGGCGATGATGTCATAACCCGTCAGACCATCTGTCAGCATCAGATCCAACACGATCAGATCGGCATTGGGAAAATTCTTCAGCCGGCTCAGGGTATCCCGTCCCCAGCGCTCAAATTCGACCCGCGCTCCGTATTGCATCAGAAGAGTCTGGTAAATGATCCGATTGGGTAGGTTATCTTCGACGATGAAAATCCGTTTACCCTTCAGTAGCTGTTCCATAATCACCCTACCCCATCACATTCCAGAATACGTGGCCGTTCATCACCAGTTCGAGCTGTTCGGGGAAGTGATCCATATCCAGCGGCTTGGCGAAACAGCCATTAAAGCCTGCCGTACGAAGCTGGTCAATCTCTTCATTCATCACGCTGGCTGTCAAAGCGATGATAGGCAGGTGGGCAAACGACGGATGCTGGCGCAGCAGTGCCAGCATTTCGAAACCATTCAGCGGCGTCACATGAATATCGAGGAAAATGACATCCGGCGCGGGAACCAATGCTTCAGCACGGGTGATGAAATCGGCGCTATCCTCAAAAATAGCGACGTGACGCAGCCCCATGCTGTTCACCAACAGCGTTCGCATGATGCGGGCGCTGCGGGCATCATCCTCAACATAGAGAACTGAAGGATAATCTGACATGATTGCACCTCATCAGGCGGCGCTTGCCACCGTTAGTTTGGAATGAATCGGTATACTGACGTAGAAGGTTGCGCCTTCTCCCTTATTGCTCTCCAGCCAGATGCGTCCGCCATGCGCTTCGGCCAGTTTCTGCGAGATCGGCATCCCCAGGCCAGTGCCGCCCCCTTGCCGCAAGCCCGTTTCGGTCTGGCGGAATGGTTCAAACACCGCTGCCTGATCTTCGGGGGCGATGCCCGGCCCCGTGTCCTGTACGGCAAATACCAGCTCGTCGCCTGCCGTGTAAGCCTTTATGCGGATGCTGCCCTGCTCGGTGAACTTGCAGGCATTCGAGAGAATGTTGAGCAGGATTTGCAGCAGACGCTGCCGGTCAGCGCGGATTGTCGGCAGGGACGACTCGAGCTCTAATTTCAACTCTATCGGCTTATCGACCAGCAGGCTTTTGGCTTTAGTATGAGCCGACTCCAGCACCGCCTGGACATCAACCTGATCTTCCATGAACAACTTCAACGTCCCCGACTCGATCTTGGACATATCCAGCACATCGTTGATCAGGCTCAGCAGATGCTTGCCACTGTCGATCACTTCACCCAGCGCTTCCTGCTGTTCTTTGTTGACTGGCCCCATGATGCCCTGATGAACGAACTTGGTGAAGTTGATGACCGAGTTCAGCGGCGTGCGCAGCTCATGCGACATACTCGCCAAGAAAGCCGATTTCACTTTATCCGCCCGTTCGGCCTGGTCACGCGCTGCCTCGGTATCGGCAATGCGGCTCTCGACCTGACTTGCCATTGTGTTGAAGGTTGCTGCCAGACGAGCAACTTCCTCAATCGACTCGCGTCCAGCGCGGACGCTCAGGTCGCCGTTGCTCAGACGATCCGCCGTATGAACCAATCGGTTCACTGACCGAGCGATATTATTGATGACGAAAAAGGCCACAATCAACAGGATGAAGGATACAAGTCCCAACCCAGCAGCAAGTCGCTGCGAACGCTCAAGCTGTTGACTAACGAGGGTGTTAATGGCATTCGCCAAACGGTCAGAGAAGGCATACAGCGCAGCTGACTGATTGTCGATGGTCATGTCAAGTTCTGCAAGCTGTTCAGGAGTTGCCGCTAGCCCAGTCGCAATCGTCTCCTTAAATTGGTGCCAACGGCTGTCGACCTGTTCAAAGACCGCCAACGCATCCGGATTGGTGATCGCTGTAATCCCTTGCTCCGGATCGCCGGAACGCAGGGCTTCTTCTCCCGCGTCAAAGGTAGCCTCCAGTGACCGGATCAGATCTTTCAGGCTAGCGCGTTCGGACTCATCTGTCACCATTTCGAGACGGTCAAAGGTTGAATCGAATAGCAGGACGGTAGAGCGCTGCTGCCCAACCAAGTTCACAATCGCCTGAGAGTTGGCAGCATTGGCGGCCGTCCGCGTGCCAAAATCGAGCGTGAAGAGCAGCAGACCGAACAAGACGCCGGCAATGATGAATAGCTGAACCCGAAAAGAACGGAGTAGTTTCATTCAGCGCCCTCGCTTTTTGGCTGCTGTGTCAATGGGTTAGGGATCAACCCCAGCGCCAGCAGTGCCACGCCAGCACCGGCCAACAGCAGGGGCAGGTACAGCATCGACCAGTTGTAGTTATTCAACATCGAACTAACACGGCTGGCATTTAGGATCAGGTCATCCCCGGTGGTTTCCCCACCCCAGCGCGACACCGCATACAGACGTTCAGTACTGCCCGCATTGACAACCCAATCGCCTTCGCACCATTCGCGGAACTTCACCACTTCGCCGGTGGTCGGCTCAACCCAGTATTCGAGGCTGAAATCGAAGCACCAGACTTCTTGCCCTGGCTCAAGACCAACCGCGATATTGCCAAGCGTGTCATCAATTGGACCATAGTAGCCAAAGAGATAGGTATTGAGTCCGGCAACTGATTCTTCGCGTTGGAAGCTCATAGCCAGTTTGCGATAGCTGGTGTTGGTTACGGAATAGGTCGTATTCTTGTCTACATTTCGAGGGAGAAAGTAGTAATCACCCTGAAATTCACCGGCAACATATTGTCCACTGATTGGATTCACCTCCGCATCAAAGGTAAATTCCCAGGTCACAGCATTGGTGACAGGATCACGAGTCTCATAGTGATCGTTGATCATCATATTCCCATTAGAGGCTTCAGTAGCCGTCACCTTGCGAATAGAAAGATTCAAGGGATCATCCTTGAGTGTCGTACCTTCAGCAAATTGTCCGGTGGCCGGATCAGGGTAACCCGTCAATCCAATCGAATTCACTTCCCATTTCCAGCCATCCGGGAAGCGGGCGGCGAACTGTCCCGGGGCAATGCCGAAGCGCCATACTCCAGCGGCGACGATCAGCAGTGCGCCGATCCCAAT
>JALHNT010000028.1 GCA_022843385.1 Anaerolineae bacterium | reverse complement strand
CTCGCTCAGTTTCAATGCCTCAATCGGCGGGACAGGGATTTGAACCTCGAATACCTCGTCTACCGTTTCGCCCAATAGGTAGTTTCAATGCCTCAATCGGCGGGACAGGGATTTGAACCCCGCGAACCACGCTCCTAGATCGCTCAGTCCTGGCTCGTTTCAATGCCTCAATCGGCGGGACAGGGATTTGAACTGCGGCGTCGTGCGGGTGCTTTCCGACATGGTGTAGTTTCAATGCCTCAATCGGCGGGACAGGGATTTGAACTGGAGGGGCAGGGCGCGGTATTCCGCCATGTGGACGGTTTCAATGCCTCAATCGGCGGGACAGGGATTTGAACCTGAATGCCGCCCTCAAAGCTCGCTATGGCGAACCGAAGGTTTCAATGCCTCAATCGGCGGGACAGGGATTTGAACCCGTCGCCGCAAGCATCAGAAACACATGAAACGCATGGTTTCAATGCCTCAATCGGCGGGACAGGGATTTGAACTCTGCTGCGCCGTCATGGTGTAGGCCATTTACTTACGTTTCAATGCCTCAATCGGCGGGACAGGGATTTGAACGTGTAGGTGTTGTCGGTTTCAACATGCATGTTGTAGTTTCAATGCCTCAATCGGCGGGACAGGGATTTGAACGCATCGGCTGTCATTGAGCGTTTTGACACGCCAAAAAGTTTCAATGCCTCAATCGGCGGGACAGGGATTTGAACCCCTATAATCAAAATTATTCTAGGTCAAATTGGCTGTTTTCCGCAAGTGAAACCCGCCCTTTGTTGCGACTACAGCCCGGTTTCACCCACATTCAGCCACTTTTGATGCGATTCTGTGCGAGAGGCTCTCCCTCAGCGCCCCTCCAGCTTCGCCGCTCGCGTTCACCCTTCAGGCGAAATAAACCGTCTTCTCTTGCGGTGGTGGGCTGCCCACCGTCTCGACCTGTTTCTGGCAGGCAGCACATAACGGATAGATGCGCACCCGGTCTTCGGTTGGGTCGAGCAGCTCGGTCATCCGCAGCCGCAGCTTCACCAGCTCGCGTTCGGTCAGATAACACTCGAACAAGCTGAACTGCGTCCATTCGCCAAAGCCACACAGCGCCTTATGGACTTTCGTCCGCCGCTTATCGCTGGAGATGTCATAGGCCACGATATACAGTTGGGTCGTCATCGGGCATAAAACGCTCGGAAGCGCCCCAGCTCGCCCAGTAGCCATCGCGAGAGCAGCCGGAGCTGAAGTTCTAGGCAGCGGCGATAGGTCACTTTGCTCTTCAAAACCGGATGGGTGATGGTGGTGTTCAGGCGCTCCTCGAACTTTTCCAGAAATACCCGCCGTCCTTTATCGCTCAAGCGCCACGCCCCAAGCTGTTCTTCGAAGTCGTCGCTGCCCAACATCCGGTTGTTCAGCAGGGTCAGCACAACCGAATCGACCACCGGAGAACGGAACATCTCCACGATATCCAGCGCCAGCGCCGGCTTGCCATACTGGGTGCTGTGCAGATAGCCGACATACGGATCAAAGCCGACGATCTGTGCCGCTGCCGTCGCCTGAGTGGTCAGTAGGGTGTAGCCATACGACAGCAGCGTATTCACCGCATCGGTGGGCGGGCGTTTGTGCCGCCCGGTGAAGGCGGTCGCCCAGGGGTCGGCCAGCAGCGCTCGAAAGCCCTGAAAGTAGGCTGCCGCCGCGGCCCCTTCCAACCCCATCAATTGCCCCAGGGTCGAGTCATGCTGTGGGCGCGCCGGGTCTGCGGGTGCTATCGCCTCGGCCGGCAGGGCATCGACTTTGGCGATCATCTCATCGATCCGTTCTGCTGCTGTGTCCAGCGCCTCATTATCGCGGCTGCGGGCGCTCCGCAGCAGCAGCGTTCGCTGGTTGTGCAGCTTGGAACGGACGCAGACAGCGGCCACATGCAGCGCAGCGGTCGGATCGTCATGCGCTCGTCGCTGGGCCAGGCGCAATTGCCCGTGTTTATGATCGTCACCGCACACCCGCGCGATGAACTTCCCATAGCGCGTCAGGTAACAGATTTCGCTGCGCTGGGCGATCAAGGCCTGAATGGCCGAGGTTGTCAGGGTGATGTCGCCGTAGACGACCACCTGCGTCACCTTCATCATCGGGATGCGGGTCTTGCGCGCTTCCCGCCCGCTTTTCTTATCTTCCGGCACCCGCACCACCAGCGTCTCATCTTCCAGGCGAACCGAGCTGTACTGCTCGGTCAGATACAGAACACTCATGACATCCTCGTAATCTCTTCGTCGTCTTTCGGCCGTCAGCGATCCAGGCTTTCCTCGCGCAGCAGCAGCAGCGTCTCGCGCGGCAGACAAATCGGCTCCAGGCTGCAATCGCGGCACTTGGCCGGGTGGTCAATCGGTTGAGGCCGCCGGACGGCTGCCAGCAGGTCAAATGCCTGGTGCACTGTAGCTTCGGTTTCCGCTCGCAGACTGTCATCGAAGCGTACCCGTTCGCGGCGGCGATTGCCCCAGTAGAACAACTCTCCCTCCAGTACGGGTATACCCAGCCGCTCCTCCAGACACAGCGCCTGGGCGCACAACTGCACTTGATCGTTCAGCCACTGCCCCATCCGCCCGCGCTTATGCTCCAGCGGGATCAGCCGGCCATCGCGTTCTTCGATGAAATCAGCTACCCCGTTCAGGCGCAGTCGGTCGCTCCACACCTGCACCGAACGCACCTGCCGCCCCTGCTCATCCCAGGTCACGCCGGGCTGATGCGCTCGTTGATGACGAAACTGACCTTCCAACACGGGCGCGTTGATCTCCATTTCCGATTGGCAGTACATCAGCCAGAAGCGCCGGGGGCAGTAGCGAAGCTGGTTCAGATAACTCAGCGGCAGGTAGTCCGGCAGCTCGAACGGCGTATTCATCGCTCCACCTCCGGGATAGGCAGCCGGCGCACCTGTCCCAACCCGCGTGTCGTTTGGTAGCCCACCCCGGTCCAGAAGGTCAGGTCAGCCAGCAGATGCGCCAGCGGCAGCCAGCATCGGTCGCTGCCAGCGCGGAAGGTCAGCCGTCCGGTGAAGCCCTCAAAGGATGCGCGTTCCACCCGTACCCGGTGAGTGCGGATGCCATCGGTCTCCATCGTCAGGTGCGCCGCTGCCCAGGAGTCGAACTCATCACCCGGAGCCAGGCCGCCCAGCTCCAGCCAGCGCTTACGCAAGGTGCTGAAGATATGTCGCGTTTCGGGCAGCGAGGCAAAGCGCCGTCGTCCGGTCGCGCCATCGGTTCCCAGGTTGAAGGCCGTCGGCGTGCAAAAATCCAGCCGGATGCGGTTGGGCAGCGCTTCCGCTGGTTGGTTCCAGCGGTTGTGCAGTTCCAGCTGTGTGGTATGACCGCTTTCAGGATGTCCCCGACCGCTGGCGAAGGCATCGACTACAGCGAAGGACACAGCACCGATGCGGACATGGGGTAGCGCCCGGTTCAGCAGATAGCGTCGCAGCAGCGCTTCGAAGGCCGGTTCACACAGCAGCGTGAAGCGCCAGTCGGCCGTATGTCCCTCGGCGAAGTGCAGCGCACCATCGCCGCCGCGCCGCCCCCCTTGCAGCAGACTGATGGTGTAGGGTTTGCGCCGGTTGGTATCGTGCAGGCCAGCCGCCAGCACATGATCGCCTTGCTCAATCAGGTTGAACAGTGCCGCCCGGCTCTGATCGCCGTGATCGGCTGGGACAGCCCCCGGTCGCAGAGCCGCCAGACGCAGTACAATGGCGTACAGACGTGAGCTGGGTGTGGTCTCCATCGCGTCTCCTCAACAAATGATCGGATCATCTTTGGATCGGTCATGACTATATAACAGTCCGATCAGCGCAGCATGGGCTTCAAAGGCGGCGGTTCCCAGGAAAATCAGATAGCCTTCGTGAGCTTTCAGGCTTTCGTCTGCCTCACACATGACCGACAACCGGCGCGGCCATAACGGACTGTGCCGCAGCCGCCCGCGCACCCGTGCCTCCAGATTGCCTTCGGGCGGGATGATCAGGCTGGTGTAGATCCGGTCTTCCAGCCATTCATTGATTCCCGGATCGATTGGGATTGAATCGCTCGCCAAGCGCAGCCCACGCAGCGCGACCGGTCGCCAGGCGCAGCGCTCCTGAAATGTCTTGTGATCGAGTGGTGTATGGCAGGTAAAATGGATTGAGGCTGCCGGACGGTGCTGATTTTCCAGCACGGCGTAGAAATCCGCTTCGGGCGCGGAAGGGTAATAGCGGTTTAGCTCCCGGCGATCCTGCAACAAGCGCAGTTGGTAATGCGACAGCAGGTGGATTGCGCTGTAGACCCCCACCGGTTCTGAAGAAAACCAGCGCTGTGGGTCATGAAAGGCGATGCTCGGTCCCTCGAACGAGTCGCGGAAATGGAAGAGCGCCTTAATCAGTTCAACCTGACTTTCGACAAACGCTGTGACATTCATTTGGGTTCGTCGCCATACCTGATGCAGCTTGGGTTTAATCGCGTCGATATTGGGACGGGAATCATCCCAGGATTCAGCCCAATCGGCGATCATGATCGCAGTCTCTGCTGGGAGTTCATCCTGCGAGCGCCGAGTATCCCGAAACTCAGTTAACCAACGCTGTCGCTTCTCATACTTCTTATACGTCCCCTTGAAATGATCCAGGCTGTAGCGGCTGTTCGGGGCAATGATCGCTTTGAAGCGCTCGAAGGTTTCAGTCAAGATGCTGCGATCAGCATCTGTCAGCATCAGGCTGAACTGGTAGAGTGGATAGGCTGCTTCCTGAAGCGCGTAGCGTACCTGGTACGAATCCAACTGGTGTTTGACCGGCAGCGATGTAACGTTCTCTAAGTATTCTGCGAAAGCAGCTCGGCTCAACCGCTTGCCGTCCAGCGCCCGCAGTGCCTGGGCGGTCTCATCATTGACCAGGACGACAGCCTGACTGGGAATAGCGGTGTTCTGTTTACCCAATACCCGGCCCGCGCGTCCGATGCGCTGCACCAGTTCATCGCGGTATTGGGCTTCGCAAATCACATAATCCAGGTTTTGTCTTTCCGGTTTATTGTGTTTGACGAAGTTATACCCCAGATCTACGGTAGGCGTCGCCAGGATCAGGTGCGCCTGTGCAGCACGACTGCGGGCATCGGTCGGTTCCGGGCCGGTGAGGCGCTGCACCGCCTCGCCCAGATGGCGCAGCATGTCATAAACCTGGTTGATGCGCGCCAGGCTGCCGCTGATGATGGCGCCGTCCAGCCCATCCTGCGTCGTCCAGCGCTCAATTTGTCCAGTGTGGCTCGACACCCATTCCGCCAGTTCCGCGCTCTCGATGCTGACTTCCAACGGGGCGAGGGCTGGAAGCGTGTCATAAGCGGATGAGTCAGCCGACTCGTTCTCTGGGGAGATGACGGCAAGGCGCTCGCCGAACAACTGACGCAGCGCCTGGATGATGCCCGAACGCGGCGTCGCGGAAAGGAGACAGATGCGCCGTTTCCGTTCTGAAAAGTAACCCCAAGCATCGTACAGTGTCAGCGCAAACAGAAAAGCCGCTGCCTGTTTGCTGCTATAGTAGTGGAATTCATCAATAATGATGTAATCAAATCCCAGCAGCCCGGCAAAGACATTGCGGCGGTCATGCTGCCCATAGCGCATGTACAGTCCCAGATAGAAGATGTCAGGGTTCGTCACGACAATTGTCTGACGCAGGGGTTCGGCATCGGGATCAAAGGTGCGCGCATTGGTCAGCAGTCGATAGAGCGTTTCGCCGTTCCGCAACTTGCTTTCCAGCGCCCGCAGCTCTGGCGCATTGACCTGAAGCACACGGTATTGCAGGTCATGCTGCTCCACAAAGTCTTCCACATCGCGGACGTGCTGGCGGATTAATTCGTTCGTCGGCGCAATAATCAGCACATTCACGTCGCTGCCATTGAGGTCAATGAGACGCTGATGGGCTGCCCTGGTTTTGCCAGTTCCGGTGTTGTAGGTGTTCAGGACGATCTCATACAATCGCAGCGCTTCCCGTGTGCGAACTTGATGATAGAGCAGGCAGGAATCAGAGGAGTCGGTCTGGGGGGCGACCTTTTCGGCCCACCCCTCCAGTGTAAATCGGATCATGGAAGCCCTTCCACATTAAAGCGCATCCCCACTGGCAGCAGCACACCCTCTGCGAGGCGATAGAGTGGCCCGCTGACCAGTGCATTGCGGATCAGAGGCATCGGCGGAAGGTTGACCATATCGAAGACAGTGAGATGGCATTCGGGTGGCAAGTCAGCCGGATTTAACAGATGTTCGATGACCGCATCTGTCGCATCAACAACGCGGAAGCTGGATGCAACGCTGTCCAGACGCGCTTTACTCATAAACTTGCCAAGACGGATATAGCGCGGAAGCACCAGCTCTTGAGCGCTGAAAACATAAGCGATCAAACGGTTCTGTGCCGCCAGTATCCGCATACGCCCCGCTTGTGGCCGGTTCGTCGGGTTATGTCGCCGTTCATTGCCATCCGGTTCGATGGTGTACCAATGCTGGCCGCGTTTCTCCGACCAGCCTTCATCGGAACGACCGACGATAACCCCTGCGCCATAGGCAGACCAGTAGCCATCGGTCTGGGCATTGAATGTACGCAGCAGGAAACGCGGCGTATCGACCATGGCCGCTGGTGTGATATAGATACCAGCCTCATTCAGGCGGGTCAGGTCATCCTTGTAGCCGATGCTCCCGTCGTTGTAATAGCCTGATACCGCGAACCCCAACGCATAAGCCAGCGCATAATTGCCGATCAGCGGTTCCGTCTGATACAGGCCGCCGATCTCACGACTGCTGAAGAAGGTGGCCTCCATCAGCGTTATGTCGCAGCGATAGACGTTCATGACGGCTCACTTATCGCTGTCAGGGAACATGGCGCTGGCTCGTTCAAGCATCGCTCTCAAACGGTTTTCATCCTGATAAATCTCAGTGATTTCTGAGACCAACGCTGCTACAGCCTCGGACGACAGGACGCCAACTCTCCCCGCAACCGTCGCAGCGAGCGAATCAGCCTGTTCCCGCGCCACATCGGCCACTGTTTGCAACCGCAGCGGGAAGGATGGTTCTGCCGCGTCGTCACCATTCTCGGTATCTTTTTTGGGCAGCAGCCCATCATAGACATGCTGCGTCAGCTCCAGATTGCTGAATAATTCGCAGTCGCTGACCATGATGCTGACGATTTCGTTCTGCACCTTGCCAATGCGCGACGAGATCGCCCCATAGCGGGTCGAGCGCAGAATGTTGCCCATCACATAAACGAATTCTTCACGGGTCAGATCGCGCAGGGTTTCCATATCCAGGAAAATGGAACCCGGTCGAACATATTCATCCGTACCAATGCTGGTTGATGCGACACCGTCCTCATCGCGCATGGTGCTGTTATCGAAGAGCGCATTGAACTGGCGCGTTCCCACAATGGTTGGGGCGGGATGCAGGCTGAATGCATCGTCGGTGATGACGCGCGCCTTCTGGGCCCCGCCACCACCCGCTGCGTAGCCATAGATCATGCAATCCAGGCAGCGTTCGCAAGGGGTATTGCGATTGAGCGCACAGACGATGGCTTCGCCTTTGCCGGTCTTCTTGCTCTTGAGCAATCCAAACGTTCGCAGAAGTTCGCGCCCAGTGCGCCGTTCCACCGCTGTTTGCTTGCGCTTGCTGATCACCACACGCGGGATAACTCGGTCGCCAGATGCCCCGGCGTAAACGAACTCGCGGTTGAGCGGTTCGCCGCTGCCTTCGGTGCGGAAAATGGCCTCCGACTCGATCTGGCGGGCGATGATGATTGTCCAGTAGCGGCCTTGTGGGTAGTTGTGATAACGATCCAAAAAATACTCTTGATAGCCATCGAGCGCGGACATGATTATGCAGACTCCTTTTCATCTTGTGTTTTATGGGGGATTTCGGCCTGAATGTAGAAGAGGTAGGCCGACGTCAACAACTTCTGGTCGGTTATCATGCGCTGTACGCTGCCGCGATAAGCTTGGTGCAGGATCAGTTTATGCCAATCGCGCACGAACTGTTCGATGGCATGGCGCTTGCCACGACCAATTCTGAAGTCTCCGTCCTGGATGCGTTCGAGATGTTCGAAGATTTCCTGAACGGTGACGGCGATGAGGAATTCCCGGTCATGTTCTGGGCGCTGTGCCAGCAAGTTCAGCATCGTCGTCACCGGATACAACAGACTGCTGCGCTTCAGGCTGCTCCCTCGCAACCCGTTGGCCCAGGCGTGGGCGGCCAATTGCTTCAACGATTCGCTCAATTTCTCCATAGGTTCTCCTCCGATGATGATGGCGAGACGTTCCAAATGAGGTTGTGCATCGTGCGCGAAAAAGTCCCGATCGTTCACCTCCAGGATGCGATCGGCCCGATGAAAGAGATGCAGCGGGCCGCTGCTCAATGCCCGCACCAGATCCGGCAGTTTATCCTCTGCTGGAGACAGCAGACGGCGCAGCGCAAACAGATGGTCAACCGCTTCCCAGAGGTTGTCGATGGATCCGCGATCATCGCCGGCTTCGGTATCGTAGGCGCTGTACCGAAGCAAACCAGCGCTGCCCAGCGGTGCCAGATCCAGAAACAATTCGGGCAGGTCGTCCGCACTGAACGGTGGCGTAGGGTCTTTGGTCAGAATGACCCTGGCATCGAGGTAACGCCCCAGGATCAGGGCGTACCACAGCGCAAAGAGATAGCGTTCGCTGTCGTTATCGCCGGGCGCGTTCAGCGGCAGCACCAGCAGCCCGGCGATGGAATGTGAGAATTGGGGGGCATAAATGCCATAGGTATGTGGCTTGCCCTGTTTGGTCAGATTAGCGAAGCCCGGACGCAGGGGTTCTGCTCGACGCATCTGCTCCAGGACGGCTTCCGGGTTCAGGTGGAGTGCCTTGAGGGACTCGGAGAAGCCATCTCTCGCCCGCTGGAAACCGCGCACCAGCGCCTTCACAAACGGTTGGGTCTGAAACGAGCGCGGGAAGAGATGCAGATAGAACAGATTCTCTCCCTTCACCGCAGGGTAATTGAGGGATTCCAGCATGAATTGGGTACGACAAACGCGGCAGACATGCTTGACTGGTTCGCGGTTGCCCCCGGCTGCCAGTCGGTTGGAGAACTTCTGGACTTCGATGCCGTCGCGCACATCCGCGCTGCGCCACAACTGAGTGGGGAAGGGGCTGGTGCAGTGAATACACTGCTGGTGCTGATTCTCGATGTAATGCGCCAGATGATCCGCCCAGCCTGTTCCACCCGCGTCGAGCGCCTGTTGATCGATGACGACGTAGCGCCGAACATAATCCATCCACAGGATGCTTTCATCATTAGCGCTGGCCTGGATGATGAGCTGTTGCCACATCTGTTCACCATCGGCTGCCAGCCGTTCATACACCTCGTCCTCAGTCAGCAAGACATCTCCTGCCAGCACATAGGGGCGGTCGTAGCGGGCGTCGAAGGCATTGAAATAGCTGTGCCGATCAGCGGGCAGATTCAGCAACGGATAAATGTGCGCCCAGGGGTTCATGACTTGCGGCGCATAATCGTTCAGAAAGATGAAATAGGTGCGGGCCAGCTCTGCGGAACGCATCTGGGCATCGGTTGCCAGGATCAGATTGCGCTGGTTAGCCACTTCGCTAACGGACTGTGCGGCTATCGGATCGTGTTGGCTTAAGGTCGCCAGGTGCGCTTCCAATCTTTCCCGTGCTTTCGCCTCCAGCGTTTCCAGGTTGAACTTTCGTCTGGAGATCAGGTTATGCGCCTGAGCGAAAAGGGTGCTGAACCCGTGTCCAGCAGTCAGGGCATCGGGCCGGAACTTGATACCCTGAGCCGTCTGTTCGATGAGCGTTGCGGGGTCACAGCCCGTCAGCGATTGGATCTGCCTGGACACTCGCTCACCCAGTCGCTGCGGCAGCGATGCCCCATCGATCGGTTGCGCCCCCCTCGGAGCGATATACATGACGCCATCGCTGTACAGAACAATGGGCAACCACCCATGCTCGGTCTGGAATGCCTCGATGAGGGTGTTGTGCATCAGATTCGTCAATAATCCCCGCTGTTCAACGATACGGTGGAGATGCAGCTCATACTGCTCAGGCCGGTGAGAGGCTGTGAGATACTGGTTCAGGTGGCTGATAAAATCGACCTTGTGTTTACGCTCTTCGAGAGACGGCGACAGACCGATCACATCAGCCGCGCGCATCAGGTAGACCAATGCGTTGATGCGTTCCTGCCCCAGGCCATAGCGAGCGCCAAAGGCAGGGATCAGGCGCTCACCCGCCACATCGCTGTGAGCGCCGTGACCGCGCACGAGTGTGGTTATGTCCTGCAAATAACGCTCCCATTGCGGCAGGAAGGCCTCCAGTTCAAGCCTTTTGATTTCCTCTCGAACATTGTCCGGGGTAGCAATCTGATTGAATGCCTTTCGGTCAGGACTGACCTTGTTCAGATCATGAATGGTGAAGGCGAGATAGAGGACTCGTGCCTCATCATCCGTCAGTCCCAGCAGGGGACGCAGCGTTTCCAGCAGCAGGACGCCATTCAGTACATGATGAAACAGGCTTTCACCCGCTTTCTTGCCCGTCTGGATAATCCTGGCATATATGGCGTGGGTCTTCCCTTGAATAACAGTCTTATCATAGTCATCCAGAATCAATGAATCCGAGTAGTCCTGGAGATAAAGCTCCTCAAATGCGCTCATCAATCGTCTCCATTGGCAAGATGGACATAACACGAATCCACACACTGCAAGTTAAGTATGAGCATTTACAGCACCTCGTCACTTTTTTTCATTTTACCGGGTTCATGTCCCTACAAGTGCGGGGGTCGCGGTCTCTAATGGTGATTTCATGACGAATTCATGAACGGTCAGGGCGTCCGGGGGTGGGTCGTCCCCTCTATTCGCGTCAGGGTTCGACAGCTCGAAGCCGGGTAAGGGGAGCTGTGTCCAGCCATGTTCCTGCGGATCGGATGATTGCCTTGACTCAGGGATCACAGGCTTGATATCGGCGGGCGGGGCAGCCGGCAGATCTTCAAAACCAGGCAAAGGTAGTTGATGATAGTAGAGCATGCAAAAATCCTCCTCAACCAACAGGTACATACTTGGCATCAGCTCATGCCCTGCTATACTGAAATCAAAGGGATAGCCTTGTGACTTCAGTCGCAGGCCTTTTCTCTTCCATAAAGGGTGAAGCATTCGGTTCGACCCAGATCGCTTCGCCCTTTCTTTTTGCCCAGAGTACCATAGCCTTCGAGTTATTGCAAGGAAATGGATTCTGACTCAAAAGGCAAACTACTATAACTAACTTTCCGATTCAACCACTATAACCGATCTACTGACACATACACTGCATAGTGAACCCATAATCAGACTACTCACCATGTATAATCCAGAGTGAAATGTCCCCCAGATCTGCTTACATCTTCCCGCTTCGCCTGTGCTATGCTATGCTAAACAATGAGGCCGAATTGGGCATTGAAACATAGTGGTTTGATCGTGAGTCAGGATCAACTGTAGATCGCGCCGACTGAGGCATTGAAACTCATCCTGAATACTGCTCCCACATCGCCTGCACCAGATGGCGCATTTCGGTGCGAGCATCCTCTCCCCCCATCACCACACATTCGGGTCCATAGCGCAGCAGCGCCCGCAGGTCGGTGAACAGATCAACCGATTGGGCGCGAACCGTTACGCTGCCGTCATCGTTGATGTGGATTTGACTGCCCTCGAACTGCTGACTGACTCCCCCACGCGCCAGCTTCGGACTGAGGCGGTAGGTCAGTTCTTTCGTCGGCAGCCGCCGGCGGATGAAGTGCGTCGGCAGTACCTTCGCTTCCTGGATGCGACCCAGGCGGAAAGAGTAGAACTTGTCTTGAATGCGCCGCCCATACGCTGTGCTCTCCGATTCGAGCCACCATCCTTCCACCAGCTCATGCCCCTGCCGGGCATCAAAGTAAACGCGATAGGGTTCGAGCAGATGGCGCAAGGTCAGACCATCAGCGCGACTGGCGGGACGATAACGGATTTCCAATTGACGGCGTTCATCACAGGCACGCTGCACCGCCTCTCGCACCTCGTCGGGGATGCTATCCCGATCGCGCAGGCCGAAGCGCATCTCGATGAAGCCGGATTCGCGGCGGGCGGCCCGCTGACGACCGGCTGGGAGCAGACGAGTCACCTCGTCAATGAGCGGCAGGATGATCTCACGATTCGGTACTTGCTCCGCGCGAAAGGCTGCCCGCAGAAAGGCCAAACCGCGGATGGCCGCTTCCGAGAGATCAATGAGCGGTTTATCGAGGCCCGTGAGTTGGTAGGTGTCTTCCGCCCGCGTGTACTCCAGGGTGCAGCCGAAGTTATGGCGCAGACGGCTGCGATCTTCCTCGAACCGACGATTGATTTCTTCTACAGTCAGCGTTTGATCGTTAGCCACCGCATCGTCGATGATGATTTGACGGATGGCATCCGCCGCAACCGGACCGCGCAGGAGAAGCTGAAGCGTCTTGAGACAACGCTCCAGCACCCGCCACTCTGAACGACGCGCACGTTTAGGGTGAGTCATCTTCCAGCCTCCCATTGGTCGGGGATGAAATCGATGACTCCATCATATGCGGTATCTGCCCTACAAAGATGGGGGTATGGTCGCTGCATCAAGCGGGCGTAGTCGCCAGCGTCTTGAAGCGCAGGACGAAGCCGCTTGATTCACACGATTCGTCAGATTCGCATCACTCTATTTTGCGATTCACGAATCATGTCTAGCCGTTTTCCCTCAAGCATAGCAACTGTTGCAGATGCTGCTGGCGAATTCAAGATCAAGAAGGAGTAGCTAAACGGGCAAAAGGAGAAATGCGAGCGGGAGCACGTTTCTTGCCTTCAAACCAATCCAAAACACCCAACAAGTTCCTCCCAATCCAATCCTACATCCTCACCTATCCCCGATACGAGATCATCTCAAGTCACTACCCAATATCTCCCCCAACTTTCGAGTGGGAGTGATAGAATTGCCTTATACAGGCAGCTTGCTTTGACTGAACCGGATGAACTATTCTCTTTTGTCTACCAAGATTGTGCTTCCTCCCCTGCAAACCGGTCACATTGACCGCCAGCAGTTACTCCAATTGATACCCTTACGCCCGGATGTCCGCCTCGTCCTCATCTCGGCACCAGCAGGCTTTGGAAAGACTTCTTGTTTGCTCGAATGGTGTCATAACTTGAGGCGTAACGGCGCAGTGGTGATCTGGTATGCGCTGGATAAGCTCGACAACGATCCGGCACGCTTCGCCTTTCACCTCAGCAAAGCCATTCAAATCGCGCTCGGATTCGGCGCGGATCAATTCAGCCCCGCCGGTACAAGGGTTAGTCTGGATGACCTTGTGACTGTCGTCATCAATGAACTGGCAGATAACGACCGGCAGTATATGTTGGCGCTCGATGACTATCACCTGATCGCTACCCCGGAAATTCACGCTGCACTGAGCCTGATGCTGGAACATCTCCCCAAAAATGTGCAACTTGCCATCGCCAGCCGCGCCGATCCACCGCTGCAACTGTCGCGACTGCGTGCGCGTGGGCAAATCATCGAACTACGCGCGTCCGAACTTCGTTTCAGCCAGACAGAGATTGCCGGCTTCGTTAAACAGACCCTGAGCATAATGCCCTCGCAAAAGCAAATTGAGCGCCTGGATCAAGCGAGCGAAGGCTGGGCAGCCGCCCTACGGCTGATGACCCTTTCTCTGCATGATACGCGCCAGCCTGTCGATGATACCGCTATTGATCGCTTGCTTAATCGGTATTCTGCTGCCCAACAGCACATTTTTGATTATTTTGCCGACGAGGTGTTTACACAACAGACCGAAGCTACTCGCACATTCCTGCTCGATACTTGTGTCCTCAATCAACTGACCCCCGACTTGTGCGGCGCGCTCACCGGTGACTGTTCTGCTCCCTTGATCCTGAATCGGCTCGCCCAGGACAATCTGTTTCTGATCCCGCTGTCAGACACGCAGCCCCTTTACCGCTATCATCACCTGGCAGAGGAGTTCCTGCGCCAGCGGCTTCAGTTGGAGAATCCGACACGTTTTTCGGAACTGCATCGCGCTGCCGCTGAATGGTATGAGGCGCATGGCGAGTGGGTCGAATCGGTTCAACATGCGCTGGCAGCGAAGGACATGGACTATGCCGTATGGCTGATTGAAACCTTTGCCTGGGAAGCGCTCACCTCAGGCGGGGAAATCATGACCCTTCTGGGCTGGTTGCCGCATTTTTCAGACAGCGCCCTCAGGCAGTATCCACGTTTGTGTCTGTATTTTTCACGCTGCCTATATCTCACCGGCGATCTTGAGCGCTCCGAGGCATATGTTCGGCTGGCTATTGAAACCCTCGCCAAAAACAAAAGCGACACTCAGGAACGTCAGGCGCTCCAGGCAATAGCCGCCAATTATCAGGCAACCCTGGCTGCTTATCGTGGCGACATTGAGGCAGCTCAGACCTGGATTGACCAGGCGAAGGCGCTGTATGACACTGTTACGGAGCTGGATCAGGTGCGTATCGCCAACACCGAGGCCTTTTTGTTTTACCTGCGCGGTGATGTGCCGGCGGCGCGGCGCGCTTATGTCCATGCCCTGGAATTAGCCCAGCGTCTCCAACATCACTATCTGATGCTGGATGCCCATTATTATCTGGCACAGCTTGACCTGCTGGCTGGAGATTTGAAAGCCGTGCACGAACGCTGCCAAGCGCTACTGATAGAGTACACGACCCCAATCGGTCCCTTGAGTGCGATTATGCTGTCACTGGCGCAGGCACTTTTCCAGCATAATCAGCCCATTGAGGCAGAAGCCAGGCTGCGGAATGCGATTGCGCTGGCACGTCGCTCTGACATTCCCGATGTGTTGTGGTACGCCTATGTGTTGCTGGCGGATATGCTGCTGTCGCGTGGAGCATTCGCCGAAGCCGAAACCACTATCACCCAGGCGCGTGCGCTCACACGTAACTACCGAAGCCCGATGATGACAGCCTTCATTGACGCGGCAGAAGCGCGGCTGCTGCTGCGATCCGGCCAGATACAGATTGCCATTGATTGGGCCGTGCGGTATCAGCAAAAACCTCCAGTCGGCTATCACCAGGATTATGAAAACCTCACGCTGGTGCGGGTCTGGCTGGCACAAGGTGAATACGAAGCGGCGCAGGCTTTACTGACGCGGATGATCGCGGTTGCCCAACCTGCGGGACGAGGCAGCACAATTATCGTGGCTGAGGTGCTGCGTGCGCTGACCCATCAGGCTTTGGGTGAAACAGAAGCAGCGTTGAGCGCCGTTCAACGGGCGCTGCTGTTGGCTCAACCGCATGGCTTTGTGCGGCTGTTCCTCAATGCAGGTCAGCCCATGCTCAAATTGCTGCGTCTGGCGCTTGAACGCGACATCCTCCCGGACTATGTGGCCTACCTGCTGGAGAGGGCCGCGCACGGCGACCACACCCAACATCCGGCTGACACGCTGACTGAGCGTGAAATCGAGGTGCTGAAACACATCGCAAAAGGTTCCAGCAATCAAGACATCGCCGCAGCGCTCGTGGTCAGCCTCGGCACTGTGAAAAGCCACATCAATCATATTATGGATAAGCTGGGCGCTCAAAACCGTACCGAAGCGGTCGCCAAAGCGCGCGGACTGAATATTCTCTCCGATTGACTTTTCCTCAAAATCTAACTTTCGGTTGATGACAGCCCCCGATGGTTTACGGCTATCGTGGGGATAGTTCGTGATGTAATCAACTGGAGGAAATCTCATGAGCGACCCCGCATCGGTACATTTCAATCAATGGCTGTATATGGTGATCTGGATTGGCTTGTTCGCTTTGATGTTGCTGTTTGTGCCTTTCTACAAGAAATCTCAACGCAAGCCGGCCAGCGCCTATCTCGCTTTTATCATCGCGCTGGCGCTGGAAATGTTCGGCGTTCCCCTCAGCATGTACGCCATCACCTGGCTGATCGGCACCAACCTGCCCGATGGTGTTCTCTACGGCCACACGCTGCAACCCTGGATCGGACACTGGGGCATGTATGTCGGAACTGCCCTCATGCTTATTGGCGCTGCCCTGGTCATCGTCGGCTGGCGGGTCATCTACAAACGCTTCTGGAGCAAGGGTGAAGACGAAGGACAGCTTGTGACGGATGGCATCTACGCCTTGATCCGCCACCCGCAGTACACCGGCTTCATGCTCATCACGCTGGGCATGATCCTGGATTGGGCGACGCTGCCGCTGCTCGTGATGTGGCCGATCCTGGCAGTGGTCTACTACCGGCTGGTGCGCATGGAAGAGCGGGAGATGACCGGACAGTTTGGCGCTGCTTACCGCCTGTACAAAACGCGCACAGGCATGTTCTTGCCGAAGTTGTTCCATCGCTCGGCACAGCCGCAGCAGCTGGTACGCTAAACCCACCCTACAGTTAAGGAGAGTAAACCATGAACAAGAACCTCAGCGTCTATATTGCTGTGGCACTTATGTTGGGAAGCACAGTATTGGTGGCGCTGGTGCAGCGCCTGACAGATGGGGATCGCGTCAACAGTATCGCCCACAGGATTGCAGATTTCGAGCTACCAGCGGGCTATCAGACAGATTACACCGTGGAAATGCTCGGATACACGATTGCAGCCTACAAATCCAGCGACCGAAACGGGCATCTGGCTTTCTTGCAAGCGCCGCCAGGGGTCATTCCTGATGAACAGGTTATTGAAGGCTATCAGACGAATGAATCTATGACTACAGCTTGGCGTGATGCGACCCTGATACTGACGGACGAGCGCACCGTACGCGACCATCCGGCATCGCTGACGATCAGCGATAGAACGAATGGCGAAGGGCAGCGCTACCGCAGCCTGAACCTGGTTTTTCAAGGCCGCGAAGGCACGGTGTTGCTGGTGATCAATCAGCCTGTCGCGCAGTGGGATGAAGCAGGGGTCGAGGCTTTCATCGCCTCCATCGACTGAGCGTTATGACGACCTAACTCATCAGGGTATCGATACTGGAATGCATGAGTGGGATTATCAGGAGATGTGTAGTCATGAACAAGCATCTTCAAGAACGTGTCGAAGAACTGCTCAATCGGTATGCTGTCGCAACACTGGCGACCTGTGGGCAGGCGGGTCCACAGATCAGCAGCGTGTCCTATGAGACTCGGCACCTGCAACTCCATCTGTTTATCCCGCATCACTCCGATCATCTGTTTAACCTGGAAACGCAGGCGGAGCTGGTCGTGCTCTCGCCAACCTGGAGATTGCACGGATGGGTAGTAGCAGCAAGTGAAACGACTGCACCCCACAAGTGGCAAAGCGTTGTCTGTGTTCAGCCCAATCGGCTTCACATTCTGAGCGAAGACGGGCAGAGTACCGTCGAAACCATCGACTTCTAAAGGAAACCATCATGGCAATCAAAACACTGAATAGTTCGACATTCACTGGAGAGAAAACACCCACCACCCGCCGTCGTGGTTTGATCTACCGCATTGGCCTGGGCCTATTGATCGTCTTGACCGTCCTTGTGGCGCTCATCAGCGCATTGCCCATCGCACCGATCTTCTTCGTCACGGCAGTGCCGGTCTGGATAGCCGCTGTACTGGTATTGGCAGATTTGGGCATCCTGTTCACACTGCTGCGGGTTGAGCGTACCTTATTTGTGCTGGCAGGCGCTGCGGCGGGCTGGGTTGTTGTTTCTGTGCTGGCTGTCCTGCTGTCGCAGCAGTTCGCCTCGACACCTCCTATCGCCGACGAAAACGGAAGGATCATTTCCGGCAGCATTGCTACGCTAGAAACGATTGAGCTGAATGGCAGTCAGCAGTGGATCACCATTCGAGGAAATAACGTCAACAATCCGGTGCTGCTGTTTCTGGCGGGCGGTCCGGGCGGCAGCGAGCTGGTCATGACGCGGCGCTATCTGGGCGCGTTGGAAGAACACTTCGTCATCGTCAATTGGGATCAGCCGGGCACCGGCAAATCCTACAACGCCGTCCCGTTTGACAGCCTTACACCGGAACGTTATGTTGCCGATGCCTATGCCTTGACCCTGAATCTGCGGGAGCGCTTTCACCAGGATAAGATCTATGTGTTCGGCGAATCCTGGGGCAGCATCATCGGCATGCTGCTGATGGAGCAGCACCCGGAGCTGTATCACGCTCTGGTCACGACCGGGCAGATGGTCGACCCAGTCGAGAATGACACCCTCGGCTACGAACTCGCCATCGACCTGCTGACCGAGCAGGGGCGATCCGACGATGTGGAGCAACTGCGCCGCAATGGTGCGCCGCCGTATCGCAGCGACGAGCTGATCGGCAAGTTCGGAGCGATCAATAATGTGCTGAACGACTACATGGAGTCTCACGCGCATGGTGAAGGCAGCGGGCACAATCTGATGCTGGACTCGCTTGCCGCACAAGAGTACGGACTGCTCGACAAAGTTTACTGGCTGCTGGGACTGGCGCGTACCTTCACGACCGTCTATCCGCAGCTAGACAATCTTGACCTGCGCACGGAAGTGCCGCGTGTGGAAGTTCCCCTGTACTTCATCAAAGGGCGCTGGGATGTCAACGCCGTGAACTCGTTAGCCGAAGAATACTTTGCTATTCTGGAAGCGCCGCATAAGGAGTGGATCTGGTTTGAAGACTCTGCCCATACGCCGAGCTGGGACGAACCCAATCACTTCGTTGAGGTGATGGTCAACACGGTGCTGGCGCAAACGCTGCCGCCCCCACCTGACACCTCCTCTCTCTCCGGCTACTTCGACGCGCAAATACCCGCCTATCTGCGGGAGTACAACATCGCCGGGGCGGTGGTCGCCGTCGTCGAGAACGGAGAAACGGTGCATTTGGCGGGATATGGCTTCGCTAATCTTGAGGAACATACGTCGATGGATGCCGCAAGCAGTGTGATGCATATCGGCTCGGCGGGCAAGACCTTCACCGCGGTTGCCATTATGCAGTTGGTCGAACAGGGGTTGATTGACCTGGATGCAGATGTCATGACCTACATCGATTTCGACATCCCTACGACTTATCCAGAGCCGATCACTATCCGCCACCTGCTGACACATACCTCCGGCTTTGAGGCGCATGACCTGGACATCATCCGCCTTGATCCCACTTCGCTCTCGGCAACCCGCGATTATCTCATCCACAATCTGCCCAACCGGGTGCGCCCTGCTGGAGCGGCTATTGGTTACTCCAATTACGGACTGGCGCTGCTCGGTTATGTGGTTGAGCGCGTATCGGGCATGAGCCTGAGCGATTATCTGGATCGTGCAATTCTTGCGCCGCTGGCAATGACTCATAGTTCAGCACAGGTCACACCGCCTGATCGTCTGGTGGGCAATATGGCTGTCGGTTATTCAGCCTTGCAGCCTCAGCCCATAGAATACATCGCTGCTTTTGGGGCTGCACCCGTCCGTTCGACTGCCGCCGACATGGCGAATTACATGATCGCCAACTTGCAACTGGGGCGTTTTGGCGATACTCAAATTCTCCAACCCGAAACCGCGCAAATGATGCAGACGCAGCAGTTCAGCGCTGCGCCGGGACTGAACGGGATCGGTTTTGGTTTCTACGAGATGAATCGTAACGGAGAACGTATTCTGGGACATCTGGGGACAACTACGAACTTCCACACCCTGCTGCTGCTGTTCCCGGAGCATGATCTTGGGGTCTTCGTCTCATTCAATTCAGCAGAAGGCGGTCAGGTGCTGCGCAGCGGGCGCTTCCAGGATGACTTGCTCAACCGGTTCTTCCCAGACAGTGTCACAGCGCTTCAGCCGCCTGCCGATTTCGCCCCGCGTGCCGATGACTATACCGGCGTGTATTTCTGGAACAATCGCTTTGGGCAGACAACAATTGAGAAGCTGCTATCGCTGCCTGAAGCGGTAACGATCAGCACTACAGATGACAATCGGCTCCGCGTTGAAAGCAGCGGCATCGGACGTACCTTCACTGAGATCGAACCCGACAAATTCGTTCGCAGTGATGGTCATGATGTGTTGGTCTTTCGCCGGGACGAGGCGGGGCGTGTGATGAGCGCATCGCTGAACAGTCGTGCTGTCTTCACCCTCGAGCGGCGCGCCTGGTACGAGTCGCCACTCTTCACCCTCACCGCGCTGGGCATCGCGGGCATTCTGCTCCTCGCGGGTCTCGTCCTGCACCTGCGGCAGGCAGGCGGCATCGCGGGGTGGAGCGCGTTGCTGATGCCGCTGCTGAACATCGCCTTCGTCGTCGGGCTTGCCGCTTTGCTACCCTCACTCATTCGCGGCACCGGGTCGGAAACGCTGCTGCGACTCGTTCTGCTGCTGCCGATGATCGCCCTCACCCTCACCCTGGTGCTGGCGGGCACGACAGCGGTCGAATGGCTGCGCGGTACTGGCACACTGGCGCTGCGTATAGAGCATACGCTGCTGTTCGCAGCAGGCGCGCTGTTTGCCGTCGTGCTGTCGATCTGGAATCTTCTGGGCTGGCGACTGTAAGGGATATGTAACCCCTGATCGCGCTGGTCAGGGGTCTCCAGATTTACCGCCGCACTGCAAGTCAGTATGGGAACGAAAGACAGGACATATCATGTGGTGGATCATCGTAACTATCGTCTTGGTTTGTATAGCGCTCCCTGTGGCTCTAGTGCTGCTGTGGAGTCCTAGAAAACCGAAGCCCTTCGTGGATCAAAATGGAAATCCGCTGGCGGGCAGCCTTTCAGAAAAAATCTACGTCACCATCGGTGGCATAAAACAAGGGATGTTCATCAAGAGTAAGGATGCAGCAAACCCCGTGCTGCTTTACCTGCATGGGGGTATGCCGGATTATTTTCTGACTGAACGATACCCGACCGGACTTGAAGACTATTTCACCGTCGTCTGGTGGGAACAACGTGGGTCAGGACTGTCCTACAGCGCCGATATTCCACTGGAGACGATGACGCTGGAACAAATGATAGCCGACACGCTGGAAATGACGCATTACCTGCGTCAGCGCTTCAGTAAAGAAAAAATATATCTGATGGGGCATTCGGGCGGGAGCTTCATTGGTATACAGGCAGCGGCACGGGCACCAGAGTTGTACTACGCCTACCTTGGCGTGGCTCAAGTATCGAATCAGCTCAAATCAGAAATGCTGGCGTATGACTATATGCTGCGCCAGTTCAAAGCGAATGGAAACAGAGGTGTGGTGCGAAAACTTGAGGCAGCACCAGTCACCCTAAGGGATGGCACACCGGCTGCCTACCGCGTATTGCGTGACGAGGCGATGCACAGTCTTGGCATTGGCACGACACATGATATGCACTCGGTCATCACCGGTATTTTCTTTCGGTCATTGCAGTGCCAGGAGTACACCTTCATTGAGAAGTTCAATCTCTGGCGCGGGAAATCACGCGCGGGCATTAGCATCCTTTGGGATACCATTCTCACTACCGATCTGTCCAAACAGGTGACGGAAGTTCATCTTCCTGTCTATTTTTTTGAAGGCATATATGACTATACCTGCGCCTACACCGAGGCAAAGTCCTATTTTGACACCTTGAAAGCACCGTTAAAGGGTTTCTACACCTTTGAGCAGTCTGCTCACAGCCCCCTGTTTGAAGAGCCTGAAAGAATGCTGACAATTGTACGTGAGGATGTATTGGTAGGCTTGAATAGCCTTGCTGACGCAACCTGTGTCACATGACACGGATTCGACCTGGGTCGAACCGCTATGCATCTCAAATGCTGTCGCAACAACACTACCTGTCGGTCGCTCTGGATAACGGCCTGAAAAACCGTTGGCAGACGCAGTTCATGCTTCGGTTGACCCAGTTGGCTTACCGCTTTGAATAAGCTGCTTACGCCGGCAGTCGATCACTGACTCTGAGGAAATCCCCTGCCCGGCATCCCTCATCTGCACAACAGCCTGTCTTTTGTGAACACCGGGATGCGATCCCATCCCGTTTTGACCACGAGCGATTGATTGCCAGCGACCGATTCCCCACTCCAGAAATCAAACCACTCACCCACCGGGAGAAAACACTCGACCTGATGAACACCAGGCTCTACCACGGGGTAAACCAGGAGATCCCGCCCAAAGTAATAAGCATACTCACTTGCTGCGGGATACCACAGCTTGAGCGGGCGCATCATCGGTTCGCCAGTTGACGCGCTGTGTTGGGCTTCGCGCCAGATATAAGGGCGTAGACGCTCACGCACAGTGGCGAATTCCTTGAAAGTCGGGATGATCCGTTCATCGCCAGTGCGCTCCTGAATATTCCAGGGCGTCCGGTCGCGGCTGGGTTGCTTCTGCGGATTGTATTCGGAGTGATATTGCATCACCGGACAGAAGACGGCCATGGCCGTCCCGCGCAGATACAACTCTGCAGAGGGGATTTCGCCGCTGAAGCCGGCAAAATCCCAGCCCCAGAAAGGAATGCCGGATAAGCTGGCGTTCAATCCGGCGAGGATCGAATGCCGCAAAGCTTCCCAGGTTGAGTTCTCATCGCCAGCCCAGTGCAGTGGCGAACGCTGTGATCCAACAAAGCCGGAGCGACTGAAGGTGATCCCATCGCGTTTAGCCCGCGCCAGATCATAATAGGTACCGGCATAGCGCTGGGGATATTCGTTCCATAATTCATCGCCGCGCCGTCCATCGGCGAAACGGGTGCTGGCCCCCCACAGATGTTCGCCGCCGTCGGTTTTGAAGCCGTCGATCCCCAGATCATCCAGCAGATAGGCCCGTTTTCTCAGCCACCACTCGCGCTCTGCCGGGTTGGTCACATCCCAGATGTAGCCGTTGCGGAACCAGAAGGGACGGACTTTGTGCAGGCTGCCATCGGCCTCGCGCACCCCAAAACCAGCTTGCTCGAAATAAGCACGGTCAGCTTCATGCTGGGGATGCGCTTGATCCAGAATCTTGACCACCGGTATCTGCCACAGCAGCACTCGGATGTTGTGCTGGTGCAGCCAATCGACCATCGCTTGTGGATTCGGCCAGCGGCCGGCGGCCGGAAAGCGGAAGTCGGCATAGGCGAAGGCTTCTGCGCCAGGCCTGGGATCGTACTCGGCATCGTTCCAGATGTAGAAAGTCGTTTCGTCGCTCCAGGCTTCGATGACCAGAACAGAGGGTTGAATGCCATGATTGAGCGACGTCTGTACCTCGCGCTCAACCCGCTCCTGCGAATTCCACTCGTTACTGCTCATCCATAAGCCAAATGCCCATTCAGGTGGCAGACCAGCCGGGCCGGTCAGTTGGGTGAAGTGCGCGATGATTGCCAGGAGATCATCGCTGCTGAATTCATGCAAGGTGAAGGCACCTACATCCGGACCGAGATCAGCTTCCAGCGTCCAACGATCTGGCACAGTGGCCGCCAGATCGAACTGCATCCAGCGACTGCTTTCGACATAGACACCATATCCGGCTGACGAGAGCAGAAACGGGATCGGTAGATAGGTGCGTTTGTCCTGATTCTTGTACTGTTCATAGACGCGCACATCCAGCACATTGCCGCGCTGGTCGAGAGCATTGAAGCGCTCGCCCAGGCCAAAGAAGCGCTCATCCGGTTGGGCGGCGAAGGTCAGGCGGATGCGCCGTCTATGCTCGCCATCCGTCAGCCATTCCCTTCGCTCTAGTATCGGCCATGCTGAGGACTGACCGATTTCAGTGCGGTGAATACCAATTCCCGGAAGGGCGCTATCATCAGCCTGCCATTCCTCCCCTCGTAGGGTGAATGCCTCGCTCTGAACGCCTTCGGATTCAATCCAGTAGGTTAGCGTTGTCCCAAAGGCTGGCGCGGTCAGTTGCGCCTGCCACACATCCTGTTCGATGCGAATGAGCCGTTCCAGAAACTCTGCCCCAACTCCTTCTTCTTGTTTCTGTTGCCAATCAACCTGTTGGACTGCTGGGATCGTGACAGCAGTGCTGCCATCAATGGAATAGTGTACCTGCACTGCCGCCGCAGCACTGGCGGGACGGGTGACAATGCCGATGGTGAAGGGTTCACCAGCTAAGGGCAAGCGAGGAAAGCGCTCCTCCGGAAGCTGTTCGTAAGGATGCTCCTGTCCCAGTGGCGTGTGAATGATGTTCAGCATCCTCAATCCTTTAACAATGACTTCAGCACTAAATACATGCCATGCGACCACAACAGCGGTGAGGCCGATGTTCCCCAGCGCTTGACCCATGGGTCGTGGTATTCCGGGGCGAGTAGATGTCCGGCGACCTGCTCTGGCATTTCACCCGAAGGACTGGCTTGAGCTTCGACCCAGGCCACCAATTCGCGTGCCGGGTTGATCCGCCCCATCTCGTAATGAATCCAGGCCAGCCACAATGTCAGCAGCAGCCATTCGCCGCCCCCATAATAGGTATCATCTCTATAACGGTATAACCCGCCGCTGGGGCAGTGAATATCCTGTTCAATTTTGGCGACCGTCGCCTGATAACGAGGGTCGTTCAGCGGGACAAGCTGGTAGGGCAGCGCAATCCACAGCAGGCTGGAATCGACAGCCGGATTGCCGAGGAATTTCATGAAGTGACCTTCGGGCGCGATGGCCTTTTCCATGACAAAGTGTTGGATCGCATCCGGCAGACCGGAAGGGATCATCTCCGGCGCGATGGATTCAACGGTGCGCAGACCGCCATAAATAGCCGATAGGGTGGCCGGGTGGATCTGATGGCGAAATTCTTCCCAGCAGTCATAACTTGGAAATTGCCATAGCGCTGCGAGGTAGCGCGTGGTTAAAGCCACGGCTGGCCGAGCCGCTTGCCACAGCGCGAAATCATCATGCGCCCGGACGAATTGCACCAGCCCCCACAGCCAGGTGCCATAGCCATCTAGTTGAAACTCCGGCCAATCAGCTTCTCCGATGCGACCATCCAGTTCAAAGCGGGTTGGCAGATAATCCCTCTCGTCCAGCGCTTCTCCGCGTCTCATTTTTTCCAGGAGGTGATCCACTTTATCACCATAGCGCGACAGGGTGTGCGCTGCCCACTGGTGAAAAGCGCGGGCACTCTCGATCTGACCGGCGGCATCCATGCCATAAGCGATCCAGGTGCCGTCGCGGAGCCAGCAATAACCATATTGTGAGAAGCTCAGGCAGGCGGCATACGCCCCATCAAACTGCCCGGCACGGATGATCTCGATGCTGCGTTGTTGTAAATCGAGCATAGGGGTTTCCAGTGTATTGATGAGGAGGAGCAACTCGCTCCTCCTCATTCAACGTTCCTCTATTGAATCAGCGCGTCAAGTTTGGCTTTGGCCTGATCGAGCGCTTCCTGTGCGGTCAATTCGCCATCGACAACCTGGGTCAACAGGGCATTGACGGCATCCTGCATCTCGTTCTGACGTTCGATGACCGGCGGCGTCACTGGGCTTTCCAGCGCCATGAACACGGCAGCCCGGTTGGCCGGCGGAGTCTCCTGTAAATAAGCTTCGAAGTATTCGGGCTGATTGAGCGCCGGCAGTTCCCAGGCGCTCTCAACACGGACATTGGCAGCGGTTTCGCTGGAAGCCATGAACTCGGCCCAGGCAACGGCGGCTTCAGGCTGTTGAGTCGTAGCCGATACCGCAACGCCATTGGCAAAGAAGTGGTGCGCGTGCTGGTTGATCATCGGCTCGATCTGTACATCCCAGGCGAAGGGGGCATCCTGGAAGGCACCGAACATCCAGATACCGGTGACCAGCATACCCAGCTTGCCGCTGAGGAACAGTTCGGAGTCGGAAACACCGGAGAGTTCAGCAGCTGTGGGCATGATGTCGCTAGTCTGGAAGTTGACTATTGCTTCCAGTGTGCTGACGCAGGCGGCTGAGTTAATGGTCGATTCAGTCATCTCGTCATTGAAGAACTGGCATTCGCCGTTCTGGGCGGCTTTCTTGTAGAATTCCCAGAATTGAACCGGCGAGAACAAACCCCAGGTGTCTTCTCCCTGAGCGCGGATCGTGGTGGCGGCAGCTACCGCATCTTCCCATGTCCAGTCGGGGGTTGGGTAGTCCAGACCCGCCTGATCAAACAGATCGCTGTTGTAGAACAACAACACCGTGGAGAAAGTCGCGGGCAGCGCCATCTGCTTGCCTTCGTACTGGAAAGCCTCCAATGCGCGGGGATAGAAGGGGGCATCGGCGCTGACCATACCGGAGAGGTCGAGCAGGGCACCATTGGCAGCATAGGTGACAAAGCTCTCGTAGTTCAGTTCAAACACATCAGGCGCGTCGCCGCTCGCCACACCGGCTTGCAGCAGAGTGAAGTAATCGGCGAAGGGAGCGGTTTCAACTTCAACATTGATACCCGGATTAGCCTCTTCAAAAGCAGCGATGATCGTATCCAGATCTTCCAGATGATCGGGGGCAGCCGAGAAGGTGAAATAGCGGATCGACGTCGCATCCTGGGCGGCGACAGGCAGCGCCACCACCAACAGGCAGATGCTCAACCAGACCAACAAACGGCGTTTCATCAGCAAATCCTTTCCTTGAATTCAATTTAGAAACACAAGCGCATTTCGTCGCTTGACGAAACCTATCCTTTAATCCCGCTGGAAATCGCGCCGGAGACAAACCAGCGCTGCGCCAGCAGGTAAGCCACCAGAATCGGCAGGACAGTAATCACCGACCCTGCCATGACCATATTCCACTCGGTCAGGGCGCGTGGCCCGGCTTGGAGCGTTGCCAGGGCAATCGGCAGCGTCATGACCTCATCCTTCCGCGCCACGAACAAGGGATAGAGATAGTTGTTCCAGTAGCCCATAAAGCTGAATACAGCGAGCGTTGCCAGCGCCGGCAGCGACAACGGCAGGGTAATCTGCCAGAAGATAATGAAGTGGTTCGCGCCATCGACAAAGGCCGCCTCTTCAAAGTCCTTCGGGATGGTCAGAAAGGACTGGCGCAGCAGGAAGGTGCCAAAAGCGCTGAACAAACCAGGCACAATCAAGGCGGTGTAGGTGTTCATCCAGCCCAGGTTGCGGATCAAAATGAACTGCGGGATGACCATCACCACGGCCGGGATCATCATGGTCGCCAGATAGAGCACAAATACAGCGTTGCGCCCCGGCCACTCCAGCCGAGAAAATGCATAGGCAGACATGGCAGAGATGATGATCTGCCCAATGGTTCCCACGATTGCGACAAAGGCGCTGTTGAAAAAGGTACGTCCCAGGTCAATACGTTCGGCCAGTTGGGTATAGCTTTCCAGCGTGGCCGGATTGGGGATCAACTGCGGCGTCGTTTGCAGGATATATTCCTGCGTCTTGAGCGATGTGCTGAACATCCACAGAAACGGCAGCACCATCAGCGCCACGATCACAATCATGCCGAGGGACTGGATAACCACCGCGAACACCCGACCGCTGTCGCCAGATGCTACCTGTGCCTGATGTGTAGTAGGCTGTATCAAGGCATCACTCCGCATAGTACACCCACCGTTTTTGCAAACGAAGCTGAACGAAGGTGATGGCGAAGATCAGCAGGAACAGCACCCAGGACATGGCTGAGGCATAGCCCACGCGGCTGTAACTGAAGGCATTCTTGACAACCTCCGTCACGATCACTTCGACCTGCCGATCCGCTGCGCTGTCACGCATGGGCATCAGCCAGACCTGCTCGAACATCTGAAAGTAATTGATGAGCAGGGTGATGGCGACGAAGAACATCGTTGGAGTGAGCAGCGGCAGGGTGATGTGACGCAGGCAGCGCCAACGATTGGCGCCGTCAATCCGCGCCGCTTCATAATAGGTTTCCGAGATATTCTGCAAGCCACCCAGATAGAGCAGCGCGATATAGCCGACATCTTTCCAAACGCTGGTGATGACCATCGCATAAACCGCTGTCTGGGGTTCGAAGAGCCAGTCCGGGCCTTCAATGCCCGCTAATCTCAACACAAAATTCAACAGTCCATAGGACGGGTTGAAAATCCACTTCCAGATCAGCGAGACGACCACCCACGATGCCACCACCGGCAAAAAGGTTGAGGCACGGACGATGAGCATTCCTGGCAGCTTTCGATTGAGAAAGAGCGCCAGCCCCAGCCCCATCACAAATACCAGCGGGATATACATCACAATAAAGGTGAGCGTGTAGCGCAAAGCACGCCAGAAATCGGCATCGCTGAGAAGCTCCTGAAAATTACTCAACCCGACAAACTCCGGTGGACGGATCAGATTCCAGTCCTGAAAGGCCAGCCAGAAGGATGAAACGATGGGGTACAGGACAAACAGCGACAGACCGATGAGTCCAGGGAGCAGGAAGAACCCTACCCATTTCCAGCGCTGAAATCCACTATTCCACGACATCCTCATCATCTTTCACTCAGTGAAAAAATAGGACGAAAAAAACTAATCAGCGATTTGCCGGACAGCCAAAGGTGACGCGAATACTCGATTGAGCACCAACACCGCGGCACCGCGCGCCCAGGTGCGGTCATCCGCCGGCTCGATGATGACTTCGACATCATCCATGAGTCCATTGAAGGTGTAGCGATGCATGGCTTCTAGCATCGGCTGCAGACGGAAATCGCCCGCCTGGACACCCTCGCCACTGATGATGACCAAGGATGGATTCAGGATGTTGATGATATTCGCCAGCGCCACCCCCAGATGCTCTCCGCTGGTGTGCAGCGCTTCTATGGCTGCCTTGTCGCCAGCCTCGGCTGCCTGAACGACATCCATCAAGGTGGCGTTGGGGCGATTCGTGGCCCGCCTGAACGCATCCAAGACCGCTGGATCTGAGGCGTATGCCTCCACACTGCCATTTTCAGGCGAGCCGATCCGCGCTTTTTCCAGATTGATGATGGTATGACCAATCTCACCGGCTCCGCCCCGCGCTCCCTGGTAAAGTTGTCCATGCAACACCATTCCCATGCCGACGCCGCGCCCGACCGTGACGACGACGAAGTTTTGATGATGACGTCCAGCGCCGAAAAGATGCTCGGTCAGGGTGAGGGTATTGACGTCGTTCTCAATCGCGACCGGTAGACCCAGTTGCTCTTGTAACATCGCTGCCAGCGGAGTGTCATGCAAACCGAGGAAAGGCGAAAAATGAACAATTCCTTCATGGGGGTTTATGACACCCGCCAGCCCCACACCAATCCCAAAGAAGGTGTCGCGGCTCAGGCCAGAGGCGGCGATTGTATGCTCAACAATGGTTGCCAATTCACTGACCAGGACCGATGGCGTCGGCGCATGTTGCAGGGGATAGTCGCTGTAGTGGAGTACGCGCGCTTCGAAACTGGTCACAGCGCAGACCACCCGTGCTTCCATGACCTTCAGTCCCAGGGCATATCCGGCATCCGGGTTGAGGCGAAGCAGCATCTGCCGCCGCCCGCCGGTATAGTCGCCTTCGCCGCTTTCAAAGATCCATTTTTCGTCGATTAGCTCATTAATAATTTGCGATACGGCACCAACACTCAAGCCTGACATCTCGGTCAACTGGGTGCGCGAGAGAATGCCTTCGCGCCGCAGGTTGTTGAGCAGGAGGTTGCGGTTCATAGCTTTGATCAAATCGCGGGTGCCGGGGATTGAGCTGGACATCTTTTTTCACTGAATGAAATAACCTTCCACTAATCTATGCCATGTTTCAACAAATGTCAACTGTATGGTTTTCAGGCCTTGAGCTTACTCCCTGAAAGCGGAGAAGACGGGGAGTGGTGAAGATCATGGACAAGCAAAATCGCGGATATGGATAGGATACTGAGGATAACGCTGGTGGTAGAGCTGGCAACGATTCCAAGCATATACAAACAGTGCCGCATACGAGAGCCGTTGAAAACTTTGACCACGCTTTCACGCACAGCGCGAAAAACGGGCCTCGTCATCGCCAAACCCAGACCGAGGGGTAGAACACACGAATCTCTCACGAGCCATCCGTCAATACGCGGGATGTTTCTTGTGGATCTGGATCATTAAACAGACTGCGGCCCCGGATAATGCACCGGGCCATCGCGAGGTGCGAGATCATTTCCTGTCACTACCGTCAGGGTAGAGGGCGGGTAAAACGGCATTTAGGGAAACCCGAACAGCCCAGGAACTCTCCGCGTGGCCCTTTGCGTTTTACCAGTGCCTTGCCACACTTCTCACAGATGCCGAATAGACTGTTCACGGGTGCGGACACCGGGGTTTTCGCCTTACGGGAGGAGGGACGGGCTGGTGTGCGCCGAGTGCGTTTGCGGGCGGGGGGATCGCCTTCGGTTGGGGGCGTGGATTGCGCCAATGTTGCCGTGATAACCTGCTCCCCGAACAGAGGCGACACCTGCATCCAGAACCTCTGCAGATAGTCACGACCGTTCTGGTTCCCGGCAGCAATTTCGTCCAGCGTCGTTTCCATTTGAGCGGTGAAAACCGTTTCGAACAATCCTGGCAGTTTGGTCGAGAGCACCTGATGGACTTCCTGACCGAGTGCCGTCGCTGCCAGTTTGCGGTTCTGGATCTCCACATAACCACGCTTCTTGATGGTAGCAACTGTCTGCGCGTAGGTGGATGGTCTGCCGACGCCATGCTGCTCCAGCGCCTTAATCAACAAGGCTTCGGTGTAATGGGCGGGCGGCTTCGTAAAATGCTGCTCTGGCGTGAATTTGTGCGACTGTACCGTCTCCCCGGCTGTTAAGTAGGGGAGCTGCTTGTTGACGGGGGTCTCTTCATCATCCTCTTCGTCGGCCCGTTTAGCCGTCTCTCTTTCTTCATCGTACCCATAGACCCGCAGGAAACCATCGAAGGCGAGTTGTGAGCCTTTTGCGCTGAAGAGGGCTGCCCCACCCGTGACGCTGACGTGGACTTCGTTAAACATGGCATTTGCCATCTGACTGGCAAGAAAGCGCTTGTAGATGAGATCATACAGGGCAGCGGCGCGTTCACTTTCTTTTCCAAAGGTCAGTCGTAATGCCTGGGATGAGATATCCGTATCGGTAGGTCGAATGCACTCGTGCGCCTCCTGAGCATTGCCCTTGGCGGCGTAGTGCGCACTGCCGATGTAGTTTTCCCCGTACAATTTCTGAATGGTGGCCTTTGCCATTGCCTGCCCTTCGGGTGATACTGCCGGGCTATCTGTCCGCATATAAGTAATGTATCCACCCTCATAAAGTTGCTGTGCCAGCTTCATCGTCGTATCGGGTGACAGTCTCAGATGCGAACTAGCTGCCTGTTGCAGCGAAGAGGTGACGAAGGGTACTGGCGGTTTCTTCTGGCGCTGTTTCCGTATCACATCCTTGATATGGAAGGGGATGTCTTTGAGGGCAGTCAGTATTGCTTCCGCATCCGCCTGATTTTTAAGAACCGGTTTTTTGCCGTGCCACCGGGTCAGTTTCGCGGTGAATTCACCAGCTTCTGCTTTGAATAAGCCGATAATTGTCCAGTATTCTTCCTCAACGAACATGGCAATGGCATGGTCACGTTCGACCACTAGCCGCAGCGCCACGCTTTGTACCCGCCCAGCCGATAATCCCGTCCCTTGCACAAACTGCCACAGGAAGCGTGATGCCGGAAATCCCACCATCCTGTCCAACAAACGCCGCGTTTCCTGAGCTGCGACTAGCCGATTATCCAGTGCGCGTGGGTGATCGAAGGCGGCTTTCACAGCAGAGGGCGTAATCGCATCAAACGTCACCCGCTGCATCATTGCCTGCGGGTTAGCTCGTTTGATCAGACTGGCAACGTGATAGCTGATGGCCTCGCCTTCCCGGTCAGGATCAGACGCCAGGTAAACAGTCTTGTAAGGTTTTTTTGCTTCACCTCGAATACGCTTCGCCACATCGCCTTTCAGCACCACATAATCGGGTTGCATGGTCGCGAGGTTGATGCCAAACGATTTAGGCGGCAAATCAACTACATGACCCATACTGGCGATGATTTCGTAGTCCGCACCGAGTATGGTCTTGAGTTTTTTGATCTTGCCTGGTGATTCGACGATCACCAAATACAGTTTACCCATAATGCTCTATCCGCTGTTTTCACCGCTATCATACTATCAATTACGAAGTGATTGACAAAAACGCACAATGGTTTATCATAAGACATAGTGGTATGCCACATACTGCATACAATCTAACCCAGTAATGGGCGATTGTATCGGACAGCCCGCAAATGGGGTGCGGAGCGAAACCGAGCCGCTTAGGCAGCAGGTAGGCGTTGCGCTGAGACGACGGAATTACCCTTTCCAAATGATGCTTCAGCCATGAGGAGGTGAGAATCAGCACACACATTCTGTTTCAATAGCATATCTGTTGCAAAATCGTAGTGGCCTGGAACGCCATGCTGCACTGGTATTGCTGTTGTCAACTTAGATAACACATTGTGAATTTTGAGGACAAAATCATGAAACACATTTTTCGGCCATTGCTCCCGTTAGCTTCGATTTTAATGCTGCTGCTGGGCGTGGGGATTACCACTGCCCAGGAGCCGGTAACCATCTCGTTGTGGACATTACAATTCTCTGGTTTTGGCATGGAGACCATCGAGAACATTGTGGCGGAATTTGAAGCCGCCAATCCCGACATCAAGGTCGATGTGCAAATGCGCGGCACCGATGCCCACAAAGAAGCGGTGCGCGTGGCTTTGAATACCCCCGGCGCGCCGGATCTCTTCTTCACCTGGAGTGGCCCCAGCCAGGCCGGTTTCTATATTGACTCCGGTGGTGTCGAACCCCTGACTGACTACTATGATCAATTCGGTTGGGGAGATCGCTTCTCGGCTGTTGCTCTGGATGGCGTGACCTACAAAGATGTGCTGTACGGTGTGCCGTATACAGTTCACGCGATGGGGCTGTACTATCGCAAGGATCTTTTTGAACAGGCTGGCATCACCAGTGTCCCCACTACCTATGACGAATTGATCGCCGCCAATGACAAACTGGTCGCCGCCGGCATCACCCCGCTGTCCATCGGGGGTAAGTTTGGCTGGAACACTATGCGCTTGCTCGACTCGTTGATCGAAATGACTTGCGGTGCCGAAATCCACGATCAGATCAAGCAGTTGGCCGACACCTGGAATCAGGAATGTGTGACAGCCGCTTACGTCGAACTGCGTCGTTGGGTTGATAGTGGCTATCTGCCAGAGAACTTCCTCGGCATTGACCCCGGCGAAGCCAAGATTCCAGTTTATCGTGGCGAAGCCGCCATGCTCTATGAAGGTGACTGGAATGTGGGTACGCTGATCGCGGATGAAGAGCTTCCGGAAGATTGGGATTTCTTTGTCTTCCCCACCGGCACAGGCCGCCTCTCGTTCTTCGTCGAGATGTATCTGCTTTCCAAGAATAGCGAGAATAAGGAAGAAGCCCTGCGCTTTGCCGACTACTGGACTTCCACCGATGTGCAGCAGCGCTACCTGGGTGCTTTCAGCGTCGTCTCGCCCAACAAGGAAGTCGGTCCCAGCGATAATCTGGTGCCACTGCAATTGAAGTGGGCGGATGTCATCAACAGTTATACCGGTCTATACTTCCCGGCTGACCAGGACCTGCCCAATCGCCTGCAATTCTCGTACTTCCAGGTACAGGACAATGTGATTGCTGGGTCAGTCAAGCCAGAAGATGCAGCCGCCGCCATGCAGGCTGAAGTCGAGGCATACCTCCAAAATCCGCAATAGTGTTGCAGCACCGCCTGATCTGACAGCCATCCGAACAGGGATAGCCCATCTGGGTTATCCCTTTCGGGCAATTGCAGCAATCTTGATGCTTTGAAGGCACCCCAACTATGAGTGAGCATATTGTAATTAATGAGGCTTCCGGCGGCAGTCGCATCCGTCGAACACAGAAAAAAGGTCTGTCGCAACGCCTCAATGTCCTGCCCTTTCTGATACCCGCCTTGTTTTTTTACAGCATTTTTGTTTTGTACCCCATCCTCAACTCCTTTGTCCTCAGCCTGCATCGCTGGGATGGTATCACGCCGGATCGTGTGTTCGTCGGCCTGGAAAATTACCGCTTTGTCTTGACGGAAGATCGCGTGTTTTGGACATCCTTACGCAACAGCGGCCTCTGGACGGTGCTGTCGCTGCTCATCCCGACAACGCTGGGCTTGGGGTTAGCGGTGGCGCTCAACCAACCGCTCTTCGGGCGCTCGATCTTTCGTACACTGATCTATCTGCCGGCCGTGTTGGCAACTGTTGTGGTTTCCATGATGTGGTCCTGGATGTATAACCCGACGCTGGGAATGGTCAATGCCATTCTCAAAGGGTTGGGGCTGGAGAGCTGGATACAGGATTGGCTGGGCAGCGAACGGATTGTGCTGTTCTCGGTGTTTGTCGCCTCGGTCTGGCAGGTGACCGGCACCAATATGATCCTATTCCTGGCCGGGTTGCAGCGTATCGATCAGGAATTGATCGAGGCCGCCAAAGTCGATGGCGCGAATGATTGGCGCGTGTTCTGGAATATCACGCTGCCAGGTCTTCGCCAGACCTTCATCGTGGTGTTCTCTCTGACCATCATTAATGCCCTTAAAGTCTTCGATCTGGTCTATGCCATGACATACGGCGGGCCCGGTCAGGCCAGCCAGGTATTGGCAACCTGGTCATTCTTTCAGGCATTCAATTTTCACAACTTTGGCATTGGCACGGCCATCGCCATGATTCTCTTTGCCATCACGCTGGTTATTGTGGTTCCTTATATTCGTTGGGCCACCAGGGAGGATGACCGATGAGCGCCACCCTTACCAATCCCATGTCTCAATCCTCAGTTCCCCGCCTGAGCCGCCCCTTTCCGGTGGGCAAGCTGGTTGCCTGGTTAGCGTTGTTTGTGGTCACTGTAGTCTGGGTCATTCCGTTCGTCTTTATGGTGTTCACCGCCCTCAAGACCCCGCGCGAATTGTTGCGTGGCTCGCCGTTTGATGTGCCATTGAATCCAAAACTAGAGAACTTTCAGGAAGCCTGGGAGGTCGCCAATCTGGAGCGCTATGGACTGAACACCATCATCGTCGCTGCTGTTAAAGTACCGGCAGGCTTGTTTGTTTCGTCACTGGCGGCTTTTGCCCTGACTCGCCTGCGCTTTCGTTACCAGAAGATCCTATTCATTCTCATCATCATGGGGACGATGATCCCGATTCAAGTGGCCTTGATTCCCTTGTTCGAAATCATTGTCAGCCTGAATTTGCTCAATAACTACCTGGGGCTGATTATTCCCTACATCGCTTTCGGTGTGCCGTATCAGGTGTTCCTACTCAGTGGTTTTTTCAAAGACATTCCACGAGAACTGGATGAAGCCGCCCGCATTGATGGAGCGACCAATTTTGACATCTACTGGCGGGTCATACTGCCCCTGTCACTGCCGGCGCTAGCCGCCTTGTTCATCCTGGATTTCGTCGCAACCTGGAATGAGTTTTCGATTGCGCTGGTGGTGATGAATTCCAGCGATATGTGGACGATCCCGCTGGGGTTGCAGGGTTTCCAGGGGCGCTACGCCACTCAGTATCATTTGTTGAATGCCACGATTGTGCTGGCGATCATCCCGGTGCTGGCGCTTTATCTGCTGTTCCAGCGCTATTTCGTATCCGGGCTGACACGCGGCGCTATCAAGGGTTAGTCCTGTTGTCGTATCAACGGTAGTCAATGACCGTTTTTTGTGAGGAGAATTCATGGTGCCGAAGAGTCTTTCACGCCGGAGCTGGGGTGAATGGTCCATCACGAGTCATGAGCCTTACCCCAATCCTTTCGCTGATGTCGATGTCGAAGGGCAGTTCACCAGCCCTGGCGGTCAGGTCTTTACCCTGCCAGCCTTTTACGATGGCGACCATACCTGGCGGGTGCGCTTCAATCCGCCGGAAGCCGGTCAGTGGACCTATCGGATTGGTTCGCAGCCGCATGATCCGGCACTGACAGAGGAGGGCAGCTTTGAAGTAACACCTAACGATACGACCGGCTTTCTCAAAGCCACACCCGGTAAGGGCTGGGGCTTCAGCACCGAAGCCGGCGACCCGGTATTTCTCTTCAGCGATACCGTCTATGAATTGTTTGGCATGGCGCACTGTGGCGTTGATGTCCTGCCCTTTTTGAAACTGCGCCATGAACAGGGGTTCAACCTGCTGCGGGTACGGATGCAAGTCAGCCCGTATGTCAGCGTAGGTGAACCGCCGGTCCCACCCGAAGATTACCAGGGATGGCACAATCGCAGCACCTGGCCCTGGGGCGGGGCGGAACAATATCCCCGTTTTGACCACTTCAACCTGGACTATTTCCATACGGTTGATCGGGTGATGCGTCAGGCCGAGGAAGTGGGCATCGGCCTGGAATTGATTATGGAAGCCTGGGGCAACGAATTTCCTTTTAACAACCGGGTAGTATTCACGCCGGAATGGGAACAATTCTGGATGCGCTATCTGATCGCCCGCTACGATGCTTTCCCCAATGTCTATGTCTGGACGCTGTTCAATGAGTATGAATACTATCCCGATGGTACCTGGCCGTATAAGCCGGTGGCTGATCGCTGGGCGATGCGCGTCGGGCGTTGGGTCAAGAGCGTGGCTCAACACGGGCATATCGTCGCCGTGCACAACGGTCCGCGTGAACCGGCCTTTGCCCAGCGCTTCAAACTCGACCCCGAAGCGATTGATCTGATTATGTATCAGGAGTGGGGGACGCGCGACGAACGCGATGGCTGGTTAGCAGCCGGCATCGAGGAACAAACCGCCCGCAGCATGGCCGGCTGGCGCGGCTCGGCTATGGCCGTAGAATGGGGCTATGAACGCAACCCGGATATGCCCAACCTGGCACCGCATCATTCGTGGTGTGATGCCGACCATACGCGACGTGGGGCCTGGCGCAATGGCTTCATCGGGTTGTGCTTTGGCAACGGCTTCGAGAACTCATGGGGTATTTTCCCGCTGAATCTGGACGATCAGCCAGGAATGCCCTACCTGCTGTTGGCGCGAAAGTTCTTCGCCGAGGTAGTTCCGTTTCACCGCCTGCGTCCGGCTCCCCATCTCATTAAGGATGGCAAGCAGGGGTTTGGGCATCAACCACACGCACTGGCAACCCCAGAGATGGACATCGTCGCCGTTTATCTGCCAACTGGTGGGCATGTGAAGCTTGACCTGCCATCGCGCAGTTATCAGGCGCAGTGGTTCGACCCCCGAACCGGGGTGATGACGCCAGCCAGCACCGATGGGAAACAGTTTGAGTCGCCGGGCGGTGGCGAAGATCGTCCCTGGGATTGGGTGCTGCTGCTGCGTGGCTAAGGGATCTTGATTAAATCCCGTTCCTATCAAGATTTTCAATAGTGTCGCTAGGTGCAGGCAGGTAGTCTCTCAGTAGAGTGTTGGTACGCAAGAAATGAGGCTCAATTTTTCGTTCACCAACACATTCGGGGGAGACTGCCAGTTTCCTCAGTTTTTCGATTGTAGAATAGCGTCCAGATTCGCTCATTGAAGGTCTTCTAGCAGGTTTTACACTGGAAGCGCTGCCGTCCGTCGTTTGATTTCCCCTAGCTGATGACATTACCCACATTCACTTTGCCATAATTGAGACAGTTGGCATTTGTGCAGAAGCTCCTGACAGCCATCAACTCACTCATCTGACTCCCTAAATGCTTCTGGTTCATTATGCTACCAATCGTGTCTAGTGGGACGACTATCGTGAATTGACGGGTCACAACCTCTATTTTCACAGTGTTGTCGTGAGGTTCAGTCATCAAATCACGGCGGTCAGCCCACTAGGGATGCTACCAGGAAATCGATATTCTGGAATGGCTGGCGCTGCTGGCTGAATCGGTACAGATCAGCAGCATCAGCCGTGCCAAAAGGATTAAGGAAGATACGATCCTGTCGTTTTTGCGTCAGGCGGCTGACCATGCTGAACAGATTGAAGCCATCTTGTTGAATGACTACCGGATCAGCCAGTTGCAGATTGATGGACTATGAAATACTCAATAGCCCTACTGGATGAATATCCCCTATCACAGCGACCTTCAGATAAGGGCAACCTGTTCGGTTCTCAAGCAGCGAATATAGAAAGACCATGCATCCAAGAGTTAATTTCTCACCACACTACCCTGCCTGCGCTTGCAGCGCTTGTGTGGCAGTCTGCTCACCTTTTCGCCAGGCGCTGATAATCTGGTCGTCAATACCCACATCGTCGGCTGCGGCTGGTGGGCGATGGCGCTCCAGCCAGGCGACTGCCCGCTTCACCCCTTCAACCCAGGTGATGGTGTAGCGGAATCCCAGGTCGGCATGGGCAGCGCTGTTGTCGAAGATATTGTTGAACTGGAAGTTGTCGGCCACGCTCACGGCCCGTTCCGGCACCAGTTTGACCAGGGCATCAGTGGGGATATGGACGAAGGTGGGGGGCGGTGCGCCCAAGGCTTCGGCGACACTCTGATGATAGGCATCCCAGGTCATCCATTCTTCGCCGGCGGTGTGATAGCTCTTGCCAAAGGCGCGGCTGTTGCCAATCGCCCCGACGAAAGCGCGAGCGACATCATCAATATGACAGGCCACCCATAACGAACTCCCGTCGCCATGCACAATGATTGGTTTGCCGGCGCGGATGCGATCCAGATACCCCCCGCCTGAACCCACCGGGTACAGCACCCCTCGGCTTTCGCCATAGGTGTAGGCCGGGCGAATGATGGTGACCGGGAAATCGTGACGGGTGTGGGCTGCGAGCAGGGTTTGCTCACAGATGACTTTGTTCCGGCCATAGGTATTGAGACCGCCATAGGCTTCGGCTTCCGTATAAGGATAGCGCGTCGCCGGTTTGCGATAGACATCCACTGTGCTGCAAAAGATGAATTGACCGATGCGCCCTTTGAAGGCGCGCACGATGCTGGCGGCATCTTCTGGGGCATAGCCCACCATATCAATGACGCAGTCGAACGACCCCGCCGCCTGCATCTGGCTCTCAAAAGCGGTGTACTGCTGCCGATCACCATGCAGCATTTGGGTTCCGGCTGGCACACGCGAGGGCGTCGCGCCACGATTGTAGAGCGTCACCTCGTCGCCGCGTTCGAGCAGGAAATGGGTGAGCGGCGTACTGATGAGTCCCGTCCCGCCAATGATGAGAATTTTCATGATGGTTCTCCTGTCCCATGTCCAACCGGCAAGGATACCGCGCGCCCCAGCAGCAACACCCAATCGCCGGCTGCCGGTGTGGTCAAATGCCCGCCGTTCAAGACAGCAGCGCGGCGCGTGCCGGTGCGTGGATCGAACCAGATCGCCGACAGCGCATCAGGCAGGTGGCTCAGATTCAGGTGAAGCTCCCGATCGGATGGAATATAAACCACGACCAGATCGCCTTCAGCCGACCGGGCTGCGGTGATGAAGCGACTTTTGTGCTGGTCACCGGGTTGCTGGGACAGCAATTCGGGTGCCGGCATCAGCCGCCACCACTCAATCGACCCGAACAAATCGGCCAGATGTGCCATCTGTTCGGAACCATCCATCAGCAGCGCCTGCTGCCAGGGCAGCGGGATGCCAGTATTGGGATGCGCGATGGGTGGAGCCGTGCCATCATCCCAACCCCAGATGCCATGACCGCCATAGGTGACGCCGGCTGTCGGCGACACCAGCAAACTCCAGTACAGGGAGCAGCGGGCGTAATCGGCGCTGATGCGGGTTTTGCTGTGATACGACACATGATACTCGTAAGGCGGTTCCAGGTTGATGAGTGGGCGGGTCGGTTCACTGCGCCAGTCATGGGCGGGCGGGCCGTTCACCAACCACTCCATCGTTTCCTCGTCGTCGCCATGCCCGCTTTGATAACCGAGGATGTCCAGCCAGGCTTCATGGCGGAAGTCATCGCCATTCCACTGTCGCCCCGCCGGATGCAGCGACACCGGCGCATGAGAGGACTCGCCAAACACGCCGCGCCCGATCCGCTTCCAGCGCTCGCTCCGTTCATCACGATAATCGCTGTCGCCGGGCAAAATCCAGACTACCGGATAAGCCGACCAACGCGCCACCATATAACGCGCCAGCAGGATCGCCTGATCGTCTGGCAGGCTGAAACCAGGATTGACTTCATTCTCGCCGGCAGGCCGCCACATCGCCGCCCACAGCAGCACCGGCACATTCAGCAATCCCTCGCGGGAAATCGCTGCTACGTATGCATCCAAACGTTGAAAGAAAACAGGATTGACGGCTATGTGTTCCAGTCCGGTATAAGCCAGTTCGCCGTTGATGTCTCCATCTGGTGCAGAGAGCCATTGAGTGGCAACCCATTGCACAGCGGTGAATTTCTGCCGCACCCGTTCGCGCAGATAATGCGCCCACTCATCCGGTGTCGAACGCAGAGGGCCATTCCACGCGGTGTCGCCCAACCAGAGAAACGGGGTGCCGTCGGCATGAACCAGATGACGGCGATTGCTGGACAGGCGAAGCGGGCCATGCCGGTCAAACACAGTTTCCCCGGTCGGCGCACCGCACTCCAATACCCCACGCTGTCCGTGCAGGCCGCTGTCCGCTGGATTGGAACAGGCGGTCTCATAAGCCCACATCCCCGGCGTGTCGGGCGAGAATCGGGCGCGCCAGTCCCGACCACCATCCCAGAAGCCGTCGATCCGGCTGGTCTGTCCAGTTGGCGAGGTGAAAGTCACGGTCAGCCGCGCATCCTGGATGGGGTTGGCGTAAGGCTGCGTGCTGGCGAGGGTTAGCTCAAAGAGTCCCCACTGCGGAATGCCACTCATGAGTCAATTGATTCCTTTGATGATCGGTTGCGATTGCTGCACAGGGGCAACCGTAAGCCGTATGATAGACCTGACACGCGGAATGCCGAGTTTTCCCGTAGTAGGGGCGCACGGTCGGTCGTGCACCCCTGCATTTCTTGAGCTGCGTCAGTGTGTGTTATTGACCCGCTTTCCAGGTGTTGATCTGGCTCTGAAGTTCAGCGACGATGGTATCCATGCCGGCGGCAGTGATCTGCGCCTGGCACTCGGCCAGACCCGGATCGACATCAATCAACCCCTTATCCAGCGGGTCGCAGTATTGCTTGGCAACGGTTGCCAGTTGCGCCAGCTCATTCTGGATCGGGTTCAGATCCGGCACGAAACCCATCAGCGGCGAGATGATCGCATCCGCCAGCACCGTGGCATCGCGCTCGAACAGACCGATGTCATCGGGCGTCGTCAGATAAACCAGACGCCGGTCACCGAACTGCCAGTAGGTGTTCGGGTTCCAGCCGACAGAATTGCCATCAACGCCTTCGGGATAGCCGACGATCTTATTGGCTTCGTCTACCCAGACCCAGTGTTTGCCCTCGATGCCATAATTGAACAGGTTGAGCAGATCGACATTGGTGTTCATTTCCTCAATGAACTTGACCGCTTCCACCGGATGCTGCGACACCGCGCACACGCCATAGACCGAACCGATGATATTGCCGGTGGTGACGAGCATGCGCTCCTGGAAGAAGCCGACGTTGATGGTGACACCGTTCCACTCATTGGCCGCCATCGCTTTGGTGGACCAGTTGCCGCCGAATGGAACCTGGAAGGCAGCGAACTTCAACTGGGCGCGCAGAGCGATCATCTCGGAGTCGATGGGTGGGGTCTTGAGGAAGTACCCCTTCTCGTACCAGCGACGCGCCAACTCGACCGCCTGACGGTATTCCGGCGTGAACGGCACAGCCACCACCTGCGTATTCGGATCATCGACTTTGACGCCGACCAGACCGCGTGACCCAACCGCGCCGATGCTCTCGCTGATCGGATCATAGCCGTAGTAAGCCGGCCACCACTGACGACCCCAGTAAGGATCGCTGGAGATCAACGGGATGACGTCGCCGCCTTCGCCTTCCAGAACGGCGTCGAAGAACGGTTCCCAATCGGTAATGTTGGTGGCACTCTGCCAGTCGAAGTTGTACTTATCAGTCAGGTCGCCGCGCACCCAGAAGGCCGCCCGCGCCGTTCCACCCTGGAACACCGGCGCACCATAGATTCGGCCATTGTTCCGCACCGCATTCCAGGCATCTTCCTGGAAATTTCCCCGGACCGTCGGCGCATATTCTGGCACCAAGTCGGTGATGTCGGCCAGGCCGCCGGTGGCGACAGCGGTGGTGAAGGGGTTAAACTGACTCAGCGACATGACATCGCAGGCATCGCCTGAATTCAGGATCAACTGACCTTTGGTGGGGGCGTCGGTGAAGGTGAGGGTACGGAAGCGCACCCGCGCACCGATTTCTGGCTCCAGGATGGCATTGGCAGCCGCTTCGACTTCAGCCAGGTCTTCCGGCTTAAAGGCAAAAGCGACAAAGTAATAATCCAGCGTCGGCACATCCTGTGCCACCACGCTCAAAACCGGCAGCAGACATAACAGAACCAGTGCCAATAACCAATAGCGGGGATTCAGCTTAAACATCATTTGTTCTCTCCTACTTGTAAGCTCAAGCACGGGTGATAAGGTATAGATAAATCTCGTTCGTGCTGCTTCACCTCCTCCTCAATGACCTGTTCACCACCAGCGGGGGATACGGATTCGCGATCCGGTATCAATCTCCCTTAATGCCTCCCAGAGTGATCCCGCGCACGAAGTACTTCTGCACGAAAAGAAACGCGACGATGATGGGGACAATGGCTGTGACCGCCATCGCCATCGTCACGGATAGATGTGGCACGGGCGTACCGGTTTGAACCGTCAGTTCGTTGAGCATCTGGGTATTGACCAGCAACCGGTAGAGCGTGAATTGCAGCGGGTAGAGGTTCTGGTTCTCAATGAACAGGAGCGCCTGATACATATCGTTCCAGTATTGCAGCATCACAAACAGGGCGACGGTTGCCAGCGCTGGCGTCGAAAGCGGCACCACGATCTGAAAGAAGATGCGCCACTCGCCCGCGCCATCGACCCGCGCTGCATCGAACAGATCGCTGGGCAGGGTCGAGAAGTAGGTTCGCAGCAGCAGCACATAAAATGGCCCGACCAGATGTGGCAGTATCAATGCCCACAAAGTGTCTTTCACACCCAGCACCCGGCTCATGTTGATGTAATAGGGGACAAGACCACCGTTGAACAGCATGGTGAAAAAGACGATGAAGGTCAGCACAGTGCGTAGCTTGAGCTGCTTGCGCGACAAAGCATAGGCCAGCAGCGCCATTATCAGCACGCCGAAGACCGTCCCCACTGCTGTGACGACAATCGATACGCCATAGGCATTGACCAGGATGGAGGGATCGTTCCATAACCAGCGATAAGCCTCGATGCTGAATTGGGGCGGGATGATCTGGTAGCCGCTGTTCACCAGAGTCTTTTCCTCGGTCAGCGAGCCTGAGACGATCATCAGCAGCGGAATGACCCACACGACGCAGATGATGCCGATGAACAGCAGGATGATCCGATGATAGAGTTGGGTGCGTTGTTTGTAATTGAGCGAAGCCAGCATACGATACTCCTGCCTCAGAACAAGGCCTGCTCTTTATCGATCCGGCGCACCAGCGCATTGGCAAACAAAATCAGGATCAGCCCCATCGTCGCCTGGAAAAACCCAGCAGCCGATGCCAGATTGAAGTTGCCGAGGGCGGCCAGCGAACGATAGACAAAGGTATCGATCACATTCACGGCTGGCAGCAGCAGGCTTGAGTCACGGGTGACGTTGTAGATGAAGTCGAAGTTGGCGAAGAAAATACGACCAATAGCGAGCAGCACATTGATGATAATCAGCGGTTGGATCAACGGCAGGCTGATGTAGCGAATCTCGTGCCACTTGCTCGCGCCATCGATGCGCGCCGCCTCATAGTATTCCGGATTGATGTTCAACATCCCGGCCAGATAAATGATGGTGAAGTAGCCCAGCCCTTTCCAGACGCTCAGGAACACCAGGATGGCGTACCAGTATTGCGGCTCGGCATACCAGTTGACCGGGTCGTGTCCTAACGACACCAGCAGCGAATTCACATAGCCGGTATCCGAATTCAGGAAGGCAAAGGTGAAAAATCCGACGAGAACCCATGAAACAAAATGGGGGAAGAACAGGATCGACTGATATACTTTGGCGATGTGGGTGTGATACACCTCATTCATCAGCACGGCCATCGTGACCGAGCAGACCTGGGCCGCGATAATGAACAGGGCATTCAGCACCAGTGTGTTGCGAATGATCTCCCAGGCGATGCCGGAGTTGAGCAGGAACTGGAAGTTGTTCAGCCCGACCCAATCGCTGCCCCAGATGCCCTGGGCGACGCGGTAATTCTTGAAGGCCAGCACGATGCCGGGCATCGGCATGTAACTGATGAGGAAGACCACCACCAGCCCTGGCAGCGCCATCAGCAGCAGGGCTTTGTTCCGCCGCAGGTCGTAGATCAGCGCACGCAGCAGCGTTCTTAGCCAGCCCGTGATTCTGCCAGTCGGAATATCTCCTGAGGGTCGGACTGTCTTTAAGGTAGCCGCTGGATCAGAAGGGTTCACCATCAACATCATTTCAAAAATAGGTTTACTTCTCGGACAGGATAGCTCGGTCTGAGGGTGCATAAGGGAAAACGAACAGACTATTTGGGATCATGCGAAAGTGTTCGGCGTCTGATTTTGGCAACTATGCACCCTGCCCTCATCGTATGCCGAATCGGAATCACAAAACTTGCTTTTTCATGGACGCCGATTGACTTTTTTCTATGAGTCGAGTGCGAATAATCTACACATCAGGTTGTGGTAGAACCATCATTCAGGCTGGCTGGCGCGGCGCTGGGTTCGGTGGGCATACTGACCGGGGGTGCAGCCAACATGACGTTTGAACAGGCGGCTGAAGTAGCTGGGATCATAGCCGAGCGCCACGCACACATCCATGACTGACATACGGGTATAACTGAGGTAATGTTTGGCGCGCTCGATCCGTAGATCAATCAGGTAATCAATCGGATTACGCCCCATTTGCTGGTGAAAGATGACGCCGAAGTAGGTGGGTGTGAGGGCGACCTGTTGCGCGACATCGGCGATGGTCACCGGCATTTCCAGATTTTCCTGCATGAAATCAATGGCTTTTCGCACCATCTCGCGCCGTTCAAAGGCACGTCGCTCATCGACAGCCCGTCGTGCGCCATCCAGCTCTCGTTCCAGCGTCAAGTTGCGGTGCGCCAGATTGGCGATGGTATTGGCAATCATCCCCATCAAGGCGGCTGCGCCTTCCAGTTGTTCCAGCGACAGGTGCGGAGAACGTTCAACCGCCGCCGCATAACTCTCCCAGGGAATCTGATGCTGACCGGCATAATGCTGATGCCAGGCTTCATCGAACTGATCGGCGATGATGACCACATGGCTGGCGATCTCGCCGACCACCTGCTGGTCAACGACAATCGGCGCGACGGCCCGGCCAATGGTGTTATGAAAGCTAATGCGGACGTAAGGTTCCTTGGGCGAAACCGGGTTGTCATAATCCGGGTTTTCGATGCGATTCCAGTTATCGAATCCGATTGCCAGCCCCAGGAATTGCCACAGCTCCGGTTCACCCTGATAATTGCGGCTGATGCGTTTCCACCAGCGGGCATAACGTTCTGCGTCAAGATAGTGATCCATGTAGGCCACAGTGACGGCCAGGCCGGTCAGTTTGACCATGCTTTCGGATAAGTCCCAGATCGTGTTGGGCGGGATGAGGCGAAAGATATAAGGCATCGGCGGCACAGGCAGCGAGGCAGGGTTCCAGCGCGAGAGGTCGCGGTGAAACACAGCCAGATGCGCCAGTGAGGTGAATTGTGCCAGACCCCCAGGATTGCCGATCAGTCGAATCGCGGTGGTAGTCACTTCGTTGAACGTCAGGGCGTGGGTTTCATAGGGGAGTCGACCATGTGGTTCATCTGCGAAATGATAGGGCGGCGTGATTTCCAATTCATCAACCGGCTGCCACCCCTGATTGACCGTGTTCCAGTATTCAACCGTCAGCGACGTCCACCAACCCCCATCGCGGTTCGGGCATTCCATCGTCATCTCAACGCAATTGCAGGTGACAGGATCAGAGAAATCGATGGCATACCAGTCCGGGCCACTGGCCGGGTTATGCCCGTCATAGGTGTCGTAAGTCTTGTCGCGATAGCGTAGAAAAGCCGAGAGCGGCTGCCCATCCAGGTAAGCTGGTGGGTCGGTCAATAGCACATGCGGATCGCGCGAGGCTCTGCCGGTGGGCTGATCGACAGACACGCGAATGAGAACGCCGGGGCGCAGCGCCAGGTTCTCGTCGGATGGATAAATCAAGTCGAACATGCTGATGTGTCATCGACGCTCTAATCAGGTTCATTCACTCTACCACAATCCCCGACATAGTCCGATTGTCTGCGGCTGAAATGGAAATTTACGACCTCACCTGATGGAAGATGAGGTTATCCAGATCATTCACCTGCAGAGGAACAAAGAACACGTAAGAGATAGGCATCATCGTGCGGGTGTGATGGTGTGATGGTGACCGCCGCTGGTTCGGCACATTTGGTCTTGAGGGTGCCGATGCAGCTTTCCGCCAGGGCATTGTCGTAGGGTTCAGATGTGCGGCTCATCGAGACCATAACCTCGTAAGGGCAAGCAGCGCCTGATAGCTGTGGCTGGCGTATTGCCCGCAGCGGTCAGAGTAATGCAGCAGTGTGCCCTTTTGAGGGTGTAAACGATGAAGTGAGCGCCCATGAAGTGAGCCACCTTGCGGTCAAAGCGCACCAGCAGGATGCGAAACTTGTCAACCCAGGCAAATGTCCGCTCGCTGGTGAAGCGCAGCTTGTAGACTTCAGGCTTGAACAGGCGTTTGCGTCCGGGTTTGGGTTTCTTACGGGAGCGAGTGTTCTCGACGATGTTGGGAATGAGCGGGTGATTGAAGCAGACTTTGCGGGCGGCTTTGGTGTCAAAGGCGGCATCGGCATTGAAGTAACTGCCGGCGATGGGAATGCCCAGTCCTTTGATGAACTTGAAGGCAGTGCGTAGGTTGTCCTTCAACTCAAAAGCATCGTTGTGGTTGCCGGCAATGATGCCGGTCGTCGCCAGGATGAAGCCGTTGGCATCAGTGATGGGCAGCACATTGGAGGTTTTGGCTTTCTTGCGTCCTTGATAAGCGACTGCTTCCCCGCCTTTCTTGGCAGGCGCGTGACTGCCATCGAGGTTCAGATGATGGGTATCGAGCTCCTCCTGAGTCGACATAATGCCATGTTCAAACACACGCTCTAAGCTGCCATCGCCACTCCACTTGCGAAAGTGATGGTAGACCGCGTGATAGCTAATTTCTTTTTTTGGGCGTCGTCGGAGTCGGCGTCGATGGGGAGACGCGCCCAGTGACATCCCGTATGCAAGCGATATAGGACATAGGTGAAGACTTTGTACAGCGGAATGCTGCATTCGTAGCCTCGCTTGGCAACACTTAACCCTGGACGGATGTATTGCTCGAACTGTTCTTGCGTTAAACTCACCGGGATAGTGCTCATGCTGGTTTACCTTTGGTCAGGTTTTTCCTGCCATGATGCACTATCCTTCTCTTTTTTCAAAAGTCTCAATCAGTTCATTGTCTTTTTGCCATGTCTTCTGTCTTAACATTAGGCGGCTTCTTTTTCATTTGTCCATTAGCGTCTAGCGTCTTTTCCCTGCTCTTCAACCCATTCACCTCACTTTTTTGTTCTGTGTCCGGTGGCTAACCGCGAATACTTTGAAGTTACCGATGACCGTCTCCATACAATTGTTGGCTACAGTTCGCACAACGAGATCCAGCGTTTCAAGTGTCAAGCGTATACCAAACCTTCACCAGTCGCAGCAACACCGCGCGGTCCTACCTGAAAACTGATCTCAAGCCGGGCGGGAAGACCACTAAATCACGACAAACTCTTCGGTGAAGACGAATTGCAGTACCTCGCAGAAGCGTTCGGTATCGGCGGCAGCGATGAGGTTCTCCGGGCTGGCGAGCGCGGCCTGCATGTGTTCCAGGCTTTCCCACCAGATTTCGGCGGTGCCATCATAGGGCGGCACATTCGGCGCGGCGTCGGCGGTGGGGCCAGGCTGGGGTTGCAGCGCGATGTTGATGCGGTAGCCCTTCATGCCCAGGATTTTCGAGAGGCGGGTATGCTCCACCGTCCACAGATGGATGAATTCCTCCCGGCTGAGGTGTGGCTTTTTCTTGACGAAGGCGATCATCTTAATCATAACGCTTGCTCCTAAATTCCCAGATACCCACCATCGATGATGACGCCGGTGCCAGTGATGTAATCAGCTTCATCAGAGGCGAGAAAGGCGGCCAATGCGGCCACTTCTTCCGGCTGTGCGCCCCGCTGGGCGGGGATGCTGGCTTTGACGCGCTCAATGGTTTCGGCCGGGATGCCCTGGTGCGCCGGGGTGTGGATGAACCCAGGGGCAATCGCTACCGCCCGCACCTTCGGCGCATGATCGACGCCGATGGAGCGCGTCAGCGAGAGGATGCCACCCTTCGCCACCTGATAGGCGCTGAAGCCGGGTTCACCAAAGTAGCTCTGCACGCTGGCGGTATTGAGGATGACGCCGCCGTTGTGGTTGACCATATGCATCACCGCGATCTTGCTGCCATACCAATAAGCGCGCAGGCTGATCCGCACCGTGTCATCGAACTCCTGCAACGTCTGGTCAATGATGGTCTTGAACACGCTCTTGAACGCATTGTTGTGCCACACATGGACATCGCCGTAAGTCGCCAGCGCTCGCCCCAGCAGCGCTTCCAATTGGGCTGGCTCGGAGACATCGGTCGGTTGGAAGACCGCCTGCCCGCCGGCCGCCGTGATTTCGTTGACAGCCGACTCACCCCCGGCGTGGTCAATATCGGCCAGCACCACCCGCGCCCCTTCAGCGGCATAGCGAATGGCGCAGGCCCGTCCAATGCCGGATGCCGCCCCGGTGATGACGCATATTTTCCCGCGCAGTCGTTGTGTATCCATCGGGTTGTTCCCTCCTATCACGGCTGTTGCAGGCCGCTGGTCTTGAGTTCAAAGGCATACAGCGAGCTACAGGCTGTCGCAAACAGCGTATGCCGCCCCGCGCCGCCGAAGCACACGTTGGTCACCATTTCCGGGATGAGCAGCTTACCCAGGAAAGTGCCATCGGGCTGATAGACATATACCCCATCCAACCCGGCGACGTACAGGCGGCCTTCGGTATCCACCCGCATTCCATCCGGCACACCCTGCGGCAGGACGGCGAACACCTGCGGATTGCTGGCGCTATCGTCGGGCTGCATCGTCAGGGTATAGACCAGGTGATGACGGTCAGACGAGTCCGAGATGTAGAGGGTGCGTTCATCCGGCGAGAAACACAGGCCATTAGGGCGATAAATCTCGCGTGTGACCACCTGCGGCGCAGCAGGATTGCCGGTCACCTTGAAGACGCCGCAGAATCCGTACTCCATCGCCTGTTGATAACCGTGCAGTTGACCGGCTTCCTGCCGCACCCCGAAGGGTGGATCGGTGAAGAAAATCGCTCCATCGGAGGTGCGTACACAAACATCGTTGGTGGAGTTCAGCACATGATCGCCCAGCCGGTCAGCCAGCACGGTGATACGGCCGTCGCTTTCGTAGCGCGTCAGCCGCCGAGTCGAGTGTTCGCAGCTTATCAAGCGCCCCTGAAGATCGAGATACAAGCCGATGGCGAAATGGGCGTTGGCGTCCCAGGTCGCCAACCCGTCCGTCGCGCTCCAGCGCCGGATGGCGTTCGCCGGTATATCGGTGAACAAGACGGCCTGTTCAGCTTCGATCCACACCGGCCCTTCGGTGAAGGCCAGGCCGGTCGCCAACTGCTGCCGCATTGCCCCGGCGTCAACCACTGCATCCAGGCCATCGTGGAATTTTTCTATGTCTGCCACAAACTTACCCCTTTAGTCTGTTCCAAGAAAATTCTGCTCCCATTAGTCAAACCAGATTGCCGTGTAGGGGCGCAATATATTGCGCCCCTACGAGAGAAAAGCCACAACGATGAGCCAAATATTTTTCTGGAATAGCCTTACAGCTTCAGCGGGTAGCACTGCGCCGCGCCCAGTAGTCGATCAAGACAGCCAGGATGATGATCACCCCGCTGACCACCTGCTGCAACACGAACGAGACGCCCATCAGCGAGAGGGAATTGTTCAGGATGCCAATCAGAAAGGCCCCGACGACAGTACGCAGCAGCGAGCCGCGCCCGCCGGTGAAGCTGGTGCCGCCGATGACCACCGCCGCAATCGCATCCAGTTCGTAACCGATCATGCCCAGCGGCTGCCCATTGCCCAGCCGGGCGGTGTAGATGACGGCCGCCAACGCCACCAGGATGCCGCTGAGGACAAACACACCGATCTTGACCTGATCGACCTTGATGCCCGCCAACCGGGATGAGACGGCATTGCCACCGACCGCGTAGACATCGGCCCCGAACTTCGTCCGCGTCAGGATGAAGAGCAGCGCCAGCAGGATCACCAGCGCGAACAGGATGGGATTGGGGATGATGAGGCCGCCGGGGAGGGTCTGCGTCCCACGCGCGAACAGATCGCGGAAGCCGGCGACGGTTGGGTTATTGGGCAGCGTGATGGTGGAGGCATTGGTCGCCGCCAGCGCGAAGCCCTGGATCAGGTTGAGCATCCCCAGCGTGACGATGAAGGATGGGATTTTGCCCTTGATGGTGACGACCCCATTGACCAACCCCAGCAGCGCCCCCAGCCCGCCCCCGGCTGCGATTGCCAGCAAGACCGGCTGCCCCTGACTGATGAGCAGCGCGATCACCACGCTGCTGGCGCTGGCGATGGCACCGATGCTGATGTCGATCTCGCCGGAGAGGATGATGAAGGTCATGGCGAAGGCGGTGATCAGCAGCAGCGTCGTCTGCCGACCGATGTTGGCGATGTTGTTGGGGTGGAAGAAGTTGGCGAAAAAGTCCGGGTCGGCGATGCCAAAGACCACCACCATCGCCACCACGACGCCGATCACGCCGAACTGCCCGATCATCGCCCGTGAAAGGCGCGGCGGACGGGCTGTGCTGGCGCTGAGGTTTGCTGCTGCCATCGCTCACTTGCCTCCGCGCAACCAGCGGTCGAGCAAGACCGCGCCGATGATGATGCTGCCCTTGATGACCAACTGAAAGTAGGAGTCCACCGCGGTGAGTTGCAGGCCGTTGTTCAGCACACCGATCAGCAGCGCCCCCAACACCGTCCGCACCAGCGAACCACGCCCGCCGCTGAAGCTCGTCCCACCCAGCACCACCGCTGCAATCGCATCCAGTTCGAGATTGCGGGCGGCTTCAACCGGGGCGGACGCCAGCCGCGCGGTTTGCAGCGTAGCTGCGATGCCGATCAACGCGCCAGCCAGCACAAACACCACAATCTTGATCTGTGCCACCGGGATGCCGCTCAAGCGCGCCGCGTTGGGGTTGCCGCCAACTGCATAGACGCTGGTGCCGAAGCGGGTGCGGGTGAGCAGCAGGTGCAGCACGACGAAGAGCATCGCGGCATAGATGACGGCGATGGCGATGCCGGCAAGCTGCGCCCCGGCGAAGATATTCAGGAAGGTGTCATCGCTGACGGCGACGGCGGTGCGGTTGGTGATGGCGAAGGCGATGCCGCGCGTGATGCTGAAGACGCCCAGCGTGACGATGAACGACGGCACCCGCCCGATGACGGTCAGCAGGCCGTTGAGCAAGCCGAAAGCCATCCCACTGATGACGGCGATGGCGAAGGCAGCGAACCAGGGCAGGCCATCGCGCAGGGCAATGGCGGTGAACATCCCGATCAGGCTGGCGACGGCACCGATGCTCAGGTCAATTTCACCGGAGAGGATGACGAAGGTCATGGCGAAGGCGGCGATTGCCAGCAGCGTCGTCTGCCTGCCGATGTTGATGAAGTTGGCGGCATCGAAGAAGACCGGGCTGGCGAACGAGAAGTACAGCACCAGCCCCAGGATAGCCGCCAGCACGCCCAGTTCAGAGGGCAGGCGGGAGAAGATGGGGTGACGGGTGAGAGTTGTCATGGGTTTAGCTCCACTCGCCAAAGGCCAGCGCCAGCACCCGTTGTTCGGTGGCGTCGTGGGCGGGCAATTCTCCGGTGACGCGCCCCTGCGCCATCACCACCAACCGGTCACACAGCGCCAGCAATTCCGGCAGCTCGCTGGAGATCATTAACACGGCCACGCCCTGCCCGGCGATTTCCCGGATGAGGTGATGCACTTCGGTCTTCGCGCCCACATCAATCCCGCGTGTTGGCTCATTGAGGATCAACACACGCGGCTCACGCGCCAGCCACTTGGCAATGACCACCTTCTGTTGATTGCCGCCGCTCAAGCCTTCGATATTTACCTTCGGTCTGGCGGCGCGGATGTTGAGCCGTTTCGTCCAGTCGCGGACGAGTTCTGTGATACGGCTTCCGCGCAGGATGCCAGCGCTCGTCACCCGGTCGAGCAATGAGAGGATCAGATTGGTTTGGACATCCATCGCCAGCACTAACCCTAAGCCCTTGCGATCTTCCGGCACATAGGCGATCCCCAGCCGGATGGCATCGGCTGGCGAGCGAAAGATGACCGCCTGCCCATCCAGCAGGATGTCGCCGGCTTCAGGCCGCAGGACGCCGAACAGCATCTCGGCCACTTCGGTGCGCCCGGCACCCACCAGCCCGGCCAGCCCGACGATCTCGCCCGCGTTCAGCCGCAGGTTGACTCCCCGCGCCCGTTTGCCCCGGCTGAGACCGCGCGCCTCCAGAATCACTGCGCCGGGGGAACGCGCTCCCCCGGCCTTGATCGCTTCGACTTTGCGCCCGACCATCTGCTCGATGAGCTGCTCACGGGTATAGGTGCTGGCCGAGCGGGTATCAATGTGCTTGCCATCTCGCAGGACGGTGATGCGGTCGGCCAGTTGGAAGACCTCGTCCATGCGGTGAGAAATATAGATGATGCCGACGCCTTTTTCTTTCAGACGTCGGATGAGGGCGAACAGGGTTTCTTCTTCCGACCGGGTGAGCGAGGAGGTGGGTTCATCCATGACGACGATGCGCGGGTTGCGCCGGGCCGCGCGGGCGATTTCCACCATTTGCCGCTGGCTGATCGGCAGGCTGGCAACCGGCGTGCGCGGATCGATCTCCAGGTGCAGGTCAGCCAACACACCGGCGGCTTCGGCGTACAACCGCTGCCACTGGACCTGCCCCAGACGGGTAGGCTCCTGCCCCAGCAGGACATTGCGCCCCACATCCAGATTATCCAGCACGGTGAGCTCCTGATAGATCATGGCGATGCCGAGCTGCTGCCCCACCAACGGGTCGCTGATACGTACCGGTCGGCCATCCACCTCAATCGTGCCGCTATCCGGCTGGTAAGCGCCGGAGAGGATTTTCATGAGGGTGGATTTGCCCGCGCCATTTTCCCCCATCAGCACATGGGTTTCCCCCGGCAGCACATCAAAGCTGACGTTATCCAGCGCCTGCACACCGGGGAAGGCTTTCGAGATGCCGTGTAAACTGACGAGTGCCGGTCGGGTTGATGTCATCGGTTTCACAACCGTTCAAAATCAGGGAGGGCGCTTGGGAAAGTGGGGACTGGCGCGCAGCCCCCACTCGAAAGAAATCCTGTCTACGAACTGGGCGTGGCGGTAACATCCGCTTCGGCCCAGGGCGCGGTGATGCCAGGGTAGAGTTCGTCCCACTTTTCGCGGTAATCCTCTCCCGTCACCAGGATGGTCGGCACCAGCAGATCGGGCGCGACTTCCTGCCCCAGCGCGTGCTTGCAGAAGGCATCAATGCCGGCCTTGCCCTGCACCAACGCCTGCTGCCCCGCCAGCGAAAGGATGATTTCCGGGCTGGCACCGGTCGCCTGGTCTTCTAACTGCTGGAAACCGGCCTTTTCGGCATCATAACCGGAGAGCTTGATGTCGAGACCGGAGGACTGGATCGCGGCCAGCGCTCCGTTGACCGCCAGGCTCCAGGTGGCGAAGATCGCCTTCAGGTTCGGGTTGGCCTGGATCATATTCTCGGCGGCGGCCAGCGCTTCATCCTGGCTCAGGACCGGCTGGAAGGCCACCAGTTCCCAACCAGCTTCGCTGATGGCGTCGCGGGTGCCATTCTCGCGGTCTACGATGGTGCTGAGTGCCAGCGGGATGTGGATCACGCCGATCTCGCCGGGTTCGTCGAAGGTGTCCAGCAGGAACTTGCACGAGTCGAAGCAGCCTTCATAGCTGGTAGAGTTCATCAAAGTCAGCAGTTGACCCTCTGCCGGCGGCCCACCGATGACCACCACCGGAATCTCGGCTTCATTGGCTTGCAGCACCGCCGACGACAGCGTATCGCCATCCACCGCAATCAGGAAGATGCCGCTGACGCCCTGCTGGATGAAGGACTCGACCTGCGCCAACTGCACCGAGGCATCGAAGTTGGCCTCGTTGACGATCAGGTTGATGCCATAGGCGGCGGCCGTTTCTTCTGCCCCCTGGATTGTCAGGTTGATGAAGTCATCGGTGCGGTGGTTGACGCCGAAGGCCATCGAAATGCCCATACCCTTGATCTGTTCGATCTCCTCTTCCGTCAGCGCCACATCGGCTGCTGTCGCCACCATGCCCGGTTCGGGAGTGGCTTCCTGTGCGCCCAGCTTCAGGATGGGGCTGATCGCCAGACATCCGGTCATGGCGGCCATCAGCTTGAGGAGTGCGCGGCGCGAAAGTTGCTTATTCTTCATGTTCAGGCTCCTTGCAAAAGCAGCATTATCGAAAAATACTCACGTGTACCGGCGGGTCTATGCCCGCAGAGATACCTACACTAAAACGGCATGAACGGCATCGACACCCGCCGTCCGTTTTCGACCTCAACGACCAGGGCACCCGGCTCCTGTCGTGAAGGGACAGCCACGCCATCGACCAGAACATCCCCATAGAGTTCAAGGCCATGCACGCGCAGGACCCCGCTCCAGCCACCCTCGCCCAGATCGATCTCCAGTTGAAGATCTTTTTCAGAAACCAGCAGATGACGGGCCTGGCTGGTCTGGTCATGGAAGATGAACGATGAGGCACCGCTGCCCTTGTAGACATCCAGCGTCAGACGCGACCAATCCTGCGCCCCGGTGTGCGGTGCATCGCCACAGGTGGGGATGATGGCTCCGCCGCGCACGAACAGCGGCAGGCGATCCAGCGGCGCGTCAACGGTGATCCAGCGCCCGTCGGTGTAGTTGTAATAGGGTTCATCCGTCCAGTAGTCGTACCATATCCCTTGCGGCAGGTAGACTTTGCGGCGGTTGGTCTCATCCACAATCGGCGCGACCAGGATGGATTCGCCAAAGAGCCACTGGTCATCAATTCCGGCAACGGTTGGGTCATCCTGCCAGTCCAGCAGCAGCGGGCGCAGCAGCGGCAGGCAAGTCTCGACGCTGTGATGGGCGCTGCTCCACAGATATGGGATCAGGCGGTAGCGCAGTTTGGCGTACTGGCGGAAGATGTCGGCAGCCTGCTGACCGAATACCCAGGGTTCGCGGGCAATCGGCCCATGAGCGCGCGGATGGCTGACGAACAGGCCGGCCTGCGCCCAGCGGATGTAGAGTTCGGGCGTCGGTGTACCCCCGAAGCCGCCAATATCGACGCTCCAGAAGGGGAAGCCACACAGCCCCAGCCCCAGCCCACCATGCCACAGGTTGCCCAGGTCTTCCCAGAGCGCTGCCGGGTCGCCACCCCACTGCACCGGGTAGCGCTGCGAGCCAGCGTAGACCGAGCGCCCCCAGACGATGCCCTCGCCGGTGGCGGTTTTGGTCTTCTCCCAGAAGGCCTGGTTGTAAAGCAGGGGATACAGGTTGTGCATCTCCAATCCGGGATAGCCGTGATAATGCGCGGCGGGTGGTGCGCCTTCGCCGAAGTCGGTCTTGATCGCGGCGATGCCGATGTCGAACAGCGCTTGCAGCTTGTCCTGCATCCAGCGCACCGCTGCCGGGTTGCTGTAGTCGATGACAGCGGTCTTGCCGAAGAAACCATCAATATGCCAGGGTGTGCCGTCGTCCTGGGTGGCGAAGTAGCCGTTGGCGACGCCTTCGGCATAGAAACTGCTCTCGGTGGCGATGTAGGGAATCTGCCACAGCGTGATACGGAAGCCCATCTGACGCAGTTTCGCAACCATCCCTTTGGCATCCGGGAAGCGTTCGGGCGAGAAAGTCAGATCGTTGACCCAGGGAGTCTTGAACCAGTCGGTATCGATGTGGATGACATCGCAGGGAATGTCGTGCTGGCGCATCCCCTCCGCCACCGCCTCGACCTCGCCCTGTTCGCGGTAGCTCATGCGGCTCATCCACAGCCCGAAGCTCCACAGCGGCGGGAGCGGCGATTGCCCGGTGATCGAACAGTAGCGAGCGATGATGTCCTTGTAGCTCGGCCCATAGATGACGTAGAAATCGAGCAGGTCATCCTGTAAGTGGACGCTGTAGTGGGTGTGGTGCAGATCGCCCATGTGATATTTGATCGGGTAGGCCGAGTTCACATACAGGCCGTATCCCTGACTGCTGAGGAAGAATGGCACATTCTTATAGCTGACCGGCCAGGTGTTGCCGGTGGCGTTGGCGTGCCACAGGTTGATGGCCTGCCCGCGCTTATCCAGCGTCGAGAACTTCTCGCCAAAGCCATAGAAATGCTCGTCATGGTTGATGGTCATGGTGATGAACGACTGCGCCAGCCCGGTGGTGGCGTCGCGCATGAAGCCATTGGGGTACAGGTCGCGGAAGAACCAGGGCCAGGCGTCGGTGATGCTGGCCCCATCCAGATGACTTTCGCCGGTCGGTGGGTGCTGATAGACGGCGGCGGGCAGCGTGTTAAACAGGGCGCGTCCAGCCGAATCGGTGACGAAGATGCGCCAGGGCTTGCGTTGCAGGCGCACGGTGACGGCCTCGGTCTTGAGGGTGATGTCGGTCTCGTTCTGCTCCACGATCACCTTAAATGATTCCCCGGCGAAGTCGTTGATGACCATCGGCGTGTCGTTGACCGGGACGGCCTCGCCCGGCTGCATCCGGTAGCGCAGGATAGAGGGTGTGACAAACTCGACCCGTACCGTCACGCTCTCGCCCGGCACATCCGGTGCGCCGATCTCCACCAGCGTCCCGTAGCGGTCGCGCCAGCGGCGGGTGAACTGGGTCGAGCTACAGCGCAGCGTCACACCGCGCTCATCGGCGCTAACCGACTCGATGCGCTGGAGCAGTTGCAGCGGGCGGGTGTAATCCTTGACAAAGGCATCCAGATCAAAGGGTAATGACATGATTAACCTGTTTGGCGCATGGTGAATAGCGGATGATCCGGTGGGACAGCGGTGCTATCCCGCAGCGTCAGGGTCGGTTCCAGCAACACCTGTTCCACCGGATCGGCACGGGTGTTCAGCAGCCGCACCAGCATTTGCGCGGCCTGGAAGCCTATCGCGTCGCTGGGGAAGTTGATGTGGGTCAGGGGTGGGGTGACTAACTGGGCGATCTTGTTGGTTGCCAGCGCGATCACCGAGCAATCGCGGGGAACTTTCCGGCCCCGCTCCCGCAGCGCCCGGATGACCCCATTGGCGCTGGCCCCGTGAACGGTGGCAAAAGCGGTCAGGCCGGGCTGCTCATCCAGCAGCTCCAGGGTGGCGGTATAGCCATCCTGCACTGTCAGTTGCTCGACCTCGCGGTAATGCAGCGGCAGGTTGAACTGGGCGCAGGCGCGTTGATAACCCGCCCACAGCCGCGCGGCCGGGCCGAACTGCGCCGTCCGCATCCAGCCGGGACGACCCAGAAAGCCGATCTGCTGGTGACCCAGTTCGACCAGGTTCTCGAAAGCCATGAACATGGCTCGTTCGAAATCCATGTCGATGTAACTGTAGCCGTCATTTTCGGCGCAACGCCCGATCATGACGAAGGGGCAGCCATTTTCGTGCAGCAGTGCCGGACGCCAGTCATCCAGGCGGATCTGCATCAGGATCACGCCATCGGTGCGCCCGCTGCGATACAGGTTGAGCAGGTCGGCTGCTTCCATCGGCTCGGTCATCAGGTTGAAGAAGTAATGGTGCTTGCTGACAGCCGAGGCTGCGCCGATGAAGAAGTCCAGCTCAAACTGGGTGAACTCGGCATGATCCATCGGGAAGAGGAGCGTGATGACGCTGCTCTTGCCACCGGCCAATTGTTGGGCACCACTGTGGGGGGTATAGCCGGTGCGCTCCATCACCTCCAGCACCCGCTGGCGGGTCGCCTCGGCCACGTCCGGCTTGCCGTTCAGAATGCGCGATACGGTGGACACCGATACCTGTGCCAACCGGGCGATGTCGGCAATGGTGAGCGCATCGGATGATGAAGACGATGCCATCAAGACAAAACACCTTAAAAATGTGTCGTTAAAAATCGTTTATTCGTATCCGGTAACGCTACCGGTAACGCTATCAGCGAGTATAGCGTGTCCCACTGACCTGTCAAATATGAGGGGTCAAATCCCAGGGCTTTTGCAAAGTTGGGAACAGAGTGGCAACAGGACGACAATCGGATTAGGGTTGAATTGCCAAAAACAAACCTAGCCGAGGAGTCGCCCTCATGTCTGATACTACACCCAATAACCCAGTGATACCGTCCGAAAGGTCATCATTCTTCTCGATTGAAAGTTTGCGCAGCTGTTTGAGCAGGTTGCATGACCCCCGAAAGGCCCGGGGGAAACGGTATCAATTGGTTGATCTGCTGACGCTGTTGATTCTATCCAAAATGGGCGGTGAGGATGAGATGAAAGGGATGGCAGAATGGGCGCGTTTGCGGGAAGACACGCTGCTTCGTTTACTCAACATCGGTCGCTCACGACTGCCGCATCAAACCACCTATGACCGGGTGTTGGATGTGTTGGATGCTGAAGCGTTTGACCAGACCGTAGGTGCTTTTTTCGCTCAGGCTAGAGGCGATGAGGAGTGGTGCATCACGTTGGACGGTAAGGTGCTGCGCGGAACCATTCCCCCTGGAGAAACCCGGGGAACCTATCTGTTGGCCGCGTATGTCCCCGAACGCGGTGTCGTCTTGATGCAGCTTGAAGTCGAAGACAAAGCCAATGAAATCACGGCCACTCCACGGTTGCTCGAAGCGGTGGATTTGCACTGTTGTGTGGTGACGGGTGATGCCATGTTCACCCAGCGCAAGTTGTGTGAACAGATTGTCGATGCCGGTGGCGACTACCTCTTCCCGGTCAAAGACAACCATCCGACGATGCGTCGCGCCATTGCGGATGTGTTCATGCCTGCCCCGGTCAGTCCGGGTCATAGTCCGGTGCGCTTGCCTGAAACCGCGGCTCAAACGATGGATCACGGTCATGGACGCACCGAATATCGCTACCTGACGGCCAGTTCTCAACTGAATGATTACCTCGATTGGCCGCATCTGGAGCAGGTCTTTCGTCTCCAGCGCGTTGTTCACCATCATCGAACCGGCAAACTCACCTATGAAGTCGTGTTCGGTGTCACCAGCCTCAGCGCTCAGACTGGCTCTCCCGAGCGCTTATTGCATCTGATCCGCCAGCACTGGCACATCGAAAATCGTCTCCACTATGTCCGCGATGTCACCTTTGCTGAAGATGCCTGCTCCATTCGCCATCCCAAACGGCAACGCCTGTTAGCCAGCATCAACAATCTTGCCATTGGTCTGTTACGTCAGACATCCTTCCGTTATCTACCCGACGCTCGTCGTTATTTTGCTCTTCATTACCATGCCGCCTTCCAACTCCTCTTCTAATGACTTTGCAAAAGCCCTGTATCATACTCCCACCAATCGCATCATTATCCCATATGAAAACAACATCCTGCTTGGTCAATACGATGCGGCAGACAAGAATCGTTGATCATTCGAATGACATTTTTGCCTCCGACAACAGGTCATAACGAGCTTCGTTGTTGCCATACACATCGCTTTTTGGCTGGATATTCTTTGTAGGTTTGGAACGCTAATCAGGGATAGTGCAACAGGCTGCGCATGTATCTGACATAGTCGGTCAGCTTCAGCGCCATCTCTCTACTCACCACTGGATGAACTCAGCATACTTACCGGTGATGTAGGTGCTGGCATCGCGCTCCGGCTCAGTCTGACGGCGGTTGTAGCTCGGTTGCTCGAACTGCCAATTGTCGCGTAGGGCTCGGATCAGGTAACCAGCCGGGTTCAGCCGTGCCTGATTCTGTGCCTGCCGCAGTACCACCAGCACTCGCTCGGACCCGTAGGCTGCCATCAACTGCCGGCCCTGATCTGGCAAGATGCCCATCTGCCGCAGCTCATCCAGCAGCCTGATCTCACAGTCCCGGTCTGTGTCAGCCTCAACCACCACAACCGCTGGGTGTTGTTGCTCATGTCGTATTTCGTGTTGGGAATCTTGTATTGTAATACTTGTTAGGGTCGCGGCGGTTTGCGCCATTTGAGCAGGGCGGTTTTCGCCAGATGAGGTTGGCGCAACTGACCCGATGGACGGGGTGGGTTTCACCTCGGCAACCGGCGCATTCTGCCCGACCAGTCGGGTGATCTGTTCTGGCGTCAGGTCAAGGAACTCAGCCAGCCGCGCCAGGAACACCGGCTCGTTCAGCCGGTAGTGGGTGGTCGGGCTGCCGTTGGCTTTGAGCATCTGCCGGACGAAGCCGACCTGCTCCAGGTAACCGCGACTGTGAACCCGCTTGATCTGAGCCGGGGAGAGGTTGCACTCAGCATTCCAGTCACGAGCCGATTTGTAGACCCAACCGCCCGCTTTTTTGGCGCGAGGCAGCCAGTAGAGCAGTCTGAGGCACATCTGGGCAGCGCAGGGGTCGGTCAGCAGCTTGCCGATCAGAGCTGGCACCGAGCGAATATCGGGTCGCTGGAGCAGGCGCACCAGCGTTTGCAGCAGCCCCAGCCAGTCGGTTGAGGGAGCATGTTGTTGAGTCACCATAACGTTGTCCATGATCATCTCCAGGCAAAGTCGAATACAGGTCGAGTGTTGAACGCGACAAAAGTGTTGGATGCAGTTGCAGGGAGACGGGGGTTGTGATACATTGAAGTTACCACACTGCAATGTATCGTCTGTTGTCCCCCGCCCACCTGCTGTTTCAGTCGGTGGGCATTCGTTTCTTAGGGCGGACTGCGACTTCTGATCATATCTCACTCCTAAAGGTTGCCGCGCGGCAACCTATTTATCATGTACCCAATAAGTCTTCTGCTTCCACGATTAGCCTACGAAGCGCTTGTAACCGAATACGAGCAATTGCCGCATCACCTTCCTGTTGGATCAGTGCGCGAGCAAAATCCTGAGCTGAGGTTAAGCTGATCGATTTGGTTGCCTTCGCCATCCTGATCGCCTGCTGGGGTATTTCGCTCGCCGAATCGTCTGCCTTGATGTCCTCTCCATCGCTCTCACATAACTCCTTGATTTGTTTGCTGCTCAGATTGAAGTCAATGATTTGGCGGACGATTTCAGCATGATAGTCGGACAGGAGTACCGTCACATATCGAAGTCTGTATTCTTCAATCGAATGCCGATCAGCCAGCTCTATCGCTTCATCACTGAGTTGGAGCAATGATTTGAAACGACTGAATTGTGATTTGTTAATCCCGCCCATCGCGCTGAGGACGGTTTCGGTGTACTCGCGCTTGCTGCGGAGATCCAGATCCAACGCCTGCCGGTAGAAGTCATTCGTCACTGGAGTGTCCGGGATCGGATAGCCATGTACGGTCAATAACAACAGAGCCGCCTGCCGCGCCATCGCTATCGCCGATAGCCCACTCCGGGCGGTGTTCTCCTTCGCCTGTCGGAACACTGACGAACGCTCAGTCGGGATCACCAGGCAGGGGATCATCCCGTCGCCACTGTAGCCTGCCATGAAATCACGCAGCAGCCAGCTCGCCCAGTAGCGTCGCTCACCGGTCTCGATCCGAAATTGCAGGCTTACCCCTTGCGACACATCCACCACCGTCAGCGGGTTGACCTGCCCATCATCGCGGATCGTCACCGCCAGATTGACCAGATCCCGCAGCAGGACCTCTTCTGGCGACAACGGCACTCCCTGTTGTGTCTCACTTTCCTCATCCGGGTTCGGTAGCAGTTCCAGCACATCGCGGAAGGGTCGTCCTCGCTGCCGAGCTGCCACCTGCACCAGCATCACCAACTCGCGCAGCGCTTGCGTCGGTGTCATCCGGTTCTGGTGGAAAGCGATGTGCAGCGGCTCGGGCAGTACCCGTCGCGGTTGCACCGGATCAGGTCGCACCATCTCCAGCAGCAGCCGTTCGACCCGGATGCTCTTGTCCTCGAACTGCTGTGGATTGCCGAGCAGCAGATCTTCGGTCACACTGCCCAGGAGTTCATCAATCCGCTGTGTCTGGTTTTTCGCTGGCATCAGGCACCACCTTGGGTGATGCGCTGCACCAGCTTGCCCACGAACTGGGCATAGGCTTTGCTGGCAGGCGCTTTTGGATCGTAGTGGAACAGGCTCTGATGGTTCTGGTGGGCATACGACACCGCCTCATTGGCAGGAACCACACCCAGCAGCAGCTTCCCCAAAACGCTGTGACCTTTGAGTTCGTCCAGCAGGTGATTGTGACCTCGAATGCGCATGTTCATCTTCGTGACCAGAATGCCGCTGACACGCAAATTAGGCTGTCGCCAGCCCTCGCGGATGTCGTTGATCTTGCCGATGACACTCATCAACCCGACCGTTTCCAGATAGCGCGGTTCGACAGGCACAATCGCATCAGTTGCGGCGATCAATCCCATCTCGGTCATGAGGGAGAAGGATGGGCGAGTATCAATCACGATGGCGGCATAACGATTGAGGATACGGCTCAGAGGATCAGCCAGGCGATACGGTGCGCCAGCGACACCCATCAATTCGCGCTCCGCGCCTTCCAGCATGGGGGAGGCGGGCAGCACATGCAGGTTCTCATCCCAGGTGGACTGCACAATGCAGTTGAGCAGGGTCTGGGGAGCATTCTGGCGGTCTGCCATCAGGACGGTGTAAAGACTGTCGTCTGCGCCATAGTCCTTTCTCCCGGTGGTGACCAGGGTGGCATGTGCCTGACTGTCAGTGTCGATCAACAGCACTCGGGCATTTGGAGCCCCAGCGCGACGCAGCATTCCAGCGATGCCGAATGCCGCATTGGTGGCGGATGTCGATTTGCCGACGCCGCCTTTGTGGTTGGTGAAGACGAATGTTGGATGCACAGCATTTCCTCCGGTTCACGACAACAAAGCGAGACCGCCAGGAAAGTCACGGTTCCCACCAGTCATGGTAGACTGGCACATGGGAGTACAGCTGACCCTCCGCAGCGATACTTCAAGGTGGGTCGAGGGAGCTAAGTCCTCTCTCGTCCTACCGAAAAGCCAACTCAGTCGAGAGTCGTTTCAGTTTGTCGTTCTGAGGGAACGCGATAGTATACGTGAATTCGAGGGTATTTACGGAGAGGATTCGATGTTCGAGTTGTGTCCGAGAAGGCCCACCTGACAGAATGTGAAGTGGACATCCGGCAAGACTGTCGGATGTTTTCGTTTCCAGAAAATATCTTGGCGCGAACTGAAGTGCGCAGTCTCCCTCTTGTTCAACCAGCGCATCAATCGCCTATCCGGCCGACAATTTGCCTCTCCCGCCACTTTTCACCTTCATGATACGTATATTAAAGACAAGGGGGATACACCCCCTTTCGTGTATAATGCAATCAAGAGATCGTGAAGGATGTCACATGCGTATCATCGTCCATACCGGTAAAGGCGGCGTCGGTAAGACCAGCATCTCCGCCGCGACTGCCCTGCGCTGCGCCGAGATGGGTTTGAAGACCATCGTCATCAGCACCGATACCGCCCACAGCCTGGGCGACTCGCTCGAAAAAGAAATCGGCCCGGAACCGGTCGAAATCTACCCCAATCTGTGGGCGCAGGAAGTCGATGCCCGCTACTCGATGGATAAATACTGGGGCTTGTTCCAGAAGTACATGGTAGCGCTCTTCAGTAAACAGGGCGTGGAAGATGTGGTGGCCGAAGAAGTCACCATCCTGCCCGGCCTGGAAGAAGGGGCGCACCTGCTGTGGATCAACAAGTACGTCAAGGAAAACGAGTTCGATGTGCTGGTGGTGGATGCCGCCCCCACCGCCGAAACGCTGCGGCTGCTCAGTCTGCCGGATGTCACCCGCTGGTGGTTCGAGCGCATCCTGACGTTGACGCGCGGCGTGAGCAAGGTCATCCGCCCCATCAGCCGGCTGATGCGACGCGGCGACGCCGTGCCGGAAGAAGATGCCTTCGGTCAGGTGCAAACTCTGTTCGATACGCTGGACAACGTGCGCAAGCTGCTGACCGACCCGGAGATGAGCAGCATCCGGCTGGTCATCAACCCGGAGAAGATGGTCATCAAGGAAACCCAGCGTACCTATACTTACCTCAACCTGTACGGCTATGCCACCGATGCCATCCTGTGCAACCGCATCATCCCGGATGAAGTCAGTGATCCTTACTTCGCCATGTGGAAAGCCAATCAGAAAGACAACCTGAGCTACATTCACGAAGCCTTCGGCGAACTGCCGCTGTACAAAGCGCCGCTGTTCGGGCGCGAGGTCGGCGGGCTGGAGACGCTGCGTAAGCTGGCGCAGGAACTCTATGGCGACCAGAACCCGGCGCAGAAACTCTTCGATGGCAAGACGCACCAGATCGACAGCACCGGTGATGGCAACTTCATCCTGACCGTGCCGCTGCCCTTCGCCAGCAAGGAAGACCTCGATCTGTACCGTTCGCGCGATGAACTGACGCTGCGGGTCGGCCCGTACCGGCGCAATATCGTTTTACCGTATGCCCTCTGGGATTTAGAGATCGGCGATGCAAGATTTGAGCAGCAAGACCTCCGCATACGATTTATCAAGGACGAACGGACACATAAGCAGCGCGCCTGATGAGCTGCTTCGTTCAACAGCCACGCTCAACGGTTCAGCCCCGTCAGATCTGGACGGGGCTGAACCGGCCTTCTCGCTCAACGGCGGGACGCATGATGGTGTGCGTGAGCCGGAATTCCTGGCGCATCTGAATCGTCCGGTGCCGGTGCTGGCGGCTGAGGGTGTGCCGCCTTCGCCCATCCATGCCATGGGCCGGGGCAACGAGGTGGTCTACACCATCCCCAAGCGCGGGCGCTCGCTGGCGATGCAGGTGCGCTTCTTCCGTTCGCTGGTATTCGCCGCCCGGTTATTCGCCCATGTGCTGTGGTGGTACTACATCATGCCCAAGATCGTTGGGCAGGATGCGGTGGATCGCGGCAGCGACCAGCGCTTCGTCATGTATGCCCGTCATTTCCGTAACTTCGCCATCGTCATGGGCGGGGTGATGATAAAGCTGGGGCAGTTCGTCAGCACCCGCGTCGATGTGCTGCCAGAAGACATCACCAACGAGCTGGCCGGCCTACAGGATGAAGTCCCGTCGATCCCCAACGAGAAGATTCGCGAAGTCGTCCGGCGCGAGCTAGGGTCGATTGAGAAGCGCTTCGTTGCCTTTGCCGAGGAGCCAATTGCAGCCGCCTCGCTGGGGCAGGTCTATCGCGCCAAGCTGCACAACGGCGACAAAGTGGTGGTCAAGGTGCAGCGACCCGGCATCCGCGAGGTCGTTTATACCGATCTGGCCGCGCTGCGGATCGTGGCGCTGGTCGCCAACCGCTTCAGCTTCATCCGCCGCCGTGCCGATATGCGCGCCCTGACCGAGGAATTCGGGCGGGTGCTGCTGGAAGAAGTCTCGTATCTGCATGAGGCGCAGAACGCCGCCCGCTTCGCCGCGATGTTCAAGGACGACCTGGGCATCTACATCCCGCATGTCTACCCGGAACATTCCACCGACTCGGTGCTGGTGATCGAGGATGTGACCACCATCAAGATCAGCGATTATGCCGCGCTGGAAGCTGCTGGCATCAACCGCAACGCCGTCGCCAAGCGGCTGATGGACTGCTACATGAAGCAGGTGTTTGAGGAACGCTTCTTCCACGCCGACCCGCACCCCGGCAATCTGTTCGTCTATCCGCTGCCGGAACAGCCGGGCGCAAAACGTCCGAAGACCGGGCGCGAGTTTTACCTGATCTTCATCGACTTCGGCATGATCGGCACGCTGACGCCGCAGATCACTACCGGCCTCATCAACACCCTGACCGCCATCGTCACCCGCGACGCCGCCGGGCTGGTCAAGAGCTACGAGCAGTTGGGTTTCCTGATGCCAGGGGCGGATACTGAACGCATCATCGAAGCCACCAAAGCCACCTTCGATCAGGTCTGGGGTCTGAGCATGACCGAGATCAAGAGCGTCAGCTTCACCGAAGCAGCCGAGCTGGGCAAGGAATTCAACGACCTGATCTATTCGATGCCGTTCCAGGTGCCGCAGGACTTCATCTATCTGGGGCGAGCGATGGGCATCCTCAGCGGCATGGCGACCAGCCTCGACCAGAACTTCAACCCCTGGTCGGAGCTGCAACCGTATGCCCAGAAGATGATCGCCATGACGCTCAAGGAAGGCGCGACTAACGGTGCGGCTGCCGATGTGTTGGGCTTCCCGGTGATTCAGGGGTTGTTCAACGGCAATGCACCGCGCGCCCTGTTGGAACTGGGGCGAATGTTCGTCAGCCGGGCAGTGGCGGTGCCGCAGCAGCTCGACAATGTGCTGGGCAAGCTGGATAAGGGTGAACTGACGGTACGCGTCACGCCGACGGCCGCCTATCGCGTCCAGTTGCAGCGCATCGAAAACCAGGGCAAACGCACCACCCGCGCCGTCGTCTTCGCCGGTGCGCTGATTGCATCAACCCTGTTCTATACCAATGGTGACATGGCTGTGGCGGTGGTTGGTTTCGTTATATCGGGGATCACCCTGATCGGGTTGTGGTGGGGGCCGGATTAGGCGCGAGACTTACACCTTATCCTGAACGCACCTGACATAACCCAGCGCTTCGGTTTCATCGTCGAACCAGCGGACGATGTCGTGCTTCGTCACGCCGGTCAGCGTTCGCTCGATCAACCGGGCGATTGGATTGACACCCACAATCAGCCACTCTGCCATGTTGCGGTTGCGGTAGGGGCCAAAGGCCGCCCCTTTGAGGGTCGCGGCAATCGGAAACTGGGGATTACTGCGAATATCAACCAGCACATAACAGGAACCATCACTTTCATTCAGCAGCCGGTCAACCTGTTCAAAGGCAGCCAGCACATCACGTTCGTTGACTCGCTGCTGCCATGTCATCAGGACAACCGGGGCATCGTCCCGCTTTGAGACCAGGATAGTGGTGGTATGCATGTGGAACGAACTCCCTCTGTGGGCGGCTGGCTGATAAATATTACGACCTGTTACAAGTGTAGCGGTGAAACCGGGTTGCTGCGCTGGTCAAGTGGACAGGCCATTGCGGGGGTTTTGTCGCGTCAGGTGCAGCTCGACCAGGTCATGCCGATCATCGACTATTGCAGCGACGCATGGGCCAGGGCCTGCGCTTCATTCTCAAACCAGCGGACGATGTCGCGCCCAGTGACACTGGTCAGGGTGCGCTCGATCAAGTGCGCGATCGGATTGCTGCCCACAATCAACCACTCGATCATATGGGGATTGCGATACGGGCCAAAGGCTGCCCCTTTGAGGGTGGCGCTGATGGGGAAGTTGAGGCTGCTGGTGATGTCAAACAGCACATAGCAGGGTTCATCGCTTTCGCTCAACAGGCGGTCAACCTGCTCAAACGCGGCGATCACATCGCTTTCGCTGACTCGCGACAGCCATTTCATCATCACCAGTGGGTCATCACCCCGTTTCGAGACGAGGATTGAATGAATAACCATGTGAGTCGAACTCCGTGGGTGTGGAATGGCCGGCAGATAAGATTACGACCTATTACAAGTGTAGCGTCGAATCTGGGCGCGATGTACTGGTCAGGTGGACGGGCCACTGCGGGAGTTTTATCGTTATCGAATCAGCGTCCTCAGTTCTTATCCGGGTGGATCAGCAGCACCGGCACCTTGACGCATTCCATCACTTTGGCCGCCACGCTGCCGAACAGGAAGCGGGCGATGCCGGTGCGCCCATGCGTACTCATCACGACCAGATCGATGCCGGCTTCCTCGACATAATCGCAGATGGTGGCGGCCACCCCCGCGCCATCGATCACATGCACCGTCACCGGGATGTTGACTGCGCGAACATCGTTGGCGATGCCTTCGACCTGTTGGCGCAGCGCTTCGCGGAGCTGGTTGATCTGGCCTTCCTGACCGGCCAGGGCAATTGTATCGGCATACTCGGCGGTCGGCGGGCGGAAGATGTGAAGCAGGATGATCTCCGACTCGTTGGCCTGGGCAATATCAACCGCATGAGGCACTGCCCGGTAGGACCAGCCGGAGCCATCCAGCGGAATGAGAACCTTTTTATAACGACCTTCGGTGGGCATAAGCCACTCCCAGATTAGTTGACAACTTCTATTTTCATTCTACTCCCGGATAAGCAATTCCAGAGTATGAATTGTATCCTGCAAAAAATTCCGTATAATTCTCAATGTAAATCTCATAAAATCTACAAAAACTGAGTCAATATGCAGTCACAAGAACCCAACCTCCCCGTCAGTCGTAATCTCAAGATCGGCCTGTTCCACCTCGGATCAGGCATGGCCGATGTGCTGACCACCGGCATCTGGAACCGCATCATGATCAGCGATCTGGGCTATGCCGCCACGCCGGTTGGGCTGCTGGCCGCGCTGCGTTACTTCCTGGCACCGATTGCCGTGTGGGTCGGGCGTGTGTCCGATCAGCGCGCCATCTTCGGCTATCACCGTCTGTTCTGGATCTGGCTGGGGCGCTTCATGATGGCGATCAGCAGCGTCGGCATCGGCCTGCTGACGGCGGTGCTGATGCGCGGCGGCGGGGCGATTGGCATGGCCGGACAGGATGGCTTGATCTGGTTGCTCATCAGCCTGCTCATGCTCACCTTCAGCCTGGGCAATGCCTTCTCCGGCAGCACCTTCCTGGCGCTGATCTATGACCGGACGCCGGAACACCAGCGCGGGCGGGCGATCAGCGTGGTGTGGACCTTCCTCATGCTGGGTTATGCCTTCGGCGGCTTCTTCTTCGGCATCATGCTGCCGTCGCACGGGGAAGGCGAAAGCGCCACCTTCACGCCTGATGTGCTGCAAACGCTCTTCCTCATCGCCGGGCTGATGCTCGGTTTTCTGTGGTTCTTCTCCATGCTGGGCGAGGAGCGCCGCGCCCGCGCCGGGGATACCCGCAGCGGCGATGGGCATCAGGAGTACAGCACCTCGATCATGGCTGACCTGAAGCTGGCGCTCACCCAGCGCCCGATGCGCTTCTTCATGTTCTATCTGGCGGCCTCGATGTTCTTCGCCTTCTCGCAGGATGCCATCCTCGAACCCTTCGGCGGCCAGGTCTTCGGCATGGATGCCAGCCACACCACCCGCTTCACCGCCTACTGGGCCACAACCGCCATTGTCGGCACGATTGCCTTCATGCTGCTGGCGCGCCGTTATAAATCCCTGACCAATACCCGCATGTCGTACATCGGCGCTGGCATCCTGGTTGTGACGTTCGGTCTGTTCACCCTGTCGTCGCTGGCACAGATGCGCGGGCTGGTGACGCCGGGGCTGGTGCTGATGGGCATCGGGCTGGGGGCGTGGAATGTCGGCACGCTGGGGCTGATGATGGATATGAGTCCCCTGGGCAAAGCCGGGACGTTCCTCGGCTTCTGGACGCTGGTGGTGACGCTCTCACGCGGTGCGGGCATCGCTGTCGGCGGCATCCTGCGCGACCTCAGCCTGTGGCTGTCCGGCAGCCTGACGCTGGCCTATGGTGTGCCGTTCGCCCTGGCCGCCATCGGGTTGGTGATCGCGCTGTGGTGGCTGTCGCAGGCCAACATCAACGCCTACAAGGAACAGCAACACCAGCCCGAACCGCAAACCGTGCTGGCCGGGGCGATGGACTGAGCTATAGCCGTCAGCTTTCAGCGGTCAGCTATCAGCCTGTAGCTTTCAGCGGTCAGTCTGCCTCGCGCGGCTGGCCGCTAGGGCAAACGCATATCAAATCTCAATGAATTGATGACTGCTAATGAACTCTCCAGAGCCATTTAGACCGCACATCTTAATTGATGCAGACAGATACGTTTAGCCGATCCAAGTCTATTCTAGACGTATCTATCTATGCACACTCAAACTTGAGCTACAACAGGCCGAGAGAGTTCAACTTATGATAGTTGAGGAATGATATGCGTTTGCCCTAGCTGGCCGCTTTTGATTCCAGCAGGTGTTGGGCTTTATGCTACAATCGGCTTTTCGCCTGACACTGATAACCCAACACCTATGTCTAGCACCCTATCGAATCGTCAGATTGCCCGCGCGGCCCTGGTCGCGCTGCTCGGCTTCCTCGCCAGCGGCATCCTCGGCCTGCTGCGGACGGCCATCGTCTCCAACGTGTTTGGCACGGGCGTGGCGCTGGATGCCTTCCTCGCTGCCCAGCGCATCCCGGAACTGATCTATGTGCTGGTGGCCGGCGGGGCGTTGGGGTCCTCCTTCATCCCGGTGTTCGCCCGTTACCTGAGCGCGGATGACCCGGCAACGGCCTGGCGACTGGCGAGCGCCACCATCACTTTGTCGTCGCTGGCGGCGGGGGCACTGTCGCTGCTGGTGGTGATCTTCGCCCCACAGATCGTCCCATTGATCCTTGTCCCCGGCAAGCCAGCCGAATTACAGGCGCTGACTGTTTCGCTGACGCAGATCATGATGCTCACCCCCTTCATCTTCGCCATCAGCGGCCTGTTGATGGGCCTGCTGCAAACGCATGGCAACTTCCTGCTGCCGTCGCTGGCGATCAGCATGAACAACATCGGCCTCATCATCGGCGCACTGGTCATCGCCCGGCTGCTCCCACCGCTGGTCGATCATCCGGCGCAGGTCGGCAGCGCCAATGTCTACGGGCTGGCCTGGGGCGCGATCCTGAGCGCCGTGCTGCACCTGGGTGTGCAGTTGCCGGGGCTGCGGCGCATCCTGACCGGGCCGGCGCGGCTGCGTCCGCTGCTCGATTGGCGTGCGCCGGGCGTGGTCGAAGTGCTGGCGATGATGGGGCCGCGTGTGCTGGGGCTGGGGGTGGCGCAGTTGAACTTCGTCGTCAACGCCAACTTCGCCTCGCGCATGATCGATGGCAGCCAGAGCGTGCTGGCGATTGCCTGGACGCTGATGTTCACCGTGCTGGGCGTGATCGGTCAGAGCGTCGGCACCGCCGTTTTCCCCACCCTGGCGGCGCTGGCCGCCAGCCAGGATATGACCGGCTACAAGGAAAAGCTGGCCGGGGCGCTGCGCAGCGTGTTGTTCCTGGCAATCCCGGCCACCGTCGGCGTCGTCCTGCTCGGTCAGCCGGTGATCGCGCTGGTGTTCCAGCATGGTCAATGGACGGCGGAAAGCACCGCGGGGACGGCCTGGGCGCTGGCCTTCTTCGGGCTGGGCATTGCCGGACACGCGGCGCTGGAGGTGCTGGCGCGGGCGTTTTATGCCCTCTCCGATACCCGGACGCCGGTACTGGTCGGGGTGATCTCGTTGATCGCGAACATCGTCCTCAGTGCCGTCTTCATCCAGTTCATCGGCGACCCCAGCAGTCTGGCGCGCGGGCCGTTCGCCGGGCTGGCGCTGGCAAATTCGGTGACGACGCTGCTGGAGGCGCTGGTGCTGGCCGGGCTCCTGCGGCGGCGCATCGGCGATCTGAATGACCGCGCCCTGCTGGATGGCATCGGGCGGACGCTGCTGGCCGCCGGGTTGATGGCACTGGCGCTGTTCGGTTTCACCCAACTGCTGGTCGGGCAGCCGCCGCTGCTCCTGAGCCTGGGCGGTCTGGTCATCGGTGCCGGCGTGTTCTTCGGCGCGGCCTACGCCCTGGGCATGAGCGAGGTACAGACAGTCATCGGTGCGCTGCTGCGGCGCATCCGGCGTTAATCGCCAGCCGCCATCATCCGAAAGGTCAGCCAGTACAGGATGACCGGCACGAAACCGACGCACTCGGCAATCAGCAGCGCCGGGATGATGCCCAGATGATCGGCCAGCCAGCCGAGGAGCAACGAAAAGGCCGCCATTGCCAGACTGCCGGCGAAGGCGTTGATCGACCCCATCGTCGCCCGCTGGGCATCGCTGAAGTGGCGCTGCATCAGGCCGCCCCGCGCCACATTGTTAACCCCGAAGAAGATCGAATTGAGCGACATCAGCACCGGCGACCCCACCCCGGCGAAGATCACACCGATGATATTCATCAGAGTACTCAGGCTGACTCCGCCGACTAGCAGCCAGAACTCGCCGAAGCGCCGGATCAGCCGTCCGCTGAAGTAGAAGCTGAAGGCCGCCACCAGATTCGCCAGCAGTCGTGCCAGATTGATGGCCCAGACCGGCCAGAGCAGGGCGATGAACGCTGGACGAAACTGGAAAGCCGACTCGCCGGCAGCGAAGCTGATGATCGACGCCAGGCTGAGGGTGCGCAGTGGTGGATTCTGCATGATGTTGCGGAAAGCGACCTGGAGGTGCTGCCATGAAGATAGGTCACTGTGCCGTTCATGGACGCGCGGCTCGCTGAAGCGCAGGCTGAGGATGAGGTTGAGGAGCTGCGGGATGACCGAGAGCCACATCACCAGTTGCAGCGAGATCAGCCCGGCCAGGCTGCCGACGATGGCCGAGGTCGCCAGGGCGAACTGGAACATCGAACTGACCCGCCCAGAGACGGCTGGATAATCCGCTGTCTGACCGCTTTCCGCCAGCGTGTCATACAACAGGGCATCATTGTTGCCGCTGAAGAGCGCCCGCGATAATCCTTCGAGGATGGCACCGATCACCAGCCAGCCGAAACCCCAACCACCGGCCAGCGCATAGCCCAGCAGCGCCCCCAGGCTGGCCGCCGCGCCGGCAATCAGTGTTTGCCGTCGCCCGGCTCGATCGGAGTAGAGACCGGTTGGCACTTCGAGCAGCGCCCCGGCCAGCATGGTGATGGCGAAGATGCTCATCCCCAGCGTGAACGACCCGGCCACCTGTGAGAAGTAGAGCACCGCCACCGGTGCGTAGGGGCGGAAATCTTCGAGGAAGTTGAACCAGGCCAGCAGCCGAATGTTGCGATGCATGAGACAGCTCCCCACTGAACGCCTGGTGGCATATCCGCCGTATCTATTCACCTATCCGTGATGGAGGCCATGCGGACACCCCATTGGGTGTCCCTACACGGCAGGCACTTCGTAGGGACGTGCAACGGCACGTCCGAAAATCAGGGCAAGGTGAACAGATGCTATCCGCCTGTTCCAATGAATCCCCAGGAGTTTAACAGGATTTCATTGGTTCACAAGGGCTCAGCTTGCCGGCGTGGCGGATGGGGTGTAAGCCAACATCTCATCGACCGTGAAGCGCTGCTTGAAGGTGAAGGCCAGTGGCGTCGGCCCATGTGCCCACAGGTATTCGATTTTGGCTTTGGCCTCCCAGATGTCCGGCTGATGACCGGCGGGAACCCACCACATGGCGACGCTCACCGCGCCCAGCTTGTTGAACCACTCGGTGCGGCGGCGAAAGAAGTCGGTGTGCTGGCTGGAGTAGGTGTAACGATGCAGCGCGTCGATACTCTCCCAGACCGAGACATTGACGATCACCATCTCGTCAAAGGGACGAATGTCGGTGGCATTGTTGCTGCCATCGCCTTTAAGCCGCCAGATGAACCCTGGCGATTGTTCCGCCAACTGGTTGATCTGGTCGAGGTTATTGGCAAAATCGGCCATCACTGGATCCGTCAGCGGGGCTAACATACGAGCGATGTTGATTTCGGCCAGTTGGTAGGTCATGTGGTTTGCTCCTTACCTGTTCTGGCACACAGGGTAGGGGATAATCGTTATTGATAAAAGCGCCGCATGAGTCCACTGTGTTCGGCGGAACGGGTGATGGCTCTTCTCAACTGCTGTAACCAGTTGTCAGTCCACAGTCATCAGTCAGGAGGAAAACACTCTGGGTTTTGTGCTGCTGATTGACCCTACCCGCTTTGCTGCCGATTTTGCTGTTTCAAAGACGAATTCACCACCGAGACACAGAGAACACAGAGAGAAATCAGAGTTGTTTGATTCACAAAATTCGTCAAATTCGTCAAATGCAAAACCGCCTTTTGTGAACTTTTCCCTCAAGTGTTGCAAGTGTTGCAAGTCCATTTTATGCAACTCGGTTTTGTGTCGTCGTCGTCGGACAGACATCGACAAAGACAAAGACAGAAATACGAACACGGGGAACACAGAGAGAAAACGGAGCGAAACTGCACAAAATTCGTCAAATGCTGCAACTGCAAAAGCTCCTTTTTGCAGATTGTGAGTCAGTCGTCAGTTGATAGTCGTCAGTCATCAGAATCGTCTGAGGGAACACATTAGCGAAAAGTCGTCAAAGTCGTCAAAGTCACTCCTGCATTTTGTGACTTTTAGCTTTCAGTTTTCAGCCATCCGCTTTCAGTCTGTTGACTGACGACTGATGACTGACGACTTCTTGCCCTCAGCATACGTCCATTCCCGCCGTTACGGGTGAACTTTTGGTAAACCTTTTGGTACGACTTAAGGCGAGTTGGCGCTAACCGTTTTGCGGGAGCGAATCGGTTAAGGCTGTCGGCGTAGGGTTAGAGAAGGGTTGAGAAAAATGGGGGTTGAGGGAGCGTTATTGGGGCATCAAAGATGAAGGCTGTTTGCAGCCTGTGAATCAGGCAAGCCGGTACACCTGTACGCCAAGCGCCTGAAACAGCGCAGGGTCAGCCAGGATGCGCTGGTAATTGGTCTGCGTGAGATCAAAGTGTATGTGCTGGTTAGGGTTCCGTTTGCCCAGTGCCTGAGCAACTGCCTCCAAGCCACGGGTGGGAAACACAATGACCGTCTGTGGCTGAAGCTCCTCAATGATCACGACAGCATAACGATCCATTTCATCATTCACCCAAATGGGATGTTCATTGACCCAGTGGCCGGTGGCGTTAGCGAGATACTTAACCTGAATTCTATCGCCATCGGGTGCGCGAACATCCCATCCTTTTTGTACCGGGCTGCCTGCCAGTGTGCCATGAACGAGGTGTACAACCAGCCACTCGCTGAACTCTGACAGTGGATCACGATTGGATGAGCGTTGAAGCTGAAGTTCGCTCAACAGTGTCATTCGCGCTTCACGATAGCGCTGAAAGGCGGTCATCACGCGCATCAAATCGTCCATTGCCGTCAGTTTCACCTGTTCCAGCTCGACCTACCGAAATGCGGCCAGGGCGAAGGCGAATTCGTCACTGATCTCGTCGATGAGCTTGGCGGTGGGCTTGCCGAAGCCGTGACCGGCCTTGAACTCAAAGCGCAGCAGCGCCTGATTGTGTCCGCCCGATGCAGCTTGCAGCGCCGCCGTGAACTTCATGGCGTGCAGCGGCACCACCCGGTCATCGCTCTCGGCAGTCGTCACCAGAATCGGTGGGTAGGCCGCGCCGGGCTGGACATTGTGCAGCGGCGAATAGGCATAAAGATAACGGAAATCCTCCGGGTTGGCCTCGGCATTGCCATACTCGTCAGTCCAGAAGCGACCGGCGGTGAAGCGGTGGAAGCGCAGCATATCGGTGACGGGGACGCCGCAGATGACCGCGCCGTAGAGTTCCGGGCGCTGGAGCATACAGGCCGCCACCAGCAGCCCGCCGTTGCTGGCCCCTTTGATCGCCAGCTTGCCGGGACGGGTGTAGCCGCTGCCGATCAGATATTCTGCCGCGCCAATGAAGTCGTTGAAGCAATTCTGTTTGTTGCCCAGCATCCCGCCTTCGTGCCAGCTTTCGCCATATTCCCCACCGCCGCGCAGGATCGCCAGGGCATAGATGCCGCCCTGTTCGACCCAGTACAGACTGCTCTGGGCGAAGTAGGGGGTGTTGTTGACGCCGTAACCACCATAGGCTTCCAGCAGCGTCGGCATGTCGCCATCCGGTTTCAGGCCGCGCTTGTGGGTCAGGAACACCGGAACGCGGGCGCCATCCTTCGAGGTGGCGAAGACCTGCGTCGTCTCATACTGGTTGGGTGGCAGCGTCAGACCAGTCGGATAGTGGGTGGTCAACTGCTGCGAGGCCATGTCCCAGCGGAAGACCATCGGCGGGTAAAGGAAGGACTCGAAGCTGAAAAACACCTCGTCCGAGTCCGGGCGGGTGGAGAGGGTGAAGACGCTGCCCATCGCCGGCAGGGGAATCTCGCCGGTTTGCTGACCGTTTAGGTCATAAATCAGCAGGCGGCTATAGGCATCGTGCAGCACCAGCACGATCAGTTTGTCCTTCACCAGCGCAGCGCTCTGCAACACATCCGTGCCCTCGGCCACCATATCGCGCCAGCCGGCAGCCGGGTTGGCGGTGTCAATCGCCACGATACGTCCCAGCGGCGCATCCTTGTCGGTGAGGATATAGAAGGTCGATCCCTGATTGCCGATGAACTGATGTTTGGCGGTCGGGTCGTCGATGAGTTCGATCACCGGCCCGTTCGGCTCAGGACGGTAATACAGCCGGTTGCGCGTCGAGGCGGCGTGCCAGACCTGCAACAGCAGATAGTCACCATCGTGGCTCATCTCGCTCCAGAAGCCCATCTCCGGGCGATCCGGGCGGGCATACACCAGCGCGTCGGCGGACTGGGGGGTACCCAGCCGGTGAAAGTAGAGTTGATTGTTGAAGTACAGTTCGCTGTCCGGCACGGTGCCGGGTTCGGCATAGCGGTTGTAATACAGGCCGCTGTTGTCATGCTTCCAGGCGATGCCGACGAAGCGCCCCCACTTGAGCGTTTCCTCCAGGTCGCGCCCGCTGTCGATGTCGCGGATGTAGACCTCCTGCAAGTCGCTGCCCCCGCTGGAACGGCCATAGGCCAGGTATTTGCCATCATCGCTGAAGGCATAACTGTAGACGGCGACGGTGCCATCCTCGCTCAGGGTGTTGGGGTCGAGCACCAGCAGCGGTTCGCCGGTCAGCCCTTCCTGCATGTAGAGGACAGACTGGTTTTGCAGACCGTCGTTTCGGAAGAAGAAATAGCGGCTGCCCTTGCGGACGGGCGGGGTGTAGCGCGGGAAGTTCCAGATTTCGGTCAGGCGGCTCTTGATGTGTGGACGCTGCGGCAGACCGGCCAGGTAGGGATCGGTCAGGGCGGCCTGCGCCTCCAGCCAGCGGCGGGTTTCCGGCGCGTTCATGTCCTCCAGCCAGCGATACGGGTCTGGCACGGGCGTCCCGTGAAAGTCATCCACAGTATCGGAGGCGTGAGCAGGCGGATAGGTGTAGGTTGGCACGCTGCATTCTCCTTGTTGGCACTGAGTCTGGTGATTATGGCTGATGCGGCGGGTTTGAACTATTCACCGCATCGCTGCTTTATTCCACCGAGCCGGCCATAGCCAGCACGGTTGCTTCCCATTGCATCCGTTCGCCGGGGGCGGTGGTCAGCCCCAGCAGCGCGACCCGATCATCATTCAAGCGGGCAAACCAGGTTTTGCCATCGCGCCACCCGGCACGACCATAGGCCGAACCGGCCGCCATAACGCCATCGCTTTCGCTCCGTTCGATGGGCTGCCAGTTGGTATAGCCACCAATCTGTTTGATGAAGGCCTGAAGATACTTGGCGGGGGCGGCTTCCGGCTCGATGCCCAGGGACTGGCTGTGTTCTCCGGCGCTGCGGATTTGGACGAACAGTATGGACTGACCGGGGGCAAGCGGGTCATCGAAGTCGCGGTCGAGCAGCAGCAGATCACTGGCGAAGAGGACACCGCCGTAAAGGGGTTCATTGACGAACCAGCCCTCCGGGTAATGGATCACCACGCTGCTATCCGTCGACTCGAAGCGGTTGGGTAGAGCGAGCGGTTCCTGGGCAACGGCTGTTGCGGTACTCAGCACGATCAATAGCAGGAACCCCGCCCATAAAGCGCCTATCTTGAGCATCCTTCCCTCGTTTTTCTCTTTGCGAACGAGTGAGCGCGAGGTCGCGCAATAACCTGCTGTTACTGTACCACAAAAGCGCCGGAGGGCGGTCGTCATAACACCATTTCGCCGCGCAGCACGGCGATGGCCTTACCGCCAATGCGGACGGTTTCGATGGCGTCAGGCGGGCCGACCACCTCGACCCAGGCCTGACCAGGGCGCTGCATCCAGTGTCCCTGTTCGGCGATGAAACGCGGTTGCTCGATCAGACCGTAGTGCCAGAGATAAGCCGCCATCCCGCCGGTGGCCGAGCCGGTGAAGGGGTCTTCCATCGTGTCGGGCGGCAGGCCAAAATGCCGGGCGAAGGTTTGCCCCTGGGGCGTCGCGCCCTGGGTGCAGAAGAGATGCGGGCTGAACCAGTCACCCGCAGCCCGCAGCGCGGCATAGAACGGCACATTGAGCTGGATGCGGCGCAGGGCGTCGTGAGACTTGACCGGGATCATGAGCTGGGGGGTGCCGGTGCTGACAGTCTGGATGACCGCGCCGGGCAACAGGTCGGCTGGCGTCAGGCCAAAGGCGGGCATGACTTCCGCCGGGTCATACTGACAGAGGAACTGCGGTTGCTTTTGTGACATGATGATCTGCTGGACGAGACCAGCCTGGGCGCGAATCTCGATGGGGATGGGGCCGACCTTGAGTTCCAGCGTGATGTGGGTGACCTCGCCGGTCAGCTTCAACCGTCCGCTGTCGATCAGGGCGTAAATGGTGGCGATGGTCGGATGCCCGGCCAGCGGGATTTCCTCCGCCGGGGTGAAATAACGCGCGCCGAAATCGGCCTGTGCCGGGGTGATGACGAACGCAGTTTCGGAGAGGTTCATCTCGCGGGCAATCGCCAGCCGCGCCGCATCATCCAGTGGGTCGGCGTCGAAGATGATGGCGCAGGCATTGCCCTGTAAGGGCTGGTCGGTGAAGGCATCGACCTGCATGAAAGGGTAGCGGGGCATAAAGCACTCCTGTCGTGTGATCGGCTGCCCCTCAGCTTAGGCGAGGATAGCGGGCGGCTGTATATCCATTACCAGCCAATCGGGCGACCGAACGCTCTTGACACACAACCGGGCATGGCATAATCTTGACTCATGAGTCAGAATTTGACTGGTAAGTCAAAACAGGATCGTGATCGTTGGCAGGATGTGCTGGAGACCCCCGATGAACCGGAGTGTGCCACGCGGCAAAACCGGCTCGCTGAAAGAAATGCAGCGACAGGAACGGACTGGGCTGATTCTGCAGGCGGCTTATGATGTGCTGGTCGAAAAAGGCTATTACGAAGCCTCGATGGATGAAATCGCCGCCCGCGTTGGCATCTCTAAAGGGACGTTGTATCTTCACTTCAAGAGCAAGGAAGACCTGATCTTTCTGCTGATTGAGCAGGAGACCGATAAGTTCCTGGCGCTGATCGATCCGATCATGACCGCGAACAGCAGCGTCCGCAGCCGGTTGGAGCAGATCCTGCTGGAAAGTTACACCCGCATTCAGAATGGACGGCCGTTTCTGCTGGCGCTGCGTTCGATTGGCCTGAACAAAGGCGTCATCAGCGACCGGCTGGAGCAGCAGGCGGGCATGGCCGGGTTGATAGAACGCCTCACCCGCCTGTTTGAAGAAGGCCAGCAGCGCGGTGAACTGGAGGCGACCATCCCCACCGCCATCATGGTGTCGCTGTTCCTGCGGCTGATGGAGGTCTATAGCCTTGACCAGGCTGAGATCCATCACGTGTCGCCGGAAAGCCTGCTGCAAACGGTCAGCCAGCTCTTCTTTCAGGGTGTGCTGGCACGATCCTGAATCCGACTCATCACGACGACCCTATGCATTGCTGAGGAGTGACACGCTTGCTGATTCATGCTGCAACCCAGGCGCTGCCGGGGCCGAAGGGTTTCTTCGGCCTGAAAAATGTACGGGATATGAGCCAGGCGGGGATGCTCACCTTCATCCACGACTCGTGGCAGGAATATGGCGATCTTTTCCAGGTACAGGTCGGCCCGAAGAAACTGGTGGTCGTGATTCATCCGGAGCATGTGCGCCATGTGGCCCTGACCCATGCCGAGAATTATGACAAGCTGGAAAGCTATGACCCGGTGCGCAAATACGTTATTGGCGACGGGCTGGTGACCAGCACCGGCGAGTTGTGGAAACGGCAGCGCCGCCTGATGGCTCCGTTCTATACCCCGCGTGGGGTGCAGGCCTTCGCCGAAACCTTCCTGCGCGACACCCGGACGATGGTCGAGCGCTGGGAACGACTGGCTGGCTCGACGGTGGAAATATATGACGAGATGGCGCTGGTCACCGCATCGATTGTCCTGCGGGCTATCTTCAGCACCGAGTCCGATGCCGATATTCTGGAAATCAAGAACTGTGTCGAGACCATGATCGGCTATATCGGCAGCCGTTCCACCAACCCGTTCAGCCTGCCCGACTGGGTGCCGGTCAAGACCAATGTCGAGTACTGGAAAGCCCATGACATCGTTCACAGCTACATCAACAGGATGCTGGCGGCGCGTCAGGCAATGGCCGAAGCGGATTACCCCGACGATTTGTTGTCACGGCTCATCACGGCACAGGACCCGGAGACCGGCGAACGGATGCCACACGATCTGCTGCGTGATGAGGCGCTGACCAATTTCTTCGCCGGTTATGAAACCTCGGCCCGCGCCATGAGCCATGCCTGGTATGCGCTGGCGCAGAACCCGCTGGTCAAAGGCCGGCTCCACGACGAACTGGATCGTGAACTGGGCGATGAGCTTCCGACGTTGGATGACCTGAAGCGGCTGCCCTATACCCTGCGCGTCATCAAGGAAACGCTGCGCCTGTATCCACCGGCACCGATGTATGCCAGGGATGTGATTGATGACGATGTGATCGACGGCTATCGCATCGAAAAAGGATCAACTGTGCTGCTGTTCCCCTATTTCACCCACCGCCACCCGGCTTTCTGGGATGAACCGGTGCGGTTTGAGCCAGATCGCCATGCGCCGGATGCGGAAAAAGCCCGCCATCCCCAGGCCTATCATCCGTTTGCTGCCGGACAGCGGATCTGCCTGGGCAATCACTTCTCGCTGCTGGAAACGCACATCATGCTGGCGATCCTGGCGCGGCGCTTCGACCCCCAGTTTCTGCCACAGTATGAAGCGCAGTTCTCCATCGCCTCGCTGCTGGAAATCCGCAACGGTCTGCCGATGAAGCTGACGAAGCGCTGAGCACCTGTTTCTCTGCAAGCCTGTTTGCCTCCATCCGCCTCTCGATTGTTGGCTTCAGGAGACGACACACAGGGCTAGGGACGGGAAAGGAGTTGGTTCTGACGATGATTTGCCAACCATCTCTACGCGAGTCAAACCATTGGTTCAGGGCATATGCACTTGACGCCGGTTTTTTCTCCCAAGAGCACGATGCTCTGAACCCCTACACCACCTAAATTGCATGAATGCTGTGGTTATCCAAAACGGTCAGGCTTCTGTTTTCCCGGAGACCCCGCATCATTTTCCCCTGTGTTGCCTTTTGGTTTGAACACCCTGCGCCCCGTACCGCATCGTGCTACAATCAATCATCATCAGGACTATAGTACCGACTAACAACAAGGGCTTATGACCGATCCTCATGATGTCTTTCTGAGCTACAGCCGCCGTGATGGTGAGGTGATGCGTCGCCTGCGCGACAGCCTGACTCAGGCGGGATTTCACATCTGGATGGACGAAAACCTGACTCCTGGTACTGAGTCGTGGAAGATCGCCATCGAAGAGGCTATCGAGAGCGCCGCTTGCACGGTCGTCCTGCTCTCGCCCGATGCCAAAGACTCGCGCCATGTGATGAATGAAATCGGTTATGCGATGGCGCAGCGTAAACGCATCTTCCCGGTCATCATCCGGGGAACCGAGAGCGATGCGGTGCCGCTCGACCTCATCAATTACCAGCGGATTGATCTGCGCAAAGATTATGACCAGGGGCTTGAAACACTGATACGTGCCGTCCGACGATTTCTCGACGGCACCGAAACCAATCCTTCCCGCCCCAAGTCGCTTCCGACCGCGCCATCAGCCCCGCCACCACCGGTTGTCCCAGCCTCGTCGCGTCCACCCTGGTTGTGGGTCGCCATCGTCGCCGGTGCCATCATCATTGCGCTGGGTATCCTGATCTTTCGTCCAACTGGTGGAAATCCAGCTAACATCACGCGGACGCCTGCCGCAGCCATCAACCTGGCCGCCACCGCTGTGGTTCAGGATCGTCAACCAGCCAGCGACACGCCGCTTGTCACGGATACGTCACAACCGACGCTCACGCCATCTCCGCTTCCGCCCAGCGCAACCCTCGCGCCAACTGAGACCAGCACCCGAACGCCCAGCAGCACTCCCTCAGATACCCCTACGGCCTCTGAGACATTTACCCGGACGCCCACTGCGACTGCTACCGCTACCATGACCACCACGGCAACCTTCAGCGCCACGCCAACGGCAACAGGTACCGCTACCGCCACTGCGACTGCGAGCCATACACCCACCGCAACCGCTACGGCGACGCCGACTGCGACCGCCACTGTGACCGCGACACCCAGTGCCAGCGCCACCCGTACGCCCAGTCACACACCAACGGCGACGGCTACTCCGACCGCGACGCCGACTGCAACAGCAACGGCTACGGCGACCGCGACCGCTACGACGATCCCGCCCGGAATACTGCCCTTCGCCAGCTCGTTTGACGAAACTGACCCACTGGGTCAGTGGACAATCCCGGAGGGCCGCGCCAGCCTCATCAGCGACCCGACCTATGGGGAGGTGCTGCAACTGACGAGCAGCGGACGCACCAACCTGGATGCGCCAGTCTGGATGCTGGGGCAGGCCAGTCCGGAATGGCTGGAGACGAGCGACTGGCTGCTGCGCTTCCGCTTCAACCTGCAAAGCAACAACGATCAAAGCGCCCTGCGGCTGCTCTTTCGCGCTCAGGAGGAAGGTTATCTGGCGCTGGAATTCTCACGCGGGTCACTGCGGGTGAAGCAGGGCGATGCCGAGACGGCCTTTGTCCGGCGACTGGAAGAACTGCCAGTAGGCCGGGAACGCAGCGGGCTGGAGCTGGAGACCTTCGCCTGGAACGAGGTCATCGTGTGGTTGCAGAATGACCAGCTTTGTGTCTACTGGGATGACCGGCTGATGGGCAGCACGACAGTGCGCTGGCTGCAACCGGGTCAGATCGGCTGGCAGGTGGTCGGCAACCGTCCGGTGCTGCTGGATGGCATCCGCGTCGAGGCGATCAACACGGTTACGAGTCATTTTGAATCCACCGCGATGCCGGATGGCTGGAGGGTCGACGGCGCGACGATCAGCCGTGATGACGGCAATGGTTATCTCTCGCTGCGCGGCGTGGCCTCGGTCAGCACCAACGCGCTCTACGATCAGTTCAGTCTGTACTGCCGCGCCTGGAATCAGGCTGGGACGTATCAGGTTGTGCTGGGGGGTGCCGATGCGCCACAGGTGGTGATGGCCTACACCGCCCAGGGACGGCTGCAAGTGCGGCAACTGGATGGAGCAGGTGAGGAGATCTATCGCTGGGAACAAGCGCGTGGCAGTTTTCACGGGCGCAGCAATTGGGTCAATCTGGCGCTGCATCAGTCAGCGGGCGAACTGCGGGTCATCGTCAACGGCGAGACGCTGTTTGATGAAACGCTGCCGCTTGCCCCAGCCGCCGCACCGATCACGCTGATGACCACCGGGCGCAATGACGCGCTGCAGGTTGACGATTGCATCCTGTTATCGGACTGACCGATACGCGGCATCGTGGCAAATCCATAATCGTATGCCAACCTCAATGCTTTCGGTTTGACCATTTGGTCGTAAACACGCTACAATGAGGAAGACATTATTAGATGGCAAGATTGTCATTCTGCGGACTCATCACTTTATGGGAGGTACGCCGTGGGTCGTTGGGCAGACAAATATGTGATTGGCCTCACGGGTAACATCGCCACTGGCAAGAGCGTGGTGCGGCAGATGCTGCAACACCTGGAAGCCTATACGATTGATGCGGACAGCCTGACCCATCGCGCGATGGCTCCGGGTGCCCCCGCCTACCGACCGATTGTTGAAACATTCGGTCAATTCATCCTGGATGCCGAGAAGAACATCAACCGCGCCATGCTCGGTCAGATCGTCTTCGCCAACCCGGTCGCGCTTGGCAAGCTGGAAGCCATCGTTCACCCGATTGTGACGCAGGCCATCGCCACCCTGGTCAGCCGCGCTCCACAGAAGGTGGTGGTGATCGAGGCCATCAAGCTGCTGGAAGGCAACCTGGGGCAGGCGGTCGATGAAGTCTGGGTGGTGGATGCCTCGCCGGAAACGCAACTCAAGCGCCTGATCGAAAAGCGCAAGATGAGCGACGCCGAAGCCCGCCAGCGCATCGCCGCTCAGGGCGCTCAGGCTGATAAACTCGCCAAAGCCAACGTCGTCATCAAGAACGACGGCAATATCGAAGAAACCTGGAAACAGGTGCAGGCAGCCTGGACGCAGATGCAGCGCAAGGCCAGCGGTGGCGCTGCTGCTGCTCCGGCGACACCCGCCGCACCCGCGCGACCGGCTGCTCCGGCAGCACCGCCTCCGGCGACGCCCCAACCGGCTGCACCGGCCATCAGCATCACTGCCGATGCGGTGGTCGTCAAGCGCGGCAAACCGAGCGACGCCGAAGCCATTGCCAAATTCATCAATGCTGCGGCTGCGAAAAATGTCAGCCGTATGGACATCATGATGGCCTTCGGACAGAAGAGCTACATTCTGGCGCAGGATAAAGCCGACCATCTGCTGGGTGTGATCGGCTGGCAGGTCGAGAACCTCATCACCCGCATCGACGAAATCTACGTCGCCCCCGGCATCCCGTCGGCGGTCATCATCGACGCCATGATCCCGCAGATCGAGAGCGCCTCGCGTGATCTGCAAAGCGAAGTAGCCTACTTCTTCCTGCCGGAAAGCACCCAGGCCGAGCAGGTGCAGTCATTCGTCAAGAATGGCTACGAAGCCACCGCCGTCGAGCAGATCAAAATCCCGGCCTGGCGCGAGGCGGTGCAGGAAGTCATCACCGAGATGAAGGGTGCGCGCATCCTGGGCAAGAAGCTGCGCGAAGACCGGGTGCTGAAACCGATCTAAGTGTTGTGACACAGAGGGCGCACCGAGCGCCCTTTTTTTATACCTTCTGCGTCTTGATGAAGCGCAGCATATCCTCGGCCTCATCCCAATCCACCCGCCAGGTATCGCGCAAAAACTGAACGAAGCGCTTGAAGCTGACCGTATTCACCGATTGCGCCTGCGGCAAGTAAGCCTTCAGATCAGCCACTGTCACATCGATCAGCAAACGCGGCGGCTTTTGCTGCGCCAGGAAGGACTGAGCGAACGTCTGAATGACGCCAGTATGCTCCTCCATCATCTTGGGACTCAAACCGGATTGCCCCAGATGTTTCTGAAAAGCGGTCAGGGTTTTCTTGTTCCGGGACACAACTGTTTTCTTGTCCAGTGTTTGCGCCTCGCTAAATGGCAGCGCAGTGATGACCCCTTCGCGTTCCTGGATCGCTTGATACGAGGCGTTGAGATCGCTGCGAATGCCGCCGCCAAAATAGATATTGTAGGGCGCAATCAGGCCATCCGTGATGATCTGTCCCTCAAACGGGAGCAGCACGGCCTCGACATACAGCGGCAGCATCCCACCCGTCATTTCATCCAGCGGGTCCTTCAGCCCCAGCACGCCATAGGCCCGGGCTGGCGAGTCAGCCAACAGGAATACGGTGTACTTTTTGAGATGGCGAAAGATATAGAAACTGTTCTGCACACGATGCTGCCAGCTCTCGACCAGCGCCAGATCGTCCTGGGCGAGTTTGGCCGGGTTTTCGGCGATGAAAGCCCGGCGCAGGCTGTCATCTTCCCAGAGCGCCTCGCGCACCGGAAAAGCCACATCCAGCGGAACGCCACCGATTTTCCAGGTGGAACTGGACGAAGGGACAATCTGCTTCTGCTCATTGACATAGCGCAGCAGGGCAAACCAGACGCCAAAGAATCGTTCGACCTGCTGGGGTGGGAGTCGCATGATCTGTCCCTTCCGTTATCCAAAAGAGTCAATCTACCGCTTCAGCAGATTGCTGATCGCGCCGTCGTCGGCCTGCTGCGCGGTGTAGGCATACTTCGCCATCACGCCCGACGTGTAATGCGGCTTGGGTGGCTGCCAGGCGGCCGCGCGCTTTTCCAGTTCTGCCGCGCTCAGTTCGACATTGAGCGAACGCTCGTCGATATTGACGGTGATGGTATCGCCCTCTTGCAGCAGACCGATGACCCCGCCCAGCATCGCTTCGGGCGCGATATGACCGATGCACAGGCCGCGCGTCGCCCCGCTGAAACGCCCATCGGTGATGAGCAGCACCTCGCGCCCCAATCCCTGCCCGTTGATGGCCGCGGTCACCCCCAGCATCTCGCGCATCCCGGGGCCGCCCACCGGCCCTTCGTAACGGATCACCACCACATCACCGGCTTTGATCTGAAGCGTCTGCACCGCGTGCATGGCGTCTTCCTCGCGGTTGAAGATACGCGCCGGCCCGCGATGGATGCGCGGTTCGTCGCCCTTGAGCTTGATGACCGCGCCGCGCGGAGCCAGGTTGCCCTTCAGAATGTGCAGGCCGCCGTTCTGGCTGATGGCTTTCTCCCAGGTGTGGATGACATCCTGACCGGGTGTTTCTTTGGCGGTCGCGGCTTCCTGCGCCAGCGTCTTGCCGGTCACGGTCAGGCAGCTCCCATCGACATGACCGCCATCCACCAACCGCTGGGCGATCAGGCGGATGCCACCGGCTTTGTACACATCGACGGCGGTATACTTGCCGGTCGGCTTCAGGTCAGCGATGATCGGCGTGTGCTTGTTGATGGCTTCGATGTCGTCAATCGTGAAGGGGATGCCGGCTTCGCGGGCGAAAGCCAGCGTGTGCAGCACGGCGTTGGTGCTGCCACCGGTCGCCGCGACTGAGGCCATGGCATTATCCAGTGCGGCACGGGTGACGATCTTGCTGGGGCGGATGTCCTGCTCGATCATCTTCAGGATCAGTTCGCCGGCGCGGTAAGCCACATTATCCTTCTCGCTATCCATCGCCGGGATGTCGGCGAAACCCATCGGACACAGCCCCATGATCTCGGCCAGCGTCGCCATCGTGTTGGCGGTGAACTGACCACCGCAGGCACCGGGGCCGGGACAGGCGATGTCCTCGATCTCCTTGAAATCCTCGGCGCTCATCTTGCCGGCCGCATGGGCACCAATCGCCTCATACACATCCTGAATCGTGACATCCTTACCCTTGTAGCTGCCGGGCATGATCGAGCCGCCGTAGAGCATGATCGAGGGAATGTCACAGCGGATCATCGCCATGATGGTGCCGGGCATGGTCTTATCGCAGGCCGCCAGACAGATCATGCCGTCCAGGTAGTTGGCGCGGGCGACCAGTTCGATGCTGTCAGCGATCATCTCGCGGCTGATGAGCGAGGCTTTCATGCCCTCCGTCCCCATCGTGATGCCGTCGGAAATGCTGACGGTGTTGAATTCCACGGGCGTCCCGCCGGCGGCGCGGATGCCTTCTTTCATCTTGTGCGCCAGCCGCCGCAGATGGAAGTTGCACGGGCCGATCTCGGTCCAGGTGTTGGCGATGCCGATCAACGGTTTCGCCAGATCTGCATCGGTCAGGCCAATCGCCTTGAGCATGGCGCGGGCACCGGCCCGGTCATTGCCAGCCAGCAGGGTGCGGCTGCGGGCATTCATCTGGGCCACCTGGTCACGAATGGTAGGCGAGTCCGACATGGGGGTTTGCTCCTCGTAATATTTTGAATGAACGGGATAAGTATAACGCGGAATGCCATTCTGCGACTCAGCCCAACGCCAGGCTGGATGACGGATTGGCTGGCTGAATTGGGTGTGTGCCGCAGCCCAAATGAACCGCTTCATCCGCACTTCAGTCGATGCTGCGCGTTCTCTTGGAAACACCCCGTGTGTCATCTTAACATAGCAGGGTTTAGATGTGGGGTAAGCGAAAGCAGGCTTGCGGAGAGTGATATGTCTGGCGGTTGTAAATGAACAGCTCGGCAGCCGTTTCTCTGACAGAGTTCATCGCCTGATGATTCTGGATAGCGAGAGGATTTTCTCCCGTAGGGGCACAATCTGTTGCGCCCCTACAATCGTTCCTGTTTCCCATAATGCTCAGGTCGTGTCGTCCCCTGAATTGTCAATGGAGACGGGTGCCCGGCGGAGAAGAGGTGCGGGAAAGGGATTTATGGATAAGTGCTTATTCGATGATCCAGGGGTCGGTGGCGCGTGACCAGGCGATCAGTTCGGACGGGCTGAAGAAGTTGCCCACTTCGATCTGACCATTTTCCACGCTGTCCGAGCCATGCACCAGATTGCGCCCGACTTCCAGCGCCAGATCGCCACGAATGGTGCCGGCTTCGGCTTCGTTGGGGCGGGTGGCACCGATGGTCTTGCGGGCAGCAGCGACGGCGTTCTTGCCTTCCAGCGCCATGACCACTACCGGCGACGAGACGATGTAATTGACCAGACCCTCGAAGAAGGGCTTACCCTGATGGATCTCATAATGCTTCTCCGCCAGCTCACGCGAGACCTGCATGAACTTCATGCCGACGATGCGCAGACCGCGCGCTTCAAAGCGCTGGATGATCTCGCCGGTCAGCCCGCGTTGCACGGCATCCGGCTTGACGATGATGAGTGTGCGTTCCATGATGTGCCTTTCACTACCCAAAATAAACGGGTCAATTGCTGACCCGTTGTGAACGAAAATGTGTCGAACCGACCGCGCCCGATTATAGCTGATTGAGCGCTTTGCGATAAGTATCAAGCGCTGCTTGCAGCTTGCCCTGGCGCATCAATCCATCGCCCAGGACGCGGTAGACGCTGGGGTTGCTCTTGTGCTTCTCCACCAACTGGCTCAGGTCGCTGACGACGGTATCCAGTTCGGCGTTGGCGCGGATGATCATCTCGTAGCGCCCCAGACTGTTTTCGACATCATTGCCTTGAGCGAAGGAGCGCGCCTCGCTCAGGGCGGCTGGGACACTGAAGTTGGCCGGGGGGGCAGCCGGAATATAGGTGCGTACTGCGGCTGGCACAATTGGCGCAGCGGCTGGCGGCGCGATGACCGGGGCAGGTGGCGGAGCCGCTGGCACGACGGGGGCCGGTGCCGCGACAACCACTTCCGGTTCAGGCGGCGCAATGGTCGCCTTCAACCAGTCAGGAATCTCCTCATCCGAAACATCCAGGCCGGAGAGCCAGTCGGCTGAGAGCGGCTCTTCCACCACTACCGGTGAGGGTTCGGCCACACCGCCGACATCCATGCTCAGCCAATCAGGCAGCTCGTCCATGCCCGCATCGCCGGCCAGTTCGTCGAGGAGGAAGGCTGGCGCGGCGGGTGTCGCTTCGACGACGGGTTCACCCAACACGCCAGACAGCCAGGCCGGGATGCTGTCGGGTTGACCCAGTGGCAGTTCGGTTTCAGGCGGAAGGGCGGCATCCTGCAACGCGCTCACCACGGCTGGCGCGGCGGGCGGCGCTGCTGAGACCGGCGCAGCCTCGAACGTCGGCTGCTGTTGCCCATGCTTTTCGGCGTATTCGCGCTCCAGCGCTTCAACCCAGGGATCAGTGGGATCAATATCGATAGCGGTTGAATCTGCTCTTGCCATGACCGGTGCAGGCGCGGCAGGTTGTGCCCAGTTGTCCTGTGTTGGCACGGCGGCGAAGATGTTATCCAGATCGGCTGAGTCCGGCTCTTCTTCTTTCAGCCAGTCCGGCATATTGGCCGGTTCAGGCGGCTCGATAATCTTGAAATCGAGTGGGATGACTGGCGCGGGTGTTGGCGGCGGCTCTTCCAGATTCGCCGGCACATCGCCAACCTGCTCCCGCAGCCAATCGGGCAGCTCGGCCTTCACCGGCGGCGCATCCGGGTCGTAATCGCCGACCAGTTCATCCGGCTCCTCGCGCTCGGCACCCTGCAAGAGCTGGTTGTGCATCCAGGCTTCCATCTCTTCATGGGGAATCTTCTCGCCGCGCGCCAACCGGGATTGAATATCCTCTACCGGTTTGCTGGGCGGCGGGAGCTGGACTTTGTTGGAGGCCGATGAGGCCAGTTCATCGAGCCAGGCTGCCGGGTCGGGCGGCGCGGCATCATCAGAGAAGGGCGTGACCGGAATGACGGCATCGGGCGACTTGAGCATCATGCCCGGCGTCTCAAAGGTATAGGGTGTATAGCCGGGGCCTTCGTCGAACAAGCCGTCCAGCGAAGGTAGACTCTGGTCGGCGCTGGTCATCAGTTCGTCATCGGAAGCACCCTGCCGCTTCGCCAGGCTTTCCAGCCAGTTAATCGGATCATCAGCAGCGATGGCTGCTGGCTGCTCCGGCGCGTCGGCGCGCGTCAGGCTGTCGAGCCAATCGAGCGGGTTCGCTCCAGCGGCTGGCGCTGCCTCGACTGGCTTCGCGCCACCCAGATCCGCACCCAGGCCGGACAAATCAAACGAGAGATCACCCTGGTCAGCCACCAGACTCTCCAGGAAAGACAGACCCACTGGCTCGGCCTCGGCCGGTTTGCTCGGCGCTGTATCTTTCAGGAAGTCCATCAGCGTCAACTCGGCGGCGGGCTGCTGCACCGGTGGCGCGGGTGGCGGCGCGACCGGTTTGCTGATGACCGGCTCTGGCGCTTTGGTGACTGGGGCTGGCGCTGTTGTGACCGGTTTGGCAGGCGGCGCGGCAGGTTTGGGCTGCGCCATTTCTTTGGCGGCCTTGCTGCCTTCCGGCGGGACGTAACCGGGCCCGTCGATGACGGCGGTGGCCGGATCGATCTCTGGTATATCCATGTCGCCGGCGGTCATCATCTGTTCGTCGGATGCACCCTGCCGTTTCGCCAGACTTTCCATCCAGCGCATCAATTCTTCCGGCGACATCTTATCGAAGTCGGGGGTGGCACTGGCAGCAGGCGGCGGCGCGGCAGGCGTGACCGGTGCGGCCTTCGCGACCGGTGGCGGCGCGGCTGGGCGTGGCGGTGGCGCTGGCGGCGTGACCGAACGGGCGGGTGGCGCACTGGCAGCAACGGGTTTGGCAGCCGGTGGCGCGGCGGGCTTGGGCTGCGCCATTTCTTTGGCGGCTTTACTGCCTTCGGGCGGGATGTAACCGGGTTCGTCGATCACCACGGTGGTCGGATCGATTTCCGGCACGTCCATATCGGCTGATGTGGTAAAGCCTTCGTTCGCACCCTGCCGTTTTGCCAGACTTTCCATCCAGGCCATGATTTCTTCTGGCGTCATGGCATCAAAGTTGGGGGCGTTATCCACCATCGCTCAATCCTCTCCGCGTTAGCGCAACCATGGCGGCAAATCTACATCGTCTTCAGCCGTTCCGCCACTGTTCGAAGGCTGACTGACCACCGAGCGCAGCCAGACGGGCAGGCGTGAAAACACCCAGCGCCGGCGCGATTCAGGCTTGGCAGTCTTGACTTGTTGAGTTTCTTCTTCCACGATGTTCATCAGCCAGTCGTAATCACCCGATTTTCGGGACGCAGCGCTGGCGGCTACCACCGCTCCAGCGGCAGCCAGCGGAACAATCGGCTCCAGCCGGTTTTCGCTGCCGGGGGCGAAGTCCTGTTCCAACTGCTCATCTTCTGGCGCTGAGTAATCGACATCCATGCCCGGAACCATGGCGTTAAGCCAATCCGGAGCGTTGCTGGCCGAAGCAGCTTCCAGCGGCTCGGTCACCCATTCATCATCCACTCGTGCCGACTCGCTGGTGATCTCCGGCGCAATGGTCTGTGTCGGCTGGGTCTCCTGGAATTCCGGCTCATGGCTGGCAGCCGGTGCCATATCGCGCAGCCATTCCGGGGTATCGTCGTCAATTGCCTGTGGCACAGGCGCATCACCGCCCTCAGTTACCCAGTCGGGCAGATCGCTGGTCATGCGGCTGATGACATCGTTGCTGCTCGACTGACCCCAGTCATCCACCGCCGCTACTGGTTCAATGGCATCTTCCGGATGGACATCGTTCACCCAATCCGGCACATCCGCATCAATCACTTCGGAAGATGTTGGCGTCACGGCCTTCATCTGCGAGGTTGACCGGATCTGCGCCAGCCAATCGCTGTCATCGGCCATGACCGGTTCTTCGGCAGCTTCGTCAGCTTGCAACACATTCAGCCATTCCGGTTCCTCGGTCGAGGTGGTGACGACCGCAGCGGGCTGTGACTCGCCGGTTTCCCAGCTAAAGTCATCGGCGGCTGAAGCCGGTTCGGCCTCTTCCACAATCCACTCGCTGGCGACGGCCGGTTCATCGCTCGCAACGGGTTCGATGAAACCGCTGGCATCCGACCAGGTTTCCTGGGGTGGCGCATCCTGGGGCATCCATTCGGCCTCATCAGCCAGCGATGCTGCCACCGCTTCCGCGTTCACTGCCGGTTCCTCGGTCATCCATTCAAACTCATCGCTGATCGCACCGGCAACATCAGCCGTCTGCGGTTCATCAGCCGGGATAACTTCACTCAACCAATCGGGAGCTGCTGCCTTCGCTTCGACTTCAGCCGCAGCTTCGTCGCTGATCCACTCAAACTCATCGCCGATAGCCGAGACTGCTGGTTCCGCGATCTGCGGTTCATCAGCCGGGGCAACTTCGCTCAACCAGTCCGGCATCTGCACTGGGGAAGCAGCCTCAACATCCGCCGCCGCTTCGTCGCTGATCCATTCAAACTCATCGCCGATGGCCGAGACCGCCGGTTCCGCGATCTGGGGTTCACCAGCCGGGGCAACTTCGCTCAACCAGTCGGGCATCTGCACTGGGGAAGCAGCCTCAACATCCGCCGCCGCTTCGTCGCTGATCCACTCGAACTCATCGCCAATGGCTGAGACTGCCGGTTCCGCAATCTGTGGTTCATCAGCCGGAGCAACTTCGCTCAACCAGTCAGGCATCTGCACTGGGGAAGCAGCCTCAACATCCGCCGCCGCTTCGTCGCTGATCCACTCGAACTCATCACCGATGGCCGAGACTGCCGGTTCCGCAATCTGCGGTTCATCAGCCGGAGCGACTTCGCTCAACCAGTCGGGCATCTGCACTGGGGAAGCAGCCTCAACATCCGCCGCCGCTTCGTCGCTGATCCACTCAAACTCATCGCCGATGGCCGAGACCGCCGGTTCCGCGATCTGCGGTTCATCCACCGGGGCGACTTCGCTCAACCAGTCGGGCATCTGCACTGGAGCCGCTGCTTCAACATCCGCCGCCGCTTCGTCGCTGATCCACTCGAACTCATCGCCGATGGCCGAGACTGCCGGTTCCGCAATCTGTGGTTCATCAGCCGGAGCAACTTCGCTCAACCAGTCAGGCATCTGCACTGGGGAAGCAGCCTCAACATCCGCCGCCGCTTCGTCGCTGATCCACTCGAACTCATCACCGATGGCCGAGACTGCCGGTTCGGTAATCTGCGGTTCATCCACCGGGGCGACTTCGCTCAACCAGTCGGGAATTTCAGCAGCAGTAGTTGGCACTTCGGCGGCCTCTTCGCTGATCCACTCGAATTCATCACCAATGGCTGAGACAGCCGGTTCGGTAATCTGCGCGGCATCCACCGGAGCCGCTTCACTCAACCAGTCAGGGATTTCAGATGCAGCCGTCGGGACTTCGGCGGATGGCTCTTCGCTCATCCACTCAAATTCATCGCTGATGGCAGCATCATCCGTGACCGAACCCTCCATCGGCAAAGCCTGATCCATCCAATTCGGGACTTCGCTGGCCGCTGTCGGAACCGTGCCGGGTTCTTCATCCAGCCAATCTGGAATGGCTGCAGAAGCATCGGGCGACGACTCGTCCGCTGGCAGTTGATCAAACCAGGAGGTCGAGCCAGCCGCCGGTTGATCGCCGGTCTTGGCAGCAGCGTCATCGGCCTGATCGTTCGCATCTTCGGATGACATCCAGTCCAGAGGGTCGCGCTGATCGCTCATCGTGTCTCGCCGTTCTGGCATTGCTGCCGTAGCCGGAACGCTTGCCGGTTCCGAATCGTCCACCAGTGTTTCCAGATTGAGGGCTTCATCCAGAAATTCATCATCGGTCAGCCAGTCCAACGAAGTGCTGGCCTGAGCCGGAATCGGGAAGGCTGCCGCGTCGGCTTCGGGTATGGCGGCGCGGCTGACCGTCGGGTCAATATCCACACCGCTGGCCTTCAGCCATGCCAACGGATCATCCTCGTCCTCGGGTGACGGCAGATCTTCATCCGGGATGATCGCTGGAACGGTTGCATTCTCGACCAGCATATCCTGCCCGCCGTCATAGCCTTGCAGCCAGCCGAGCGGATCGGCATGGTCAGCATCTTTCAGGGCGAACTGATCGTCGGCAGTATCAAATACATCCTCATCGCTGCCCAGTCGTCGTGGGGCGCTTTCATCAACTTCCAGCCCGGCGCTGCGCAGCCAGGCCAGCGGATCTTCGGCATCAGAACCCGCGACGCGACTGGCCGCTGTATCAGTTAAGGGGCTGCTGGTCGGTTCTTCCGCCAGCCAGTCCGGCAATTCATCTGCCACGGCTGTGGTGCCGGGCAGTTCATCGTCATCAAAGAAATTGGTGCCGGTTGATGCGACCTGCGCGACTGGCGCTGGCGTTTCGGCGGCAGGGGGTTCAGCCGCTGGCTCCTCCATCGAGGTTCCAGCCAGCGCTGCTGCACTCAACAGTCCGGTCAGGCCACGTTTCCGTCCCGGCGGACGAGCGCTGACCATCGTAGCCATGTCCTGGATATTCGCCTCATCAGCCTTGCTCGCCTCATCCAGCCAGTCATCCGCTGCTTCTGCATGACGGCTCTGCGTGACCGAGAGCAGTTGGTCGGCTGGCACGGCGGTGACATTTTTCATCCAGTCGTCATCTGGCAGCGGCATCGCCTCATGTCCATCGCCGGGCAGCTCTTCCAGCCAGTCGGGTCGGCGGTTGACGATCTCGCGCTCGGCGACTTTCTGATAATCCAGTTCTTCCAGGCGGTAGGTATCATCGGCGACTTCGCTGCCCTGGGCCAGTTCCAGTGCCAGATAGGGATCGAGCGATTGCAGGCGGTCAATATAGCGCTGGGCATCCGAAGGACGGTTTTCAGCTAACCAGAACTCCGCCAGCATCCAGTTCGCTTCCAGGCAATCCGACGACTTCTTGAGAATCTGGATGGCGGTCTCGGCGGCTTCGACGCGCTTGCCCGAAGCCCAGTAGGTCTTCGCCAGCAGCAGCAGCAGGTCGAGGCGTTCCGGCATGCCTTTCAAGGTCTGGCGCAGGGTATCGATGGCCTGCGAATACAGCCCGTTGCGGATGTACTGTCGAGCTGCCGCGCCGGCGGTCAACTGAACCTTGCTCTGCTCGATCTTGCGATGACGGCGGTAGAGTTCACGGAGATTTTCGAGGATCGGCTGGTTATTCGGCATCTGTTCGTAAGCGCGTTCCAGATGCCAGATGGCTTCATCCAGGCGCTTCTCAGCGCGGTAGACATCGAATAAGCCGAGGTGGAGTGAGCCTTCGTCGGGGAAGACACTCAAAGCACGGCGCAGGACTTCACCGGCTTCTGACCAGCGGTTGCTGGCGACCAGCGCCCGACCCAACAGCCGATAACTTTCCGCGTTTTTGGGGTAGTGCTGCAGGATATGGCGGCAGTGCGCGATCACTTCTGGAGCGCCGCTGCTGGTATTCAATAGACTATCGAGCCGGGCAAGATAATCCCGGAGGGAAATCATCATGCGGACATATCCTGTCGCCATTCGACAAAACAAGCGCTTTGCCTGTCATTATAGCATACAAATGTGAGCCGCGAATGCAAGCAGCCATCTTTATTCTTGGCGGCAATCAGGCTGTTGTCAGCCATCGCCTCACTCGACTTGTGGCACCCCGATGATCGTTTCGAGGCCGTAGTAGGCAGCAGCGCAACTGTTCACAAAATTACGGGGATCTTCACTGATAACATCAAGGTGCTCGTAAGCCGCCAGGTCATCGACCAGCATCGGAACCGATACGCTGGTTTCACCGCGTTCGGCTGCATCACGAATCTGAGCGTCATTGTTGTCCCATTGTTGGGCATAATTCTGATAGAACGGAAGGCTGCTCAACATCCTGACCCCGTAAGCGATGGGTCCTAGCAGTATCATGGCTGACACCAGCACGAGGGTCAAGCGGGATGACCCGGCAGGAGGTGAGGTGTTTCGCCGGGCGCTCAGGCCGATGGTGATGCCACAGATGAAGACACAGGTCAGAATTGCAAGATGCGGCATCAGATACACGCGGGCAGGCGGGGCAACCGATGTCGCATAGACCGGCGGGCCGATAGCCACGAGGATGAGCGCGTAAGTAGCCACGAGGGTCAATATCTGAATTTGGCGAGCCTGTCTTGATGATAGGCGCAGTTCTGGTACTACCCCACGTAACTGATAGAAGAAAACCACGCTGATAATGATGACGACCAGATAGGGAGCAGGTGAAAAGATTCCAATCGCTGTGGCGATATAAGAAGCCGAGACAATAAGAGTCCGCACAATCACTTCAGGAATAGAGAGCCGATCAGGGAATAACGCCTGACGTACAGCATTCCCTGGCGCAGTCACCACAATGACAAGGCCGATCAGCAGGCAGACGACTGCAACCCCCAGCAGCCACAAGGCCGGGCGACGATAGGTGACTGGGGCAAAACGAAGGACAGCCAACCCCATCAGGCCGTAGACCGTGATCTGAAACACCGTCGAGACTTCTGAAAGCCCTGCCACAACCCCCATCACCAGACCTGTCAGGATCAATTTGACCAGTGATGGTCTCATGCCAGGATGGCGTCGGCTGACCTGTATGACCCAGCCGATAAAAAAGGTCATGACAATCTGTGGCAGGGTATACGGAATGCTGGCACCAATCCAATACAACGATTGGATCAGGCTGGGAATGCCAGCGAACACAGCGAATACGAACAACAATCCAAACAGCACCGCCAGCCACTTTTTGTCCTTGATCGATGTGAGGGACAGTAGTTGATAAGCGGTCCAGATCGCCGCTCCGGACCAGGCCAGCAGAATCAGCGCTGGCAATAGGCCGGCAAACCCTGGCCCGGCATAAGCGACCCATCCCTTGAGCAGAAAATTGGTGTATTGTCCGGCATAATTGTAGTACCAGTTATTGATGGACTGGGGGATGCCTAATGTCAGGGCGGCGTTGGCTGTACAATAATCATCAGCGATGTAGCGGCTGTACTGCCCCAGATAAGCGAAGATCACCAGAGCGAAAAGGCAGGCAATGATGAGAGCGCTTCGCAGTCGGCCTAGCATAAACACGGGTGATGGTGACATAGTCTCTATTAGGCTGATGAACCGTTACCTGCTCATCTTATCATTCATACCTGATTTCCAACACAAACAATGTGATATTCGTTCCATTGAACCCTCAGCGCGATCTCATATCCATTTCACATAGCCGCGCTACGATAATTGGTGCCATGATGATTAACCGGGAGATCGGACGATGAGGAAATTAACTGTCGGGCTGGGACTGGCGCTGATCATGCTGATGGCTGTGCTGGTCGGCCTGGCGCAGGACGATACCCGCGAACGCCCGCAACTGGGCATCCGCATTGAAGATAGCGCCGCGGGTGTGGTCATTGTTGAAGTGCTGCCGAATTCGCCGGCGGACGAGGCCGGGCTGCAAGTGGGTGATGTGCTGCGGCAGGTGGGGGAAACACGTATCAACCGGGCGCGCCCATTCATCGAATTCGTCCGGGCTGCCGACATCGGCGAGGTGCTGATGCTGGAAATCGAGCGCGACGGCGAAACGCTGACGGTCGAAGTGACGCTGGCGGCTGCGCCCACCGAAGCGGTCTTGCCTCCGCCGGAGAATGAACTGCCATTTGACCCGGATGCGCCCTTCGATCCCCATCACATGATGCCGTTTGATCCGCTGGCGCTGATGATGCGCGGGCGGCTGGGAGTAGAATTTGTGACGCTCGATGCCGCACTGGCTGAGGGGCGTGACTTGAGCCAGTCGGAAGGCGCGCTGATCGTGGCGGTGCTGCCGGAGTCGCCAGCGGAGTCTGTCGGGCTGCGCGTTGATGATGTCATCACCGCAGTCGATGGCGATGTCGTGGATGCCGAGCGGACGCTGCGCGATCGACTGTATGCCTATGAAGTGGGCGACACGATCCAGTTGGATGTGCTGCGCGAGGGCGAGGTGATCCAACTCGAAGTGACGCTCGATCACCTGATGCTGCCCGGCGATTTCCCGATTCCATCCGGGCCGGATATACCGGAAGGCCCAAGCGCCTGAATTTGAACCTGCCTATCTGCCGCGATATGGCCTGATCGAATCGCGGCAGTTGAAGACAGTAATCTGACCAGTCCATGAGACGTCAGCGTTTTCACCAGAACGGACATGGCACTGCCATGTCCCTATGGGAAATCGGGTGGTTGTAGGGACACGCCAATGGCGTGTCCGCCGTCTTGCTAAGCTACGCGGATGACCACTTTGCCCCGCGCGTGTCCTTCGCCGACGTAACGCAACGCCTGCGCTGTCTCGTTCAAGGGATAGCAGCGGTCAACCACCACCTTGATTTTTCCGGCTTCCAGCCACTCGCCGACGAAGGCCAGATCGTGCGCGTTCGGCTTCGCCACCAGACTGCTGAACGTCTGTCGCCCGCCCATCGAGAGGAACGGCCCCATCAGCATCGGCTGAAAGATCTGCGCCATTGAGCCGCCAGTGACGATGTGTCGCCCGGTTGGGGATAGGGCGCGCTGGTAATGCCGGATCGGATGATAGCCGTTGGCGGCGATAATCAGGTCATAGCGCTGCCCGGTCGTTGTGAAATCACTCTGGGTGTAATCAATGATGTGATCGGCACCCAGCGAACGCGCCAGATCGACATTCCGTGTGCTGCACACCGCCGTCACCTCCGCGCCAAAGGCTTTGGCGAGCTGCACCGCGAACGTCCCCACACCGCCGGATGCTCCGTTAATCAGTACCTTCTGCCCGGCCTGAATCTTTCCCAAATCGCGCAAGCCCTGCAACGCCGTCACAGCGGCCATCGGCACGGCGGCGGCTTCCTCGAAGGATAGGCGCGGCGGTTTCAGCGCCAGCGCCGTTTCATCAGCCGCCACATACTCGGCGAACCCGCCCCGACCACAATCGGATAAATCAGCAAACACGGCATCCCCCGGCTTGACGCGCGTGACCCCTGTGCCAACCGCTTCGACCACCCCGGCGATGTCCACCCCCAGGATCGGTTCCTTTGGTTTGAACAACCCTTGCGAGAGGCGCGCCAGAAACGGTTTGCCATTCAGCAGATACCAGTCGGCGGTATTGACGGAGACGGCCTGGATTTTGACCAGGACTTGATTCGCTTGGGGAACGGGCTTCGCCACTTCGGTGAACTGAAGCACATCCGGCGAACCGTATTGGGTGTAGACCACTGCTTTCATGAGCCAATCCTTTCAAGGATGTTGATTACTGTAATTTCAGACCAAGCTGCCTGCATGATGGTTGTTGTCATGAGACATCGTGTTTTTCACCAGAACGGACAGGGCAGTGCCATGTCTCTACGGGAAAACTGGCGTCTCTGCCCGGTGATGACTGTGAACGAACAACCAGGAACTAACAACTAAAAACTAACAACTCCCCTACGTCCAGTTCCAGGCATACCACACAGTAATGCCGTTGAAGACCAGGCTGACGACCAGCAGCAGCCGGTCATAAGCCGAGGGATAGCCGCGCAGATCGAGCAGGACGAAAAGGAAGAAGCCGATGGCGACGATGATGTTCGCCCAACGGTTGACCGGCTGGGGCAGCGCCAGCGACAGGAAGACCATCAGGATCGGGATGAGCATGATGATGGCCGCCCCCAGCCACTTGACACTGCTGGACGGTTGCCCGGCTTCCATCCGCGCCATATCGCCGCTGTAAATCCGCAGCACATCCCCCATCAGATAGATGAGCATGACAGTGATCCAGATGCCGGAGAGGATTATTCGGGTGTCGAGCATGATGGTGTTGTCCTTTCGCATAATGCCGTTGGCTTTCTGCTCGGAATAGCGGGGATGTCCCCGTGAAGATAGCTCTGGCGGACGCGCCATTGCACGTCCCTCCATCCATCGGTCATTCGTAGGCACACCCAACGGGGTGTCCGCGTAAACCGAACTTCTTAACCTGCTTCAGCCCCCAGCAGGCATCGTCCCCAACTTCCCTCAACCAGGAACTAACAACTAGGAACTAGCAACTATAGCTCCCTGCCGGTACTGCCACAGGCGGATGAGCTTGCTGCCGCTCGCCAGCACCATGATGACGACAAGAGCCAGGGTGATCCACGCCGGCAGTTGATCCAGCCGCAGCCGCTCGACCAGTTCCGGCGCAGTCTGTGCCAGGCGCTCGGCCAGCGGGGTGAACAGCACGAAGTACAAACCGACTGCCCCCACAAGTTCCAGCGCGGTCTGTGCCAGCCACATCCCCAATACCCAGCGGCGACGGATGAGCGCCCACAGGTTGAGGACGACTTCGCCGAACGTGGTGATGAGCAGCACCACCAGCCAACCGGTTGGCACGGGCAGCACCGCCCCCGGATCGCTCAGGTTGAAGCGCAGCGTCAGCCCGCCGACCTGCAAATAATAGAGGAAGGCGATGCCAACCAGGGTGCCGATGGCGATGCCGATGCCCGACTCAAACCGATCCACCGCGCCGGGGTCACCCACCGCTGGCAGTTCCAACGGGTCGAATTCGTCCTTCTTGGCTTTCGTCCGCAGTTCTTCGCCGGAGTGCTGCAAAATGGCGAAGAACAGCACCACCACTGCGAAGAAGATGATCGCGGCCTGCGCTGCCGTGAATAGCGAACCGATCAGCAAACCCAGCCAGTCGCCACCCGCCGGTGAAAGCACCGCGCCGATGACGTTGGCGATGACCACCACGGCCGGGACGAGCGGCAGCCCGAAGCGCAGCACCGTCATCATGAAGGGATACAGGTCGGGTCCGACCAGATACTGCTCGCCGCCGTAGGAGGCCGCCATCGCGCGCGGGTCGCCAAGCTGTTTCAGGACGGTTGCGATCTCTGCCGCTGTGGGTGAGCCGCCATAGCGATCTTCAAGCTGATCCTGAATTTGTGACCGCAGTTCGGCTTCAATTTCGCTGCGCTCTTTCGGGCGCACATACAGCCCCACCTGATGGACATAACGATTAATCAAGTCACTCATGCTGATCCCCTTCCAGTATCCTCCTCATCACATCAACCGTCTCCTGCCATTCGGCTCGCAGCGTCGTCAACACCTCACGCCCCGCCGGGCTGATGCGGTAGTATTTGCGCGGGCGCGATTCAGTCGTGTCCCACTCGCTTTCCAGCAAGCCCTGCTGTTCCAGCCGCCGTAGAAGCGGGTACAGCGTCCCTTCTTCGATGTCCATTCCCAACTCCACCAACTGCTGGATCAGGCTGTAACCGTAGCGGGCGGTCGCCAACTGACTGAGAACGGCCAGCACCACCACACCGCGCCGCAGCTCCAGCCGCAGCTTTTCAAGCGATTCGTTTGTTTCACTCATACGCTGTGCATCTCACAATACTGTGCATCACACAGTATAAATATACTGTACGTCACACAGTATTGTCAAGCCCACAGTATCGAAAAGGCACATTTCATTTTGGTGCATCACCTCTTTTTGCCTGTATAGTCGCTTTGTGGCACCTACAGCGACCTGATCGGGCGTCACATCGCCTCGATCCGCGCCAATGGGCTGCGCTCGCGCTATGACTACGACGCGGCCGGGCGGCTGACCCGACTGCGCCATGAACATCTGCACCGGCTGCTGGCGCACTTCGAGTATCAGGTGGACAAACGCGGCAATCGCACTCAGGCGCAGGAGACGCTGGCGCATCCGACGACCGCCAGCAGCACCACCATCAACCACGCCAACAAGGGGCTGCTGCTCAAGGGCAGTTGGAGCGTTGTCAACAGCTTCCAGGAGACGACCCAGACCGACGCGGCGCTGGCGCTGATCTTCCTGGGCGATGAAGCCACATTGACGATGGGAACCGGACCCGATCACGGATTGTACGATGTCTACCTCGATGGTAGCCTGTGGCAGAGCTTCGACGGCTATGCTGGCATCCCTGGAACCCGCGCCATCATCATCTCCACCGGCATCGACAGCCGCAAGCTGGGCGGCGAAGGGCCGCACCTGCTGGAAATCCGCAACCGGATCGAGCGCAACAAACAGAATGTCACGGCACCGCCGGTTTACAAGCTGCGCTTCCAGCAGCTCACGGTCAGCAACCGCACCTGGACGCAGCAGACCATCCGCTACAGCTACGACAGGCTGGCGCGGCTGAAACAAGCGCGTTACGCGCCAGGCATCAACGCTCTGGCCGCCGATGCCGACCTGCTGCGGCAGTATCTCTACACCTTTGACCGTTCCGGCAACCGCGCCTCGCAGAGTGTGGCGGTCAACGGTGCTGCGCCGACGGTGACCAACTACACCTATAACGCCGCCAACCAGTTGACCCAGGTCGGCAGCGCCACGCTGA
>JALHNT010000027.1 GCA_022843385.1 Anaerolineae bacterium | reverse complement strand
ACTTCAGCAGCCCGCTGATCGACTTGAGCGTGGTCGATTTACCAGCACCGTTCGGCCCCAGCAGCGCCACGATCTTGCCGGCTTCGACCTGGAACGACACGCCGCGCAGCACCAGGATGACGCTGTTGTAGATCACTTCGATATTGTTGACTTGCAACATCTTTCACCCAATCTCGCTGTTCGTTGATAGTTGTTAGTTCTTAGTTGTTAGTTCTTAGTTTTTAGGCTATTCCAAGTAAACAATATTCCCATAGATTGCCGTGTAGGGCGCAATATTGACCGCTGATGAATTAAATCGGCATTGTGATTGGCGAACCAGCGGACACCCCGTTGGGTGTCCCTACACCGGTCGGTCGTGCGTAGGGACGTGCAACGGCACGTCCGCCGAGCCCTATAGCGATTGCCAAATCAACTGATCAAACCTCAATATTGCGCCCCTACATTCCCTGACCTGCATAAATCCTCATCCGTAGATTGCCGAAGTGGCTATCATCTCAAACCTGCTTCGGCATCAGCGTCCCCTCTCCCAGTCACATATGCGGCAAGGGCGAGGGGGATGAGGGATGAGAGGCGGCTGATGAACCGCCCCATCGAAAGAACAACTTACTGCGGCACATCCGCGCCACCCGGACGCAGATCCGGGGCGGGGGCGAATTCCGTCAATGGAATCAGGATCGGCACAAACGCCTTGTTGCCATCCGGCAGATCGACCAGCATGGCGTCCTGGGCCGAAGTGGCCGGGCCGGTGCCTTCGGCATTGAGGTAGGCCATCATACCGACGCGATTATTCGGCAGAGCGCGGGTTGAACCGCCCTGATAATTGAAGTTGTACAGACCGAGCGGCGAGTAGTCCATCGACTCAATCGTTTCCTTCATGGCCGCGCCATCCACCGCTTCCAGGCTGCCAACACGATTGGCGGTCTGAATGTAGAGTTCCATGTAGGTATCCACCAGACCCCAGCCGAGCAGGTAGGAGATGTTGCGTACCTGTGGCCCGCGCTCATTGGCATCCGCCTGTTCGGTGATGAAAGCGACGCCCGGTTCCTGGCGTTCGGTCCACCAACGGAAGGGCAGCGAACCGACTAAGCCGTTGGTCGAGGGCAGACCGGTCGGGCCAAGCGTGCGCTGACCGAGCAGACCGACGCTGGTATCCAGCGCCCAGTTCACGCCCGCCAGCTTGACATCGGCTTCCAGCCCCAGGTCGATGATGGTCTTGGCGACCAGCGCCGGGCCAGTTGCCAGCGAGTTGGTGTAAAGGATATTCGCGCCACTGTCCACCAGGTTCTGAACGTTGGTGCTGATGTCGGTGGCGGTCGGCAGGAAGTATTCCGGCGTATCCAGTACCGTCACACCCTGGGCGGCGCAGTAGGCAATGGTTTCCGGTGTGTAGGCGGCTTCACCGAAGGCACCCGGCCAGCTAATGTAACCGATCACCGGATCAGGATACATCTCGGCATTGGCACCGGCGAACTGGCAGAATGAGCCGAGCTGGTCGGCATACAGCGGATTGGAAGCATAAATCCAGCCGGGGGTATTCGAGTCTTCACCATACAGACCCGCCACAGAACCCGCCGAGATCAGCACCGGAATCTCATCTTCTTCGACCTGGCTACGCAGCAGTTCGGCATCGGCTGAAGCGTACAGCACCAGCACATCCGGCTTGGGTGTCTGAGCCGAGAAGAAGTCATAAGCGGCCTGAGCCTCTTCACGCTTGCCGCCGGTGTCGCGGTAATCGGTGCCGACATCCGAGCGCAGCGTCGCGCCGCACACGCCGCCGTGACTATTGTAGAAGGCAATGGCATCGCCCAGGCCGAGCAGCAGCGGCTGAGTGATGAACGCGAACGGCCCACTCAGGTCGCCCAGATGGATGATCGGGATGACCTCGCCGGTCAGATCGACCTCACATTCGGTGTGCTGGATGAACTCTGGCAGTCCCATCGAGTCCTGCGCCGTCACCGGCACCAACCCCACCCCTAGCGCCAGCACGATCACCAACAGCAGTAATTTTTGTCTCATCCTCATCATGTCCTTTCTCAGATAAAGTTGTCTTTTTCACACCGCACGTGGCGATGATGAAACCTTGTTGATCGATCTATTCACCTTGCCGTGATTTTCGGACGTGCCGTTGCACGTCCCTACGCTAGCGCTGCTAAGGTGAATACATCCTTGTCCGGTGTAGGGCGGTTCACGAACCGCCCCTACTGCCCAATCGGTTCGCCTAATGCGAATACGGTCGGATCTTCCAGGCGATCTTGAAGATCTCCCAGCGATAGGCCAGCCCGCGCGGATTGGCGATCAGGAAGACCGCCAGGATCAACCCGAACAGCAGCGGACTGAGCGCGGCGTTGATGTTCACCGGATCGATGAAAGGCAGCAGGCCGGGCAGCGTCGTCCCCAGCCAGGGCAGAATACGCGCCGGGATGATGTCCTGGGTCAGGATGGTCACGAAGGCCACGCCGAACAATGGCCCCAGCGGGAAGCCCGCCCCGCCGATGACCAGCATCGCCAGGAATTCAATCGAGAGCGCCAGCGTGAATTTATCCAGCGACAGGCTGTTGTCATGAAAAGCCAGCAGCACCCCGGCCACGCCGGCATAGAGGGCGCTGAGGAAGAAGGCTTGCAGTTTATAGGTGAACACGTTGATGCCCAGCAGCTCCGCCGCCAGATCATTATCGCGCACCGAGATGAAGGCTCGCCCCACCCGCGTCCGCATGATGTTGCGCGCCGCCAGCATCAGCAGCACCGCGCCGATGACGGCGATGTAATAGAAGGCATTCTCGCTGGCGAAGCTCAACGGCCCCAGCGTTGGGATCGGCACTTCCAGTGGGCGCGAGCCGTTGGTCAGCGGCGACAAGGGATAGCGCAGCAACCAGGGGATGATGAACTGAGCCGCCAGCGTCGCCATCGCCAGATAGAAGCCTTTGACACGCAGCGATGGCAGGCCGAAGATCAGCCCGACCCCGCCGGTGAACAGCGCCGCCAGCGGCAGGGCAACCCAGAACGACAGCCCCATCTCGCGCGCCATGATCGCGCTGCTGTAGGCTCCGACGGCCATGAAGGCGGCATGACCGAGCGACATCTGCCCGGTATACCCCACCAGGATGTTGAGTCCCTGCACCGCGATGGTGAAGATGGCGATGCGGATGAGCAGGCCGATCCAGTTCTGCGGGATGATGTTCAGCCCAAACGGCCCCTCGACCGTCAGCAGTGGGATGAGCAGCAGCAGCAGGAACAGTCCGTTGGAGAGCAGGCGATCCATGCGGGTGCGGTTCAGGGAGATATCCTGACCGTAGGTGGTATCGAGAATGCCGGCGGGGCGAATGTTGGCAGACATGCAAGCCTCTAAGTGAAAAGTGCTAAGTGAAAAAACGATTTCAAAATGAGATGATCTTCCGTAGGGGCGCAATATTGAGGTCTGAAAAATTGATTCGGCAATCGCTATAGGGTATGGCGGACGTCCCATTGGGCGTCCCTACACCGGGTAATCGACCGTAGGGACACGGCAATGCCGTGTCCCTACTACGAAAAACCCATTGCTGAATCATTATTTCAACAGTCAATATTGCGCCCCTACTCTTGTTTTCACCACTCCATCGGTTCGCCGCAGAGGGGTTAACCCCTCTGCTACCCTTTTCTGGAAGCCCACTAAAGGGGCTGCTGTGCCAGACTACCCTCTTCAGCGCCTTTAGTGCGCTTACCGTATTCTCGCTAGCTGTGGGGCTTTAGCCCCCAGCGGCATCCCGCAACTAACAACTAGATTCTCTCGATTCGCTTCTGCCCGAACAACCCATCCGGCTTGATGACCAGCACCACCATCAGCACCAGATACGGCACCAGCTCGGTTCCGGCCTGGGTGCCGGGGAACAACAGATCAGCCATCTTCTCCAACACCCCGATCACCAGCCCGCCGATCATCGCCCCGCTGATCGACTCCAGCCCGCCCAGCAGCACCGCCGGGAATGCCAGCAGCGCCAGCAGCGGCATATTGAGCGAGAGGCTGGTCGCGCCGCCTTGCAGCACGCCGCCGGTCGTCGCCAGCAGCGCCGCGATGGCCCAGGCCACCGCCAGGATGACGCGCACCCGCAGCCCAACCGCCTGCGCCAGCCGTTGATTTTCAGCGCTGGCCCGCATGGCGAGGCCGACGTTGGTGAACTGGAAGAAGAGGACGAATGCGATGAAGGCCAGCAGCGACAGCCCGAAGGCAATCAGCAGACCGGGCTGAATGATGATGTTGCCGCCCAGCGAGGCGCTGGCATCGATGCGGATGGTGGAGAGCGACGTGCCATCCGGGTTGACGAACAGCAGCAGCGGAATTTCGACGCTGCCCCACACCAGTTGGGTGATGCCGTTCAGCACCTCGGCAATCGCCAGCGTCATCAGCACCATGGCGAACAACGGCTGCCCGATCAGCGGGCGGATGGCGAAGCGTTCCACCACCAGCCCCGACAACACCGCGCCGACGACCGCGCCGGCCAGCCCGCGCACATAGCGCAGCTCCTGACCCGGCAGCAGCATCAGCCCACTCAGAATGATGACGGTCACAACGGCCAGCGCCACCGTGCGCGGATTCAGCAGATCGCGCAGCCCACCCATCGTGAATACCATGATGGCCGTGGCAATCGCCAGCAGCACAGCAGCCAGCGGCGCGATTTGCCCGCTGGAGAAGAAGCTCCAGAAGACCAGCCCGCCAAACAGCATCATCCAGCCGTGAGCGAAGTTGAACACCCCTGACGCCTTGTTGATGATGACGATGCCCACCGCGATCAGCGCGTAGACGCCGCCGGTCAGCAGGCCGGTGATGAAGGTCTGCACCAGCCGCGCCGGTGGACGGTCGCCCATCTGGTTCTGCACCAGCCACAACAGGGCAAGGGCGACGATCAGATAACCCGCCCATGTCAGAACTCGTTGATTGGATTTCCAGAAAGCCGCCACGCCGTCATTCCCCTCAAATCAATCGTTGCTTTATCGGTCTAACTCACAACCAGCGCCGTTTTTCGTTCCTGGTTGTCATGGAATAACAATTTCAAAATGAGATAATCTTCCGTAGGGCGCAATATTGAGGTTTGATCAATTGATTCGGCAATCGCTACAGGGTACGTCGGACGTGCCATTGCACGTCCCTACACCCATCGATCGTGCGTAGGGACACCCAATGGGGTGTCCGCTGCTACGCCAATCACAATGCCGATTTAATTCATCAACGGTCAATATTACCCCCTACAACCCTCTCGTTTTGCTCTCAGCACTCCATGAGTTGCTCTGATCTTGCATCGTGAACTCACAACCAGGAACTAACAACTAACAACTTCTCCCTACAGCACGCCCACCTTGACCGCGGTCTCGACCACGCTGGTGCGCCCGTCACGATACTTGACCTCGGCGCTGACCGTCACCTGTTCCAGATTGCCATACATGGCGTCGAGCATCTGACCGTACTTCTGCTCCAGCGCCCGGCGGCGCAGCTTACGGGTGCGCGTCAGTTCGGCTTCGTCGGCGTCGAAGGCTTTATGCAGGATGACGAACTTCTGTACCCGCGCCGGCGGGGGCAGCGTCTCGTTGACCCGCTCGATCTCCTGCTTGATGAGGGCGTAGGTTTCCGATCGCTGCGACAGATCGACGAAGGTGGTGAAAGAAATCCGGTTCTTCTCGGCCCAACGTGCCACATTGTCGAAGTTGATGTTGATGATGCAGGTGACGTAATGCATGTCGAAGCCGCCCACCGCCATGACATCCTGAATGTAGGGGCTGAACTTCAGCCGGCCTTCGATGTACTGCGGGCTGAACTTCTCGCCATTCGCCAGCTCGATCATGTCGGTCACCCGATCCAGGTAGATCAGATGACCATCCTTATCCACATGCCCGGCATCGCCGGTGTGATACCAGCCGTCCTGGTCGAGCGCCTCGGCGGTGGATTTCTCGTCGCCGAAGTAACCTTTGAACATGGCCTCGGTACGTAGCAGGATTTCCTGATCTTCGGCAATCTTGACCTCGACGCCGGGCATGACCACGCCGACGCTGGCGAGCTTGACATCGCCGGGCAGGTGCATGGTGCCGGCGGATTCGGTGGAGGCGTAGAGCTGGCGCAGTTCGACGCCGATGGCGCGGAAGAAGCGGATCACATCCGGACTGAGCATCGAACCGGCGGTCAGCGAATTGCGGGCGCGCGTCAGCCCCAGCTTGTCGCGCAGCGGTTGGAACACCGCGAACTCGCCCAGCAGCCGCAGCAGCCGTAAGCCTGCCGGGATGTCCTGCTTCTGATCTTCGCGGTCAATCACCTGATAGGCGATGGGCATGAAGGCTTTGTACAGGGCGCGGTTGAGCCACGAACTATCGTTGATGCGTACCTGCACCGCGCTGGCAAGGTTTTCCCAGACGCGGCTGGGGAACAGCAGACCCGCCGGAGCGACTTCGCGCATATCGGTCGGGACGGTCTGAGGACTTTCCGGGAAGTGGACGATGAAGCCATCGGTCAGGAACGGGGTGAAGCCAAACGCCTGCTCGGTCATCCAGGCCATCGGGCTGAAGGACAGCCAGGTATCAGTCGGTTGAACCGGCAGGAAGGGGCGGAAAATATCCTGTCCGAACACCAGCCGCCAGTTGGTAATCATCGCCAGCTTGGGCAGGCTGGTGGTGCCGGAGGTCATACTGAGCAGCACCACATCATGGCGCTCGGTCTGCTGCACCAGCTTCTCGTACAACCCCGGATGTTGGGCCGCGTAGGCGCGCCCCAGGTCTTCGATCTGGCTGAAGCTCGCCAGCAGCGGATGCTCGTAATTCCACAACCCGCGATCATCCCAGTAGATGATCTTGCGTAAGCCCGGCAGTTTGTCCTTGATCTCCAGCGCCTTATCGACCTGTTCCTGATCCTGCGCCACCAGGAAGACGCCCTGGCTCTTGCCGATGGCGTACATCAATTCCTGCGTCCCGGCATCGCTGAAGACGCCCAGCGTTTTGGCGCGGGCGCTGTGGGTGGCGATCTGCGCCCAGTAGAATTCCGGGTCGTTGTCGCCGATGATGACCACCGTCTCGCCCGGCTGTAAGCCCAGGCTCACCAGCCCCAGACAAAAGCTGCTGACATGCTGGTAAACATCGTTCCAGGAATATTCCAGCCAGATGCCGTAGCGCTTCTTCCGCATGGCGACGCGGTCGCCGAAGCGCTGCACATTGCGGACAAAACTTTTGGGCAGCGTGTCGCGGTCATTGCCAATCGACGAGGTATCCGACGGCATGGTGCTGTGATACACCTTGCCCATCTTGGTTGGCACTGCCTGAATCGGTGCGGCTGTCGCGTCCGTCATAGCCTCATATCCTTGCTCGTCAAATCACCTGCTGAAAAGGCATGCCTTTTCGCTCTCATCTCCCGCCCCATTCTCCCATTGGTAGAAAGAGAGCCGTCGTGAGGGAATCGTTGGGAAGCCTCTCGCCCTGTGGGAGAGGGGTTTGGGGTGAGGGCTGGACTCGCCACCAGCATCGTTACGCCTCTTGTCCCAGATACGCCTTAATCACGGCATCATTGCGCTTGATCTCGTCCGGTGTGCCTTCGGCGATCTTGCGTCCGAAGTCCAGCGCCACCACCCGCTGCGAAATATCCATCACCAGCCCCATATCATGCTCGATCAGCATGATGGTCATGCCCTGGCGTTCGTGAATATCGAGGATGAAGCGCGCCATATCCTCTTTCTCTTCGACATTCATCCCGGCCATCGGCTCATCCAGCAGCAGCAGCGTTGGCTCCAGCGCCAGCGCCCGCCCCAGTTCGACCCGCTTGCGCAGACCGTAACTCAGATTGCCGACGGTGGTCTTGCGGATGGCTTCCATCTCCAGGAATTCGATGATCGTCTCAACCGTGCGCCGGTGTTCGATCTCCTCGTTGCGGGCTGAACCCCAGAACAACGCGCCGGTCAGCAGGTTGGCCTTCATGTGGATATGACGGGCGGCCATCAGGTTGTCGAGCGTGGTCATGTTGGTATAAAGGGCGATGTTCTGGAAGGTGCGCGAGATGCCGCGCTGGGCGCGTTTGTAAGCTGGCAGATCGGTGATGTCCTGCCCTTCAAAGCGCACTGCGCCTTCCTGTGGGTGATAAAAGCCGTTGATGCTGTTGATGAGGCTGGTCTTGCCCGCGCCATTCGGCCCGATCACAGCCAGGATTTCACCCTGGCGCACGCTGAACTCAATGTCATTCAGAGCGCGAATGCCGCCGAAGCTGAGGGAGATATGGTCAACGTGTAATTTAGAGGGTTGTGCCGCCATCCACCTGTTCCAAGAAACCTTATTCAAGAACAATATTACGACCAGAGTGTAGACGAAATGGGGAGAGCGGGCAAACAAGACTCACCCGCTATTCATGCGCTTGTGCGGCGGTTCACAAGTCAGGTCACGACCTGATAGATCGCGGGGCGATAGCACAGCACTGCGCTTCGTCCAGTAGATGAATTTCCCAGCAGGGCAGCAATACTGGGCTAACTGCCGGAGGGCGCGGGGTTAGAGACCCGTTAGGGAAAATCGAGATTGAGGGAGAATGATTCGTGCCTTGTACTGACGGCTGGTGTAGTGGTGGGGCATATTGACTGCTGACTGTGCTAGTATACTAGACCGTCAATGATGGCGGGTGGAAGTGGCAAAACGGATGCGCAGTCAATGGATGATGGTGGTGATGGTTGTGACGCTGATCGGTCTGGCGCTGATCCCGCGCTGGCTGACCTTTGACCGTTACCTGCCCTATCTCGATTATGCCGACGAGAACAACATGTATCTGATGGCGCGCGACTGGCGCGGGCTGGAAGATAACAGCGCCATCACTAACTGGCTGCAAGGCTATCCGCCGCTGTACATCTGGCTCAACATGGGGGTGCAGCCCATCGTCGAAGCCTTTCGCACACGCCCCTGGGTTCTCGCCCCAGACTATCTCTATGGCTTGCGGCTGACAGCGGTCATCGCCAGCCTGGTGACGACGCTGCTGGTGGCTGGGCTGGGCTGGGTATTGGGCGGGCGGCTGGCCGGGTGGTGGGCCGGGGCTATCTGGGCGCTGTCGCCGCTGGTGGTCGAGAGCAGCAATCTGGCGATCCCCGACCCGTTCGTGTTCCTGGCCTGCGCCCTCAGTCTGCTGGCGGCCTGCCTGGCCTGGCGCGACACATCGCCGCGCTGGCTGCTGCTCAGCCTAGTAGCCGGGCTGGCCGCAGTGTATCTGAAGTATCCGGCAGTCTACGCCCTGATCCCGTCGATCTGGGTGGGGCTGGCGCTGTTCCGTCGTCAGCCGCGCCGGATGCTGCCCTGGCTGGCGCTCTACCTGCTGCTGGGTCTGGCGGCGGCGTTCTATCTGGTGGCCGGTTATGGAGCGCTCACCCTCTCCAACCGCGAGGCCGAAAGCGCCCGTGACATCAGCCTGGGCGAGATCATCAACGGCTTGTTCAACAGCAATAACTGGGCTTTCAGCCTCCTCCCCATCGGCACTGCTTTGTCGCTGGTCACCTTCGGCCTCGGCCTGATCGCCTACGGCATCAGCCGCCGGCGGGGATGGCGGACGCTGGAGCTGCGTTATCTGGGGTTGATCGCCATCTATTGCGCCGTCGCCATCGTGATCGTATCGCAATTCAGCGAGGTGTCGCTGGAAGCCGGCAAAATCCGCCACACCCTGCCGCTGACGGTCGGGCTGGTGGCAGTGTGGGGGGCGGCGCTGGCGCAGATCGTCTGGACGGTTCAGGCTTGGGCCAGCATTCATCAGCCGCGCCTGACGGTTTATGCGCCGCTGCTGCTGTCGCTGGTGGTGGCCGGGTTCGCCCTCCCGCCGCTGCTGACCGGCAACCTGGAGCTGGTGCGTCAATTTCAGAAAACTGCCTCGCAATCCATCCTCTGGAAGTGGGCAGATGAGAACATTCCGCTGGACGGCATCATCCTCGTCCCGCCCGATAGTCGGTTAGCCCACACCTGGAATCGCCCCTGGAGTGGTTATGATGGCGTCAAGAGTTTTGTCTGGTGGTTCGAAGGAGCAGAACAGATCGTCGTCAGCGCGCCATCGCAGTATGTGGAACGCGACATCGATTACTTCACGCTGGACGAGGATGACCGGCTCAAACACTTCGCCACCCCCGAAGGGCAGGCTTTTCTGGACAGCCTGACGCTGCTCAAGACCTTCCCCGCCTCGCCTCAGATGGAAGGTGACACCGTCTACTTCTACCGGATGCAGCCACCTGCCTTCAGTGCCGTTGCCCGCTACGGCGATCAGATTCAATTGGTGGGATACGATCTGTCCAGTAATACGCTGCAACCGGGCGACAGCCTGATCTTCCGCCCGTACTGGCGCAGCCTGCGTCGCCCCGCTACCAATTACTCGCTGTTCATCCACCTGACTGCCGCTGCTGATCCCCAGCCGATTGCCCAGGCCGACGGTAATCCGGCTCAAGCCGGACGCCTGACGCTGAACTGGGATGATCCAACCGAGCTGTTGATCGGTGCCGATTGGACGCTGACCCTCCCGCCGGAAACCCCGCCCGGCGCGTATCAACTGCGGATCGGGCTGTATGACTTCACCAGCGGGGCGCGGCTGACGCTGGCGGATGGCAGCGATGCGCTGGCGCTGCCCATCACCGTGCGCTGAAACGGCAGGTTGGCTATCGTCTAAGACTGTCGATTCGGGTTGAGGGAGCGCGATTCGAGCAGCTATTCTGGCACACTTGGCAGCCCTTATTTTCGAGTCTACACTGAACTTGTAAGCCAAGTTGTTTCATTCTGGCACCGAGGGCTTGCGGAGTTGATCTGATTTGCCTCCGGGGCTTGTTCCAGGAATCGTGGCGCTACCATAACGTATGCAAAAGGACATCAAGTGTCTATCCAGTTTAGACAAAAAGCCACCTGTTATGGTCAGAATGGAATTGTGACCACAACCCTTAGCCTGGTCACGCATCAAGAGCTTGAACGTCAATTCAAACTGCTGGGGGTACAGCTTGAGGGTAACCCCGAACCCATGAGCGAGATTATACGAAGGGGAGAAACACATCTTGCAATACCCAATCGCTTTTCCACTGAAGTTCTACGTATTCCTTTAGAAGAACTGCTACACGATTACAAAGATCAAATTATGGAGGAGCTTTTTCTTTTTGTCCAAAATAGATTTCAGCCCGATACTGATGGGGCCCCTCTTTACCCAAGTGATTTAGTTGACGAGTATCGGAAACTGGGTGTTCGTGAGTCGGTAATTCAAGAATTGCTCCTTAATGAAAAACGCGCAAGGGATACTCGGTCTTCTTCTTAGCGATACAGTCTCAGACATTTAATCATGGTTTCAGCTTCTGTAATCTGCTGATAATCACCGAACATGTATAACTACCCTTTAGTGCAACAACTGCGGCATGACCAATAACCCAAGTGAGAATTGTTGTAACTATACCGGATGCAGGAAAAAAGAGATTTGCTACCAAACAAATCACGAGGCCTATCGCGGCAATTCGAAATAGCCGTTTTGAAACATCATCGAATATTTCCGGGTCTGGGGGCAAATTCCTGAGATCTCCAAACGACAACAACACTGCGAATAAAGTAGCAATCATAAGAGGGTGAGTGGGATATTCAAAGACATCCCCTATGAATTTCACCGTCAATATGCCGCTAACTAAAACCAGTGAAAGCACAACAAATTGATTTCGGTGCATTTACATTTCCTCCCTCTGCATAAGTCCTAAAAGCGTACCATCTGTGTCTGTCCGGTTGATCGGGTTGCGGCTGATGTTGACGCCGGGGTAGACCGTCGCTAGCTTGAGGCGGGCCGGTCATGGGTGTCAGTGCGGCGCAGCCAGACATACTCGATGATGCCGCCCACGCCAATGCCGATGGTGTCGGCGCGAGGTTAGAGAAGGGTTGGGGAAAGTCAGAGTTGAGTGAGCGCGATTCGCACAAAACCTTTCTTTATCCAATTGAGCATCACTCTTGTTCCGTTTCGTCTTGACCAACAACATCACCATCATCTTCGATGAAGGCGGAGAATGATACTCCCAATGCGGCACCAATATCAGAAATACCTGCAAGAATCTCTGGTGACAGATTAAATCCATTTTGTTCAAACAGAGAACAGTAAAAATCTACCGTATAGTTCTTCGCCAATTTTAAGATAATTTCTTTTTTCGGCTCAAGTACCGACAAGATATCTTTCAAATGTTCGTCTAGCGGCTTTTGCCCTGGCAATTTGGAACGCAAAATCCACATGCCATGTTTATACGGGGCATATCTTGGATTTCCTTTAGGGAAATCTCCTCGATTATGCATGTGTTCTGGGGTTAGCTCCAATTCTTGGCTTACGTTAATTGGATCTAAATCTGGGTTAAAGATTCGAAAACTTACTACTGTATACTCATTGTTATTTGTGTCTGTTTGATCCATGATTTACCTGTAGTGCCCCCAAAAAGTTGGATACAAAAATGCCTGTGCTTATTTTAGTACGGGTTCTGACTGTTGAGCCAAGCAATCTTCCTCAAATTCGGTGGGTGTCAGGTAGCCCAATGCCGAGTGAATGCGCTTGTGGGCATACACTTCCTCCAGAAAGCGCCCAATTGACCGATAAGCCTCGTGGAAGTCCGCGTATTCGGGCAAATCCACCTCCTCTTCTTTAATCACTCAGAGGTCTAATCCCTCGCGGCTTGCCGCCACGCCAGCGACGGTGGCGATCTCCTGCAAGCGGTTGTGCAGCCGGTCATAAGCCTGCTGATAGCTGCGGAGCGGGTTGCGGCTGATGTTGACGCCGGGGTAGACCGTCGCTAGCTTGAGGCGGGCCGGTCATGGGTGTCAGTGCGGCGCAGCCAGACATACTCGATGATGCCGCCCACGCCAATGCCAACCGTGTAGGCGGCGACATCGCTCCACTGGAAGGTGAAGCCCAACACCAGCGCCAGCAGTTTGATCTGGCGCAGCGCGTTCAGCCAATCGGTCTGGATCAGGTTGGTCAGTTCGATGGTGTAGGCGATACCCAGCGCAGTCAGCAACCGGGTGCGGAGCTGCGCCGCCGGGAACAGGACGCCCAGTCCGAGGAAGATCGCCAGCGCCCAGAGCGCGTCGCCGACATAGGCATAACAGAAAGCCGGCAACTGATCCTGGGGGAGCAGGCGAGTCGGCAGCCCCAGTGCGAATACCAGCAGCAGCGCCAGCAGATAGCGACTGCGGGTGGTCATGGGACAAAAAAACAGAGGTCGGGGGTACCGCCTCTGTTGTCAGTCACGATGGATTTCGATATAACGTTTCCAGGCATCCGGCCCCGTGCCAATGGCGATGACCAGGTAGCTGGTGCGCGGCATCTTCGGCTCCCAGCGGAGCTTCATGCCAATCTCGTTGGGCAGCTTGTCGCCCTTCTTATGATTACAGGTGTAACAGGCACAGGCCGTATTCGACCAGGTATCCTTGCCATTGCGCGACTTGGGCAGGATGTGATCGACGGTGAAGTCGTGCTTGTTCAACAGCTTGCCTTTCAACATCGAGCCGGGCTGCACCCCGCAGTAGATGCAGGTGTAATTGTCGCGCACCAACACCCCTTTGCGGCTCCAGTGGGCTTGCCGCCGGGGGACATTGATGAACGTTCGCAGCGCGATGACCGAAGGCACCGGGAACTTATCGCGGATGGTTTGCAGGAAATGGCCGGACTGCTCGATGACAACCGCTTTTTCCGACAGAATCAGATTGATGGCGCGCGGCACCGAAATGACCGCTAACGGTTCCCAATTGCTCCCATTGAGCAGTAGGACCCGCCCCTTCGAGAGAACAGCAGTGGACACGATAACACCCTCAAAAAACTCCGCTCGCATTGCGCGAATTTTCACACATATAGTATAACGCAATTTTGTTAAGTGGGGTTTATCACTCGCCACCTGGGTTTTAATATCCATACCGATGAGGAAGCCGAGCCAACACCCGCTTTGCACAGGGCTTCCTCATCATGCAGCGGCGGGGGCGTTTACACCCGCCGGACGAGTAATCCATCATGATTTATCCCGACTTACAATAGAAACCAGTAACCCAAAACTTTGAAACTCGATACGATGCTGTTCGTTATTCTAACCTACAGACGACCAACCCGTCACGCGGGTTCCATGAGGTGGGGGCGAACGCGCCGTCCGCCCGCCGACCTACTTCACCAGTCGCAGGTATGGCTCCTGGCGATAGGCGCTGCGCTTCTCGATTTCCACAATGGTTTCCTGCGCCGTGAACACCAGCTCGCGCAGCCAGTTGACCAGTTCGCGGTTGTCGAGCGTTGTAACCAGTTCGATCTCGCCTTCGCTGGCGGCGTTGTGGAGGTCATCCAGCGCCTCATGCACCATCGCCAGCCCGTTGTCGGTGAAGAGAATTTCGCGATTCGTGAGCAGCGTCTCAACCATTATTTTTCTCACCTTGTACCCGACAGACCTAGACAAATAAAAAGGGCGTGGACTTTTCAGTCTCACGCCCTTCGCAGGGAACCTGTGGTTCAGGTTAGGACAACACTCTTTAGTGGGGTTGTCCTCTCTCGTGAGACTGACCGATTCGTTCATTACCGCTGATCTGCGGCAAGGCACGGTCGACCCAATACGCGGGCGTGCTGAACAGACCGGCCAGGGTTGGCAGGTCGTACCCGCTAAGGGTGGCTATGCAATTAGCCGACACGGTTAATGAACAATACGCAACCATGATATTAGGCACCTCGCTCCACGACGGTATTCTGGAGCATAGATTGGATACTTTCGCCGGTGATAAAGACCCGGCGCATTCCGTCTGGTTTGCTCACTTTGAGGTGTCCCTTGCGTATCAATCGCTTGAGTGTGCTGAGGCTAACGCCCAGCGCTTCCGCGGCTTCCTGCCGCGAATAGACGCTGCCGACCTCAATTCTCACTTTGCTAATAGACACAGTTCACCTCTTTCTCTATCGCTAAAACCATACCATAGATGCACACGGGCGTCAAGCGTCTGATAGACGTAAAAATCATTGTCAATAGATTTTAACAGGTCACAGGGGTCTGGACTTGACAGGCAGCCGACGGCGGACGCATAATCTCCCCCCAGAGGCTGTGATGGAGAACGTGCGCGAACCCAGCACCTATAGGGAGCCGGCGGTCATTGACTGGAAGCCGCGGCAGGTGGCCTTCGCGGAATTCGCTCCGGAGCCGAGCAGTGAACGAAGTCGTTAGTCGATAGTCATTAGTCTCCAGAGCCTCAAACCAGGAACTAACAACTAACAACTAACAACTATTGGGTAGCTGTTCCGTCTGACCCGACGTGACCGGGTTCATAAGTGGGCTGTTGCCGGGCAACGGTCAATGAGGGTGGTACCGCGGGAGATCAAGCGCTCTCGTCCCTGTCTGTGGGGCGAGGGCGTTTTTTGTTGGTAGTCGTCAGTCAATAGTCGATAGTCGATAGAGGAAAACAGGATGGCCGACTATAAGAAGCTAGCCGTTTGGAAGAAGTCTCATGAGATGGTATTGCGAATTTATCATCTTTCCAGCACGTTTCCGTCATCCGAAGTCTATGGTCTGACCAGTCAGATACGACGATCAGCCCTATCGATTCCCTCGAACATTGCTGAAGGTTCAGGTCGTGGAACCGATGGAGATTTTGTCCGCTTTCTCGGAATTGCCAGAGGTTCGGCAACTGAACTGGAATATCAGGCATTGCTCGCGCATCATCTCCATTTCATTGCGGCGGAGGATTATGAGAAACTCGACCAGGACATCGCGGAAATCCTGCGAATGATTACCGGGCTTATTCAGAAGCTATCGACACCCAGGCATTAAACTACCGACTATCGACTATCGACTGGAGACTTCTATGCTGCAACAACTCGAATCCACCTACCAACAAGCGGCGGCCGAACTGGACGCCTTGACCGATGCGGCAGCGCTGCACGACTGGGAGAGCCGCTACATCGGCAAGAAGGGCGCGGTGACGCTGCTGCTCCGCAGTACCGGCCAACTGCCGAAGGAAGACCGCGCCGCCTTCGGTCAGCGCGCCAATGCCATCAAGGAACTGCTGGATACCGCTTATGCCGAGCGCGAGAAGCTGATTCAGGAGCAGGCGCTGGCGCGCGACCTGGAAGAAGGCCAGATCGACATCACCCTGCCCGGACGCGCCCATCCCACCGGCGGGCTGCATCCCTCGACCCAGACCTTCCGCGAACTCTACCGCATCTGGGGCGACATGGGTTTTCAGGTCTATCGCAGCCGCGATGTCGAAACCGATGAGATGAACTTCACCCTGCTCAACTTCCCGGAGCATCACCCGGCGCGGGATATGCAGGATACCTTCTTCACCAAGACTGAAGGCGTCATCCTGCGGACGCACACCTCGCCGGGGCAGATTCGCTCGATGCGCGAGTTAGGAGCCGATGGAGCGCAGCCGGTGCGCGTCATCCTGCCCGGCATGTGCTACCGCAACGAGCAGGTGACCGCCCGCAGCGAGATGCAGTTCCATCAACTGGAAGGCGTGGTCGTCGGCAAGAACATCCGCATGAGCGACCTGAAAGGCACCTTCGTCGAATTCGCCCGGCGCATGTTCGGGCAAGAGGCCAAAGTCCGTTTCCGCGCTTCCTACTTCCCCTTCACCGAGCCGAGCATGGAAGTCGATGTCGAGTGTTTCCTGTGCGGCGGGCAGGGCTGCCGTATGTGCAAGTACAGCGGTTGGCTGGAGATCGCCGGTGCTGGCATGATCCATCCGACGGTACTGCGGAATGGGGGCTACGACCCGGCGGTGTGGAGTGGGTTTGCCTTCGGCATGGGGCCGGAACGCCAGACCATCCTCAAGCATCGCATCGACGACATTCGTTATTTCTGGGGCAATGACCTGCGCTTCCTGGAGCAGTTCTAGAGGGCGTTATCAATGAAAAACGAATTCAACTCAGTAGATGAAAATCAACTGCGGACGGCACCGCTGGGGGCTAAAGCCACCCAGCTAACGGGAAATCGGTAAGCGCACTAAAGGCGCTGAAGAAGACAGTCTGGGGTATCAGCCCCTTCAGTGGGCTTGCCAGAAAAGGTTAGCAGAGGGGTTAACCCCTCTGCGGCGGACAACAGGTCGCAAGTCCTGTTTTCAAGGGGATTGTTTGTGACGGCTATTCATTGGATGAAAGGCGGATGTCATGATCATTGACCCGATCAACCCTATCGAAATTCGCAATGATCGTCCGGTCATCGCTGGCGCGGGTCTGAAAGTGGCGATTATTGCCCATATGATCGTCAAGCACGCGACGCCGATTGCCTGGGTCGCTGAGAATTATGATCTGACGCCCGCCCAGATTCATGCCGCCCTGTCGTATTACTATGACCATCAGGTTGATCTGGATCGCTGGATTGAAGAGGGGGAAGCACTGACCCAGGCCATCGGCATGTCGCTGGACGATTGGCTTGAACAACGGGGAAAACGTGATGACACTACCTAAACTCTCGGAAGACTGGCTGGCGACGCTCATCGGGCTGGTGATCGTGGCGGTGATCGGGCTGGGCTTGCTCGGCCCCGGCCCACAAAGTGTGACTCTGGAAGCCGCGCCGGGCGAACAGGTCAGCCGACCAGTTCTAATGTCCAATGACTGGAAAGCCCAGGCCAAACTGGACGGAGTGACCATTCCGATAGATGATCGATTGTCGGTTTCTTCAGGTCTCACCGCGGGTTATCGCTGTGAAAATGAAACCCTTATGCTTGACTTGCCTGAAGCGGATTCTCTTGGCAGTGTAATTGTGATGAGGGAGGGCATGAGCCTGACGCTCGATAATCAGTGTGCCGGGAAGCTGACGGTCACGCTGACGATAGACCCGGCGATTCGCTGGCCGTTGTTCAACTGGTTTGGACGCTAGGAGGCGGCCATGACACCAAGTGCTTCAACTAAATGGGCGGGATTGATCGGCGGGCTGGCGCTGCTGGTCGTCCTGACCGTGCTGGTGGCCGAAGTGGATCGTTGGATCGCGGTGAACTTTCGGGCGCAGGGTGTGACGCAGAACCCGCTGGAATACCCGCTGACTGCCGTCATCATCGGCCTGATCGCCAATGGACTGCTGCGGCTGACGGGATTGTACCAGGCGGTGCGCCCTGCCATCCGCACCGAACTGTATCTGAAGATCGGCCTGGTGATTCTGGGGGCGCGCATCAGCCTGGGCGACCTGCTGGCGACCGGCGCTGCCGGGCTGGCTCAGGCGGTGATTATGGTGATCGCGGTCTTCGCCTTCACCTGGTGGCTGGCCGGTCGCTTCCAACTACCGGAGACACTCAAAGCGGTCATGGCCTCTGCCGTGTCGATCTGCGGCGTGTCGGCGGCGATTGCGGCTGCCGGGGCGGTGCAGGCGCGGCGCGAAGAAGTGACCTACATCACCACCCTGGTCATCCTGACAGCGCTGCCGCTGATGGTCATCATGCCCTGGCTGGCCGCGGCGCTGGGGCTGTCGCCGGTGGTGGCCGGGGCCTGGTTCGGCGGCAACATCGACACGACGGCAGCTGTTGTCGGCGCGGGGACAATCTATGGCACAGAAGCACAGCAGGTCGCGGCAGTGGTCAAGCTGTCGCAGAATGTTTTCATCGGCTTTGTCTCGTTCGCGCTGGCGCTCTATTTCGCCACCCAGGTGCAAAAAACTGGTGAACGCCCCAGTCCGCGCCTGATCTGGGAACGCTTCCCCAAGTTCGTGCTGGGGTTCGCCCTGGTGTCGCTGCTGGCCTCGGTTGGCGCGTTCACGCCGTCGCTGGTGCGCGAGCTGAACACGGCTTATCAATGGCTGTTCGCGCTGGCCTTCGTCTGCATCGGCATTGATTTCTCGCTGGTCGAACTGCGCCAGGCCGGTTGGCGTCCGGTGCTGGTGTATCTGGGGGCGACCATCTTCAACACGGTGCTGGCGCTGGGCGTGGCGCTGGTGATCTTTGGGGCGCTGGCAGGTTAAGGTCACACGGATGTTGAAATTCTACACCGACAAACATATCCCCAAAGCTGCTGTGAAACAGTTGCGAGCGCGTGGAATTGACATTGTGCGATGCGAAGAAGTGGGGCTGGGCGATGCGAAAGATGCTGACCATCTAGAATACGCTGCGAGTCAGGGTCGCGTCATGATTACCAGAGACCAGGATTTTGCTCGATTGAACAAGAAGTGGATGTTAGAAGAAAAACATCATGCTGGCATCCTGTTGTTCCTGAAACAGGTGCAGGGAAATGCCGCAACCGGCATCATCGTCTCGGCTGTCCTGTTGTATCATGAAACGACCGAAGATAGCCTGGATAACCAACTCATTTTCGTTCGGTGAAAGGCTGAGAAATGGTAATCGATCCAATCAATCACATCGAAATTGATGAGGGACGCCCCCTCATTGCTGGCACCGGTCTCAAGGTCGCCATCATTGCCCAAATGATCGTCAAACAGGGAACGCCCATCGACTGGATGATCGAAAACTACGATCTGACGCCCGCCCAGATTCATGCCGCTCTGTCGTACTACTACGATCATCAGGCGGCGCTGGATCGGTGGATAGAGGAGGGTGAAGCGCTGACGCTTGAAACTGGCGTCTCGCTGGATGACTACCTCCAACAGAAACGACAGCAGAAATGAATGGGTCTGCCGGAAAAACGATCACGCCAGGTCTGAACTAACAACCAACAACTAACAACTGCACTGGAGACACCGCAATGCAAGTACCCGTATCATGGCTGAAGGATTTCGTTGAGATTGACATCCCGATTGAACTGCTGGCCGAGCGCCTGACGCTGGCCGGGCTGGAAGTCGGCAGCATCACCTACCTCGGTGTGCCACAGGGACACGTCCCCGGCGTGCGCTGGCCCAAGTCCGATCACCTGGTATGGGATCGGGAGAAGCTGGTGCTGGGGGCGATCCGCGAGGTCAAGCCGCACCCCAACGCCGACCGGCTGGTGATGGCGATGGTCGATTATGGCGGCAGCGACCTGGAGCAAACTGTGACCGGCGCGCCCAACCTGTTCGCCTATAAGGGGCTGGGGCCGCTGGAAAAACCGTTGTGGTCACCATTCGCCAAAGAGGGCGCGGAAGTATGGGATGGTCACAGCGAAGAACTCAAGCGCATGATCCTGAAAGAGAAGCCGCTGCGTGGAGTCCCCAACCGCTGCATGGTGTGTTCCGCCAAAGAGCTGGGTATCTCCGACTCGCACGAAGGCATCATGCTGCTGGATAACGAGAAGGGCTTCGCGCCGGGGACGCCGATCCAGGATGTCCTGGGCGACATCATCCTCAACGTTGAACTGACGCCGAATCTGGCGCGCTGCTTCAGCATCCTGGGCGTGGCGCGGGAAGTGGCGGCGCTGCTGGATAAGCCGCTGCGCCAGCCGTCGTATGACATGCTGATGGAAGGCGCGGGCATCGCTGGCGAAGTGAAGATCGACATTCAGAACCCGGAACTCAACCCACGTTTCACGCTGGCGCTGCTGCGCGGCGTCACCATCCAGCCCTCGCCCCAGTGGTTGCAGCGGCGGCTGGAGCTTGTCGGTCAGCGCCCGATCAACAACATCGTCGATGTCACCAATTACATCACCTTCGAGATCGGCCAACCGCTGCACGCTTTCGACTTCGACAAGCTCAAGGCACGCGCCGGCAGCCACACCCCGACCCTCATCACCCGGCTGCCGCATCCCGGCGAGAAGCTGGCGACGCTCGACGAGCGCGAACGCGAACTGGAAGCCCATAACATCCTGGTGTGCGATACCGCCGGTGTGCTGAGTCTGGGCGGCGTGATCGGCGGGGCCGAGACCGAGATCAGCGACAGCACCACCAACGTCCTGCTCGAAGCAGCCAACTGGAATTTCATCAACATCCGCCGCACGATGCAGTCACAGAAGGTCTTCACCGATGCTGGCACCCGCTTCAGCCGCGGTGTGCATCCCAGCCAGGCGCTGCTCGGTGTCCAGCGTGGCATCGAACTGATGCGGCAGACCGGCGGGGGGCAGATCGCCCAGGGCATCATCGATGAGTATCCGCTGCCGGCACCGGTCGTCAAGGTCACGCTGCCGGCCAGCGAAATCAAGCGGCTGCTCGGCATCGCCATCCCGGCCGAGGAAGCGGCGCGGATGCTGCGGCGGTTGCAATTCACGGTGGAGGTGCAGGGCGATACGCTGCAGGTGACCGTCCCTGACCACCGCAGTGACATCAGCGATGAACCGGTCACCGGCTGTGCCGATCTGGTCGAGGAGATCGCCCGCATCTATGGCTATGACCGCATCCCCAATACCATCATCGAGGATGCCCTGCCGCCGCAGTGGGCCAACACCGCCCTCGAACGGGAAGAACGCGCCCGCGATGTGCTGGTGGCGCTGGGGCTGCGCGAGAATATCAGCTACCGTCTGATCGCGCCGGAACACGAGGCGCTGCTCTATCCGGCTGGTGCGCCGGACGCGGTTGGTTACGTCGAGCTGGCGAACCCGATCACGCCGGAACGCCGCGCCATGCGCCATACGCTGCTGGTGAGCATTCTGGATAACGCCGTCAGCAATGCCCGCTACACCGATCGCCAACAGACCTTCGAGATCGGCAATGTCTACTTCCCGCGAGAAGGGCAGCAATTGCCCGATGAGCCGCGTCGGCTGGCGCTGCTGCTGACCGGGCCGCGCCGCGTCGCCAGTTGGACGAAGGATGAGGCGGCAGCCCATATGGATTTCTATGACCTGAAGGGTATGGTCGAAGGATTGGTTGAAGGATTGGCGCTCAAAGGCGCGATCCGCTATGCCCGTTCGTCGCATCCCAGCCTGCATCCGGGGCGCTCGGCGTCGCTGCTGGTGAATGATAAGCCGGTGGGTGATTTCGGCGAGCTGCATCCGCTGGTGAGCCGGAACTTTGAGCTGACCGCCGCGCCGGTCGTGGTGGGTGAATTCGATCTGGACGCGCTGCTGGAGGCGGTTGATCCCTACAATGCGCTGGTGCCGCTGCCCAACACCCCGCCGGTCTACCAGGACATCGCACTGGTCGTCAACGAAGAGACGGCGGCGGCGCAGGTGGTTGAGGTGATCGTCAAGGCCGGGGGCAAGCTGCTCAAGCGGGCGACGCTGTTCGATGTCTATCGCGGCGAGTCGATCCCGGCGGGTCACAAGAGCCTGGCTTATAATCTGGTGTATCAGGCCGATGACCGCACCCTCAAGGATGACGAGGTTGCCAGCGTCCACAAGAAGATCGTCAAAGCCTGCGAGCGCGAACTGAGCGCCCAACTGCGGGCGTAATTCGTCGGGATGGGGGTGCTGCCCGCGCCCCCATCCGGCATATGGCAGGGGGATATACTGATGCCTGATGTGTTTCAAGGCAGCCTGATCCGGTTGCGCGCCATTGAAGCCAGTGATTGGGAAAACTTCTATCAGTGGAATCGGGATAGCGAAGACAGCCGGCTGTCATACGAAATCCCCCTGCCATCGTCCCGTGAGGCCGTCAAGGCCTGGGCCGAGAAGCAGTCACAGCCTGTCGATGGCGATGCCTTCCGCCTCGTGATCGAAACGCTGAGCGGCGAGTTCGCTGGCAGCATCAACACTCATACTGTGAACCCACGCTGCGGCACCTTCCGTTATGGCCTGGCGCTGCTGCCGCAACACCGCCGCAAGGGCTATGCCTCCGAGGCGATTCGGCTGGTGCTACGTTATTGCTTTCACGAGAAACGTTATCAGAAGGTCAATGCCGAAGTTTTCGGCTTCAACCTTCCGTCACAACAACTGCATGAGTCTTTGGGCTTCACTCTCGAAGGTCGCCTGCGCCGCATGATCTATACCGATGGCACGTTTTATGATGCCCTGATCTATGGCATGACCCGTGAGGAATTTGAGGCGCGCAACCCAATCCCATCAGCGGCAGGCAGCCGGCAACCGTGACTCCGGGATGGCGTACAACTGGTACAATCCCTGGCTGAACAGCGGCATCGGATCAGCGCTGTCGAGCGCGGCCTCAAATACCTGACGATCTAGTTCCATCGATCCCAGAAGGACATAGGTCGGGCAGCCTGCCAGCGGATCAAAACCCACCGCCACCGGCTGGCGCAGGAAAGCAGCACGTGTCACCGCATTCACCGTGCTGGTCGGCGGATAGATGTAACGTTGAGCACTTTCATACCCAACCGCCCATTCCCATGTCAGGATGCGCGCGTCCGACGGAATTTCGTGATGAAGTACCGAGAGCAGCGCCTGGTAGTCATCGTGCTGTGGATTACGCAGCATCGCGCGATGCTCGAACAGAGCCACGCCGGTCACCATTACAACCAACCCGAACTGAAGCCAGCCCCGAACCGGCCAGCGCGTCAACAACCGGCTGAGGATCGCCGCGACCAGTGGCAGGGTGAAAACGATGCCGATGAAGGCATAACGCCGCCAGCCAATTGATACCAGCGCGAACCAGCCGGCCCAGAACAACACGAACAACAGCAGAAAGCGTTCGACTTCTTCCTGACGCGGATTGTGCGATTTCAGCCAGTGCGAGCGCCAGCGCAACACAAGCACTGCCGCCACCACCACCACCACAAATCCCAGCCGCACCAGCACGCCGGTTTCCTGCAAGTTCAGCAGCACGCGAAAGGGGATAATGTGGATTAGCGCCCCATCGCGCAGAACCGCCATGTTACTATCCAGCGCCCCGCCGGCCATCGCCTGACGCCACAGCATATCTACCCCGTACACCGCGGCCATCACCAGCAGAATGGTCAGATACCGCAGCCCATGACGCCGCCGCAGTAGCGAATAGACAATCCATACCGACAACGTTAGGCTCAGCACCAGCAGCGCCTGGGACTTGAGGCAGATCGCCAATCCCCAGCACAACCCGATCAGCACCCAGGTTCGAGGGCGCTCTTCAGCTCGCAGCAGCAGATACAGGCCAGTGGCAATCAGGGCGATGGTGGGAACTTCGCCCATCACCTGACGGCTTAACTGGATGAAGTTGGCAGTACTTTCCCCCGGCAGCACCAGCAGCAGTCCTACCGTCAGCAGACCCGCCAACCGTCCGTACAGCCGGTACGCCAGCGCATACATAATCACCAGCCCCAGCAGCCCGGTCAGCGCAATCGGCAGGCGCATCAGCCACAGGTCAGAGCCGATTGTATGATCGATCAGTGCCAGCGGCAGCAGGATCGGCAGCCCGGTCTGGATCGCCGGGTCTGAAAGCCGCACGCCGTCGGCATCGCGCAGACCATATAAGCCCGTGGTGCTGAATGTCTGAATCGCGTTGGTATTCAACCCCTCGTCATACCAGGAGTGAGGGTATTGTCCCAGTTGCATCAGAAAGAACGGCGCACTCAGCAGCAACAGCACCACAAACGTTCGGTGCAGCCACACCAGGCGCAGCCACCATTGATCGAACCGCAGGGTGGGCTTGGCCGGAATGGCGAGGGTTTTAGATGAAATCATGACTGGGCTCGGGTCTTCCAATTCACCGGTCTCGATGCGTCTAATGGTTATGGAGTCACCTAACAACTCCATAAAGATTAAATGCTTTTGCAGCGCAATTTACCTTTTTCCGTTCACAATGGGACAATTATCCTATCTTCTCATCCCCGTCTCATCCGCTATTGCCATCGGCTAATCGTTGTTATACTACGCCTATATCAGGAGCAAAGATTATGCGGCGATTGGGATTCTGGTCGATACTGCTGCTGGCGCTGTCCATTCAGATCGCGCTGGCACAGCCACTCCCTCCGGGGACGGTGCAGATTGTGGTAAATCGCGACGAGGTGAATGTGCGTATCGCTCCGGCCTTGGGAGCCGAGATTGCCGGCTTCGTCAATGCCGGTTGGACAGCGCTCGCTAATGGGCGCAGCCCGGACTCGCAATGGCTGCGGATTGACTTTAACGGTCAGGAAGCCTGGATCGGCATCGTAGTCGTCAGCGTGTTATCCGGCGATACCAATGCGCTGCCGGTGGCTGACCCGCGCACCATTCCCTATGGCGGCTTTGAAAGCCCACGTTCCGGCACAACCAGCGCCACCAGCGCCATCATAGGGCGGCTGGCCGACAGTGGTGTGCGGCTGCGCGCGGGCCCCAGCACCGCTTATCCAGTGCTGGCAAACCCGCTGCGTTACACCGAATTCCCGCTGCTGGGGCGCACCCGCAGCAACGGTTGGTTGCAGGTCAACTTCAATGGCACTCTCGGCTGGGTGACGGCTTCATGGGTCACCATCGTCAGCGGTGGAAGCATCGTCGATCTGCCGATTGATGGCGTTGTCGCTTCGGCACCGCCAGCATCTGCCGATACGTTGGAAAATTACGTCGGTACGCTGCGCTTCATGCTGGATCGTCTGAACATTGCCCAGGCCTCGCTCGACTCGATTCGCGGCACCTGGACGACGGTGGCGCTGGGGGATAAAGCCCCGTGTCAGAACTTCCCGGCGCGCCCCACCGACATCAACATCGCCCAGCCCTTGCTGGCCGCCTTCTACCAGACGCTCGAACCGCTGCGGCTGGATTTTGATGCGGCGATGGCTCAGGTGCGGCTGGCGATTGATCTGTGGATCGAAGCCTGTGGGTTCCCCTCGCCGCCCGACGGTGTAGTAGGGCGGGCAACCGTGCAGGGTGCGCTGAACGCTATTCAGATCGCGGATGGTTTATTTGCCAGCCTGCGCGAACGCCTCTCGGCGCTGCTGCCTTCCACCGAAATCGGCGCGGATGAATGCCTCTTCACTTATCAGGATCAGTTCGACATCCTCAAGGTGATCTCGCTCGGCAACGTCACGCTCGACTCACTTAACTCGCGCAAGCGGGTGACCGGCTACTGCTTCGACGCGACAGCCGGTGCCGCCATCCGGGTTGAGTTCCTGCAAATTCGCGGCAACATCTCAGCGCTGGTGGCCGTCAGCCCCTTCAACAATCCCACCCAGTTCCTCGGCGTTGGCCGTTCATCCCCCGGTCAGGCGCTCCTGACTGTCGGGCCGATCCTGATCCCCCAGAATGGACGCTACCTGCTGATTATCAGCGACACCGAGACCAATCGTACCGAGCGTCTGCAAGGCGATTATGCCGTGCTGTTGACCAACATCGCCGGTCAGACCATCATCAACCCCGGGCTGGGACTCGATCCCAACACCGGACAGGTGGTGGTCAACCCGCCGGTCACGCCCCAGCCTGGTTTGATCTCGACCCCCAGCGTGTTCGGCACGCCGACAGCCAGCTCTTTTGCAACCTGCCCCGGCCTCAGCCTGGTCTGTGCCGATTTCACCTCCTGCGAACAGGCGCTGGCCTGTCAGCAGGCTGGGCAATTCCTGCTGGACAGCGACCGGGATGGCATCCCCTGTGATGGTGTTATCTGTGTACAGAATGGAGCGACAGCCGATAGTCGCGGTCGTTAGTTTTAGCCACAAAAAAGGGGCGCAGCATGTGCGCCCCTCATGGCAGATCAGACGTGGAAAAGAGCGCAGCTAGATGAACAGCCGGCTGATGATTGGCGCGTGGCTGGCAAGTGCACCGAGGTAAGCAATCAGAAGCAGGAAGCCGATCCCCAAAAAGGCAATCACCCGGCGTTCCATCGTCGCATCCCATACACCACTAAAACCAAACATATTCTCCTCCTGACCCATAAATCTTATTCAGACCTATTCTCAGGATATGCCTGTTTTAGTGATTTGTCACGAAAGATTCTATGAATCTTTGGCGATTATACCGATGTTATGCATTGAGGAAAGGCTTCACAAAAGAAAACCGGGCATCTGTTGATAGCCCGGTCTCCAGTGAAGGATCAGCGCGCTTCAGTTCGATAATCATCACGCGGGGGTGAGAACGCATCAATTGCCAGGCTGTCGACGATGGCACGGGCGCTGTGGACAATCCCGCCCGGTATGGCGTAGCTGTCGCCCGGATTACAGATCCGCACCTCACCGCCAATGGTCATTTCGACCTGACCCGTGATGACATAACCCACCTGATCGTTTTTGTGGCTATGCGCCGGAACGAACGATCCGCGCTCCAGAAAAAATTCACAGATCATCGCTTCATCGGTGGTACCCATCGTGCGTCGGTGCACGCCGGGCAGCATCTCGATTTGCCCTGAGTCATTTGGGGTGATGAAGTAGCCGTCTGTCATGCTGAACCAACCTCTTTCTGAGTGGTCACCCACCTGGACATCGCCTGACAATTATGCGGCCTTGCCCAAAACTTGTCCACAAACCGCCGCTGTCCAATTTTTCGCCGCTTGTTAGGCCAAAAAGCTAGAATGCGGCGATTGTATACAGGATATCAATTGGACAATTCCACGAAATCGAATTCTCTGGTAAAGTCGCACCCGGCGATTCCCGAATACCAGGGAACGGAAGCGACCAAACAGAGGAGATCATGACCATATCTGTCTGGCCCAAAAAGCCCTTCATCTATCAGATCAATACCTGGGTGTGGCTCAACGCGCTCAGTCGCCATTACAAGCACCCGGTGACGCTCGACACGGTGCCGGACAAAGTGCTGGATGACCTGGCAAGTTATCATGTCGATGCCGTCTGGCTGATGGGCATCTGGCACCGCAGCCCGGCCGTCCGTGCCAGCGCCCTCAATTACCAGCATGAGTATCGCGGCGCGCTGCCCGACCTGACGCCAGCCGACGTGGTAGGTTCGGCCTATGCCATCGGTTCGTATCAGGTGGATGAACATCTCGGCGGGCGCGTTGGACTGGCGCTGTTTCGCAAGCGGCTGCGCGACCGGGGTATCCGGCTGGTGCTGGACTTCGTACCCAATCATGTCGCCGTCGATCATCCCTGGATCAAGGTGCATCCCGATTACATGGTTCAGGGGACAGCCAGAGATCTGCGCGAACGCCCCAGCGACTTCTTCCCGGCCCAGGATGCGCTCGGCCATGACCGCATCGTCGCGCATGGCCGTGACCCCTATTTCCCCGGCTGGGTGGATACCGCCCAGTTGAACGCCTTCGATCCGCATCTGCGCCGTGCCATCCTGATGACGCTGATGGACATCGCCGGGCAGTGCGATGCAGTGCGCTGTGATATGGCGATGCTGGTGACCAACGACGTCTTTGCCCGCACCTGGAAAGGCTATGTCGGCGAGAAGCCGGCCACCGAATTCTGGGAAGAGATCATCCCGCACGTCAGGCGCGCTTACCCCAACTTCCTCTTCATCGCCGAAGTTTACTGGGATATGGAAGCGCGTTTACACTTGCAAGGCTTTGATTTCTGCTACGACAAGCGCCTGTATGACCGCATCCGCGAGAACAAACTGGACGAAATCCGCGCCCATCTGAACGCCCCGACTGATTTTCAGGAGAAGTTGGTGCGCTTCATCGAAAATCATGACGAACCCCGCGCCGCCGCGTCTATCGGCGTCTACCGCAGCCTGCCCGCTGCCGTGCTGGTCTCGACCCTGCCCGGTGCGACGCTGCTGCATGATGGACAATTTTTGGGGCGCAAGATCAAACTGCCAGTACAGATTGGTCGGCAGCCACAGGAGACGCTGCATAAGGAACTGAAGGAGTATTATCTCAAACTGCTGGCCGAAACGCGCCACCCGATCTATCAGACCGGTCAGTGGTGGTTGTTTCACGTCACCCCCGGTAAGGAGAATGGCAGCCATCGCCACATCATCGCCTATGGCTGGCGCAACGAGGATCACTTCTGCCTCATCACCATCAACATGAGCGATCATCACGCCCAGGGGCATGTCTCGCTGGAATGGTGGTCGGAGATCGGTCAGCGCCGCTGGCTGCTACTCGATTCGCTCGATGGCTCGCGCTACGAACGCGACGGCAACGCCATGCGCCATCCCGGGCTATATGTCGATCTCAAGCCCTACCAGTCGCATATCTTCCACTTCACCCCTTGCTAACCGGGTCGCCACACGATCAGTTGATCGCGCAACACATGGCGGGACAGGTGACGGATCTGCCGGTCATCTGTCCCTATCACATACACCTCGAAGCCAGCGATGAAGGCCACCCAGCGCCCTTCGGGAGACCAGATCGGGCTGGCATCCGAACCTGGGTGGATGATAAGGCGTTCAACTCCACAGTTCCCCACCACCACATCACAATCGGCATTGACCGTGTAAATATCCGGGCTGCCATCGCGATCTGAACTGAAAACCAGCCACCGGCCATCAGGTGACCAATCGGGGAAGCCATCGAAGTCGCGGTTCTGCGTCAGCCGACGCCCGGCACAGCCCCCCAGCGGCGTCTCATCACAATCCAGGTCAATGATATAGATTTCGTAGAAGCGGTCGCGGGTGGACATGAAAGCGATCTGCCGGCCATCGGGCGACCAGTCGGGATAGGCATCGACCACGCCGTTGCGGGTCAGGCGGCGCAGGTCGCGGCCATCGGCGCGGATGACGAACAAGTCACAGTTGTTATCGCAATCCGCCGTGAACAGGATGAACTGGCTGTCTGGCGACCAGTGAATGCTGACTACGCGGAAATCCACCAACCGCTGCTGATCCTGCCCATCGGGTCGGATGCGATACAGGCCCAGCGTTTGAATATGGTCGTTGCCAAAGGCGATCCAGGCACCATCAGGCGACCAGGCTGGCACCGCGCTGGCAACCCCGGTCTCGGCCAGCCGCCGTACCTGCCGTCCATGTGCGTCCATCACATACAGATCGGTGCGCCGCTCCCGATGGGCATAAAAGACCATTTGCTCGCCATCGGGCGACCACGCCGGGCGCGAATCCTCACCCGGATTGCGCGTCAGGTTGACCGACAGACCACGCTCAGCATCAGTCAGGAAGATGTCGTAATTGCCAGGGCTGCCACCGTAATAGGCCAGCTCATCTGTCCGCCGCTGCCCCCCCAGCCCCAGACTCAGGCCGACTGCCAGCAGGTGCAGCAGAACGAACCCGACTGCCACACGCCCCAGCTTAGGCAAGGGCTATACCGACCGGAACGGGGAGTTCAATGATGAACAGACTGCCGCCGTCTGGTTGACTTTCGACCGTGATGCGCCCCTGATGCGCCTCGACAATCATCTTTGACAGCGTCAACCCCAGCCCCATCCCGCCCTGCTGAACACGGCGCGCGCTGTCGGCACGGAAAAAGGGTTCGAAAATGTGGGGCAGATCTTCTGGCGCAATCCCGCTGCCCGAGTCGCTGACAGCGATGAAGACGCGGCGAACATCACTGGTCAAACGCACAATAATGTCTCCCTGAGGCGGAGTATGGTGAATGGCATTGATCACCAGTTGCCGCAGTGCATAAGCCATCCGATCCGGGTCAACCCGAAGCGGTGGTAAATTGCTCTCTGCCTCATAATGCATTCGAATATCGGCACGCTGGGCTTTCGCTTTCAGCATGTTAAATGTGTCTTCGGCGATGCGCGCCATATCAGCCAGCACAAACTGCGACGAGTCCAGCATGGCGATCACATTCAGATTCTCGAGCTGATGAGACATCTGCTGAATGCTGTCGTTGATGGTGTGAAAGCGATGGTGCAGCGATTGTCCCAGTTCGGCAGACACTGCATGTTCAATCAGATAGCGATTGGTTTCAATGGTCGCCAGACGGGTTCGGAAATCGTGTGAGAGCGCCCGTACAAATTGCTGGATGAACTGCGACTGCTGCTGTTGCAGCACCAACGTCAGATGCTGCTCCACTGCCTCCTTGTGGCTTGTAATGTCCTGCACAATCGCATAATAGCCCATCACCTGCTTGGCGTCATCAAAATCAGGATAACGATACAACCGAATCCAGCGCAGATTCCCCTGTTTGGTGATGAGCCGGTATTCGCCCACAGTAGGCACCCCGGTCGCGATCAGGGTATTGCGCTCGGCAATGACCCGCTCCCGATCCTCCTCATGATACATCTCCACCGATGTCGGGAAAATCTCCTCTGGTTTGTATCCGGTCATGCGCGTCACCGACTCGGTCATCCATTCGCGTTTCAGGCTGCCATCCGGCATGATCCGCAGGTAATAAGCATAGTCCGAGATCATGTCTGAGATGATTCGATACCGTTTTTCGCTTTCCTGAAGCGCCAGGTCAGCCAGCTTGCGATCGGTGATGTCATTGGCTACCCCCAGCAGCCGCACCACCCGCCCCTGCTGCTCATCCCACACCGGACGCCGCATAATGTGCAACCAGCGGATGCTTCCATCTTTGCGGACAATGCGATGCTCGGTGGCCGTGGCGATACCTTTGAGAGTCTTCTCCCGGAAGAGTGAATCCAGATAAGCCGATTCATCCGGATGAAACAGGCTGAAGCCAACCACGCCATTCTGATCGAGTTCATCATGGCTATAGCCGGTGGTGCGCAGGAACGAATCTTCGGTGATCCACTCATGGCGCACTGTGCCATCGGCTTCGACCCGCAAGGCATAAGCATAGTCGGAAATCAGCTCGGAGATCGCGCGGTAGCGTTCTTCGCTGGCACGAAGTTGATTTTCACTCCGGTAGCGCTCGCTTAGATCGCTGATGATGGTGATCGAGCCGTTCACCGTGCCTGCGTCCCACCGTGGAATGCCCACGATGCTGACCGGAACAACGTGGCCCTGCTGGTGCACCAGACGGATTTCATAGCTGGTTGTCTCACCCTGATTGCGCGCCCGGTAGGCATCGAGCAGGATCTCCCGATCATCCGGATAGACCAGATCAAGCGGGTCAGCACCGATCAACTTGCCAGCCGGGTAGCCCAGTATTTCGGTGACATAAGGATTCAGATACTCAAAGCGCCAGTTGGCATCGATGACGGTCAGCCCCTGTTTCATACTGGTCATGATCTGGTGAGCGAAATCGCGCTCCAGGCGCAGGTCGATTTCGGTTTGTTTCCGTTGGGTAATGTCCTGTGCCACACCCAGATAGCGCGTCACACGCTGCTGCTGCCGATCCCAGATTGGTTTGCGATAGATGTGTATCCAGCGCTGCTCGCCGCTCTTGGTCACGATTCGATGCTCGGAGTCGGTTGCGTTGCCGGCCAGCGTTTGCCTCAGTTCTTCACGCAGCGCCTCACGCTCCTCTGGATGAAAGACCATCGGCCCAATCTGACCGGTATGATGGCTGTCCAGTTCCTGCAAGGTATAGCCGGTCACCCGCTGAAGCGATGCCTCAGTCGCCCAATCATAGTGAATCGTGCCGTCCGGGGAGACAGTACAGGAGAAGGCATAATCGGAAATCAACTCTGTCAGGGCGCGGTAGCGGCTTTCGCTTTCCTCTATAGCCTGATGCCGGCTCTGTTCCACCCGCCGGCGATGATAGGCGAACAGGATCATCAGCGCGAAGCACAACAGATTAAAGCTGATCGGTCCGCTCAGGAAGTCGCCAAACCCGAATGGATGCTGCAACACACCCAACACCACCATCCCCGCCACATGCAGCAGGAATAACAGGCTGGTCACCCGCAGCGATAGGAACAGTGTGCTGAATAGCGAGAGGATGATGAGATAGAAGAAGCCGTTATAGGCCAGAATCCCATCGGTCACCAGTGATGTGCCAAAGATCAGGATCGAACCAACCAGCATCAGCACGATGCTGCCCATGCGGTAATGCCCGCGCCGGCTTAGCACATATGTACCAGCCAGGATGATCAGGATTGCCACTGAGGTAGCGAACCAGATGGAACGGGCTGTCCCCGGCTCACTCATCTGGATCGGCACGAGCAGGGCAAACAGGATTACCACAAAGGTACCTAGAGTCAGCGAGGCCATTAGACTGGACTGTTGTCGTTCGTGCTGATCGGTCACCTGCGGGCAGGGACTAATGAGCCACTGTAAACCTGTTTCCAGCCACCGTCTCCATAACCGCATCCAACCCACAACCATCTTCCATTACACTACAATCATTATAAGATTGCAAAAAGTATAACATGTAACGGGTTACGAAATACTTGACGTTTGCGAGCGTGCGCGGTGACCAAAGGGACAGATCAGAGGCGAGGGACACTGATGCGCCCCCGCCTGATGAGGGGATGCCTAGCCTTCGACCAGCGCCAGCACGCGCGCCGGACCGCCGGAGCCTTTTTCCCAGCGCGGCAGGCCGGTGATGATGGTCGCCTTCTTGCCCGCGATCTTCGCCAGATTGGCGATGTTCTCGATGCCGATCAACCCTGCCCCCAGGATGCTGTAATGCACCGGGAAGGCCGCCGAGTTGCCGGGGTCCTGGCTGAGGGTATCAACCGCGACGCCATGAATCGCCCGCTCGCTCACCAGGAATTCCGCTGCATCCGCCCCGAAGCCGGGGTAATGCTGCATGCCATCAGCATCGGCGTTGCGGAAAGCTTCGGCATCCGACCAACGGCTTTCCCAGCCCGAATACATGCAGACAATCGCGCCTTCGGGGATTTCACCATTCGCCGCTTCCCAGGCCATGATGTCATCCGCCGTCACCACCGCATCGGCATCATCGGCCGCTTTGGCAGAGATGTCGATGACGACGGCTGTCCCCACCAGGTTGCCCACCGGATAATCATCGGCGGTCTGCCCATCAGCAATGAAGTGCGCCGGCACATCAACATGCGTGCCGCAGTGTTCCGGGAAGGCCCATTCCTGAATATAGAACCCATCCTTCGCCACCGTCACCTGATCCTTGCGCACCGGCACCTGACCCAGCGTATAGGTCGGGACATTGGTACTAAAGACATGGCTCAGGTCAACGATCTCAGCGATGTCGTGCGCGGCGATGCGGCGTGATGGCAAACCGCCCACCGAGGCCACCGCCAAACCGGCAGCCGTCAGACCGCCGAGGCGCAGGAAACCGCGCCGGCTGATGTTGGGCGGGCCTTCTTTGGCAATCCGCGCCTGTACCGCATTGCATACCTCATGGGAACACATGGCACATTCTCCTCATCAGAAAGAATAATCGTTCAGCCTCCGCGCCCTCATCATGAGCAGCGGATGAGCCTGTAACGGATTATAACGAGGATCAGTGGTTCAGCACATTGAGCGAAATCCACCAACTTCTCTCATTCGACTCCTATTGATTTCATACACAATGACGGTTATGATCTTATTCATGTCAGTGAACTGCGCGTCATCTACTTGCCCTCATTCGTCAGTCAGTCTAGAAAGGAGCACGGCGCGCCCTCGCCATGCGTCTATGGCATCCTCGCGCCAGTGGTGTGAATGAATAATCGACAAAACAACAACGAGCCCCAGAACGATAACAACCCCTTCTCCAGTCGCAACCCGCAGCGCTTCTGGTTGATCGTCCTGGGCGTAGTAGTGCTTCTGGTGGTTATCCTGTTCGCCGCTCCTCAGAATATGCAGCGCGGCAACAGCATCTCGCTCGACACCTTCGCTGAACGTATCCAGCAGGGTGAAGTGAACTCGATCTCCGTGCGCGGTGGGCAGGATGTCGTCATCCGCATGCGCGGCAGCAACGAAGTGCTGACCTACTACAAGGATCGTGAAACCGATCTGTTTGCAGCGCTGAAAACCTTCGGCGTCACCGAAGAACAACTTGCAGCCGTGACGTTTGAGGAAGAACCCGGCGACAACACCTCCAACATCCTCTTCCAATTATTGATCGGCATCGTCCCGGCTCTGCTCGTCATCTGGCTGCTGTGGCGCATGATGCGCTCGGTGCGTAGCGGGCAGGATCAGGCCATGAGCTTTGGCCGCAGCCGCGCCCGCGTCACCCGTGATATGGAACGCCCCCAGGTGACCTTCGCTGATGTCGCTGGCTGTGAAGAAGCCAAAGAGGAACTCAAGGAAGTAGTCGAGTTCCTGAAAGAACCGGAGAAGTTCATCCGCCTCGGCGCCCGCATTCCCAAAGGTGTGCTGATGGTCGGCCCGCCCGGCACCGGCAAAACGCTGATGGCGCGCGCGGTGGCTGGTGAAGCCGGCGTCCCCTTCTTCAGCATCTCCGGCTCGGAATTTGTCGAAATGTTCGTCGGCGTCGGTGCCAGCCGCGTGCGTGACCTGTTCGAGCGCGCCAAAGCCGAAGCCCCCGCCATCATCTTCGTCGATGAAATTGATGCCGTCGGGCGTCATCGCGGCGCTGGACTGGGCGGCGGTCATGACGAGCGCGAGCAAACGCTGAACCAGATTCTGGTCGAGATGGATGGCTTCGAGACTGGCACCAACATTATCGTCTGTGCCGCCACCAACCGCCCCGACATCCTCGATCCGGCGCTGCTGCGTCCTGGTCGCTTTGACCGCAAGGTCATCATGGATAACCCGGACATCAAGGGTCGCAGCGAAATCCTGCGCGTGCATACCAAGGGCAAGCCGCTGGCACCTGATGCCGATGTCGACCAGATTGCCAAGATGACCGTCGGTTTCTCCGGCGCTGACCTGGAGAATCTGGTCAACGAAGCGGCGATCCTGGCCGCCCGCCGCAACAAAAAATCCATCGGCATGAGCGAGCTGAGCGAAAGCATGGATCGCGTCGTGATGGGGCCGGAACGCAAATCGCGCGTCATTTCTGACCGCGAGAAGAAGCAGATCGCCTATCATGAAGGCGGACATGCCATCCTGCATCACCTCCTCGCCAACAGCCATCCCGTCTCCAAAGTGACGATTGTGCCGCGTGGCCGCGCCGGTGGCTATGTCATGGCTCGCCCGGATGAAGAAGAGATGCTGCACACCAAGGAATACTTCGAGGACACCATCTGCGCCGCCCTCGGTGGCCGCGCCGCTGAAGAGATTGTCTTCAACCTGTTCACTACCGGTGCCAGCAGCGATCTGGAGCAGGTGACGTACTTTTCCCGCGCCATGGTCACCCGCTTCGGCATGAGCGAGAAGCTGGGGCCGCGCACTTTCGGCAGCAGCAGTGGTGGTGGCTCGGTCTTCCTGGGGCGCGATATGTTTGAACAGCGCGACTACAGCGAACAGGCCGCCCAGGACATTGACCACGAAGTTCGCCGCATTGTCACCACCCAGTACGAGCGCGCCAAGCAGATTTTGCTGGAGAACCGTGACAAGCTGGAGATGCTGGTCAACGTGCTGCTGGAGATCGAGACGCTGGATCGTCCGACCTTTGAAGACCTGATGAGCGGCAAGCTGCCGCCTGGCGTCAGCGGTGGCACACCCGTCCCGCCCACGCCCAGCACACCCTCACCCGCGCCTTCGAATAACCCGCCCGTCGGGGGCTTCAACACCCCGTCGCCACAGCCGGCTGGCTAATTCCCAGTTGTACCTGAACGCAAAAGGCGAGTCGTGATGACTCGCCTTTTTTGTTGGCTGCCCTGGCTGCCCTTTCAACCCCCTTAACCCCGCACCCCTTAACCCCACGCCGACAGTCTTAACCGGTGCGCCATCCGCTTCCTCAACCGCAACTGCTGCACGGCGATGGCGTGGCGGCAGGGGATGAAGGCGTGGGGGATACAACCATGACGGGTTGCCAATGGGGATCACTATTGCGAACATAGGTTGAGCTATTCTGCGTGTTGGTCAGATTGAGGAAACCGCTGCCATCGAGATTGATAACACCGATGTTTCCGTCGGTGGTTTCAAAGACGAATCGCTGCCCGTCTGGCGACCAGGATGGATTCGACATTGAGTTGGGGTTATTAACAATCCGCTGATATTGCCCGCCATTTGGACTAATTCCCATGATTTGATCACGCAGGCGATCATTATTGAAGTAAATAATGAGGTTACCATCTGGTGACCAATCCAGGTTTCCTAGTGCAGCATTTGCCGGAAGCACACGTCGATTGGTGCCATCGGCGTTTATCGTATAAAGATCATAGAACTCGGTACCGGCTGGCACAGATGGTCGGCCTTCATCCGATAAAAAAGCAATTTGCTGACCATCGGGCGACCAGGTTGGCTGGCGAAAGGTGCCACTTTCAGAATGGGTCACATTGACCACATTGGTGCCATCCACATTCATGATGAATAGATCTGCTTTGCCGTTTCGGATTGAACCAAAAGCGATCCGATCTCCCGTTGGCGACCAATCCGGTTCCCAATCCGAAGTACCCTGATTGGGAATATTCCTTTGGTTGCTGCCATCGGCATTCATGATGAAGAGATCTATATCGTTGTTATCCCGATCTGATCTAAAGATGATCCGGGTGCCGTCTGGCGACCAGTTCGGCTCCATGTCCAGGCCCGAATTGAAGGTCAGTTGTTGCAGATTGGAACCATCGGCATCAATGGTATAAATCTCCATGTCGCCATCACGATCTGAGGCAAAAGCTATTTTGCCATTGGTGACGCCCGTTGATGCGGACGACGGATTGCTCGCTGTGCTGAACGACATCATGAACAGGATTGATAGGAGGCAAATACTCGGACGCATGATATTTCTCCTGGCTCAACAGCAGAAGGAGTCGTTTTGAAGGAACACGAGTATACCGCCGTGCCAGCCACACTGCCCTAAACCCCGGAGGGGCAACAAAACCTCAACCCAGGTTGTCGAACGAAGTCTTATGGCAGCAGGTCAAAATGGTCCGTGTGCCGAGGGCGGATCATGCGGAAATCACGTTGATCGAGTGTGAAGATGCGGGTGATGGCGAGGCGTTCTGCAATAGCGACAATGGCGACATCAACAAAATCGAGTTCTGCATCGGCATAAGTGGTCAGCAGCTCATTGATGCGTGGATAATCTTCAGCCTCCAGTGAGATCGGGCGGTATTTCGATGTGAACAATCCACCAAAGAAACGACCCGTTGCCCGCGCCCCGCCTTCCCGTGTCAGCATAAAGGCCACCTCGGCATAAGACGCTTCGGCTAAACCGATGTGACGAAATTGCTGGTAGACCCTTAAACAGTCAAGGTGTTTGGTTTCACTCGCTAATGACAGCCCCACCACAAAACTGGTATCAGCTAAAGCATCAAGTCGAAGCCGAGTCACGATCTTTCTTTATCCCAAATTCTGCCCGCAAAATCGCTTTGGCTCGCTGTCCGGCGTCGGTTGATCCCTGAATGAAGCCTATCGTCAAATCCCGTGCTTCGTCGTAATCAGCATCATCCTCGTTTGCCACTGTCTCGATCAAGCGGAGAACATCATCCAGTTGCGCTTCCGTCAGTTGGTCGAGCTTCTGTTCAATCTGGGTACGCACCGGCAGTGTAACCATTGGCCTGACCCTCCATTTCCGATAGCCTGATTATAGCACGCAAGCATGGTCGGCTTGATGATTGACGGCCGCCACCTGGTCGAATCACGCTCCCTCAACCCTGATTTTTCTCAACCCTTTTCTAACCCTGCGCCAACAGCTTTAACCTTCGCAGTCTCCCAAAATGGTTAACACCGACTCACGCTAAGTCGTACCAAAAAGTTTACCAAAAGTTCACCCATAACGGGACAATCGGACGTATCCTTCTCGTAGGAGTGGTTCGCGAACCACCCGCCTGACCCAAAACCAGGCGCACTGGCAGAACGGCCACAACCCGGACTGCCGCCAGTGCCGCCGCCACAGGGTAGTCGGTAGTGAGTAGTCGATAGACTGAAAGCTGATGGCTGATGGCTGAACGCCAAAAGTCACAACATGCACGTTTGACATTGACGACTTTGACGACTTTTGTGGATCAAGGCCGGGACACGTCCCAATCCGACATAGAATGCGTTAACATCGGCGCATCTCAGGGAGCGATCCGCCACCGCACATGACGATCCGCCGGCGGCAAAGGATCAGCGGGTGAGCATCCGACTGACGACGATCAACGGATTGCAACGGTTGAGGGAAAAGTTCACAAAAGGCACTTTTGCATTTGACGAATTTGACGAATTTGACGAATTTGACGCAGATTCACTCTGATTTCTCTCTGTGTCCTCTGTATTCTCTGTGTTGGTCTTTCCGTCTTTGTCGTTGTGTCTGTCCGACGACGACGACGACACAAAACCGGAGTTGCACCAACAGTCTGTAGTCAATAGCGGATAGCGAAAGGCTAATGGCTCTAATCAGCAAACTCATCAGCACAGTAATCCAAGCGTTTTTTCTGACGACTATCGACTGATGACTATTGACTAGATGCAACTCTTGCAACTTTTGCACCACTTGAGGGAAAACAGTTGCACATGATTCGCGAATTGAAATATGGAGTGATGCGAATCTGACGAATCTGACGAATCAACAGCAGAGAGTTGAAAGGAAAAGACCTCTGATTCCTCTCTGGGTTCTCCGCGCCTCTGTGGTCGGTTCTTCTTCGTCTTTTCCTGGCGGTGAATCGTCTGACGATCAGACCGGTCACTCGAAGCGTGTGATCTTCTGCGTCGGGTCGTTGATGCCCACCCGCTTCAGAATCCAGCTCATCTCCTCGTCCGTCCCCGGCTCCAGCGCCACAAACGGGCTGCGCGGCGTCGGGTGAGCGATGGCCCCCCGCCGATGCAGAAGCTGCTTGCGGATGGTCAGGTTGACGACGGGCTGGTTCTCATAACGGATCAATGGCAGATAGCGGTCAAAAATCGCTTCCGCCCGCGCCATCTCACCGGCCTGAAACGCCTGATACACCGCCACCAGCACCTCGCTGAAGGCGAATCCGGTCATCGTCCCGGCAGCGCCGCGCTGGAGTTCTTCCAGCAGGAACATCCCGCCCAACCCGCCGAAGATCGTCAGCGCGTCAGTGCGGGCGCGGATAGCGGCGATCTTCTCCATCAGCGGCGGGTCTTCCAGCTTCAGATAACGGGCGTTGGGGACGCGCCCCGGCAGCCGTGCCAGCATATCGGCGGTCATGATGACGCCATTCACCGGAGGGAAATCCTGCACCACAATCGAGCAATCAACCGCCTCGGCGATCCGGGCATACAGCTCAATGATCTCGTCATCGGTCGGCTTGGTCATGGGCGGCGGCGCGACCATCACCCCGTCGGCTCCAGCCTGGATAGCGGCTTTGGTCAGGTCGATGCAGGTCGTCAACTGCGGGTGGCTGGTTCCCACCACCACCGGCACCTGACCGCCGACCGTTTCCATCACCGTCTCCATCACCAACCGGCGTTCATCCACGCTCAGCTTGCCCGCCTCCCCCAGCACACCGAGGATCGTCAATCCATATACACCCTTATCCAGTTGGAACTCCACCAACCGCCGCAGACTGGGCAGATCAAGCTGCTCCTGGGCGTCGAAGGGCGTCGCGAGAATGTTAAAGATACCTGTGATTGGCTTGCTCATCATCCTATCCTGTTGCATAGAAGACCAATGTCTCATGTTCGTCTGTTTTGCCGACCCATCCGATCAGCGGCTCACCCCTGCATCAGATACGGGCGATCTTCGGCGATATGCGCCAGCGCGTCGCGGTTCAACACATCGACATGCTGCCGCGACCGGCGGATATATCCTTTGTCTTCCCATATTTTCAGGGTGCGATTGACCGTCTCGACCGTGGTTCCACTGAACTCGGCCATATCCTGCTGCGACAGCGTGATGTCAATTGCGATGATCTGGTCGCTGGTCAACTGCCCGAACTTCTCGCAGTAGTGCAGTAACCCGCGCGCCAGCCGCTGCTCCACCCGTTCTGCGACCAGGTGCCGAATGCGTGAGTGAGCATGATGAACATGATGGATCAGCAGATCAACCACCAGCAGCCCCAGCACCGCGTGGCAGCGCATCAGTTTGCGCATCGCTTCGCCGGCGATGCCAATCACCTGTGTGTCGTCAATGGCTTCGGCGCTGCTGGGATGGGCATAACTGCCGGAGATCGCCAGCAGCCCCAGCAAATCACCCGCGCCATACACCTTGATATTCACCTGCTGGTCATCGCTGGTGTGTTCAATCAGGCGAACGCCACCCTGTTGTATCAGATAGATCGAGTGGGCTTCTTCGCCCTGCTGGTAGAGCAGTTCGCGTCGCTTCAGGCGGTATAACACCGCTTGCTGCTTCAGCGCGTTCAACACCACCTCATCCAGCGGCTCAAATACCGCGAAAGACCGTAGATCAATTGAACGGCTGCCCCGCCTGGGGGTGACATCTGTCATGGTCATTTCATGATCCTCCACGCCATCGCAACTTGATCTGGATCAAAGTGTAGCCTATGTGCTGCCTTTACACTAATGGAAGGTGACCGGATAACGATGGGAGCAACTGTATGACTCAACCGGCTTCCCCGCAACGCCGCTGGGGGCGCATCTGGGCGCTCGCCAGCGTTGGCGCCTTCGGCATGTTGGTGGGCCTTGGCCTGTTCACCTTCGGTTATGCGCGCGGCGCGTCGTACCTCTCGGATGATCCGCAAGCCTGCATGAACTGCCACGTCATGCGCGAGCAGTTCGAAGCCTGGAATCACTCCAGCCACAAAGATGTTGCGACCTGCAATAGCTGCCACACCCCCCACGATAACCCCATCAACAAGTGGTTCATCAAAGGGCTGAACGGCTTCAACCACAGCGTGGCCTTCACCACCGGCGACTTCCACGATCCGATCACCATCCGCGACCTGAACGCCACGGTCGTCCAAAACAACTGTATTGAATGTCATGAGACCGCGGTCAGCCAGATCCTCGGCGTTCACGAAGGGGAAGCGCTGGCCTGCGTGAGCTGTCATGCCGATGTCGGTCACCGTACTCGCAAGTAACTGATCAGAGGAGATGAGCATCGATGAATAAAGTTTTTTCACGTCAGACCTTCATCTATATCATGGTATTCGCCGGAGCGGTCCTGCTGACGATTGGCGTCACCGCGCTGCTCATCAGCATCAATCAGCGCCAGAACGAGGCGGCGCAGTTCCCGCTGCGCGTGGTTGAGATCGCGGCGGACGAACTCGACCCGGCTGTCTGGGGACAGAACTTCCCCCGTCAATACGACCGCTTCATGATGACTCAGGAGAATTACGGTGCCACGCCCTATGGCGGTTCCGAGGTGTACAGCAAGCTGGAACGCTATCCGGCTATGGTGACCATCTGGGCGGGCTATGCCTTCAGCAAGGATCACAACGAGGAGCGCGGTCACTTCTATGCCCAGGTTGACCAGGCCAATACCGAGCGGGTGAAGATCGTCAATCAGCCGGGTGCCTGCGCCAACTGCCATGCCGCTGAAACCCCGCAACTGATCGCCAGCATGGGCTGGGAACAATTCAATGTCACTCCCTTCAACGACCTTACTGATGACCTGCATCTGGGTTCGTCCTGTGCCGATTGCCATGACCCCGAGACGATGGCGCTGCGCCTGACCCGTCCAGCGCTGATTAACGCGCTCGATGCCCAGGGCATCGATTGGACGCAGGCATCGCGCCAGGAGATGCGGACGTATGTCTGCGCTCAGTGTCATGTCGAGTATTACTTCCTGGGCGATAACAAGGTGCTGACTTTCCCCTGGAGCCAGGGCTTGACCATCGACAACATCGAATCGCATTACGACGAATACGGTTTCAAGGACTGGACGCATGCGGTGACCGGCGCACCGATGATCAAAATCCAGCATCCGGAATACGAGCTATCCAGCACCGGCATCCACGCCCGTTCCGGCGTCACCTGCGCCGACTGTCACATGCCGTTTATGCGTGAGGGCGGCGTCAAGATCTCCGACCACTGGATTCGCAGCCCGCTGGATAATCTCAATAACGCCTGCCAGGGCTGCCACAATATCTCGGAAGATGAGCTGCGCACCCGTGTCAGCATCATCCAGGACAACACCGCTTCGCTGCTGCGGCTGACCGAGGAAGCGCTGCTGGATGCGATTGATGCGATCCGGATTGCCCGTGAAGCCGGAGCCACCGACGAGATGTTGACCGAAGCGCTGCTGAACCATCGCCGCGCTTCACTCCGCTGGGACTTCATCTCATCGGAAAACAGCACCGGTTTCCATAGCCCACAGGAAGCGGCGCGGGTGTTGGCGGCTGCCATTGATTACGCCCGTCAGGCGCAGTTGATTGCGGTACAGGTCACAGCAGACCTGAGCAGTGGGAATGTGTCCATCGCCAACGACGGGTGATGCAAACTGGATTATCAGGCAGAGGCGCTTCTGCGAGTGCCTCTGCCACGATTGGAGTATCTTGAGTGAAAGGGTGGCTGTTCATTATTTTCGCGCTGGGCGTCTGCCTCAGTCTGATCGCAGCCAGCGGTCTTCGACCCTCTGCAACGCGCCCGGTCGCGACGTTCGTTCCTACTCCGACCACGCTGCCGGATGACATCGTTCAACAGATGATCGCCCAGCCCAATCTGGCGCTTGGGGCAGCCGTTTACGCCGAAAACTGTACCGCCTGTCATGGCCTGGAAGGACGCGGCGATGGCCCTTCCGTCCTATCGGGTGGCATCAAGACCCCACCCCCGGATTTCAGGCAACCCACCCTGATGAGCGTTCAAACAACCCAAGACATCTTTGCGGTCATCAGTCTGGGGCGACTGGAAAAGTACATGCCACCCTGGGAGCGCATCCTGCCGGAAGCAGAACGCTGGGCGGTGGCAGCCTACGTGCTGGAACTGATGCGCCCGGCAGCACCGTGACGCGGTTGGGTCAGGACAGAATCGTTTTCAAGCGCTGCCGATCAACGTTACCCCCCGAAAGAATGCAGACAACGGTGCTGCCGGGCGCAACCGTTATGCGGTTGAACAGCAGCGCCGCGAAACCCGCCGCGCCCGATGGCTCAACCATCAGCTTGCAACGTTCCATAATCAACAGCATGGCCTCGGTGATCTCGGCATCTGAAACCAGCACCACCTCATCGACAAAGCGTTGCACATGCTCCAGCGTGTGCGCCCCGGCGAAAGGAGCCGCCAGCCCATCAGCGATCGTGTGCGTTGCTTCTAGTGTCACCGGCGTGCCCTGTTGCAGGCTGGGCAGCATCTTGGCGGCGCCTTCTGGCTCGACCCCGATTACTCTCGTCCGGGGATAGTGCGCCTTGATGGCCGTCGCCACGCCAGCGATCAGCCCACCACCGCCGATTGGCACCATCACCACATCCGGCGCAGCAACATCCTGGCTGATCTCCAGCCCTACGGTTCCCTGTCCGGCGATCACCAGTGGATCGTCAAATGGGTGGCAGAAGGTCAGATTGTGCGCCGCCTGCAATTCGCGCGCTTTGGGCATGAGGTCCTTGCCGCTGCCGTGCAGCACGGCAGTCGCGCCATAGCCGCGCGTGGCCTGGACTTTGCTGGCAACCGCGGCTTCGGGCATCACGATGGTGGCGCGGATGTTCATGACGGAGGCGGCATAGGCCAGCCCGGCGGCATGATTGCCCGCGCTGATGGCGATCACCCCACGCTGGCGTTCCTCGGCGGTCAGGCTGTTGAGCTTGTTCAGCGCGCCGCGCGGCTTGAATGAACCGGCCTTCTGAAACAACTCGGCTTTGAACAGCAGCCGGCAATTGATCATCGCCCCCAGCGCCGAGGCCGTCAGGATTGGCGTCCGGTGCAGGTACGGCGCGATGACCGGCTGGGCCTGCTCAATATCGTGCAGCGTGATCAATGTCATTTGCCCTCCCCCGAAAGCCGTAAGTTCATCCACAGAGTGCATCAGTATACCCATCAACCACCATTTGCAGCGCCCATAACACCAAATGCTTGACTATTCTCACTTTTGAGAATAGTATGATGACAGCCATTCTCACGATTGAGAATAGAGGTCTCCATGCAAGAACGACTGGAACTCCTGCTCCACCCGCTGCGGATGCGTATCCTGACCGAGCTGATCGCCCACGAGCGCACACCGTCGCAAGTGGCTGCGGCGCTGCCGGATGTGCCACATGCGACGCTCTATCGCCAGATCAAGCTGCTGCTGGATGGTGGCCTGCTGGAAATTGCCTCGGAAAAGCCGGTCAATGGTGCCCTGGAACGCACCTACCGGGTGAAGCATGGGGCTGGCCGGCTGACGCTGGAGGAGATGCGTTCGCTTTCAGCCGAAGATCACCAGCAGGCTTTTCTGGCTTACATGGTCAGCCTGCTGGAAACCTTCACCCAGTACACCCAGAAGGCTGACCTGAGCCAGGTGGGCGACGATGGCATGAGCTACCGGCGCATCACGCTGCAACTGAGCGACGATGAATTCCAGACCCTCACCTATGAATTTGAGACATTGCTGGCTTCTTACCTGAATCGCCCACCCAGCCCCGAAAGCAAACGCTATGTGCTGGGGGCTATAACTATCCCTCAAGGAGACTCGTCATGACGCTGCATGTGACCCACACCGGATCACCAAATGCCCCGACCATCGTCTTTCTGCATGGCCTGGGGGTCAGCAGTTGGATGTGGACCGAACAGGTGCGGGATTTATCCGCCGACTTCCACTGCCTGACCATCGATTTGCCCAACGCCGGCGGCAGCATCCAGATGCCCTGGATCTCATTTGCTGACAGCGCCCGCCAGGTCGCAGCCATCATCGCCGAGCAGGTTCCTGGCGGAAAGGCCCACCTCGTGGGCTTATCGCTGGGCGGCTATGTCGGCTTACAGGTGTTGCGCGATGCGCCGCAGGTAGTCGAGAGCCTGATGATTAGCGGAGTCGCTGGTCAACCAATTGGCGCGTCCTTCTTCAATCGCGCCGTGATGCGCCTGCTGCTGCCGCTGAACAAGGTCGATCCCTTCATCTGGCTGATGGGGAAGGTAATGAATCTGCCCGCTGAGGCCATCCCCTATTTTCAGCGCGACAGCAAACAGATGAACCTGGACGGGGTCAGGCGGATGTATGATGAAGTGCTGAATTATGATCTGGCGAGCGCTTTTGACCGGTGCGATGCCCGTGTTCTGGCGCTGGCTGGGGACAAAGAAGTGGGCGCCATCGTACAGGGTTTGCCCCATTTTGCTGCGGTCATGCCCAACGCTGTGATGGCCTACGCGCCCAACGCCCATCATGCCTGGAACGGCGAACATCCCCAGCTCTTTGCCGATACCATCCGCGCCTGGGTGACGGGCCAACCCCTGCCAGCGGCGCTCAAACCCGTTCAGGCTGCGCCGGCGATGGCGATGAAGCCAGCCTGAGAGCCTCTTTCGCCGGAGGCCGCCATCGGCTATCATCCAACCCATGAACACTATCCTGAACCGTGTCGCCGGGCAGCGTTTCGCGCTCGGCCTGCTGCTCATCATCGTCGTGGCCGGGGCGCTGCGCTTTGCCAGCTACCGCTTCAGCCTGCCATATGTCGATCACCCTGACGAGCCGGCCTACTATCTGGGCGGGCAGGAGTGGCGCGGCCTGTACGACAGCGGCGGCTATTACGCCGGCATCCCCCCGGCCTACGTCTGGCTCAACACCGTGCTGCAACCGCCACTGGAAGCGCTCGGCATCAGCGGGCTGGCGGCCACGGTCGAGTTCTTTCGCTTCGTCGCCGTCCTCGTCAACCTGCTCACGTTGGTGGTCATCGCCCTCACGGCTCGGCGAGCGGCGGGCGCGGGCGCGGGCTGGGCGGCCGGGATGGCCTGGGGTATCGCGCCGCTGGTGCTGATGAACGGCGTCTATGCCCTGCCCGATCCTTTCATCTATTGCCTGACCGCGCTGGCCGCTTATCTGGCGCTGGTCGGCTGGCAGGAACCGGCGCGGCGTTCGTGGCTGGTCGGCAGTGTTGTAGCCGGGCTGCTGGCGGTGCTGATGAAGTATCCGGCGCTGCCGGCGCTGCTGCCGGGGATGGTGGCTGCATTCATGATCGGGCTGACGGACAAAAGTGTCGGGCTGGGGAAGCGCTGGCGTTGGTTTGTCCTGTCTGCACTGCTGATCGCCGCCGTCGGTTTATGGCTGGTCTTCGGCTATGGCATCGACTTCAACAACCTTCAGCGCGAAGGCGCGACGGTGCAGAGCGAGGGGCTGCGCAACCTGTTCGATGTCAGCCGTCTGGTCAACAACCTGTATTACACCATCTTCCCGATCAACGGCCTGGCTTTCATCGCAGCCGGGCTGGTCGGCGGCGCGAGCCTGATCTGGCGCTGGCGGCAAGGCCGGCATGATCAGTCCTCGCTGCCGGATGGTCGCGCTGTGTTGCTGGCGGCGCTGCTGCTCATCAGCGTCCCCTGGCTGGTCAACAGCTACAGTCAGGTCGATCCGAGCGCCATCCGGCATGTGCTGCCCGGCACGGTCGCCGCCTGTGTCCTCTTCGGCATCGCGGTCGCCGAGATCGCCCGGCTGCCCCTTCTCCCGCCAGCAATCCAGCGAGTGGGTGGGCTGGCGCTGGTGCTGCTGGTTTTCGCCTGGCTGCCGCAGCTCGGCGAGTCATGGAGTCTGGTGCAGGAACGCCGCCAGCCGGATCGCCGCGTCGAGCTGCGCCAGTGGTTCGACATCAACCTTGACCCCGGCACCGTCATCGTCAACCAGGAGAATCATAAGACCTTCAACCCGATCTGGGGTGGCATCCCGCATCGCCGCTGGGTCGATTGGTGGATCACCGGCAATGTGATGGAATATCCGGTCAGCGAATGGATCGAGCCGCGCGGCATGAGTTATGTGGCGCTGACGCAGGGCGAGCGCGATGGCATGGCCGCCACCGAAGCAGGACAGGCGTATCTGAACCAACTGCTGCATCTGCGCGACTTCGACGAACCCGACGAGAGCGGCCCGGCCATGAGCTTCTACCGGCTGTGGCGGATGCAAACCGTCACGGACTGGCGCTTTGGTGAGGCCATTCATCTCATCGGCATCGATCAGAGCGCGGCCACGCTCCGCCCCGGCGATACCTTGACGCTGCGCTTTTACTGGAACGCACCCCAGACTCCGGCGGACAACTACTCGCTGTTCCTGCACCTGACCGCGCCCGATGACCCAACCCCACTGGCTCAGGCCGATGGCTCACCTGCCGTCGCGGAACGCCCGACGCTCAGTTGGGATGATCCCGGCGAAACCCTCATCAGCCCACCCTTCACCCTGGCGCTTACGTCGGATCTGGCTGCCGGGAGCTATCAGGTGCGCGTCGGGCTGTACAATTATGTCACCGGTCAACGCCTGCCGGTCAGCGAATCACAGGGTACAGCCAGCGGCGAGTCGCTGGTGCTGACGACGATTGTGGTCGAGCAATGACCGTATCTTCATGGAACGTGCGGGGCAACATCGGCTATACTGTACGAAAAAGCTGGATAAAGAGGACATTATGCCAGACCCATTGCTTTCGCCCAAGCACGCCCCCAAATCCCCGCAGACTCAGACGGCTGACAACCTGGACGAACTCCTAAGCCACGAGACTGAAGCCGAATCCAGCGACATCGCGGCTGCGCTCCACAGTCCGCAACCGCAGCATCTCACACCAGCTATCATGCGTTCGATGCAGCAGATGTATGGCAACCGCTTCACCTCGCAGTATGTGCAGCGCGCCCTGGCAACCATCCAGCGCGCAGTGAAGAAGGGGACGGTCGCGGATGGGGTGAAGCAGCTCGGCGATTGGATTGTCAAGAACATGGGCAGCCTGGCCTTCACCCAGGTCAAAATCGGCAAGGCCAACAAGAAAACCTACGCCAAAGAGAGCGATACCTATGTCGGGGGCGATGTCTATATGAACAAGAGCGGTGACCTGCCGACCGCCACCAGCTACACCGAGTGGGATACCAACCCGTACACCAAAGGCGTCGGGCGCGGCACCGACCGGATTGTCATCGGTGCTGATGGCAAGAAATACTTCACCGGCGATCACTACGCCAATTTCACCGAATTCGATTAAGGAGAGTCCTGATGTTAACCGCAGCGACCATCCAGCGACTGATTGACTCGTTGACCAGTAAGGGTATTCTCTTTGAAGTCGGCCTGACCGATGCCGAAATCAATCGTGTCCAACTGACCTTCGGCTTTCAGTTCCCGCCCGACCTGCGCCAGTTCCTTCAGGCGGCGCTGCCGGTTTCGCCGCGCTTCCCCAACTGGCGTTCGGCCAGCGAAGAGAAGCTCTGGGAGCAGATCAACTTTGCCCTCGACGGCCTGTACTTCGATATTGAACATAACAACCTGTGGCTGGACGAATGGGGTACCCAGCCAGACACTCTGGCCGAGTCGCTGGCGATTGCCCGGCGCGAACTGGCGACTGTGCCACGCCTGATCCCGGTCTACATCCATCGCTTCATCCCCTCAGAACCGCCAGAGGCCGGCAATCCGGTGTTCTCGGTTCATCAGAGCGACATCATCATTTATGGCAACGATCTGGCGGCCTATCTCAGCGCCGAGTTTGGCATTCCCAACCCCAGCACCAGCCCGGAGACTCCGCGCGCGATTCGCTTCTGGAGCGAATGGCTGGTCTGAGCGAGGGAGGATGGGCGGCGTAACCCTGCCCGCCCATCCTACGCCTTAAGCCGTTTCATCATCGGGAGTCAGCCAGTATTGCGTTCCGGCACGCTCCCGCCGCAGAAAGCCAAAGTCCACTAGATCGCGCCGCAGTGTGGCGTAATCGCTATGAACTTTGGTCAGGATGGCGTTGACTTCCGGCTCGCTATAGCGGACAGCCGGCTGAAACAGAGTTGCCAGCCAGCGCAGCACCACCATCAGATTCTTCTCTTTTGATGGGATGCGCGTCAGATAGCCGTTCAGCGTGTAGTTCGCCAGCACTTTCCGGTCAGCCTCATTTAGCGGCAGCGCATCGAGCCAGCTTTCGTCTTTCGTCCCCAGGTCGAGCGCCATCTGGTCGATTTGTCCGACGAACTGTTTGAATTCGTCCAACGCCGCCCGGTTGATGCGATAGAACTTCTCTGGTCCAGCATCGCGCAACTGCACCAACCCGACTAACCGCAGCTTGCCCAGGTGATGCGAAATCGTCGGCGCGGAGATCCCGGCCAGTTCCGCCAGTTCATGCGCCTTGTACTCACCGCGACACAACCAGCCCACCATCTTGAGGCGCTGCTCATCGGCCAGCGCTTTGAACATCTCCAACAGATACCGCCGATCACGAATTTCCATTTCACTCCTCCTTCAACTAGACTCCTATCGAATTCGATGCGCATCGAATTCAAAGTGTATCACATTCGATGCTTGTGAAAAGGGTGAACTGTAGCGTAGGGCAAGCGTCAGGTTGTAGGGTGTTCGTATAGCTGCCATCAGCCAGGCGTTCCCCCAGCATCCAGCAACCGCTGCCCCCCTCGTCATACACTGACAGCAGATGAACAGCATATCAATTGAAGGAGAATATCATGGGCAAGGGATGGTGGATGGGTCTGGTGGTGATGATGTCAGTGATCTGGGGCTGGAGTGGGGTTCAGGCACAACCCGAGCAGGTGTTACAGGATGCATGCCCCTACCGCGAGGGTGCCTACTATCAGGCGGATGTCTTTCCCCGTTACGAGCTGCGCAATCAGCGCTTGCTGCTGGTGAGCTGGCAGACCGGCGCGATTGTGAATGAAGTACAGACCTCGCTCACCACACCGCGCTTCGTGGTCATGAACTGGTCGCCTGATTGTCGCTATCTGGCAGCGGCGCTGGGTGAAGGTCTGGAAGCGGAAACGGCTGTCTGGGATGTGACCAGCGCAACCCGCGTGGGAACATTCGCCGGCGCAGGGCTGGAGTGGAGTCCCGATAGCCAGCAAGCGCTGGTGATGGATGCCGAGGGTGTGGCTCTGTGGTCGCCTGGCACGGGCGATCTGAATGCGCTGGAGATCGGTCGTGCCGATTACTTCCTCAGTCAGTGGGAAACCGATACCCTGTGGCTCATCCCCTACAGCGCCTATTACTCAGCCGCCGGCGTCACCGTCTTTGATCGCAGCAGCGCTGAGGCAGTCGGTTACTTCGATAACCCGGCGGGGGAAAGCCGTCAGATTGGGTTTATGTTGGTCGATGATGGGGCAAAAGTGCTGGTCTATACTGTGCGAGCGCAGGATGCCAACAGCGCTGGTATCACCATCTGGGATCGCGAGGACGAGTCCAGCCGGCTGCTCGCCACTGGCAGCGAAGAAGCGACCGTCGAAGCGCGCGCTCTGTTCGAGACGATGGATTATCAGGCGGCGCTGACGCTGCTCACCTCAGTCGCCAACCGTGTCCTGCCCTAAGCATCCTGAAATGCCGTCGAGGTGAGGTGTTCGCCACCCCACCTCGATTAGACGTTAGATCGTCGCCGTTGAATCGCTTCTTCATACTGCTGCACCAATTGATCGACCTCTACCTTGAGCGTTTTTACTGGATTGATCCCAGCTTGGAGCCGTGGCAGCAGATCCGGTTCATCGATCAGTCGCTGAATCTGACGCGCCAGATCATCCGCATCATTGAGCTCAAAAAGCAACCCATCCGCCTGATGACTCACCAGTTCAGCCATTCCCCCCAGGTTGGTAGCGATGACCGGTACACGGGCATGATTGGCTTCCAGGATCACATTTGGACTGTTCTCGTACCAGCGTGATGGGATCACCAGCACATCGCTCTCAGCCAGAATTTCCCAGACACGCGGCCCCACAAAGCGGCCGTTCCAGTACACTGCTGGATGACCGTCGGAGAGATGCTTCAACTGGGCTGAGTATTCCGGGTCCTGCTGATCATCGCCCCACAAATCCAGTAGCAGGTTATACCCCTGATCAAATAACTGAATGACCGCCTTCAGCAGCAGGTCGATTCCTTTGTGGTACTTGATCTGCCCGATGTAGCATAACCGCAGCGCTGCTTCCGAAGCCGTCCGTTCCGGCAGTTGTTCCGGCAGAACCAGCCCCTGACGCATGACTCGAAAATGATCTGTACGGAAGTGATGGCGAGCAAAGGTGTCGTAGAGGAATTTCGAGGGGCAGATCACTACATCGGCCGCTTCGAGCGCCGGTTTGAGCCACTCCCGCCGCAGGCGAATATCCTGTATCTTGTCATGCCCGACCAGATGCATCCCCCCCAGACTCCAGAAGGCTGCCGCCAAGTCCGGGGCATACAGCGCCGGCAGACGGAAGCGGCGCAAATCTTCTTTCATGCAGCGGGCGCACTTTTCATCTGTCTCCGGGCCTGAACAGACTTTACCCGTAATCTGGATGAGATTCATCCGCGCGCACATGAACCAGTATTCGGTCAGCGTCACTACTGCAGCCGCGCCAAACTGGTGTGCCAGATAGATGGCATCTGCGCCAATCAGGTAGCCGCTGATGAGATGTACGACATCGAACTTGCCCTCTCTCAACAGCTTTTGCAGTTGCTCAGCCACCCACGGATGGGCATAACCTGCGCGGAAACGATTATCGGTATCGTCCAGACTATAATGCAGGCGGTGAACCAGCAGAAATCCTTCAAGCTTGCTGTCGAGCCGACGCATCGGTGAGTCGATCTGTTCAACCGCCACCACTTCCACCTGATGACCATGCGCTGCCAACGAGCGAGCGGTGCGTTCAGCACGCCGTTCAGCGCCTGATGAGTGAGTGGGGGGAAAGCCATGGGCAGCAATTAGTATTCGCATAACTCACATATATATACCTCACCCCCTGTGCTCGGATCATAGATATTGTCGCACAGAATCAGATCAAAACAGATCTTACATATGAGTATCTTGTGAGAATCGAGGATCAACTGCCTGTCGTGATGGAGGGAGCGCCATGCATAAAAAAGAGGGTGCAACAGTATGCACCCTCTTTAGACTAATCAATCAGCAGCCGAGTTTAGCCGCCCAGACCCCAGCTTGGGAAGCTGACCGGGATCGAGGAATCCCACTGCCCGATGTAGGCATCGGTGACACGGTTGTTCAGCACATGTACCTGAGTGGTGCTGACCAGCCAGTCGTAGGCCACATCTTCGGTCGAGATGCGCTGCACTTCGCGGTACAGCTCATAACGCGCCGCCGGATCACAACCGGGCAGGGTGCGCGCTTCGTCCAGCAGGCGATCCACTTCAGGATTGACATAGCCGGAGAGGTTGAAGCCACCACCACCCAGGATGATGTTCTTGCTGTAAAGCAGGTTGTAAGCGATGCCATCCACTTCGGTGCCGCCGCCAAAACCAACCACGGTCAGATCATATTTGCCCGGCAGCAGGACATTGCTCAGGTAAGCGCTCCACTCCTGCTCGACAATGTTGATCTTGACGCCGATCTGGCCGAGCTGATCCTGCATGATGAGGGCGGCATTGGCCCACAGATCAACCAGCTTGCTGTAGATCAGGTCAACTTCGAATTCGACGCCATCTTTATCCAGTGTGCCGTTGCCATTGGTATCAACCCAACCGGCTTCGGCCAGCAATTCAGCCGCGCGTTCCGGATTATATTCCCAGTAGGGCAGATCCGACATGTCATAAGCGCCGTAGAACGACGGGACAATCGGGCCAGTCAAAGGCACGCTACCAGCATCTTCACCCAGCGTCAGCGCCAGCGCCAGCTTGTCATAGCCCATGGCGAAGGCCTGACGAACGCGGACATCGCCAAAGAACTTGTTGGGGGTCAGCTCGACCAGGTTGCCCTCTTCATCATAGGCATTCTGCGGATTTTCCGAATCCTGGAAGTTCATGATGACGATGGGCGAGTTGGCATTCGGATACAGGAATGTATTGAACGGGCTGGTATCGGCGAACTGGGCATACTGATCCGGGTACATGAACCCATAATCAACTGTGTCTGTTTCCAGCGATTGGTTCAGCAGAGTGGCATCGGCCACAATACGGTAGAGCAGATTGGGAATGTTTGGTTCGCCCTTGAAGTAATTTGGATTCGCAGCCAGGCGCACAAATTCGCCAGCGCTGCGTTCGCTGAATTGATAACGCCCGCTGACAACCGAGGGCTCCAGGTTGTTCGGGTTTTCCATGAAGTCGCTGAAGTCAGCCGCATACAGGTGCGACGGCAGCGGCGTCAAAACACCAAAGCCATTCCCCCAGATGGTACAATTAGGCGCATTCAGGGTGATGGTGAAGTTCTTATCGTCAATGATTTCGATTGATTCGATGCCTGCCAGATCGGCCTTGCGCGGCGATTCAACCAGATCTGACAAAATAGCATCATAAGTGAACTTGACGTCAGCAGAGGTGATGGGTGTGCCATCGCTCCAGTTGGCATCTGCATTCAGGGTGAAATTATAAACCAGACCATCTTCTGAAACCTCCCAGGTCGCCAGATTAGGTTCCGGCAATCCCGTATCAGGATTGGGCTGGAATAAGCCACTAAAAAGGGCAGAAATCACCCAAAGCGAATTGCCATCGGTAGCCAGCGCCGGGTTCAGCGTTGAAATATCGCCACCAATCAGCGACCAGATGACAGTATCTGAACTCTGTGCGCTGGCGGCTGTCATCGTCACCAGCGACAGCGCCAACAAAACCACTAACACGATCCGCTTCATAAAATACTCCCTGTTGATGCACTATTTGCGGAAGACCGCAACCGAAACCTAGTGTAATATACCTTCCGACTCGCGTCAGATGTTCAATGGATGCCGACAAGATTATCGAATGGGAAGTTGGCATAACTGTACAAAGTCGCAGTCAACTTGGCAACAGACCAATCGACGAGGTTAGTGACTTCTCATATTGGCTGCCCAGCCGCATACAATGCGATGCCCACTGCCACCGCCAGATTTAGCGAATCGATGTGACCGCTCTGCGGGATGCTGATGCTGGTGCCGATGTTCTGGTAGTCCGCGCTCAGACCGCTGCTCTCACTGCCGAAGATCAGGCAAAAAGGCGGCTGGAAATGCACCTCTGGCAGGGGGATTACACCATCGGTCATGAAAGGATACAGGTGGTGGGTGAAGCGCTGGCGATAGCCTGCCAGCGAATCGAAATAGGCGAAGTTGATCTGAAAGAGCGCCCCCATCGAGGCGCGGATGGCGCGCGGGTCGAAGACATCGGCAGCAGGCTTGAGCAGCACCAGATCGCGCAGGCCGAAACCCAGCAGCGTCCGCTGGATGGTACCCAGATTGCCCATATCAGATGGATTGACCAGTAACAGATGATTGGCGCGGGCGTTCAGGCGCGGCTGATACTTTTCAAAGACTCCGATAGCATAGGTGTTTTCCTTCGCCTCCAGACGCTCGACCTGCCGGTCATCTTCGATCAGCGGCAGCCCCTGCTGTTCACACAAGGCCCGGATTTTCTGCACACCCCTGTTGCGCGCCCCGGCTGAATGAAGCAGAATTTGTCGGGTCTGGCCCGGCTGATGATGGAGGAGTTCGAGAGTCGGAAATACGCCGAAGGTATATGACAACGCTCCAGCGCGATCATATGACTTGAGGCGCATTCAGGCCAATTCCAGTACCCAGGCCAACAGGGCATCCGCGCTCTGGCTCTTGATCGCCTCGCGGTCTCCCTCCCAGACCTGCCGCCGCACCACCAATTTGTCGCCTGGCCCGGCCAGCGCCATATAGGTCAGACCAACTGGTTTCTCCGCCGTTCCTCCACCAGGCCCGGCAATGCCGGTGACCGCCAGCGCAATATCTGACTCGAACAGCCGCTTTGCCCCGGCGGCCATCTCGCTGGCGACCTGTTCACTGACAGCTCCGTAAGCGATCAGCGATCCCTGCCGCACATGCAGCAAAGATTGCTTGACCTGGTTGGAATAGGCGACCACCCCACCCAGCACATAGCCTGAACTGCCAGAGACATTGGTCAGCCGGTGCAGCACCAGACCACCGGTGCAGGACTCGGCTGCACAAATTGTCCAGCCCTTGGCTTTCAAGAGATTCCCCACCTGAGCTTCCAGACGCAGATCTTCCTTCATCCCCGAATCCTTATGACGTTCGATCTGACAGTATTGGAGTTTAACTGGAAAGTTGCTTTCTCACACGGGTCATTTCGTACCCCTACACTATCGTGGCTGCGACTCGATCCAAAATATCCCACTTGCCAGAAAAGGTCATCTGGCGATAATCAAAACAAGTGTTGAAATTGACCCTAGAAGAGCTATGCGCGACAAACGACCGGTTGATGAACTGAGCATCGAAGAACTGGAACGCATCCTGGCGATCCGCAAGCGCGAGGAACGTCAGCAGAAACTCAAACGCATGGAGCGTGCCGGACGAATCATCCCGGCGGAGATGCCGGTCAGCGCCCCGGTGGAACCGGCTGTTCCAGCGCGTGCCCCTTCGTTGGAACGGGTGCTGGCCTCGAACCCCGGCCCATCATCTGCGCCGCGCCCTGCACCACCGCCCTCCAACCTGACGCCGCAGTTTGAAGACGAAGGCGATGAACGCCAGCGCGAAGAACGGTCTCGATTCTGGCGTGGATTTTTCAGCCAGGCGTTGTTCCTGGTGGAAGCCGCCGCAGTCGTCGGTCTGCTCTTCATCGGTTACCAGATGTTCATTGCGACCAACAGATTGCAGACGGAAACCGCCAATGCCCAGGCGCTGGGCGATGAGCAACGCCGTGCCAATCTGCCGACGCTGGTGCCGACGCCGCAGATCCAGCTCAGTCAGGTGGTGCTGCCTGGCGGCCATACCATCCTGGCATCTGGTGAAGCCCAATTCAATTATGATGAAGTCCCGGAAGCGCTGCGTTATCTGGTGGCCGATCAGGTCTTGCAGCCCATCGCCGCCCGTCCGCGTCCCACCACTGAAACGGCGCTGGAGATCAGCATCCCCAAACTCAACATCGAACAATCCATCGTGCAGGGGACGGACTGGGAGGCGCTCAAGCTAGGGGTGGGGCAACTGCTCAACGGTGTCAATCCTGGCGATGACGAAGGCAATCTGGTACTTTCCGCCCATAACGACATCTACAGCGAAATCTTCCGTTATATCGACCAGTTGGAAGCGGGTGACGAGTTTTTCGTGCGCACCCAGACCCAGGTCTATCGTTATGTGGTGACGGGAAGCGATATCGTAAAGCCCAACGACATCTCGGTGCTGAACCCGCGCGGCGGTGCGGTGGCGACCCTCATCTCGTGCTATCCTTATAAGGTCAATACCGAACGTTATATCGTCTTCGCCGAGCGCGTCGATAACGAGTTGTGAGGTGGCGCGGTCAGGCGACGGAGCCATCGGCAAAGGGCTTGACCCGCCGCCAGATGCCGATGGCGAATGAGAGCGCGGCCAGCAGCTCGCACAGCCGTCCGATGCTCATCGTTCTCAGCCAGGGTGTTAGCATGACCAGGATGACGCCGCTGTTGAGCAGGCCAAATGCCAGCCAGAACCACACAGGACGGCCATAACGGGCCGGGCCGCTGAAGCGCGGCAGGACCCAGAAAGCGGTACCCATCACCAACTGCACCATCCAGCCAAGGAGCATCCCGTCCATATGACCGGAGATCAGCAGGCCGATGTGCGGTTCCAGTGAACTGCCTTTATTCCACAACAGCAGAGACCCAAAAGTGACGCCGAGGCCGAGATGCAACAACGCCGCCCGCAGCATCCAGACGCTGAGGCGGGGCATCTCAACGCTCCTTAATGCGCGGCCAGGTCATGATGATGAAGCCGCATACCGCCAGCCACTGCGCCAGCGCCGCCAGCGGCATCAGCCCGCCCAGACCCAGATCCGCACGCAGCACCAGCAGCGGTTCACCGATGACGCGCAGCAGCAATCCAGCGTTGAGCAAGATGAAAATCGCCCAGCCCAAGCGTGCTGACCCGCGTGGCGATTCTTTTGAGGCTTTGGGGAACATCCAGTAGGCGACGCCGAAGATCATCTGCGTCAGCCAACCGACAGTGAGAAGGTGGAGATAGGTGGGGCGCAGCGCCGCGACCGATGGCGGCAGGTTCAGCCAGACAGCCGCACTTAGGATGAAGCCGACCAGCAGGCCAACCACCAGATAGATCAGCCCGACGCGAATGTAATAACGAGATAACGTGGGCATCGCTCACCTGTGCGCTGATGTAGCTCAGGAGGAGGGTTGGCGCGGCGGATCGCTTTCAGCTTCGTCGTCCTTGTCTTCCCAGCTAATAATCCAGATGCAGGCACCAGCGACCAGAACTGTTGCCACAATCAGGGCAATCCACTGCGTCGGCAGCAACCCAACATCACGGGCTTCGACCAGCAGTAGGACAACCATGCCGAGCGACAACACAATCCAGGCAGCCAGTCGGGGATGACGCAGCGCCCAGCGGACAGGCGGCAGATTGCTCAGGGTATTCATCATGATGATTCTTCAACCTCTTGCTCAAAAATAGCCACGCCGGCTTCGCTTGGACCATAGATGACATATTCACCACTGGGCAGATCAAAGACATCACCCCAGATGAAACCCGGAATGCGCTGATTATCGGCATCATAGAATTCCAGCCAGCTCACCGGTGTGAAGGTAAGGCCGCCATCCGTCGATTCCAGCTTGAGATAATTGTCGGTCATGTATTTCACATACAGGAAGATCGTGTCGTCAATCTGGATGGCGGTTGGGCTGCGAGCATCGCGCACGATTGGCGTCAGATCAATGTTCCAGTTCAGGCTGTCATCTGAGTCGGCGCGCAGGATGACAACGTTGTTTTCGTTGACAAGTGACGCCGTGAAAAACATGCGGAAACTGCCATCGTCTAATTGGAGAGTGCGCCCCGTTGCTGCCGACGACAGACCGGTGGTCGGGCCGATATTGATGCGAACGCCCGACTCACGCTGGAACACACGGCCATCGGGCGAATAAGCGCTCAGAATGCGATAGAAATCGGCTTCCTGCTCGACCGTCCGGTCACAGGGATTTTCCTGCCCACGATAGAACATGCGGTAGCCATTAGAGAGCTGGATGACCCAGGGATTGCTCACCAGACAGTCAATCTGGCCGGATGCGGCATCAGCCAACCGCAAACCAGCATCGACATTGAAAGTGAAACCATCCGACGAGGTGGCGCTGCCGATCCCGCCATTGACCCGGTCGTTCCAGTAGATCCGGTAACCGCCGTCGATCAGCGGCACAATCCCCGGCGCATAATTTTCCGGGTTGGAGATCACGCTCTGCAAGTCCCAGTGTTCGACCTGAGTCACCTGGGGGAAATTCTGGCGCTCCTCCATCTGAATAGCTTCCAGATCAGGCGTTGCAGTTGGTTTGACTGCGGCAGGCTGGCAACTCGCCACTCCGAGGCCGATTATCACTGCAAGTGCTGAAACGAATGCGCGCAAGCCCATGATGAGCATCTTAATCCTGTTGAGCCTTACGACTGTCATCCCAACCTGCTCCGACTCCGTCAGGCGGGAACTATTCAATCATTGTATCGGCAAACGTCGTCTGACGAAAGCCTGCTTTCACTGAGGCCCATCTGACCCGATCCAGGCCGCCGCTTGCCTGCCTGTCGCCCCAGCCACTATAGCCCAATGCTCGTCAGATAATCACGATTGCGCTGGGCGCTTTCTTTGGGTGTGCCCATCCCCGGCAGGACATCCTGTTCAACCACTATCCAGCCGTCATACTGAATCGACCGGAGTGCTTCCAGCACAGCCGGGAAGTTGACGCTGCCCTTGCCCAGCTCGCAGAAAACGCCATGCCCGACCGATTGCAGGCCATCCCATAACTGCTCGCGTGACTGGCGGGCAATATCGGGTTGCTGATCCTTGAAATGCACATGCCAGATGCGGCTGGCGAATTGGTGTACCCCCTGCACTTCATCACCACCGCCGAAGCGGAAGTGTCCGGTATCAAACACCAGACCCACAATATCCGGGTTGGTCATCTCCATCAGCCGCTGCGTCTCCGCCGGCGTTTCGACCCAGGTGCCGATGTGGTGATGGAACACCGTCCGCAGCCCGGCCTCGTCCATCACCCGGCGGGCGATGGCGTCTGCCCCTTTGGCGAAGACTTTCCACTGTTCGGCGCTCATGCCCATCGCCGGCGTGATGCGCCCGGCATTTTTGGCACGAATCGGATCGGCGTAGGGATCGTTCCCCAGCACGACGAAGCAGTCCGAACCGCCGACAGCCGCCATCAGTTTGGCAGCGCGGACACAGTCATCGCCGCTCTGTTGATGTTTGCGGGCATCATGCAAATACACGCTGACCCACGAGGCCAGCAGCTTGAGCTGGCGCGCGGCCAGTGCATCGGTCAGTTTAGCCGGATCGGTGGGCATGAAGCCCCAGTCCCCCAGCTCGGTTCCGACGTAGCCGGTAGCGGCAATCTCGTTCAACACGCGCACATAATCGTAACGCTCGCCTTCAACATTCTCGATCACGCCCCACGAGCAGGGGGCATTGGCAACGCGCAGCATGATAGTCTTCTCCTGGTATGAATCGCGCTTTTTGTCATGTGATTATACCGCTGACCCGTCATCCCCGCGCTGGTCTGGTCATCAGGGTGTTGTGACGCCACCCAGTGGCAACGAATGAATTGCTATCCCCAGCCGTTCATCTTCCGGGCGACGGCGCACCCCGTCGAAGGCAATGAACGTGGTCGCATAGCGCAAAGTGCTGGCATCCGGCCACGCCAGCGCAATCAGCGGAGCATTGACCGCAACGATGTTCAGGGTTTCGCCAGTTGCTGCATCCCAGATCTGTATTTCCCCTGGAGCATAACCGCCTGCAAATTTGCTTCCATCGGGACTCCAGGTGATGGGTGTCATCTGCTTGTTCGAATGAGATACGGTGAGTATTCGTTCGCCGGTTGACAGGTCAACGACAGCATGTTGCCCCTTGTGAAATGTGATGATGCGCTGGCTGTCAGGGCACCACTGGAAGCCGCTCAAGTCCGGGAAAATCCGGGGATCATCCCTGAAGTCACCATCCCAAACATACAGATTTTTATCCCAGTTGGCCGCCGCAAAATAATGCCCATCTGGACTCCATCCCACGTTATACACGGCCTTTGTATAAGGCATTTCCTCTTTTCCCAGGTCAACCGTCAGGAGTGGGGTATGCGTCGCTGCCTCCCAGATCCGGATGGTGTTGTCGCTGCCCCCTGTCGCAATGCGCGTTCCACTGTTGTCCCAAGCCACACACAGGACATCGGTTAGTATCCCTATTGCATGTGGGTGCAGGCTGCCGATGGTCACGCCGGTTTGAATATCATAACGCCGCGCCTGATTCTTGAAGCATCCCACCAGAATTTCCGTACTATCGGGTTTCCACGTGACATTGATCGCATCCACATCATGAATGGTGTTCAGGCTGATTCCGGCGGAATCGTAAATCATGACCCGGTTGTTGATAGAGGCTTGCTCAATCAACTCGGTATCAGTGAGCAGCACAGCCAACCGCGACCCTTGTGGATTCCAGATTGCAATTTCAACCACTGTTTCACGAATCAACACTTCATTCATCATAATGCCGGCTTCCTCGATCATTCTCTGTCTAACACATCAGATAGTGGAAAGGGAAATTCCTCAACAATAGCGAAGGGAGTTAACCCTGAATTGGGTGCATTACGGAATTCAATCGTGCTACCGTAAGCCAGCTTTCCATTTATCCCCCAGTCGATATGGAGCGTTTGGGCTACATTGGAAGAGGACTTTATCATGGAAATCGCCTCCCCGGTCTGAGCATCCCAGAAACGGAGAGTAGCATCGACACTGGTACTGGCGAGGAAGTTATCCGAGGGACTCCAGGTAATGCCGTTGACTCTTTGCGAATGCCCATTTATCTCCAGCGTAAGGTTGCCTGTGGCAACATCATAAATCTTGATGCGATTGTCATCACTGTTGGTAGCAATTTGGCTCGATGCATGATTCCACGCTCCGCCTACCCATTGTGTTGTATTGACTTCTATGACGCGGAGCAAAGTCAGATCATCTGCATTGTAGAGCCGGAGTTTTCCATCACCACCACCAACAGCCAGTTTTGTGCCATCGGGACTCCATTCCAGCCAGGCGATGCCAGCAGACACTCCGGGAATACCCTCACGACCTAAATCCAAAGTGTGCACTGCCTCTTTGGTAGTGACATCAAACACACGAAGCCAGTTGTCATATCCTCCGCCTGCGATATATGTCCCATCAGGATGCCAGGATAATTCAAGTATCGCCCATTCAGACAAGCGAAAACTGGAGAGCTGTTCACCAGACAGGGCATCCCAGCGGGACACAAATCCGGCAAGATCTCCTGTGATCAGCTCATGGCCTGATGGACTCCAGGACAGTGCCGCTAATGCGAAATCATTCCGAATGGTAGTCACTACTTCTTGCTTGGATACATTGATGATCTCCAATTTCACATCCCGAATGCATTGTGTATCTGCCGCTTCAGATGCAACCGCGAGGTAGTTCCCAGAGGGTGACCAGGTAATTTCCGACGTTGAACGTGTAATCAGCGGTTCAATGCTATCCTGACACCAGTCCATAGATTGGGCATTAACTCCATTTGTATCTTTCAAGAACCTGTCTGAGCAGAATAGGATGACGAGGATCAACAACCAGTAACGCAAAACAATCGGACACCATTTGGTCAGCAGCATGATTGAGATTCCTCATCGCTTATGACAACTGCTATCACAGACTCTACCACCATTTTACGCCTGCCACAGACCAGCGGCCTGTGCTACACTACCGGCTCGATCAACCCACACTGACGGAACAGAATGCATGTGGCAGCCGAATAAACTGGAACAGGAACGAGTCGAAAAACTCCAGAAGTTAGAAGCGCTGGGGGTGGAAGCCTTCCCGCGTCGCGTCGAGCGCACCTACACCGCCGCCCGCGCCATCGCCGAATATGAGGCACTGGAAGCCAAAGACAGCGAAGCCGCCCAATCGCTGGAAGTGGTGGTCTGCGGGCGCATCCGCCGCCTGAACCTGAAGGGCAAGATCGCCTTCTGCCACATCGAAGACGAGAGTGGGCGGGTTCAGCTTATGCTCCGCATCAACGAACTGGGCGAGGCCACTTTCGAGCTGCTGAAAGAGGGGCTGGTCGATAGCGATGACTTCGTGCAGGCCAAAGGCACGATGACGCGCACCCGCGCCGGCGAAGTGAGTGTGCTGACCTACGAGTTCAAACTGCTGGCGAAATCGCTCAGTCCGCTGCCGGTCATCAAGCAGCAGGTGCAGGAGGATGGCAGCGTCGTCGAGCATGGCGAGTTCAGCGCCGTCGAAACCCGCTACCGCCAGCGCTATGCCGATCTGGCCGTCAACCGCGAAGTGCGCGAGGTCTTCCTCAAACGGGCGCAGGTCATCCGTGCCGTGCGCCACTTCTTCGATAAAGAGGGCTTCCTCGAAGTCGAGACGCCCATCCTTCAGCCGGTGTATGGCGGCGCGGCGGCGCGCCCCTTCATCACCCATCACAATCAGCTTGACCAGGATTTGTACCTGCGGATCAGCTTCGAGCTGTATCTCAAGCGGCTGCTGGTCGGCGGCTACGATGCGGTCTATGAACTGGGGCGCGACTTCCGCAACGAAGGCGTGAGCTACAAGCACAACACCGAATTCACCATGCTGGAGTTCTACAAAGCCTATATCGATTACCACGATGTTGCCCGGCTGACCGAGCGCTTTGTGGTCGAGGCCTGTCTGGCGGTCAACCCGTCGCTCCAGATCAACTATCAGGGCAAGGCCATCGACCTGACGCCGCCCTGGAAGCGGATTCGGATGCGCGACGCCATCCGCGAAGCCTCCGGCATTGATTACATGGATTATCCCGATGCCGCCGCCCTGGAAGCCGCTATCCGCGCCGCTGGCATGAGCGTCAAGCCGGGGCAGCCCTGGGGTAAGCTGGTCGAGCATCTGCTGGGCGAGTGTGTTGAACCGACCCTGACGCAGCCGACCTTCATCATGGATTACCCGCGCGATATTTCGCCCTTCGCCAAGAAGGTTGAATACGACGAGCAGCACACCGAGCGCTGGGAGTTGTATATCGCCAACATGGAGTTCGCTAACGCCTTCACCGAGCTGAACGATCCCCGCGATCAGGAGGCACGCTTCCTGGAGATGGCGGCGATTTTCCGCGCCGGTGAAGATGACGAGACGCCGCTGGACGAGGATTATCTGCGCGCCATGCGCTACGGGATGCCGCCCAACGGCGGCTTCGGCATGGGCATGGATCGGCTGGTGATGCTGCTGACCGATCAGCGCAGCATCCGCGATGTGCTGCTCTATCCCCATCTGCGTAAGGAAGAAGGTTGAGAAGCGGGTGATGGCCGAGCGCCTGAAGGTCGCGTTGCGCGGCAGCCCGCTGCGCCCGGTCTATCTCTGGTTGGCAACCCGTTACCGTCAACTGCGGCGGCTGTTCCTCTACCCGGAGACGGCCCGTGTCGGCGCAGTGGATTATGACACCTACTGGGATAACAAAGCCGTTGGCACGCTGGGGCAGCTCTCGCCCTGGCGGCGCAAGCGGGCGCAGGTCTTCACCGATCTGGTGAGCGCCGGCGACCGGGTGCTGGATTTAGGCGTAGGCGATGGCGCGCTGCTGCGCTACATGCTCGATCACAAGGCGATTGAGGCCTACGGGCTGGATGTCTCGCCCAAAGCGGTGGAGTTCTGCCGGGCGCAGGGCTTACAGGTTGACTTGGCGGACATCAACCAGCCGATCAGCGCCTTTCTGCGCGGCCCCTACGATTACATCATCTGCTCCGAGATCATCGAACACCTGCCCGACCCGGAAGGGCTGCTCAACAGCCTGCGCCCGTTCGTCCGCAAGGGCATTATTGTGTCCATTCCCAACACCGGCTTTCACCAGCACCGGCTGCGGCTGCTGTTCGGGCGCTTCCCGCTGCAATGGGTGGTGACGCCCGGCGAGCATCTGCGCTTCTGGACGCGCACCGACTTCCACTGGTGGAGCCATCAATTAGGCTTTGCCATCGCCCGTGAAATCCCATACGAGGGAACACCCTGGCTGAAAGACATCTGGCCGGGGCTATTCGCGGCGGCCTTCGTCTATCTGCTGGTCGAGGCGCGCCAGTAGACGAGATACACCCGATCCTCAACCGGTATGCGCTGGCGGGGTTCGGCTTCGAACCAGCCAGTTGCCAGCAGCGGTGGGCAGTTGAGCGCGTCGTTCTGCTCACAAATCAGCACATCCACCTCCAGCGCGGAAATAGCGGTTGCCGGAGGAGCCTGTCGTACCACGCTGTACGTCCAGTAACCGCTGAAACCAATGTAGTCCCGTTGGCTGTCCAGCACAAACCACAGCAGATCATAGCCGACCACTGTTGTCTGGGGGGGAATTACCTCCGTCATGACCTGTGCGGCCTGTAAACGCTGCTGATTACGCTGGGCGTTGGTGGCCCAGATCAGATCGTGCAGCGGCAGCGAAACCGATGCTGGAAGCAACACAAACAGGATGAGCAGGCGCAGGCGCGGGACCGCCTGGGCATAAACCTTGCCAGCGGCGTAGGCCAGGATGGGCGCGAAGACCACCAGATAGCCATACGACATCACAAACACCGAGGCCATCAGCAACAGCGCCAGCACCAGAACGACGATGAATAGGCGATCCCGGCCTGGGGAAAAGCGCCAGAAAGTTGCCAGAAATATCACGCAGGCCAGGATTTCCACGGGTGACAGAATCAGGCTGAAACGCCCGACATAATCGATGAGCGCTGGCAGCGGCGAGCGGATCCCCTGCAAGCGATTGGTCTGAGCATAATTGGGAAAGAATTCCTGAAAGCGCAGCAGCGACGCGCCGACATCCGGCAGAAACTGGATCAGCAGGTGCAGGCCGATGGCCGTCGCGCACACAACGCCATACAGGGCGATATACCCCAGGTAGCGAGTGCGCTTTGGCTGCGTCACAGCCCAGATGCTGAGGGTGACCCCTACTGCGAGACTGAAGGCCAGCGCCGTCGTCGGAATGCTCTGCATCCCGATCAACAATGCCCCGCCGGCCAGCAGCAGTCCGAGCCACTTGCCCTGGTCACGGTGCAGGAACAGCCACAAGCCGATGATCGTCACGGCGCTATAGAGCAACAGTAGCACATCCGCCCGCAGATTATGCGAAGCGCGCACCACCGGACTCAGACTCAGCATCACGACGGCAGCTACCCCAATTGACCATCCGGCCAGCATACGGCAGCGCCACAGCCCCAGCACAAAGACGGCCACTCCCAGCAGCCCGACCATCAGCGGGAAGGCGCGCAGACTGACCAGCGAGATGTCGCCAGCGACGCGCAACCATAACCCCATCACGGCGTAATAGCGCGGGAAAATCACATCCGGGCTGCCGTTGGCCGAACCGATGAAGCTGCATCCCAGATCGTTGTTCTCGGCGAAGTGGGTGGCGCAGCTCGTCACCCAGGGTTCATCCGGGATGTCGAGATACATGAATTCGCCTACACTGATGATGTAGACCGCCAGCAGCGCCAGCAGCGCCAGCAGCAGCAGGACAGCGGCGATCCAGCGTTCGCGGAGGGGTCTGAACAGACGCTCGGGCTTGAGCGACAGGATGAGGAGTGTGGCTATCCCCAGCAGGTGTATGATGATGATCCAGAGACTGAAGGCCGTCTGAAACAGGCGCGTTTCCTGATTGGGATTGACCAGCCGCACAGCCAGGAAACTGATGATGGTGCCAGCGACCAACAGAATTCGCTGCATCGAGGGATGCTCCAACCAGCGAGCCAGACGCGGTTCCAGCAGTGCCAGCATCAGTCCCAAACTGATCAGGATGACATAGCATAACTGGACAACAGCCAGATCAATCTGATTGTAGCGCAGCAGCAGATCAGCATCTCCCTCAGAGCGCGACACGACTCCAACCAAAGCGATGACTGTGACTGCAATCAGGCCAATACCATAACGGCGCGATTGAATGACACTTATCATGAGAGGAAATGATCCAGGGGTGATCCGCAGAAAAGGTGGATTATAGTAGTCAGGTGGCTTGATTACCACTGGTGAAGGTGGGTATCGACCTTTACAATCGGCTGAAGCGTACTAATCAAGCGCTGCGATATAGGCTTAGCGACAGAGAGAAAATCAATGACTCAAGCGAAAACTGCATTTGTGACCGGCATCACCGGACAGGATGGCTCATTCCTGGCAGACTTACTGCTGGAGAAGGGCTACCGCGTGGTCGGCCTGGTGCGTCGTTCGACCAATTATGATTATCCCAATATTCGTCATCTGATCGGCAAGGTGACGCTGGAATATGGCGACCTGATCGATAGCGACTGCCTGAACAGCCTGATCGCCCAGTACCAACCGGACGAGGTGTATCACATCGCTGCCCAATCGGTGCCGGCGGATAGCTGGAAGCAGCCAATTGTGACCGCCGAGATCACCGGCGTCGGCACGGTGCGGATGCTGGAAGCGGTGCGCCGCCATAAGCCGGATGCGAAGTTTTATCAGGCCACCAGCCGCGAAATCTTCGGCGGGGTGGAACAGGAAGTGTGCGACGAAAACACCCCCTTCTTCGCCAACAATCCCTATGGTATCGCCAAGCAGTACGCCCATCTGATGATGATGAATTACCGCGAGTCGTATGGCCTGTTCGCCTGCGCCGGCATTCTGTTCAATCATGAGAGCGAACGGCGCTCGCTGCACTTCGTCACACGCAAGGTGACCATGGCGGCCGCCTGTATCAAACTGGGGATCGCTCACCCGCCGCTGAACGAACTGGGCGAGCCGCTGGTGGCCGATGGCAAGCTCAAGATCGGCAACCTCGATGCGGTGCGTGACTGGGGTTATGCCAAAGAGTATGTCGAAGCGATGTGGCTGATGCTGCAAAACGACAAGCCGCAGGATTACGTCATCGCCACCAACACCTGCTTCACCGTGCGCGATCTGTGCCGGGTGGCGTTTGAAGCCGCCGGGCTGAACTGGGAAGATCACGTCGTCAGCGACCAGCGCTTCCATCGCCCGACCGAGATCGCAGCGTCGCGCGGGGATTACGGCCGCGCCAAACGCGACCTGGGCTGGGAGCCGAAGACCTCGTTTGAAGACTTGATCCGGCTGATGGTCGATTACGACCTGCGCTTGCTCTCGGAACGGTGAACCCTCTTGTCGAACACATCACAAGCCGGGGGATATGACCGATGTTGTGTCTCCTGGCTTGTGCCCTCAATCCAACAAGGATAATCCACCATGCATTACCGTCGGATGCCCATCGAGGTCGAATCGCCGGAGCAATTCGGCTATGACAACATCGCCTGCAACCTGGCCGAGAGTTCGGTGACCGATGGACTGCTGGATGATCTCGATCTCGACCTGAAGGGGTTGGTGCTGGCCTATGGCGATCACTTCGGCAAGCCGGAACTGCGCCAGATCATCGCCGCCGATGGCGACTCGCTGCGCCCGGATGATGTGCTGTTGACAGTGGGGGCGGCGGCAGCGCTGTTCATCGTCTCGACCTCGCTGTTGAACGCGGGAGATCGACTGCTGGTGGTTTTCCCCAATTACGCCACCAACATCGAAACGCCGCGCCAGATGGGCTGCGAGATGGATTACTTCCGGCTGACGTTCGAGCAGGGCTACCGGCTGGATGTCGATGCGCTGGCTGAACGCATCACCCCGGCGACGCGACTGGTCAGCCTCACCTGTCCGCACAACCCCACCGGCAGCATGATTGCGCGGCGTGATCTGGAACGGCTGGTGGCGCTGGTCGAGGCGCGCGGCATCCGGCTGCTATTCGATGAAACCTACCGTGAGATGAGCTTCGCAGAGGAGCTGCCACCGGCGGCCTCGCTTTCGCCCAACGTCATCAGCGTGTCATCGCTCTCCAAAACCTACGGGCTGCCCGGCATCCGCATGGGCTGGATTCTGTGCCGTGACCCGAATCTGATGCAGACCTTCTTGGCGGCCAAAGAGCAGATTTTCATCTCGAATTCCGTCGTTGATGAGAAGATCGCGTATCAATACCTGCGCCGCAAAGCCGAGCATCTGGGGCGCATTCGGGCGCATATCCGGCAGAACTTCGACATCATCAGGCAGTGGATGAGCGAACAGAGCGATATGGAATGGGTCGAGCCACAGGGCGGCTGTGTCTGTTTCCCGCGCATCAGACCCGACTCCGGCGTCGATGTCGAGCGTTTCTACACCATCCTCAACACCGTCTATAAAACCTGGACGGGACCGGGTCACTGGTTCGAGAGCGACCGGCGACATATGCGGATCGGTTACGGTTGGCCCAAACGTGAAGAACTGGAAGCAGGTCTGCGTCATATCAGCGAAGCGCTGCTGGCGGCGAAGGATTGACGGAAGCAGACATCAGCCATCTGCTTCCAGTGAGCGCTTTGCGTGTGCCCGGTTATCCGGGCCTCAGGCCATCTAGCTACAAACCCCGACAAACGTCCAATTGGTGGCAAAAGCCGAGGTGTACTGCACCAGCCGGCCATCGGGCAGGGCAAAACAGGTCGATGCCCAGCCTGCACCAGATGTGGTGCGGAACGTGGCAGTATACCCCTGCTCGGCCGCCAATCCCCATCCCATAGCAGCGCGTACCGCCGGGAAGTTACCCCACACCCGACCAAAGGCATTGACCGGGCGCACCCGCCCAATGGGGGTAGCGTCCAGCACCGGGTTATCCGGCAGGCTGCCATAGGTGCTGACCGGGTAGACAGTGTAGCTGTTGTTATTATAGAACGTCACCACATTCTGGGTATTGGCCTCCCAGATCATGAAGCCACCTTCATAGGGTTGATAAGCGGCGAAGGTGGTGGTCACAATCGGCGCGGGTGCTGTTGGAGGGATCGCGGTGGGCGGCGGGACGGTGAAGGTGCGCGTCCAGTTGCGCAGCCGATCTACCTGCACCACATTGCCGTCGGGCAGGGTGAAGCTGAAGCCGCTGACCAGCCGGGTGACGGTGGTGATGTAACCGACCTCGTTAGCCGTCGCCCAGCCGAGCGCCGTCCGCACATCCGGGTAATTGCCCCAGACCTTGCCCAGGGCGAAGATCGGGCGGATGAACCCGGCTGGGGCGGCGGTGATGGGGTTATCCGGCAGCAACGTGTAGCTGGATGAGGGGAAGCTGCTGGTGGTGCCGCTGGTCAGGCCGCTATAGACCGAGACTTCGCCGTTGTCGCTGCGCCACAGCATGAAGCCACGCTCGAATGACTGGACGCTCACGCGGATGTTATAGCCGGACGGAATGCCGGTGGGTGGGATGATGATGGGCGTCGGGGTGATGATGACCGGTGCGGGCGGGACGCGGAGCTGCTGCCCAGGGAAGATGCGGTTGGGATTGGTCAGGCAGTTGGCGCTGATCAGGATAGTGGTGGTCGTGCCATAGGTGCGGGCGATGCGCGACAGGCTGTCGCCGCGCACGACGGTATAGATCGGCCAGTCGGTGCGGACGAGGCACTGGGCAGCGGCGGGCCGGGTATCCACCACGCCCAGCGCGGCCAGACCAGCGAGGATGATGGTCAGCACGAGCATCAGACGAGCGATCCGATGAGTCTTCATGATTTACCCCCAGGATACGATACAGCGGTTTGTGTGGTGACAAATCGCAAACCTGACTTCAGCGTAATCCCATTTGCGCTACCCTGCAAGACGCCCGTGCTACGCTTGTGCTACGCTGTGGTTTGCATCCGGTTAGGAGGTGGGCTTGCGGGCGATGACCAGGGTGTTGAAGTTGAACGGCCAGGGGAGCAGCCAGCGCAGGACCTCGCCCAGCCCATCGGCCAGCGGCGTCGTCTCATAATAGCCGGTACCGCGAAAGGGCCCGCCCAGTCCCCACAGGGTATAGGCATGGCTGGTCGGCTCGACCCGCACGATCTCAAAACCGGCCTGGCGCACCTGCCCGACCAGCGCCTCACGGGTGTAAGTGCTTTCATAGAAGGTGTCATCATTCAGGCGGCTGACCCCCATGCGCTGGCGACGCCATTCCACCAGCCGATGCACGATGTTGGGATATGGGATAGTCAGTACCATGACCGCGCCCGGCTTCAGCACGCGCAGCGCCTCGTTCAGCGCCGGCCCCATGCCATGCTCGAAATGCTCCAGCACCCCAAACGAGAGATAGCCATCGAGCGAACTGGTGGCGTGCGGCAGGGTGTGGACATCGCCGACCAGCAGCGGCAGGGTTGGATCGACCTGATGCGAAGCGCGCAGGGCGTTGGCGGCGTAATCCAGCCCAAAGATGGTGTAGCCCATCCGCCGCAGGGTGATGACCGCCGCGCTCAATCCGCTGCCAGCTTCGAGGATCAGGCCGTCCTGGGGCAGATAGGGCGTATACAGGCGCAGCACCTGCTGGGCGCGGCGCGAGTCCATCAGCCGGACTTCGCGCTCCACTGAGGCACTGTCCCAGATCGATTCCCAGGCCTGGCGGGTGCTTTCATAGCGCGGGCCGAAAAAAGTCATGGCATTTCCAGTACAATGTCAACAAACTATCTATAACCTCTTCTCTTTCACCTCACCCCCCAACCCCCTCTCCAATGAATTGGAGAGGGGGAGGCGAGCAAAGCGAGACGGGGGTGAGGTTCATAGACAGACCCTAAGCTTTTCAGGCTGAAAGTAGCAGGGAAATGATGGAACTGCAAGACGCTGTTTTCCCGGTTGAGCCAGCAGAGTATGACCACATTATCGAAGTCTGGGAAGCCTCGGTGCGCGCCACCCATCACTTTGTTCAGGAAGCCGACATTGTCTTCTTCCGCCCGATTGTGCGCCAGGTGCTGCCTGATCTGGCGCTGGCCTGTATGCGCGATCAGGTCGGTCAGGTGGTGGGTTATGCGGCTGTTGGCGATCAGCGGGTGGAGATGCTGTTCATCCGTCCAGAGTGGCGCGGGCAGGGCGTGGGACGGCGGCTGTTGAGCCACGCGGTGCGTGAGATGGGGGCGCGTGGGCTGGATGTGAATGAGCAGAATGAGCAGGCCGTCGGCTTCTATCTGAAGATGGGCTTTGAGGTCGTAGGGCGTTCCGAACACGATGGCTTCGGCAAGCCCTACCCCCTGCTGCACCTGCGGCTGGCAGCGGGATAGCGCCGCATGACCACGCTCGATGAGCTGCTCAACTCACTTTTTGAGGGTAACCAGTCGCCTTTTTACGACGAGTTCTCCGCCTGGGTGCGGGGATCACGTCGCTTTCGCGCCTTTGTCACGGCTTATCGCGGCAAGATTCGCACTAAGCTGCGGCATGTCGAGAATGAAAGCGGGCTGAAAGACCTGCGCGCCGAATTACAGACGGCTTCCCTGCTGCTGAACGAAGAGCGCTTCACCCTGGAATACGAACGCTACGCCGCCCTCAAGCAGCGCGGCCCGGATTTCACTGTCACCTTCAGAACCCACACGCCCTTCAACGTTGAAGTCCGCCGCATCCGCCGCCTTGAACAGGAGGATGTGGAAGAATCGCGGGCGTTCAAGTTGATGGCCGTGCTGTGCGATAAAGCTGGTCAGATGCCCCCCAGCAGCATCAACCTGCTGTGGCTGACGGCCGAACGCCCAATCACCGAAGCCGATGTCAACAACGCCGCCGCGACGTTGCGCCAACTGGCCGAGCGCAAAGCCGAGGACTTCTTCACCCGGCGGGGCTTCGAGAGCGCCGCGCACTTCCTCAAGCAGTATCGGCAGCTCAGTGGCATTGTGCTGCACCAGACCGATGGGAACAGTCTGTGGCTGAATCCGCTGGCTCGTCACAAAACCCCACCAGAAATCATCACGGCTGTCGGGCGGCTGCGGCAGTAAGCTGATCTCTCAAAATGACAGGATCGCCAAGAAAAAGACAAAGAATTGAACCACAGAGTGACTATGACTTGCGGACACACCAAAGGATGAAAATCTCACCGCCAAGATCGCCACGAATCGGAGCCTTTTTCTTTCAACTGAGCACTCAGCACTTTCAACTCCTTGATCGGCTGGGGTTTATAATCATCCAGCTAACAGGAAATATGGGAAACGCACGAAAGGCGCTGGAAAAGACATTCTGGAAAGCAGCCCTTTAAGGGTTCAATACCTCGGCGGACAACGGGTTGCAGGTGCTACTTTCAAGGGGGTTGTTCCGTCGCTCGCGCCACCTATCCCAATCGCGCTCCCTCAACCCCGTTTTTTCCCAACCCTTTTTTAACCTCACGCTGACAGCCTTAACCTCCGCGCTCCCGCCAAACGGTTAACGCCGACTCGCCTTAAGTCGTACCAAAAAGTTTACCAAAAGTTCACCCGTAACAGCGGGAATGATCGTATGCTGAAGGCAAGAAGTCGTCAGTCGTCAGTCGATAGTCGATAGAGGAAAGACTCATTGCTCGTCACTCGTCACTCGTTACTCGGTCCTGACCGAAATGTTCACAAAATGCACGTTTGACTTTGACGAATTTGACGAATTTGACGACTTTTCGGCGAGGTGTTCTCTCGGACTATTCTGATGACTGTTGACTATCGGTTGACGACTGACTCACAAACTGCAAAAAGGGCTGTGCAGAATTTGACGCATTTGCAGAATCTTGTGCAGGCTCACTCCGTTTTCGCTCTGTGTCCTCTGTGTCCTCTGTGTTCGTCTTTCTGTCTTTGTCTGTCCGACGACGACACAAAACTGGAGTTGCATAAAAAGGGAGTTCCAATAGTTGCAACACTTGCAACAGTTGAGGGAAAACAGTGGCACAAGATTCACGAATCGAAAAATAGACTGATGCGAATCTGACGAATCTGACGAATCGTGTGAATCAACAGTGGAGCGTTGAAAGGGCTGAGTGCTCAGTTGAGAGTGAAAGACCTCTGATTGCTCTCTGTGTTCTCTGTGGTTCAATTCTTCTTGTCCGTTCTTGGCGGCGGATCGCTCCCGTCGTTCCGCCACCGCACTGTCGATCCGCCGGCGGCAGCGGAGTTATGAAGTTGAAAGTGCTGAGTGCTAAGTTAAAAGTGAAAGACTCTGATTGCTCTCTGTGTCCTCTGTGTCTCCGTGGTCGAATATTCTCTTGCTTGGCACTGAGACTTTCATCCTTCGGTGTGTCGCAAAGTCATCGTTACTCTATGGTCGGTTCTTCTTTTCCTGGCGCACTGCGGGGAGTGTGGGGAAAGGAACGTGCTCCTTTCCCCGACTGGATGACTCACTCGTAGCGGAAGCGGCGGACGGCGATGATGAAGAAGACCGCTGTGAAGCCCAGCAGGATCGCCATGTTGGGCAGGATGGTCAGCAGCGTCCCCTGCTCGAAGATCAGCGTTTGGAAGGCATCCATCGCCCAGGCCACCGGCGTCAGGTGACCGATGACGCGCATGAACTCCGGCACAATATCCAGCGGCCACCACGACCCGCCCAGCGGGGCCATGGTCAGCGCCAGCAGCAGACTGACGCTGTTGGCCTGCTGCTCGGTCTTGAGGAAGGTCGAGACAGCGAAGGCCAGCGCCGTGACGCACAGCGTGAACAGCACCATCACCGCCAGCATTGCCAGCGGTTGGTCGCCGAAGTTGACGCGCAGCAGGATGCCGATGATGAACACCACGCTGAACTGGATCATGCCAGCGGTGAACCACATCAGAATCTTGCCGCCCAGGATGTGCGCCCGCGACACCGGCATCATCACCAACCGCTGCAACGTCCAGTTGGACTTTTCCCGGATCAGGGTGAAGAGGGCGCCGAACACGGTGAACATGACGAACATGCTGCCCATGCCAGGGATTGACTGGCCGAAGCCCTGCTGGGTGCCGATCACCTGCTGCGTGTCGGCAGAATTGGTCTCGGTCAGGCTGAAGGTGACCGTCGCCAGGTTTTCGTTCAGCAGCGTCGTCGCCCGGTCATAAACCGATTGCTGGAACGCCGCTCGATCCGCGTCATCGCGGAATTGCAGCGGCTCGAAGCGGCTGGCGACATCCATGCCGACCACCGTCGCCACCTGCGCACTGCCGATGCGCCCGACGGCCGCCTGCACCGTCTGCTCGACCGGGCTGGGGCCGGTGCTGGTTTGTTCGGCCACGAAGCGCACATTGGCCGCCGCGCCGGATTGCACCGCTGCGCCAAAGCCCGCCGGAATTTCGATCAGCGAGTCGGTGACATCGCTCAGGACGCGCTGGCTGGCACGCTCGACCGTGAGCGCGCTATCGCTGCCAAGCTGGCACGAGTCGCCCTGATTATCATAGGGACATAGCAGCAGGCTGGGGTTGAGCGTCCGCAGGTCGTTGATGAACTGCTGCGAGATGGCGCTGTTGTCGTTGTCGATTACATCCACCCGGATCTGAGCCGGGCCGCCCCCGGTCCCGCCGGTGCCAATGCCGATAGCCATGGTCAGGATCAGCGGGATCACAATCAGACCGATGATCTGACCCGGTTCGCGGAAGAACACGCGCAGGTCGTTCAGGGCAATATCGATGACTTTGTTCATCGCGGGTTTCCTTTATACATCAATGCGGCGGTTGAACAGGGTGAAGCCGATGCCGAACAGCACCACGCCGAAGGCGAGCAGCACCGCCAGGTTGAGCAGGATGTCGGTTTGTCCGTTCGAGAGCTTCTGAAAGGCATCCGTCCCCCAGTAGAGCAGCGAGAACTGTGCCACGCTCGCGGGTAGTTGAAAGCCGAAAGCCCCGCCCAGTGCGCTCATGCCGATGCTGATGACCGAGCCATAGATGCCCGCCTGTTCCGGCGTCCGGGCGATGCCAGCGATCAGCGTCCCCAGCCCGGTCGAGGCCAGCGCTGCGGCGATGATGACCAGCAGCACCAGCAGGATGTTATTCCCCCAGATCATGAGGAAGCCGCCGTTCAGAAGGCTGGCGACCACCGTCAGCGCCACGAACAGGAAGATCAGTTGCAGGACACAGTTGACGAAGGTGCCGCCCAGCTTGCCCAGCATGATCGCCAGGCGCGGGGTGGGCGAAACGACCAGCCGTTGCAGCGTCCCCTGCTTGCGCTCCTCAAAGATGCCCAGCACGCCGCCCTGACCGGTGAACAGGGTGAAGAACATGGCCTGCGCCGAACCGAACACCACCAGCAGCGCGGCCGTCGCATTATTGCTGCTGCCTTCGCGCCGCAGCACTTCGCGGTCGATCTGGACATTATTCAGCGACGAGTCAAAGGCACAGCTAAAGTCCGGCTGAAAGCTGCCGGTCGCGCCGGCGGCCAGGAATTGTGCGCCAAAGGCCAGATCGGTCTGGGCGCGGGCAATCATGCTATCGATGGTAGCGGCGATGGCGATGTTGCCGGAGGCGATCTGGTTGGTGAAGCCTTCGACGATGCTGCGAACGATGCCGGCTGCAATCGGACGCCCGCCGTTGCCATAGACCTCGACGCTGGTGGCTTCAATCGGGTCGTTCTGTCCATACGAGAGACGCTGGGTGAAATCCGCCGGGATGATGATCGCGGCGGTATAGTCGCCGCTGTCCACGCCGGCTTTAGCGGCTGCCACATCGGTCACCAGCGTGGCGTTGACCAGTTGATCGAGCGAGGTGGTGCTGCCCTCGGTCGTCGCATTGGTGGTCTGCCCTTGAGTCAGCGGGCAGGTCGAAGCGGCTGCCCCTTCACCATCAGACGAGGGAATGAACGCCTGGGCAAAGATATCGCCAAAGCGGAAGTCGCCGCTGCCTTCGTCCAGGTTGACAATCGCCACCGGGATGTTCTGCACCGGCGAGCCGCCACCGATCCCACCGAAGGCCAGCGCGATGATGACGGCCACCGCCAGTGGCGCAGCCAGCATCACCAGCACCAGATTGCGGTCGCTGTAGGTGGTGTAGATGTCTTTCCAGGCAATCGTCCAGATTTTGGATAACATAAGTGATCTCCTTGATAGCCTGGATGCTCAGTCGCGCAGGGCGCGCCCGGTCATTTGCAGGAACACGGCTTCCAGATCGGGTTCGCGCACTTCCACCGCCAGCACATCCAGCCCGGTCTCGTTGACCAGTTGCAGAAGTTGTGGCAGCGCCCGCCGTCCGCGTTTGGCGTAGACGGTGATGTGACCGGGATGCGCCGAACCACCCTCGTCGGAGGCTTCCACTGGCGCGTCATACAGGGCGCGGGTGATCCCCTGCACATTCGTCTGGATCTTCTCGATCAGGCCATCGGGCAGCTTTTGCTCGCCGATGTTCAGCACCAGCCGGTCTTCCTCGCCCACCTGCTGGATCAATTCGCCCACCGTACCCAGGGCGATAATGCGTCCCTTGTCGATGATGCCGACGCGGTTGCTCAATTCCTGGGCTTCTTCCATCAGGTGCGTTGTATACAGCACCGTCATCTTGCGTTCCTCGCGCAGCCGGATGACCGTATCGAGGATGCGACGGCGGCTCTGCGGATCGACGCCCACTGTCGGCTCATCCATATAAACCAACTGCGGTTTGTGCAGCAGGCCGATGCCGATGTTCACCCGCCGTTTCATACCACCGGAGAAGGTATCGACACGATCTTTGGCACGGTCTTTCAGGTCGGTGAAATCCAGCACCTCATCGACATTGGCGCTTAGTTCCTTGCCGTGCAGCCCGTACATCTTGCCGAAGAATTCCAGGTTCTGCCGCGCACTCAGCGTCGGATACAGCGCGATCTCCTGTGGCACCACGCCCAGCAGCTTCTTGGCGCTCATGGCCTGCTGGGTGATCGAGAAGCCGCCGATCTTGGCATCGCCCTGGGTGGGGTGAAGCAGGCCGCTGATCATCGAAATAGTGGTCGTCTTGCCGGCACCGTTCGGCCCCAGAAAGCTGAAGATTTCGCCTTTATAGATGTCCAGGTCGATGTTCTGCACCGCCTTGACCTCGGTGCCGTCAGCCCGTTTGTAGGTCTTGACCAATCCGCGCACTTCCACCAGTACGGTGCCGTTTCCGTTCGCCATCATTATCTCCTTTGGTTCGTGTAATCGTTCAGTGTTCTCGCAGTGGAACGGTTCGCGAACCCGCCCCTGCCAGGTTGTTATCTATTGCTTATCGTGTACGGATGAAGCCGCCTCCAGGTTCATCGCTCGAATATGTTCCATCACATTTTCCAGCCAGCCTACCTCAAAGCGATGCCGTTCCAAGCCGTAATCCAGCGTCAGCAGTTGCAACTGATATTGGAGCGGGATGTGTGGTCGCTGCTCACGTCCGGGCAGGGTGAGCTGAAGCGCCTCCAGCGTATGCAGCCGTTCCAGCGCTTCATCACGGTAGACGACCAGCAGCGCCAGTAGCTCGTCCCGATCCACCACACTGCCGAAGAAAAGCTGCCCCAGCCACGACTCGCGGATGGCCTCGGTGCCGACCGGCGTCATCACCCAGCGCCGCAGTTCGGCCAGCCCATCAGATGTGATGTGATAGACCTTCTTGTTGGGGTTATCATCCTGGATGATGGTTTCCGCCGTCAGCCAGCCATCGCCTTCCATCCGGTGCAGCGCCCGGTAAATCTGGCTCTGATCGGTACTCCAGAAATGATGGATGGTCGATTGCACCGCCTTGTTCAGGTCATAACCAGAACAGGCCTGGTGGCTCAGTAATCCAAGTAACAGATGGGGCAGCGACATCATCACCTCGCAATCCTATGTGCATCCACATATACGCATTCTAATCGATGCGAGTTGCGCCGGGAGTAGCCACACTTTGTGGCTGTCGTTACAATACAGTTGTGGTGGGACACAGCAGACAATGGAACTGAGAAACGGGGCGGCATATGCATCTCGATCTGACCGATCAAGTGGCGCTGGTGACCGGCGGGGCGCACCGCGTCGGCAAAGCCATCGCGCTCGAACTGGCGCGGCGCGGCGTCAATATCCTGATTCATTATGGTGGTTCGGCACAGGCGGCCACCGAAACGGCGCGCGAGATCAAATCGCTGGGGGTGGATGCCCACACGGTGCAGGCCGATCTGGGCGACCCGGCGCAGATCGCCAAAATCTTCACCGCCTTGCGCGAACACTTTGGTCGGCTGAACATCCTGGTCAACAACGCCGCTACCTTCCACAAGGCGACGCTGCTGGAGACGACGCTGGAGGAGTGGCAGCGGGCGCTCATGGTTAACCTGACGGCCCCCTTCCTCTGCACCCAGGCAGCCGCCGCGCTGATGCGTCAGAACCAGCCATCGGGCGGGTCGATTGTCAATATCTGCGATCATGGTTCGCTGCGCGCCTGGCCGGAATACGCCGCGCATGGCGTCAGCAAGGCCGGATTATGGATGCTGACGCAGACCAGCGCTGCCAGCCTGGGGCCGGATATTCGTGTCAACGCGGTCATCCCCGGCGCGGTGCTGAAGCCAGCCGAGGGCGGCATGACCGATGAACAGTGGGATAAGCTGGGTTACGATTACACGCCGGTGCGCCGGGTTGGCTCGGCGGAAGATGTGGCGCGGGCGGTGGCTTATCTGGTGAGTGAGGATTATGTCAATGGACATGCCATCACCGTCGATGGCGGCGAGCATGTCTGGCGCTGAAAGTTGCTATAGTGTCTTTGAAAAGGCTGCGCTACACTAATCGGAAGCCCGTGAGCTAAAGGTCAGATGATTATGTCCAAACGAAAGAATCGTGGCGGCTCGGCGCTGCCGCATGAACTGGTCGAACGCGCCCGCCAGCAGTTGGCGGAAGAGGCAAAGGCCGAAACCGCAGCCGAACCCGCCCGTCCGGCTCCTGCCCCGATTGAAGAAGCAGTGGCACCCCGCGCTGAAGTCCGCGTTCGCACCACAACCCCGGTTCGCCGCAGCACCACCGCCGGCATGGACCGGCGCAAACGCGATGCCGACAAACTGAACGACATCGCCTACATCCGCAACCGGCTGGCGAACCCCACCCGTGAATTCAGCGAAACCCAACTGCACGATGCCTATGGCTATGTCATCCGTGATTTGCGCATGACCGGCATCCTGGCGGTGGCGCTGGTGATCGCCCTGATCGTCCTGGAACGGATTCTATAACACGCTGTGAATATCGACTGGAAGCAAATCCCGTACTTCGAAAGCCTCGGCCAGTGTGATCTGAGCCGGGTCGAGATGGCGATGCGTCATCATCACTATCAGGCGGGCGCGACCATCTTCAGCGAGGGCGAAACCTGCGCCGGACTGTATATCCTGACGGATGGGCTGGTGCGCATCTATCGCATGAATGGCGAAGGACGGCTGCACACCCTCAGCCTGCTGCGTCCGCTGGCGACCTTCAACGAAGTCGCGGCGGTCGATGGACGACAGAACCCCTTCAACGCGACCGCCGTCACCCAGGTCGAAGCCTTCGTCATCAGCCACGAGCGCCTGATGAACCTGCTCTCGGCCGAGCGCCTGCTGCTCAACAGTTATGTCCAGGCGCTGGCGCACCTCAACCGTGAGTACATCGAGCGTCTGGAAGACATGACCTTCCGTTCCATCCCCTCACGGCTGGCGAAGCTCTTTCTGCACGAGACGATGTACGCCGAGCAGATCGCTGAAGCGCCGACGCATCTGACCCAGGAAGAGATCGCCTCAATCCTCGGCACCACCCGTGAAGTCGTCGGGCGGGCGCTGCGCGGACTGCTGAACGCCGGCCTGCTGGAGAAACGCGGGCGGACGGTGTACATTGTCGATCGGCGCGGGCTGGAGCGTCTGGCCGAAACCAACACTCTGCCGGAAAGGATGCTGGCAGAATTTGAGTGACGAGAAGTCGATCCCCCTCGGCTGGCAATGGGTGGCGGCGCAGTTAGTGTTGTTTGCAGCCATCTTCTTCGCCGGACTGCTGCTGCACGGAGATGCGCCTTCAGCGCTGGTGACCATCATTGGCGGGGCGCTGCTGCTGGTCGGGTTGGCCTGCGTCGGCTTGAGCATCCTGCAACTGGGCAGCAACCTGAGCATCTTCCCCCGTCCGGTGGAGGGCGGCAGCCTGGTGCAGAATGGCCTGTACGGTCTGGCGCGACACCCAATCTACAGCGGCATCATCATCGGGGCGCTGGGCTATTCGCTGCTGCTGTGGAGTGGCGCGGCGGCGCTGTTGACGCTGCTGCTGGCGCTGTTCTTTGATCGTAAATCAGCCCAGGAAGAAATCTGGCTCAGTCAGCGTTTCCCCGAATACACCGCCTATCAGCGCCGCGTCCGCAAGTTGTTCCCCGGATTGTATTAAGCCGGTCGCTTGAACACGCAGAAGTAGGTGCTAGTCCAGCCATTAGACATATTTGTGCTATCAACAATCAGGACATCGGCGTTGCGTCCGACGACCACTGGTTCCATATGCACCAGTTCCCAGCCGTCGCGGCCATAGGCATCCAAACGTGGCATCATCGACTCCGGCGTATTGCGCGGCACACCGTTCTTCCAGGTCTTCATCTCGGTCAGGTAATCCATCACCGGCGCGGACTCGGCTTCGACAAACACCGTCATGTATTCCCAGGTCTGGCGCTGCGTCATTGAGTGTTCCCTCCATCATTCAGGCGCTCACCCTTTTCTACGCGCGGGTTGCACCCAAAGTTGCGGGTGCATTTCCACATTCTGGATAGCCGGGCAATACTGTCCCATCCTCGCGTCAGGCAGCAGACTGGATCGATCAACTGGGAGGCTCCTGGCGTGCAATAGTGGTGGCGATCCCGGTATTAAAGTCCCATGCCACACTTGGTCCCGTCCACATGACATCATGCAAACCGGAACCGTTTTTCATCCTTCCCCACCTGTCAGTCACCTTCCGTTATTGACGAAACATCGGAAAACTGCTTCACCAGCATCATCTTTGGCTGAATGTAACCAGTCTACCCATGCTGTCTGACGGTTGGGGTGTGGCGGGTGACGTGGTATCATCAGCCCCATTGAGGTAGACACAACCCGTATCAACTGGACAGTGAAAGGGAAATCACAATGGTGATGCTGGCCGAAGCGCCAACCAAGGGACTGACAATTGACCGGATCGCCGACATGCTCGGTGATGACGCCGATTCGCTGCTGAACCACACCAGCCAGACGATTGACAAAGCCCACCTGCATCTGCCGGGACCAGATTTTGTCTCACGCGTATGGACCGCCTCCGACCGCACCCCGCAGGTGCTGCGCAGCTTGCAGCAGATGTTCGATCATGGGCGGCTGGGCGGCACCGGCTACCTGAGCATCCTGCCGGTCGATCAGGGCATTGAACACTCCGCCGGGGCATCCTTCGCCAAGAACCCGGCCTATTTTGACCCGGCCAACATCGTTGAACTCGCCATCGAAGGCGGTTGCAACGCCGTCGCCTCGACCTTCGGTGTGTTGGGGTCGGTGGCCCGCAAATATGCCCACCGCATCCCGTTCATGGTCAAAATCAACCACAACGAACTGCTGACTTACCCCAACAAGTTCGACCAGATCATGTTCGGCACGATCAAGGAAGCCTGGAATATGGGGGCGGTGTGCGTTGGCGCGACGGTCTACTTTGGCTCAGACGAGAGCGCCCGTCAGATCATCGAAGTGGCCGAAGCCTTCGCCTATGCCCACGAACTGGGGATGGCAACCGTGCTGTGGTGCTACACCCGCAACCCGGGCTTCAAGGTCAATGGCGTTAACCATGAAACTTCCGCCGACCTGACCGGTCAGGCCAATCATCTGGGTGTGACGATCCAGGCCGATATTGTGAAGCAAAAGCTGCCGACGCAGAATGGCGGCTTCAAGGCGCTGAACACTGGCGGCTCATCCTATGGCAAGCTGGACGAGCGCATCTACAGCAAGCTGACGAGCGATCATCCGATTGACCTGACCCGTTATCAGGTCGCCAACGGCTACATGGGCCGCGCCGGACTCATCAACTCCGGCGGAGCCAGCAGCGGCGAGAGCGACACAGTGGAAGCAGTCAAGACCGCCGTCGTCAACAAACGCGCCGGCGGCATGGGTCTCATCAGCGGGCGCAAGGCCTTCCAGCGGCCAATGGCCGAGGGCGCGGCGTTGCTGCGCACCATCCAGGATGTCTATCTGTGTGAAGATGTCACCATCGCTTAAGGGATATTGACCTGCGTTGTGAGGGCGGCCAGAGAAGGTCGCCCTTTTTAATTGGCAGCAGCTTTGAACACCTCATGCCTGATGCTTACGGCACCAGTTCGACGTAATAGATGCCGTCGCGGCCTTCCGCCAGCCAGCCTTGCAGCCCGCTGATGCCATAGATCACCTCGAACCAGGCGATCCCCTCGACACACTGCGGACCATTCAGCACCAGGAAAGTCTGCCCTGGCGCGACCTGTCCCACCAGTGGGTTGCTGAGGCCAGGATTGGATCGCACCCGCACCGGCGATGGATCGCTCTCGCTGAAGGTCACCCGTCCGCGCGCACCGGGATACAGCCGCGAGATCAGCGTGACATCCGGGCAGGTGGCCGGCACCGGCGACGGCGACGGGGCCAGCGTGGCCGTCGGCAGATTGAATTGCAGATTCTCTTCATCAGACAGCATGGCTTCGCTCAGACAGCAGCGGCGGGCAATCGAGAGCAGATTGGCGGCATTGCGCCACACCTGCCAGATCTGCGCCCGTCCGTTTTCGCCAGCGGTGGCGAAGTGCTGCCCATCCGGTGACCAGGCCAGCCACGAAATGGTATACGGATTCTCCGGGTCGCCGAACGTCAACAGCTCGCCGCCGGTTTCGGTGAACCACACACGTGCCGTGCCATCCTGACTGGCGGTGATGAGCCGCGCCCCACCAGCCGACCAACCGAGATCAGTGACGCTGGCGCGGTGACCGAACAGGGTGCGGATTAACTCACCGGTGACCGCATTCCAGATTTTGACGGTGCCATCAGCGCTGCCAGTTGCCAACCGTGGCAGGACGCTCTCCTCCGGCGCGAAGGCCAACCGGCTGATGCGGCGAATGTGACCAGGCAGGTTGAATAGCAGTTGGCCGGTCTGGGCATCCCAGAGGATGGCGCTGTTGTCATCGCTGCCGGTGGCGATCCAGCGGTCATCGGGCGACCACACGGCCTGGTTGACAGCCGAACGGTGGGCATTCAGCACGAACAGGCTTTGCCCCTGGGCAGCATCCCAGACAATGGCAGTATTATCATCGCTGGTGGTCAGCAGGCGCGTCCCATCCGGCGACCAGGCGATGCTGTTCAGACCATCCTGATGCCCAACCAGCGTCGTCACCGCCTGACCGGTAGCCGTATCCCAGATAATAGCCGTGCTATCCTCGCTGGCGCTGACCAGGCGTGTCCCATCCGGCGACCAGGCCACATCCAGCACCGGCGCATTCTGACCGGAAAGCGACCATTCCAGCGTCGGCATCGGTTGATCGTCCGTCAGGTTGACCAGCCAGATTTTGACGGTGCTATCCTCGCCAGCAGTGGCGATGCGGGTGCCATCGGGTGACCAGCGGGCTGCCCGCACCGCGCCATTGTGGCTGTTCCAACTGGCGAGCTGAGTGCCATCAATATCCCAGATGCGCGTCAGGCCACTGTCCTCGCTGGTCACCAGCAGATCAATGTTGGGCAGCGGTGCCCAGTCCAGCGCAGTGACACTCCCCTGAATGCCCGCCAGCGGGAAACGCTGGAAGTTCTCCTGGATCGCCAGCGCCAGCGCCCGCTCCGCTTCCCAGGTGTAGCGGGTGCGCAGGCCGAAGAAAGCAAGTTGAACAGCACGTTCTGGGCGCGGGCCATCCAGTTCGAACTGGGCCTGCCCGGCGAAGGAGACCGACTGCGCCACATCGCGCTCCTGCGCGGCGACAGTGGCCTGGGCTTCAGCAGTCTGTTGGGCTTCCAGCGCTTCACGGGCGCGCACCTGAGCCAGTTGACGGGCGGCGTTAGCCGCGGCAGCGTTGGATTGAGCCGTAGCGCGTTGATTTTCGGCATCGCCCTGAGCAAAGGTGGCCGTCGCGGCGCTGAATTCAGCCTGCCCCTGGGCCACCGTAGCTGTGCCAGCATTGAACTCGGCCAGACCCTGGGCCACCGTAGCCGTATTGAAGTTGACCAGCGCGATTTGCCGCTGCTGGTTGGCGTCGTTGAACAGCAGCAGCGACAGGACAGCCAGCGCTAACGAGATCACCAGTGCCACTACCACCCCGGCCAGGATTTGCCGCTGGCGTTGAAGCGACGCCTGACGACTGGCGGTGATGTACTCGGCGTGCAGCGGCGTAGGAGCGGGCTTCTTGCCGACGGCCTGGGCTAACCACGATTCGGCATTCTTCAGGTCATCCCCTTGCAGCAGAAAACTGGGATTGCGGTTGTTTTCCGACCATTCTTTGGCGCGCACCAGGACGCGGGTGTGCTGGCGGACGTTGCTCAGGTCGGTGTCGAGGGTGGCAATGAGCGTCTGGAAGGCTTTATCGAAACTGTCGGTCTCGCGGAAAAAGATCCAGTTATGGCTGTTGATGATGGGATGGATGCGCTTTTGATCTTCGGTTTCGGTGATCGGGCGAAACAACAGGGGGATGAAGCGTTTATTGTTGGAGACAGCGTATTCCAGTTCGCGGCGACAGACATCGGAGCGGATCGAGTCTGGGCTGATGACGAAGACGAAGTTATCCGCCGATTCGATGCCAGTTTGAATCTCGCGCCACCAGTCAGCGCTGGCCGGGATGTCTTCCCAGTCGATCCAGACATCGCGCTTTTTCTCCGCCAGCGCATCATTTAGCCGGACGATGAAGTCTTTATCGCGACGCGAATAGGAAACGAATACATCCGCCATCAGTTCCCCCAACACATGGTAACCCTGCGTGAGTCTATGCTACACCAGATTGATCGGAAACGCATGACGCCCGAAGGTCATGGGGATGAGTCGCGCTTGCCGGCCATGAATGAGCCTGATAAACAGGCAAGAACAGGTAATATGACAAATGGCATTACATGCGCAAGCTCTGTCACTAAAAAAGAACCCGATCGCCACCTCAAACCAGCGACAGCTCGAAGATGAGTTCGCCATCCTCATCGACGGCACCGGTGTCGTGGAAGCCTTCGCTTTGGTACAGGTGGCGGGCGGCCAGGTTGACAGGCTCGAAGCTGATCTGGATGACCGGCGGCTGATAACGCGCCTGCAAATGAGCGATGATGAGCCGCAAGGCGCGACGGCCATACCCCTTCCCCTGATGAGCGCGATCAATCATCAGGCGGCTGATGTACACGGTCTGATCGTCGTGGAGCTGCCCCATCATGGCATAACCCACCAGGGTGTCGTCATGGTAGATGGCCTGGTGATAGGCTTCGCCTTCGCTGAACAGCACTTGCAGCATCGAATACCAGTTGGGCGCAACGAAGTCGAGTTGATCCTCACTCACCGCCAGTTCAGCCACATCTTCCCAGTTATCGGCTGTGATGTCACGCAGCGTGATGTTCATGAAGGCGGCTCCAGCACAGGCTGTGATTCGGCGCGGCGTTTGATGGGAGACTGCCGGATGATGAGAATCATGCCAATGACTATAGAAGCGGCCAGTATCATCCAGGGGGTGATGTGTTCCCCCAGGAGCAAACCGGACCAGGTGATGGTCAGGAAAGCCTGAAGGAGCTGCACCTGCCCGACGCGGGTGATGCCACCCAGCGCCAGCCCGCGATACCAGGCGAAGAAGCCGAGGAACATGCTGAACACGCTGACATAGACGAAGCCCAGCCAGGCAGTGGACGAAGCATTCAGGCCGTGCTGCACGACGCTGCTCCCCACCGGCAGCACCAGAAACGGCACCGAGATCACCAGCGCCCAGCAGATCGTCTGCCAGCTCCCGATGACGCGCGACATGCGCCCGCCCTCGACATAACCGATGCTGCCGATCAGCACTGCACCCAGCATCGCCAGATCGCCAGCAGCGAAGCCGACCTCGCTGGTGAAAAAGACAAAGCCAATGACGGTGACACAGCCGATGATGGCCGCCAACCAGAACAGCGGCGCGGGACGATCCCCATCCCAGATGACGCTGACAACCGCTGTCGCCATCGGCAGCAGCCCGTTGACGATGGCGCTGTGCGAGGCCGGAACCTGTCGCAGCGCCCAGGCCGAGAGCAGCGGGAATCCAACGACGACGCCCAACGCCACCACCAGCAGCCGTCCCATCTGCCGCCGGGTGGGGATGGGTTGGCGGGTGAGGAGCAGCAGCGGCAGCGCCAGACAGGCCGCCACCAGTGCCCGCCCCAGACCGACGAACGTGGTATCGAGTTCGGCCACCGCCAGCCGAGTCATCGGCAGGGTGAAGCTGAAGATCAGCACGCCGAGGAAACCAAAAAAGAAGCCGCGTGTTTCGCGGCTGAAACGATCAACCCAGGGATTAGGGGAAACGGACATCGACTCGCCCTTTACGGTGTGATGGCGCTGACCCGGAACGGGCAAGTGACCATGACGATGAAAGTTCAGCCCAGATTTGCCATCACATGCTGGCTGAATTGGCTGGTAGAGACCGCATCTTCCCGATAGATGTCGGCAGTAAAGTCGCCTTCGGCCAGTGTGTTGCGGATGGCCTGATCGACGCGGTTGGCTTCGTCCTGCAAATTCCAGTAATGCCGCAGCAGCATGGCGACGCTCAGGATGGCGGCGGTCGGATTCGCAATGCCCTTGCCGGCGATGTCGGGCGCGCTGCCATGCACCGGCTCGGCGATGGCGATGTCATCACCCAGACTGAGCGACGGCGCTAACCCCAGTCCACCACCCCAGGCCGCGGCCATATCTGAGAGGATGTCGCCATACAAGTTGGGCGTAAGGATCACATCAAAGCGATTCGGGTCCTTGACCATCCAGTACGCAGCGGTATCGACATACAGCTCATCGGTGATGATGTCGGGGTAACCGGCGGCGATTTCCAGCGCCACCCGGCGGAACAGACCGTCCGATTGACTCAGCACATTGGCTTTATGGACGATGGTCACTTTCTTGCGCCCGACACGACGCGCCAGTTCATAGGCCAGCAGCGTGACGCGGGTGGTGGCGTCGCGGGTGATGACCTTCTTGGCGACGCCGGTCTTTCCGTCATCCTCGGTGTATTCCTTGCCGATGTACAGGTCTTCGGTGTTCTCGCGCACGACGATCATATCGACGCCTTCGCGGGCGGTGGGGACAGGCAGGTGGATGGCCGGGCGCAGGTTGGCATAAGCCTGCAAGGTGCGGCGCAAACGCACGATAGGCGAGAAATATCCCTCCACCGGATAGGCCGGGGACGACACAGCGCCGAACAGCACCGCCTTACACTCACGGGCTTTCTGAATGGTAGCTTCGGGCAGCGGGGTTCCATGCTGCTGAAAATAATCCCAGCCAGCCGGCATCGGGTGAATCTGCACCTGGGGAGCAACGCGCAGCAGTACATCCACTGCGACTGGAATAACTTCGTGACCGATGCCGTCCCCTTCGATCACACACAAATCGAGCGGGGTGGAATGCGAATCAGACATGGAACACCTTCATTCGTGATGGACAGCCGACACCAATCTGAACCATAAAAAATACGCACAGAATGAAGGCATTAGTTTGGGAATAGTATTCATCCAGGGATGTGGGCGGGATTCTGTCACGAGTTTGTTGTTTTGTCGAATCGACCGACTTGTTGCTGACTGGTCAGGTGGAGCATGTTCCAGTGAGAGAGCGGCACGATGTCCAGTAAATGCATTACCAAAAATCAGAAACGCGCCCAGGCGACTGACGAGTGATTGACAGTCGCAGCCAAACCGTCATATCGTGAGTCCAGCGCTTTTGCACAGAGGGGAGTGGGATCATGAATGACCTGATTCAAAGGCTCGATGCCATCCTGAAACCGATCAATGAGGCGGTGCAGGGGATCAATCGGGCGCAGATGGTGCGCTATGTGGCGATCTACATGCTGATTGCCGGTGTCTTCAGTCTGTGTGGTGGGGCAGCATTGATGGGGGTCGGCGCGCTCGGCGGTCTAGGCGGAGCGGTAGGCGCCATTGGCATAGACGCCGCCAGTGAGACCGGTGGAGTGACGCAGGAAGATGTGAGCGAGGCCAATCAGGCGTTGTCAGGGCTGGCTGGAGCCAGTGCCTTCGCTATCGTCATGGGGCTTCTGAGCATCGTTGCCGCGCCGCTGCTGCTGGTAGGCGCGCTAGGGCTGTTCCAGCGCAAGCACTGGGGACGAACGCTGGCAATGCTGGCTTTCGCCGTCAACGCTATTGCTTCGCTGCTGGGGATGTTTACTGGCGGCGCGCTGCTCAACCTGGTATGGGTGCTGGTCAGCGCCTATCTGGTCTATTTCTTCTATCGCGATGAGGCACTCAAGCGCGAATTCTCCTAACTTCCCGCGTAGTACTTCAAGCCTCATCAGCAGGCTTCCAGACAAAATGGTAGCTAAGGCTTTTCCCCTCAGCTACCCACCGTCGAAAACAAAACGAGAGGATTGTACGAGCGTAACATGTTACGCCCGTACAGAAGAGCAGCTCACTTCGAAATGGTTTTCCATGAGCACGTTGGACAAATCGCCCAGCAGCCTTATCCGGCTGGCGCAGACAGGCTTCGGCCCTATTGAATCGCGCTGCCGGCCGAGAGGTTGATGCCGCGTGCCTCAGCCACCTTTTTAGCATAACCATCGCCGCGATAGAAGGCCATCGGGTCAACCGGCACGCCCATCTCCTCGCGCACCTGCATCAGCAGTGGACGGACATCGGTCTCATAGGCATCGACGTAGACCTGCTGCGCCCCCAGCACATCCCCCGCCGCCTGCATCTGCCGCAGCTTGGTCATATCAACAATCAGGGATTTGGCATAGGCCACCTGACAATTCACCACGCTGACCAGCATCGCTTCGAGCTTGGGTTCGATGTTGTGGCTCTGGTCGATCATATAGGCCACATCCTTCGCCCCCTCGCCAGCCTGCACCAGCTCACAGTAAATCTCGAACAACTCAAACGGGTTATTAGTGCCGACAATCAGATCGTCATCGGCGTAACGCCGGGCATTGAAATGGAAGCCGCCCAGCCGCCCCTCATCGAGCAGGAACGAGACGATGTGGGCGATGTTCGTCCCCTGGGCATGATGACCGGTATCCACCAGCACCTGCGCCTGTGGCCCACATTTGAGCGCCATCGCATACGCCATGCCCCAGTCGGCCAGATCGGTGTGATAGAAGGCCGGCTCGAAGAACTTGTACTCAATCAGCATCCGGCTGCCGGGGGGCAGATGCTTGTGGGTTTCGATCAGCCCGGCTTCCAGATCGCGCTTGCGCCGCGGGATGCTGTCCTGACCGGCGTAGTTAGTGCCGTCCGCAAACCACAGACTCAACAAATCGCTGCCGACTTTGGACATGACCTCGACACATTCCAGCATATGCGCCAGCGCCTCTTCACGCACCGTCGCCGAGGGATTGGTCAGACTGCCGAGTTTGTATTGGTCATCCTGGAAGAAGTTCGGGTTGACCGCGCCGATGCTGATGCCGGCGGCTTTGGCCTTCTGCCCCAGCGCGGCATAATCATCGACTTTGTCCCAGGGGATATGGATCGCCATCGAAGGGGCGATGCCGGTCAGTTTGTGGATGTAGGCCGCATCCTCGATCTTGTCCCAGATGTTGCGGGCTGCTCCCTGCCAGGCGAAGACCTTGAAGCGCGTCCCGCCGTTGCCATAGCCCCACGACGGGGTTTCGATGTGCTGGGCTTTCAGTTTGGCTTTGACATCATCCACCGAAATACCCTTCGTTGTGAGTTTTTCGGCCAGCCGCTTATAATCGTCGGTGTAGGTCATGATGTTTTCCTTTCGGCAAAATGTTTGTAGAATAACGATTGTTTTCATTCGCTTTCAGTGTAGCCCTCGCCGAAAGCGTCGTCAACTGAATGGCGCGGGATGGTCGAGGGAAGAAATGACCAAAATATGTTTTTACAGGAACGTCGCCAGCTTATTCTGGATCATCTGAAGCGGGAAGGTCGGGTCTTTGTCAAGGAACTGAGCGAAAAACTGGGTGTGAGCGAAGTCACCATCCGTCAGGATTTACGGGCGCTGGAGGATGATGGCATTCTGGAACGCACCTATGGCGGAGCCATGCTGCGCAGTGCGCCGACGCTGGCCGCCGAACTCTCCTTCGATACGCGCAACCGCAAATTCAAAGCCGAGAAAGATGCCATTGGTCGAGCGGCCGCCGCCCTAGTGCGCGACGGCTACGGCGTCGCCATCGATGCCAGCACCACCACCTTTGCCCTAACCGGTCATCTGAAACGCTTTGACCGCCTGACCATCCTCACCAACAGTCTGATGATCGCCCAGCAGTTCCTCGATGTGCCACGCATTCAGGTGCTGCTGCCCGGCGGAAGGCTGCGGCGCGACTCGGTCTCGCTGGTAGGACGCCCGGATACACTGCCGGACATCAACCTCAACCTGGGCTTCTTCGGTGCGCGCGGCATCTCGCTGGAGGCCGGTATCACCGAGCTGAATGAGGAAGAAGCCGAGATGAAACGCGCCATGATGCAGCAGTGTCAGGAAACAGTGGTGGTGGCTGACGGCAGCAAGTGGGGCGTGGTGGCACCCTATACCTACGCCAATGCCGAACAGGTGACGCGCATCCTGACCGACAGCAGCGCCCCATCAGTCATGGCACAGCGCTTCAGCGACGCCGGCGTCCAGGTGGATGTGGTGGTATGATGGGCAAATTGCAGGGCTATCCCGCCACACTCGTTCGACTGCGCCACTCATAGCTGCTCCTGGAGAGAGAGGTGCTTCACGACGGCACCCCTGCTCCTGGTCACATACATAGAATGGGCTAAGGGCGGTAACATGCCCAACACACCCTAACCGGTGTCATGAGTGTTGCCAGGGCAAAGGCTGACGCTGCAGGGAACACGGCATCAGCCGGCGATGACAGCGCGGCTGAACTGACCATCGGTTTCTAGCGAGACCTGCACCACATGACCGTAGAAGAGATCGCCATCGGCAAAGGTCAGCGTCTGGCTGAAATCGTCCTGAAACGACAGACTGTCCAGCGTCAGCCGATCCACGAACTGCTGGGGCGAGAGCGGTGTGTCATCATCAATATCCGGCCACGATTCATTCTTGAGTGTCAGCAGTTGGCTGGCAGCATAGTGCTTGGCTGCGCGGATACGGTCGGGGATCAACGGTAGCTGCGCCGCAATCTGATCGAGCAGTTGCCGGGCGCTGGCCTCATCAAGCGCGGAGACCGACAGGATTGCAGTTTTCCCATCGTCCAGCAAGATGCCATTCCAATCACTAAAGCGCGGATCATAGCGCATCATCCCCAGCACCGGATGTTCAATATCGGAGTTCATAGCGGGAGGCATTCATTGCCGGTTTGTAAGGGAATCGCCATGGTCATCACACCCTTTTGCACCAGTGGACACTGGACATTATAGCATAATCCTACCGTCATCCATCCGGCAGGCCGCGCCAATCTGTGTTAATCTTGAGGCATACGACCGTCGTAGCGCCGGGAGACACAGCCGGATCATGCCCACCGTCTTCATCAGCCACGCCACCCTCGATGATGATAAGGTCACGTCCATCGCCCACGCCCTGACCGCCGCCGGACTGGAGGTGTGGGTCGATCACTTCAACGGCATCAGCTATGGCGACCGCTGGGAAGATGCCATTCACCAGGCCGTCAACCAGTGCGATGTTGGGTTGTTCATCCTCTCGCCCCATTCCGCCGAATCGAAGTATTGTCAGGCCGAGTGGAGTCGCGTGCTGAAGCTCACGAAACCGTTGTATGTTGCCCTGATCGCGGCCACACCGGATGACAAAGTGCCGCTGCGGATTGACCAGATTCAACACGCCGACCTGAGCGCCGACTTCGACGGCAACCTGAACAAACTCATCAATGTGATATTGGGCAAAGCCGCGCCTGACCCGACCAACCCGACGGCTTCGACGCTGCGGCTGACCGAAGAGGCCGACAGCTTGCTGCGCGATATCGCCGCTCACAAACAGGCGCTTCGCCTCCACACACCGAAGGAAGCTCCTTTGGACTATGCCCGGACACAGACCACTTTGGGGATTACCTACCGCGCCCTATCTGAATACGAAGATCGAGCAAAAAACCTTCATCGCGCCATTAATGCCTACCAACAGGCTCTCATCTACCGTACACCGGGGGCAGTTCCGTTGGATTATGCGAGAACGCAGAACAACCTGGGCAATGCCTATCGAGATCTGGCCGAAATCGAAGACCGGGCAAAGAACCTCCAGCACTCCATCAACGCCTACCAACAGGCACTTCGCTTCTTCACGCCGCAGACCTTCCCACAGGCTTATGCCATGACACAGACTAACCTGGGCAATGCCTATCGCAATTTAGCACAGATCGAAGACCGAGCAGAGAACCTCCATCGCTCCATCAACGTCTACCAACAGGCTCTCATCTACCGCACGCCGGGGACGGTTCCGCTGGATTATGCCATAACGCAGAACAGCCTGGGCAATACCTATCGTGATCTGGCCGAAGTCGAAGATCGGGTAGGAAATCTCAATCGCGCCATCAACGCCTACCAGCAAGCCCTCCGCTTCTACACGCCGGAAGCCACGCCGGCGGATTATGCCATAACGCAGAACAACCTGGGGCTTGTCTACCTCGGTCTAGCACTGAATGAAGACCAGGGGAAGAATCTCAAGCGCGCTATCAACGCCTTTCAAGTGGTGTTGCGTTTCTGGACGCCGGAGACCGATCGACTGGACCACGCTGGGACACAGAACAACCTGGGGCTTGCCTACAGCGATCTATCCGAAATCGAAGACCGGGCGGAGAACCTTCAGCGCGCCATCAACGCCTACCAGCAGGCACTCAATTTCTTCACGTCTGAAACATCCCCGTTAGGTTATGCCCTGACACAGAACAATTTAGGGGGAGCCTACCACAAGCTGGCCGAAGTCGAAGATCGGGTAGGGAATCTGAATCGCGCCATCAACGCCTACCAGCAGGCACTTCGCTTTTACACGCCGGAGGGTACTCCGCTGGATTATGCCATGACGCAAGCTAATCTTGGTCTTGTCCATAAAGACCTGGGCGAATTACCCAAGGCCATTGCTTTCAGGCGCGAAGCTGAAAAATACTTCCGTCAAATAGGAATGATTGACGATGCCGACTTGATGTTGAAATGGATCGCCAAAGCCGAGGGGCGGTTGGGTGGCGACGGGGCGTGAGTTTGTTCGCCTTCCCGGTGCGATTCGTTTGTGTCGAATCGCGCTCCCTCAACCTCGATTTTTCCCAACCGTTCTCTAACCCCGCACTGACAGCCTTAACCTCCGCGCTCCCGCAAAAGGGTTAACGCCGACTCGGCTTATCTCGTACCAAAAAGTTTACCAAAAGTTCACCCTTAACAGCACGAATGGGCGTATGCTTCACGTAGGAGTGGTTCGCCAACCTACCCGCGCAATCGTTCGTCTCGATGGTTCTGAATCAGGATTGAGGGAAATGTTCACAAAATGCACGTTTGACTTTGACGACTTTGACGACTTTGACGACTTTTGTGCAGATTTGCTCCGTATTCGCTCTGTGTCCTCCGTGTCCTCTGTGTTGGTCTTTCTGTCTTTGTCTTGTGTCTGTCCGACGACGACGACGACGACACAAAACCGGAGTTGCACCAACAGTCTCTAGTCGATAGTCGTTAGCGGATGGTCTCAATCAGCAAAATCAGCAGCAAAGCGGGGTAGCGTCAATCAGCAGCACAAACATCTCTACTTACTCTCTGTGTCTCTGTGTCTCTGTGGTGAAATCTTCTTCGTAATTTCTTAGGCTGACTGATTCACGAATCGAAAAAAGGACTGATGCGAATCTGACGAATCTGACGAATCTTGTGAATCAACAGTGGAGCATTGAATGTGAAAGACTCGGTTTTCGCTCTGTGTTCTCTGTATCCTGGGTGTTGGTCTTTTGCTGACGATTATCGACTGACGACTGATTGAGGGAAATGTTCACAAAAGGCAGTTGTGACTTTGACGAATTTGACGAACTTAGCGGGTCACAGACACTGCGGGTTATTGAGGTTTGATAAATTGAATTGAGATGCGATTCAAAACCTCGTTTCGGCAAGCGGCAATCTGGATCTGGGACACAGCCATAGGATCACGTCCATTTCACGATCTGGTCAGGTTGATACAAGGCAGTCGTATCGCCGACGATGAATTCACACGGTACGAGGACTTGCTGCGGTGCTTCGACACGCCCTGCCAGCAAATCCAGGAGGACTTCTCCCGCTTTTTCGCCGACTCTTCGATGAAGCAACCGAACATGCGTGACCGGGGTCGTTGTCGCGAATGAGGTATTCGTATCGCCGAGTGACAGAATTGACAGGTCTTGTGGAATGTGAATTGGCAGCGGCATCAGCAGCTTCATCGCCTGATTAAAATACGTACCATCGTCACAAATCAGGGCTGAGATGTGATGCTCCTGTAAAACCTGTGCAAGTTGCTCTGAAGAGGTCACTGCGTCGATTTCAATCAGGATGAGGTTTGCATTGTCCACGCTGTTGACGACTGAACGGCACGCCGCCACACGTTCTTCGGTGGCAATGGTACGTAGCCGGTCATGCATGGTCAAGTAGCCTAACTGGCGATGGTTCAGATCGATCAGATGCTGCGTTGCCTGGATGCTGGCGCTGGTGTAATCGCTCACTACCCAATTGAGTTCGCTACCCGGCAGGTGGCGCCGCCCAACGAAAACAAAGGGGTAATCGAGCGCGACCAGACGACGCAGCTCATCATAATCGGGAAATGTGCCGAGCAGGATGGCCCCCGCCGCCAGCGCCAGCGTGTTGACGCCGCGCCGGAAGATTTTCCGTTCCGTCGCCGAGCCGTGCGCAGTCATCAGCAGGATATTGTAATCGTGCTGATTGGCAGCCATCTCGATACCTGCCAGAATATTGAGGTAAAAGCCCTCATGCCCATAATTAGCATCGTCATCATAGCTGAACAGCGCCAGCAGTTGATTTTGCCCTGCGGCAAGCATCTGCGCGACTGGATCGGGCGCATAGCCCAGCGATTCCATCGCGCTGTAAACCTTATCAATCGTGCCTTGAGACAGCAGGATTGCTCCACCATCGCGCTGATTCAAGACCATCGACACCGTCGTTTGTGATACACCCGCCAGGCGCGCGACATCGGCTTGTGTAGGACGTTTCGCCTTCGGCATTGTGCTTTACATCATCCCTTCATTCCACTCAGGGCAATGCCGCCAATTATATGCCGTTGGAGCAGTAAAAACACAATGATGATGGGCAGTGTTGATAGGGTTGATCCGGCGGTGATGATCCCAAATTGGCTCTGATTTTCGCCGACGAAGGTCGCCAGACCCACCGGGAAGACGTACTTGCTACTCTCGGTCAGCACGATCAGCGGCCATAGGAAATCATTCCAATGCCACATGAACAGGAACGCTCCCAAGGTGATAGCGACCGGGCGCGCCAGCGGGATGATGATGCGATGGAAGATCAGGAACTCGCCTGCGCCGTCGATGCGCGCCGCGTCGAGCAATTCGGTCGGGATTGAAAACATGAACTGGCGCACCATGAAGATACAGTAGGCGCTGAACACTGAAGGCAGGATGATGGCGAGGTAGTTGTTGCCCAGTCCCCAGTCCACCATCATCACGTACAGTGGGATCATGTAGACCTCAAACGGGATGATCATCGTCCCCAGAATGAGCATGAAGAGGATGTCCCGCCCAGGAAATGAGAATTTTGCAAAGACGTACCCCAACAGCAGACTGCTGTACAGCGTCAGCACTAGGCGCACGAAGGTGAGACCGGCGGTATTGAGATACAACCGCCCGATGTCCGCGCGTTCAAACACGCTGATGTAGTTATCCAGGGTCGGGTTCTGTGGGATGATACTGGGCGGAAAAGCCACCGTCTCCGGTGCGGGTTTGAAGGAGGTGCTGACCATCCAGAGGAAGGGAAAAACCATGGCAATCGCGCCGATGATGAGTACGATGTAATTGAACAGATGGGCTTTGCGTAGCGCTGTGAGCGCGTTTGATAATGGATTGCGCCTTAGCTGTTCGTTGGTCGGGCGGGTGGCAGGGTTGGTTTCAATTCTTGCACTCATAATCAACCATTATCCTGATAACCATAACATATCTGGAGTTCAACATCCGCGTGGCGTCATGTCACCCACGCATCCGCTGAACGACGGAGCCGTAGTTGCAGGAGTGTTACACCAAACACGATCAGGAACAGGATGAACGCCATCGCGCTGGCAATCCCCATCCACAACCGCTGAAAGGCATTCTGATAGATTTGCAGCACGATCACCTGCGTCGAGTCCAGCGGGCCGCCGGTGCCACCTGTCAGGATGTAGACGGAACTGAACACGTTAAACGCGCCGATCAAGGAGGTGATGAAAACGAAGGTGATGATGGGATTGATCAGCGGGATGGTTATGCGCAGGTTCATCTGCCACGCCGATGCGCCATCCACCCGTGCCGCTTCGTAATAATCGCCGGGAATGTTCTTGATCCCGGAAAGCAGGATCAGAGCGGAAAAACCAAGCCCGCCCCAGATCGACATGATGATGATACTCAAGAGGGCAGTGTTGGGGGAACCGAGCCAGTTGACAGGCGCGATGCCGAACGCGAGCAGGGCTTGATTGAACAAGCCGGAGCGCGGATGGTACAACCAGCGCCACACCACGAACACCCCAATACCCACGGTGATGGTAGGCAGAAAATATAACAGACGCAAAATGGAGCTGCCGAAGTTGATCGGCTGCATGAGAAAGGCGACCTCCAGGCCGAGAACGGTAGAGCCAATGCTGGTGGCAAAGGCGAAGATCAGCGTGTTGACAATAGCACGCTGAAAGACGGGGTCGGATAGAACCGTCTGATAGTTTGCCAGACCGACAAAGGGCTGCTGCTCACGCATGAGCTGCCAATCATGGAGACTCATGTAGAAGGCTTGCACCACCGGATAGACCTGGAAGACGAGGAAAAATAAGAGTGCCGGGATGACTGCCAGCAGTATGAAGCGCCGTTCTGCGCGATACTGTCCATTCATCGCTCGAGACTGTCTGACGGGCTGAATTCCAGTTGCCATAAAAGGAATTTTCCTCTCAAGAACTTGCATTTTTAATGCTGCCCCTGACCTGGTAGGTCAGAGGCAGACCTGTCACAAACTATTCGCTCGTTGCGCTATTCTACAGGGAAACGTTCGTACAGGGGTGTATAAAATTGCAGCAGTCCCGAGTCGATTACAGCGGTGAGTTCCTCATTTCCCGTCTGAACTGCGGCCTCGACCGACTCGCCATTGATGATGCGGTCGCGCGTGTTGCGTAGCACAGTCAGCAGATCTTGCGAGCTTTGGAACGGGTCATATGAGAGTGAGGCAATCGCTGCCGTCTTTTGCAGCACCGGGTTCTCCTGCACTTCCGGCAGTTCCAGCACTCTGGCATTGTCCGGTGCCAGGCCCATCAGTTCGACCAGGCGATACACCACATCAATGCGTTCCTCGTACATGTACTTCAGGAAGCGGAACGCAGTCTCGTACTGGTCCGGGTTGCCCGCGACCACCGAGAAGTCGAGTACCGGCTCGTTGCGCCCGTAAACGGGAGCAGCGCTGCCTGTCGGGGTTGGCGGTTCGGCCACACCAGTCACGGCGAAAACATCTGGGTAGTTGCCCTGGATTTCGCCCAGCATCCACGATGGTGCCGCCAGCATGGCCGCTGCACCGCTGCCATACGCCGCGATAACTGCTTCGTCGCCGACGATGAAGGGGTCGTTGACCTGATGCGTGAAGAGCTGATCGGCATAGAACTGGAAGGCGCGGGTGACTTCCGGTGAGTTGAAATTAGAGACGTTTTGTCCATCCACGCGGCGGATCATGTCCGCACCCTGCTGGTAGATGTGCGAAATGATGTCGAAGTTGGTGATCCCCGCCTGGGTGATCGTGCCTACACTGTCGCGCTTGGTCAGAACCAGCGCCGCTTCAATCATCTCGTCCCACGTCTTGGGCGGTGCTTCTGGGTCCAACCCTGCTTCTGCAAACAATGTCTTGTTGTACATCAACACAAACGGTGTTGAACCGCTTGGCACGACAAAACGACCATAGCCGGCCAGGTTGAAGTTCGGGTAGAACTCGGCGAACCACTCGTCGGGGAACAATTCCTGCGGATATTCAATGAGCTGACCGGCCTCGCGCATACTGACGTAATAGTCGCTGTCCTGTTTGAGCAGGGTGGGGTTTGTCCCTGCCGCTAATGAGGCATTCAGTTTCTCTTGAATTTCGGCAACATCTTCAACAATGATTTCCAGCCCCGGGTTTTGTTCCATGAAGCCAGTTGCGGCCTCACGGTAGATGTCCATGCGGATGTCCCACCATCCCCACATGTTGATCGTCATCGCGTTCTGGGCGAAGGCACGACGAAGTCCATGGGGTGTGGCAACAAGCGCTAACCCAGCAGCGCCACCCAGTTTTAGAAAATCCCGCCGACTGAGGTTCCCTGGCTTATGCTGTGACATATGAATTAACTTAGTCATCAAAATTAATCCTTTCAGTATAAAGAAAGATGCTATGCGCCTCGCTGATGAGTTTATTGATACGCATTAGCTAATGCGCTACACTTGAGACTATAGTGCTTTCAAACGTTTGTCAAGCAATTTGTTCAAGATGAACAAGGCGAGTCCTGATCATGAAAATAGTCTTCAACCAATCCGATCTTCCTGAGCTACTCCAGACCGATGGGGTTGTGATAGGCGGGGGACTGGGAGCGGTTGCTGCTGCCCTGGCGCTGCGGAAATCCGGGCAGAGCGTTTCGCTGATCGAGTCGCGCACCTACCTGGGTTATGAGATCGCCACCACGCTCCGTCCTTGGCTGCCTAATCGCGTTGACCTGCCGCCCCTGCTCGCCGGGTGTCTTCAGGCAAGTGGACGCCTCGGCGATAAACCGGAAGTCCCGCTGCATATGGATTCCTTCAAGCTGCATCTCGAAGATGTGCTGCTCAACGCGGGTGTCAAACTGATTTATGCCAGCCACGTCGTTGGGCTGCACGCGCCGGAAGGTCATATCGCCGGTGTGATCGTCGGCAACAAGTCGGGGCGACAGATCATCACTTGCCGCACCCTCATCGATGCCACACCGCAGTTGATCGCGGCGCGTCTGTCTCTTGAGCCAGTCGAGGCAACCAGTGGGGTTATTCGAGCGACGCGCACGCTGGAGTTTGACAGTGTATCGCACGTCCTGGAGAATGAATATGCCTTCTATACACCGCATGAGATCGAGGGGCATTCGTTCATCATGCATCCCGGCTACCGGGATCGTCAGGTGTGGGTAGAGGCACTGCTCGAACTCCCGGCAGGGGAGCTTTCCGCTTTTGCGGCGACGCAGCGTGAAATCGACGCCCGCCGCAGCGCGATGCAGCTTGCGTCTCTGCTCATGGCACAGGTGTCGGCGTTTAGTTCCGCATCACTCACGGGGAGTTCCTACGAAATCTTCCCTGCGACGCCTCTGCTTCGCCCCTCTGCAACGCGCACGGACTGGGCGCACGGTGCAACAGCCGAATTTGCTGACCACAACGGGCAGCGTTGGACGGCGAGCCAATTCGCTCGATCACTGCCGGGCGTGTGGTATCTGCCCGGTGGTGACCCAATTCACGTGGCTGATCTGGGCGACAAGCTCGGTCATGCCATCGCTGGGTTCTCTACAACCGGAACGGCTGGCGCACGGAGTCATGACACGCCACACACCACCCCGGCGGAACAGGATGTGCTGACCCAGTTCGTCGTGCGCGAACCCGCCGCTCCCCAGCGCGGACGCCACTACACCCGCCATCCAGTAGCCAATCCCCCGGTCATGGTCATGCGCGAAGTTGATGTGCTGGTCGTCGGCGGGGGGACAAGCGGTGCCTCGGCGGCGATTGCAGCCGCGCAGGAGGGCGCAGGTACGGTCCTGGTCGAGATGAATCCCGGTCTGGGCGGCACCGGGACGTTCGGCGGTGTTCAAAGTTACTGGTTCGGACGACGCATCGCCTTCTCCGGGCGTGTGGTTGAATGGGTAGCGGAAATGCACCGCTATCTGCATCAACCGGAACCAAAAGGCGCACTGCTGCGCTGGAACATCGAAGCCAAGTCCTACGCGCTCCTGCATCAGGCGGAAAGCAGCGGCGTAGAGATGCTGCTCAATACCTCAGTGATCGGCGTCATAACGGAGGGAGACTCGGTACGGGGTATCATCGCCGCCACCCCTTATGGCCCTGTCGCCATCCTTGCCCGGACCCTGATTGATGCCACCGGCGATGGCGATGTGGCAGCCTTTGCAGGCGCGGAGTTCGTCTATGGCAGCACCCGCGACCATGCGGTGATGTGGTACTCGCTGGCGCAGTTCACCCGACCCGGTTTGACGCGCAATAATTTCACCAGTTCGGTCGATGTCGGCAACATCGAAGATTATACACGGGCGATCCTGGCGGGTCGTCGGCGCGGCGGCAAAGCCGAGATGCACGATCATGGCATTTATGTGGCAACGCGCGAAAGCCGCCATATCAAAGGTGAGATTGGCCTAACGCTAACCGATCAACTGCGGAAGCGCGCCTACCCGGATGTGATCGGCATTGCCTTCAGCAATCATGACATCAAAGGGCAGACCAGTTCCGATTGGCTGCGGGTCGGGCTGATCCCACCCAATCTGGAGATCGAAATCCCCTATCGGGCGCTACTGCCGCACAATCTGGAAAACATCCTGATCGTCGGCAAAGCCATCTCGGCAGATCATGATGCGCTGCCAGCGGTGCGGATGCAGCCTGACCTGGAAAACCTGGGTGGCACGGCTGCGCTGGCGGCTGTCCAGGCAGTACGTGAGGGTGTGGCCCCCCGGCAGATTACGCTCCGTGTGTTGCAGGAGCGGCTCATCATCGAAGGGCTGCTGCCACCCTCGATCATCGACCGCCACCTAGCCCCACGCGACTACACGCCAGAGGAGATTCAGCACTGGATTGCCTTCGTTGCCGATGACAAGCCACTTCATGCCTATTCCGACATGGAACTGGATGAGGTGTATACAGGACTTGTTCCCATCGTTGAACTGTGTTGCAGCGGAGCACTCGCACTCGCCGCGACCGAGGTAGCCTTTGAGAGAGCGACTGGCAACGCACGAATCAACCTCGCACGGGCGCTGGCGCTGATGGGTTCGGATAAAGGGGCAGCGGAGATTGTGACGGCGGTGCAGGCCTATATCGATCAAGGCACACTGCCGAAACGGGATAACCAGATTCGCCATGTCAATCTGCCACCCGATCAGAACGCCATGCCTGATGTGGTGTACCTGCTCTACACACTCGGCTTGCTGAGGACGCCCCAGGCGCTGCCGGTATGGGCAGGGGTGGTCGATGCGCTGGCATCCGTCACCGAGGAAGATTTCCTCGATGGCTTGAAAGGCATTTTCTACTATGTCGATGCCGTCTGCTTCGGCGCAGAACGGCTTGCCACGCCGGAGCTGATCCCACTCCTGCGACGATTGCTCAACTACCAGCCCTTCCACAACAAATACAGCTATGATGGCTTCCAGGCCGATTATGTGCAGGAACGACAGGCGTATCTGGAGATCGTGATCGCACGGGCGCTGGCCCGCTGCGGCAGCCCGGAAGGCTTCGTGGTACTCATCAACTATCTCAATGACTCACGGGCGCTGCTGGCAGAGCATGCCCATACAGAGTTGAAGAGCATTACCGGCGAGCAGTATGGCAAAAGCGTGGCCGATTGGTCCGAGTGGCTGGAGTCGCGCGGTGACCAGCTCGTGCCGGTTCCCTGGACACAGCCGAGCGATGCAGTGGTCGCGTGGGCAGACCAGCCGCTTTTTGAGGCAAGTGTCATTCTCAATCCGTAGAAACAGGGTGAGGACACGGGTTGATTTGCTGTCCTCACTCTGCCCTATCTCAAGGCAGCGGATTTTCCAGCAAGTCGCACGCTTGCGCCATCCAGGTGCCGTCCGATTGGCGTGTCAACCGCATGGAGACAAGCGGATTGGGTGGCAGGCTGGGAAGATCGACCCCTGTCCCCATCCACTGAAAATTTGACTGATCCGGTTGACCTGTGGGCATCGCTGCCTTTTGTAGCCGTACTATCCAGCCATTTCCATCTTCAGCCGGCTTGATCGCCAGCAGTTGCAGCGAGTCTGAAGACAGGCTGCACAAGCCGCCGCGTCGTTCCCATGTGCCTGCGCGAGGCGTCACCGGGGCGACCAATGGCGGTTGCTCCAGTTCGGCAGCCAGGTGTACCAGCCGGTCAATATTGCCCGTCAACAGGAAACGGAACGAAAGTACGCCCTGATCGAATACAGGTCGCCAGGGGTGTTGGTCGGCAGTAGAGGGCTTATCCGCCGAGTAGCGCGTCGCACGGGCGATGGCGGCCTGGAAATCCCCTTCGGGTGTCAGGTTAAAGCCATAGAGCGCATCGCTGGCAAACCCAAGCCCACCCGCGTCTGCGTCCAGCTTCACCCACTGACCACCGACCACATCACCGGCTGCGCCGCGTGTGATTTCGCCCGCCGGGATGCGATAGGTCGCCGCGCGAAAGGCTCCTGGCAAAACCAGCTTCAACTGTGCCGACCGCTCATCCCACAAAACACGAACGCTGACATCCACCGCTTCCCTTCCACTGGCGAGCGAGAAGCGCAAATCCATGCGTGAATTTCCACCCTCCATCCGCACACAAAGTGTCGAACGCAGCGGACCACTCTCCACCACTTCGCTGCGGGTGATGCGCCAGTGGTGCCGTACCGTGACCAGGTTCGCCGCCTCTTCTGACTCATGAAAGTCACCCCAACAGCCCCAGGGATCTTCGACCGTGATGACCGATAGCCCGGCGTCGCCAAAGACCGATATGCCATTTCGCCACAGGCGCACACCCGCGCTGCCTTCTATCGCCTCTACTTGCCACAGGTCGTTCTCGATCCGCCGTCCATCCGGGTCGCCTTGAGTCGGCTGAGTGACTGGAATGGTAGATGCGCCTTCTTCATAGGCATACTCGACCACCTGCCAGCCGCAGGCGGGAATCTGTACCGGGACAAGGACGCGAGTGCGGATATTGCACTCCGGCCAATACAGGTGTTCTGCCTCGATCTTTTGCAGCGGTAGCGGTGCCAGCCCATCCCCGCGCACAATGACGGGCATGTCGTCGCTGCGGTTCAGATACTTCCAGACGGGTCGATAATCCAGATTGGTTTCCAGTTCAACCAGACCGTCAAAGGCCCAAGGGTGCGGATTAAAGAGCAGGAATGGCACGCCGGAAGGCATATCCACCTGCGGCGGGCGCACCTGGGTGTCGATGTGGGCGCTGAGTGCATTGACGAGGCGCTGTTCGGTCAGGCGCGCGGTGTGCGGCGTCAGACTCAACCACTCAAGCTGTTCGTTCATGGCGCGTTCAATGCTCGAACCGGGTAGGATGTCATGAAAGGTGTTGTACAACACGGCTTCCCAGGCTTCGCGCAATGTATTGGGTGAGTGCTGCATAATCCCGGTCGCAGCGACGAGAGAAGCCATGCGATCGGCACGGAGCAGCCCGGCTTCCGCATGGCGATAGGCAAACTTGAAACGCGCCCCCAGCGCATACACCCCGCGCGGTGATGGATTGAGTTCGCCACGATAACTGGGAATCGCATCAGCCGGGAGGGTAGCGAGTTCGGCGCGCAGCGTATCGAAATAGCGCGTCAGTCCCGAATACTCGACTCGCACGTCGGGATGTGCATCCGCCCAGGTTCGAATGTCGGCAATCATCCGGCGCGAGGGATGCCCACCATGATTGCCCAGCCCGGCGAAACACAAGATATTGCGGAAAGGTACGCTCTCGGCATAAACCAGCAGATCATCCAGCCGTCGCGGCATTTCATCCCGCTCCGCGCCATACCACCCGACCGAGGGATGATGCGTCAACAGTCGTGCGCCGGAAGCCGACTCCCACCAGAAGGTGCTGGCGAGTGGAATACTCTTCGGGCGTGTGTAGGCGTAATATTCCATGCCACCCGCTGCCAGAATATCGACCATACCAGCAGCATGTCCGAAACAATCCGCTGACCAGCCCACCCGCGCAGTACGACCAAATTGCGCTTGAAAGTATCGCTGGGCATAAGTGATCTGCCGCGCAAAGGTCTCGGTATGGGGCATGTTCATATCGCTTTGGAGCATCATGCCACCCACTACATCCCACCGCCCCTCTGCAATTCGTGCTTTGAGGCGATCAAAGGTGGCCGGATCGGTCTGCTCGATGTAGCGATAATGGAAGGCTTCACCCCGGATGAAAGTCAGCTCTGGGTATTCATCCATCAGATCAAGGATGGTGCGTGTGGTGGTGATCGCTTCGGTATAGCCATCGCGCCAATCCCAGAGCCATACCGGGTCAAGGTGTGCATTGGGGATGATGTGGATGGTTAAGGCATGATTGGTGGGTGTCATGAGCCTATAGTTAAACGGATTTAGAATTACGCATATTGTTGATTTGCTGATTGATATTGTGAATGATGTCGGGGCAGGTTTTGCTGGCTTTTTTGATTTTCTTCTTTAGGTTCGCCCAGGCGT